>NZ_PJAI02000021.1 GCF_002843355.2 Colwellia echini
TTTTTGTTTAGCGACAATAGCGCTGTGGTCCCACCTGAATCCATTCCGAACTCAGAAGTGAAACGCAGTTGCGCCGATGGTAGTGTGGGAGTTCCCATGTGAGAGTAGGACATTGCTAGACTTCTAATTTGAGCGAAAGCTCTGAAAAGCCCGCAACATTGTTGCGGGCTTTTTGCTTTTTAGCATTTAAAGAATACCGCGTAGGAAGCTGCCCTGCAGGTGACCTAAAACGTATTTTTTTCTGTTATTTACCTCCATATATTGATGAATATATGAGACATAAACATTCAGGTGCACTAATCTTTTCGCCTGCAGGGCAGCCTCCTACGTCGTGCTGTAGGACATTCTCCACTTCAAATTTGAGCGTAAGCTCTGAAAAGCCAGTAACAATGTTACGGGCTTTTTGGTTTTTAGCATTTGAAAAATCTATATTTACTTTCGTATTAGAAAAACTTTGTAGGAAGCTGCCCTGCAGGTGAGCCAAAACATAGTTTTGGTTGTTATCTACCTCAATTTATTGATGAATAACCAACACATAAAGTATTTAGGTGCTCTAATCTTTCGCCTGCAGGGCAGCCTCCTACAGTCGTGCATAGATTTTAAGTATTCTGACTATTGAATTTGTAGGCGAGATTTTTAATCGAGCAGTAGGTATCGAATGGTAGATAAGTGTTATCAAATTCCCGTCTACAAGTAATGAAATATCTTTTTATGTGTTTTAATATTTACGATCTGATCATAATTTAAAACATTTTTAGATCGATTTAATACTAAGTTATTTGCTAAGTATCCTTGAATTATTTTCAACTTGCCCCACATCTTTCTTATCGAATATTTAACTCTTATTTAATGACAGGAGATGTTTCAGATGTCTGAAGCCAATCAAGTAGAAAACCATCAGTTTGCATCCGATAATGCAAAAATTCTTCAATTAATGATCCATTCACTTTATTCAAATAAAGAAATATTTTTACGTGAATTAGTATCAAACGCTGCAGATGCTGCAGATAAGTTGCGCTTTAAAGCATTATCTGATGATAGCTTATATGAAAACGACGGTGATCTACGTGTTCGCGTAAGCTGCGATAAAGAAAACAAAACTGTTACTATTTCTGATAACGGTATTGGAATGACTCAAGAAGAAGTTATTGAGCACTTAGGTACTATTGCTAAATCAGGTACTGCTGATTTCTTCTCACAATTATCAGGTGACCAAGCATCAGACTCACAACTAATTGGTCAATTTGGTGTTGGTTTCTACTCAGCATTTATTGTTGCTGATAAAGTTACTGTACGTACACGTAAAGCTGGTGATGATGCCGCTAATGGTGTCGAATGGGTGAGTACAGGTGAAGGTTCATTCACTACGGCTAAAATTAACAAAGCCAATCGTGGTACTGATATTATTCTTCATTTAAAAGATGATGAAGTAGAATATGCAGATGACTGGCGTTTAAAGTCAATCGTGACTAAATACTCTGATCATATTTCAGTGTCTGTGCAAATGCTAACTCCTGAAGTTCCTGCTGTTGAAGCGAAAGAAGAAGTTAAAGATGATGAAGGTAATGTAACGGTTCCTGCTATTGAAGCAAAACCTGCGGTTCCTGCTCTATGGGAGCCAGTAAATAAAGCAACGGCTTTATGGACTCGTGAAAAAGCTGATGTAACCGACGAAGAATACAAAGAATTCTATAAGCATGTGTCACATGACTTTGGTGATCCTCTACTATGGGAGCACAACAGAGTAGAAGGTAAAACTGAATACACGTCTCTATTATACGTTCCTGCTAAAGCACCATTTGATATGTACAACCGTGAAAAACAACATGGTTTGAAGTTGTTTGTACAACGTGTATTTATTATGGATGATGCTGAACAGTTTATGCCAACCTACTTACGTTTTGTAAAAGGTTTATTAGACTCTAACGATTTACCATTAAATGTTTCTCGTGAGATTTTACAAGATAATAAAATCACTCAAGCAATTCGTAAAGGTTGTACTAAACGTGTATTGAAAATGCTTGAGAAATTAGGCAAAAACGATACAGAGAAGTACCAAGGTTTTTGGGATGAGTTTGGTCAAGTATTAAAAGAAGGCCCTGCTGAAGATCACGCGAATAAAGAGCAAGTTGCAGGTTTATTACGTTTTGCATCAACTAATGAAGATACTTCGGTACAAAACGTTTCTTTAGCGTCATACATTGAGCGAATGAAAGAAGGTCAGGATAAGATTTACTTTGTTGTTGCAGATAGTTTTGAAGCGGCTAAAAATAGCCCGCATTTAGAAGTTTTCCGTAAGAAAGGTATCGAAGTTTTATTGATGTCTGATCGCATTGATGAATGGTTAGTTAGTCACTTAAATGAGTTTGATGGTAAGCAATTACAATCAGTAACTCGTGGCGGTCTTGATCTTGGCGATATGGACGATGCTGAAACTAAAGAAGCGCAAGAGAAGCTTGAAAAAGAATTTGATTCAGTTGTTAAGCGTATTAAAACAAGTTTAGCGGGCAAAGTGAAAGAAGTTAAATTGTCACAACGTTTAACTGACTCTCCTGCGTGTATTGTTGCAGATGAAGATGATATGAGTAGTCAAATGGCTAAGTTAATGGCATCGGTAGGCCAAGAGGTTCCTGAAACTTTACCTATCTTTGAAATTAACGGCGAGCACGCTTTAGTTAAACACGTGGCAGATGAACAAGATGATGATAAATTTAACCAGTGGGTTGAAGTATTATTTGAACAAGCTATGTTAGCTGAGCGTGGTAGCTTAAAAGATCCAGCAAGCTTTGTAGGTCGTTTAAATAAATTAATGTTATCACTTACTAAATAATATTTAGTTATTTGCTAAGCTGACACACTTGTATAAAAGGGATATTCTATAATAAAGAGTGTCCCTTTTTTTATCATAAGCTTGTTTGAATTAGAGCTAACTTGTATAGTGTTGCAGCTATAAGTAATACCAATCCCAATGAATATGTGATCATTAATACTTGTTAAAATACCCAATTACGTCGTTATTTATTTGGTGATTATTCCTAGGTATAAAATAGACCACCTAATTAATGGAACTGGTATAATAGCCAAAAGAATTGTTACATTAAGATGATTAAACGCTATCGGCGCTGTGTTTCTTGCTATAATAAAATCATTTTAACGTAAAAGTTATTTATATTTACCCCTCTATATTAAGATTAAGGTTACATAATATTATGCGTATAGTTTTATTAGGTGCTCCTGGTGCAGGTAAAGGCACCCAAGCACAATTTTTAATGGAAAAATTTGGTATTCCACAGATTTCTACTGGTGACATGCTTCGTGCTGCTATTAAAGCGGGAACTGAGCTTGGCAAACAAGCTAAAGCGGTTATGGATGCAGGTCAATTAGTTTCTGATGAGTTGATCATCGGTTTAGTAAAAGAGCGTGTAGCAGAAGATGATTGTAAGCCTGGTTTCTTACTAGATGGTTTCCCACGTACTATTCCACAAGCAGATGCAATGAAAGAGCATGGTATAGTTGTTGATCACGTATTAGAGTTTGATGTACCTGATGAAGTGATTGTTGAACGTATGGCTGGCCGTCGTGTACATTCTGGCTCAGGTCGTACTTACCATTTAGTTTACAACCCACCAAAGGTTGAAGGTAAAGATGATGTAACGGGTGATGACTTATCTATCCGTCCTGATGATGAAGAATCAACAGTGAAAAAACGTTTAGCTATTTACCATGAGCAAACTAAACCATTAGTAGACTTTTACCAAGCTGAGGCTAAATCTGGCAACTGTAGTTACTTAACAGTAGATGGTACTCAAGCTGTTGAAGCGGTAAATGCATTACTTTCTGAAAAACTAGCTTAATAGCTTTTTACTAGTTAAGTAAAGATGTAAGTAAGCTTACTGACTAAAAACTCGCTCCGGCGAGTTTTTTGTTTCTTGGGAATAAATTTGGTGTTGTAAAGGTACAACTTTTACTGGTGTTCTTTGTTAATCACCATTGCTATATGAGGAATACCGTCTTCTAAATACATAGGTGAAACTTGTTCAAAACCGTGTTTGGCGTAATAGGTTTTTAAATGTTGCTGGGCTGAAATTTTAATTCCTTCGTTGGGAAAGTATTGCTGACAAAGTGCTAAGCCTTGCGTTAGCAGATCATGACCTAAACCATTACCTCTTGCATTTTTGACCGTTACTACTCGACCAATACTAATATAGTCATCATAGCTTTGCCCTTTCGCTAAAATACGTAGGTGAGCGACGAGCTGTTGATCTTTTTGACCGACTTTAGTCTGTTCATTAACATCTTGATATCCAAGCAAGTGAATTGTTTCTGAGTGTCTATCTAGATTGTCTTTATCACCATCCAAGTCAGGATAAATACAGTTTTGTTCAACTACAAATACATCGGCACGGAGTTTTAACATGTCATAGAGTTGTTCAAGTGATAATTGTGAAAAGTACCGTGCTTGCCAAGTTGTTTTTGTCTGCATAAGTTCAATTGATGGTTAAGGAAGCTAAATGAGTAGCTAAGTTAAGGGTTAATGATACGAACTTTATGTGGGTCTACAAAAAATCCCGCTTGTTGATAAGCTCTTTCAATGTCCCCATTTTCACGTAACATTTTCAAGCCTTTATTAATTGCTATAAAAGCGGCCTCCCCTTTAGGATGTGCTTTACTAATGATGAAATGGCGGGAGTCTTTAAGTAATATTCCTATATTCGGTACCGGAACTAAATGTATAACTCCCATTGTGAAACTTAAATCGGGAGTTGAATTAAAGGGCATTAAGATAAAATCAATCCATAATAAATTAACCATACGCACCATAGACAGCCAAGAGTCGTCTCTTATAAGCTCTTTAAGTGGTAATTCTTCAAGGGTACTCCAATCTGTCCGCCAAAGAGGTGTTGACACCGCAGTTAACTGAGTAAGATCAGAGAGGCTGTTTAATGCTAAAGTCTTCGAGTTTTCAGGACTCGTATAGATGCCAGCCACGTATTCACCATTTCTTATCACTTCATCAGAAATATATACATATTTAGCAATAGGTTGTGAGTCTTTTAACCAATAAGAATCAAAGCTAATAAGTGACTTACCATTTTGCAGCATTTTAGTATTACGAAAATTTACTTTACCCGCGGCATAGTTGAAAGAGTCGTTAAAACCGCCAAGTCTAAGTGCTTTTTGAGCTATGATCATATCAACTACATCACGACGGATACTCTTGCCGGAAAAGTTATCTATAGTGGCTATATCTCTGCCTGAGACAAATTCTTGATAATCAATGTAAACATCATCGCGAATATAGATGAGTACGCTATTGGGGTTTGCAAAAGAAGATTGGCAAAAAACAATGAAATAAAGTATGAATAACTTTATTTGAATAGAAGAACTGTTAGTCTTATAAAAATAGCCCCTATTAAACTTTACCATAAAAGCACACCATCATTAATTCTTCTAGAAGAAAGGGGATAGCATCCTTGTTATCTCTATATTTATATAAACAATAACAAGGATGTAGGCATTTAGCAAAAGTCTTTAAAGCTATAGGGTCTTAGTTATTATTTATTGTGACGTTTTTGTAAAACTTCCATCACTTCTGCAAGTTCTATTTTTTGATCTTTCAGTAATACTAAGGTGTGGTAAAACAAATCAGCACATTCACCTAAAAAGTCATCTTTAGTTTCAGCTAATGCTGCAATAACAACTTCAACACCTTCTTCACCAACTTTTTGAGCAACCTTGTTAGTTCCACGAGAAAGTAAACGGGCTGTGTAACTTTCTTCAATAGGATCATTAGCACGCTTATTTACAAAACGTTCTAAGTGGCTTAAAAAGTTTTGTTGGCTAATTTGCTCTTCGGGAAAACAAGACGTGGTATTTAAATGACAGGTTGGCCCATTAGGATTAGCTGCAATTAATAAACAATCTTGGTCACAATCAGCTAATACTTGAGTCACGTCTAAGGTATTACCAGAGCTTTCGCCTTTCATCCATAAGCGTTGTTTTGAACGGCTAAAGAAAGTAGCTTTGCTTGTGTTTAGTGTTGCAGTTAATGCTTCAATATCCATAAAACCTTGCATTAGTACAGCACCAGTTGCCGCATCTTGAATGATGGCTGGTAACAAGTTATCCATTTTTTCCCAAGCCAGATCTTGTACATTATCTAAAGTTACAATCATGTTGTTCTTTCTAATCCTATTCTTAGTGCTTTAATCGGTAGATGTGGTAGTTAACAGTTTTGTTAACTTTTACGGTCTAATAGCGATATTGTTATCAATTAAGTACTGCTTTAGTTCATCCATAGGAATAATTCCTTTATGGAAAACACTAGCCGCTAAGCCACCGTCAACATCGGCTTGTTGATAAACATCTTTAAAATGTTCCATAGTACCTGCGCCGCCTGAAGCAATTAAAGGCACGTTACACACTGCGCGCGCTTGCTTTAGTTGTTCAATGTCGTAACCGTTACGCACACCGTCTTGATTCATGCAGTTTAATACAATTTCACCCGCACCACGTTTTTGTACTTCTTGGATCCAATCGAACGTTGTCCAACTAGTTTGTTGAGTACGCGTTTCATCACCAGTAAATTGGTAAACTTCGTATTTGCCTGTATCTTTGTTATAAAAACTATCGATGCCAACAACAATACATTGCTGACCAAAAACATCGGCTAAGCGGCTAATTAAACTTGGATCAGCAAGGGCAGGTGAGTTAATACTGATTTTATCTGCGCCCATCATTAAAATTTCTTTTGCATCAGCTTCGCTTTTAATGCCACCAGCAACACAAAATGGAATATCAATTACTTCGGCAATACGACTGACCCAGCTTTTATCTACAACACGCCCATCTGAACTTGCAGTAATATCGTAAAAGACTAATTCATCAGCACCTGCTTGTGCGTATTTTTGCGCAAGCGGTACAATGTCACCAATAATTTCATGGTTACGAAACTGTACGCCTTTAACTACTTTACCGTCTCGAACATCAAGGCAAGGGATAATTCTTTTAGCTAGCATTACTTATCACCTTTAGTACTTGATTTTGTGTTTGATTGAGGCCAACAAGCAATTGCTTCTTCGAGAGTGAATTTACCTTCAAGTAAAGAACGACCTAAGATCACGCCGCTAACACCGGTATGAATTAATGCTTTAATGTCATCAAGGCTGCCAATGCCACCTGATGCTTGCCAATCAATGTCAGGGTACTTCGCACAAACTTCTGTATATAAATCAACATTAGTACCAGCTAACGTACCGTCTTTACTGATGTCAGTACATAATACGTGTTTAATACCTGCATCTTGATATTGAGCCAGTAAGTCTTCTAGGTTTACACCGCTGTCTTCAATCCAACCATGAGTTGGTAGTGTTTTATTGCCTTGAGCATCAATTTTAATATCTAACGCTAAAACAATTTTTTCACTGCCGTATTTTTTTACCCACTCGGTAACAAGTTCAGGTTGTTTGATAGCTAAGCTACCGATAACTACACGATTTGCGCCAAGGTCTAATAACTGTTTTACGTCATCTTCACAACGTACGCCACCACCTACTTGAATGATCATTGATGGGTGATTAACTACGGTTTTTAATGTTTCTAATTGACGTTTAGTACTGTCTTTTGCGCCATCTAAATCAACAAAGTGCATAACTGTTGCACCTGCGTCAGCGTAAGCTTGTTGACGGTTTTGCACCGTATATTCATAATTTGTTTTTTGAGCGTAATCGCCTTGATATAAGCGAACAACTTCACCACTGATTAAGTCAATTGCTGGGATCATCATAGCTAAATTTGCTCCTGATTTTTATTTGAAAAGGTAAGTTCTGTTGCGTCTAGCTCAAGAAAATTTTGAATTATTTTGCTACCTAGCGCACTTGAACGCTCAGGGTGAAATTGACAACCAATAAAGTTGTCTTTAGCTATAGCTGCTGAAAATGCGCTGCCGTATTCACAGCTAGCAATCGTGTATTCACTAATTGGTGCGGCAAAGCTATGTACAAAATAAAAGTAGTCACCAACTGAAATACCGTTAAAAATTGGGTGGTCACTTACATGTGTTAGCGTGTTCCACCCCATGTGTGGTAAACGGTTACCTATTGCTTTTAAAGGCTCAACTTTAGTAGGGATAAGATTCAAACAAGGCACTACTTTTTCACTGTCGCCTTCGGTTGATGACTCAGTCATTAATTGCATACCTAAACAAAAACCTAGCACGGGTTGTTTTAGACCTTGAAGTACGTCAATTAAGTTTTTAGCTTTAATATTTTCCATTGCGTGTTTCGCGCTGCCAACACCAGGAAAAATCACTTTTTTCGCTTGTTTAATTAACTCAACGTCATCAGTAATAGTCACGTCAAAACCTAAACGCTCTACGGCAAATTTAACCGATGATAAATTAGCACAACCGGTATCAACAATAACGTTTGTTGGTAAAGAGCTCGCTGTTGTCATTACAAAGTACCTTTTGAACTTGGCATTGCATCGCCTTCAACTTTAATGGCTTGACCTAATGCGCGACCAAATACTTTAAATAAACTTTCAACTTGGTGGTGACAGTTACCTTTACTGGTTGATAAATGTAGAGAAATTAACATTGAGTCAGCAAGTGAACGGAAGAAGTGCGGCACCATTTGTGTCGACATAGTACCAACTTTATCGCTAGTAAAATCGGCATCAAATTCTAACCACGGACGACCAGAAAGATCAATTGCACATTCCGCTCTACATTCATCCATAGGAATAACAAAACCGAAACGGTTGATACCACGTTTGTTACCTAAGGCTTCACGTAATGCTTGTCCTAGAGCCAATGCGGTATCTTCAACACTGTGGTGATCATCAATGTGGTAATCACCACTTACTTTACAATCTAATTGAAAGCCTCCGTGTGTCGCGATTTGATCTAACATGTGATCAAAAAAACCTAAACCTGTATCGATTTGGCTACCACCTGCTTTGTCTAAATTAACCGTTACCGTAATATCGGTTTCTTTAGTTGTACGGGTAACTGTCGCTATACGAGGTTGTTCTAACTGGTTAATGATTTGTTCGCTAACTTGTGCCCAATTTAACATTTCGCGATCGTATTTAATACCAACAATACCCATATTTGCGGCAAGACCCATATCGGTTTCTCTGTCGCCAATAACGTAAGAATTAGTAAAGTCGACACGGCCTTGTTGTAAGTATTCACTTACTAAACCAAGCTTGGGTTTACGACAGTTGCAGTTGTCTTCTTCAAAATGAGGGCAAAGTAATACGTCTTGAAAATGAATACCTTGAGAAGTAAATATATTCATCATTTTGTCATGTGGTAAATCGAAGTCTGCTTGTGGAAAGCTATCCGTACCTAAACCGTCTTGATTGGACACCATCACTAACTTAAAACCTTTTGCTTGTAGCTTTAATAATTCAGCTATAACGTTTGGTTCAAATACAAGTTTCTCTAAGGTATCAAGTTGCTTGTCAATAAGTGGCTCTTCAACAAGTGTTCCGTCACGATCGATAAATAATATTTTCTCTTGGGGCTTACTCATAAAATAAAATGCTCTTCATTATTTTTGTTATGCTAGCGGTACATTGAAAGCTAGCATTAACGTTACTTAAGTGTTTCTAGTAGCTGTTTTAACTGTGATATTTCGGCTTCACTGCCAAGACTAATTCGAAGACAATTTTCAAGCTGTAATTGCTTAGATTGGTCACGAATTAAAATGTTATTCTCTACTAATAAATTAAATACGGTGTCTTTCTCGCTCAAGTTATTACAGCGAAATAATACAAAGTTCGCGTCGCTTGGGAAAACTTCACAGCACCAATTTTGCTGCTCAAGCCATGTTATTAACTCAGTACGTAACGCATTAGCGTTTATTACACGTGTTTGCATTAGCGCTAAATCATTGGTTAATGCTTGGCTGGCAATTTCAGCGATAGGCGCTGGAACTGGGTAAGGCGCAATAACTTTACTCAATAAGGTAATAACTTCTTCGCTTGCTAAAGTAAAGCCGCAACGTAAACCCGCTAAAGCAAAAGCTTTTGATAAGGTTCTTAAAACAATAACGTTGTCATATGTACTAATTAACTTGGTATTGATTTGATCAGCTGAGAAGTCTTCTGAGGTATATTCATAATATGCTTCGTCAACGACTACCATGGCACTATCTTTAAACATTTCAATAACGGCTTTAATTTCTGCTTGCGGTAATGTATTGCCCGTTGGGTTACCTGGTGAGCATAAAAATACTACTTTAACTTTACCTACTTGTGCTTTTAAACCTTCAAGATCTAATTGACACTTTGCTTCTGTGGTATTAATTAAAGGTACTTTAATAACATCGGCGCCGTGATTCTCAGCGCTGATTGCATACATGCCATAAGTTGGCGGACAAATAAGAATACTGTCTTGGTAAGCTTTACAAAAGCTGCGAATAATTAATTCAATGCCTTCATCTGCACCGCGGGTTGCTAAAATACTTTTAACCGATAATTTACAATAATTGCTGTAAGCATTTAATAACGCTTGCGGTTGAAAGTCAGGGTAGCGATTAATGTTTTCGCTGTTTAATTGATACTTACCTTGACCTGGCGCTTCGTTAGCATTCAACCAAGTTTTACTGTTAGCTTGTTCATTATCGCCACTAGCAAAAAGACGACGAGCAGATTGGTATGGCACCATGTCTACTAATTCTTCTCTTGCTAATTTTCTGATCAAAGCATCAATGCTTGAAGCATTGTTAGCTGAAGCGCTCATGCTTAATTACCTTCTTCTAAGCGAATAGTTACCGCGCGTTGGTGCGCGTCTAACCCTTCTGCGTTAGTTAATTCAATAATACATTCAGACAAGCTAGTTAAGCCGGACTTAGTAATTTCTTGTATAGTATAACGACGAGAGAAATCAGCAAGTGACAAGCTTGAAACCACTTTTGAATAACCATAAGTAGGTAATACGTGGTTAGTACCACTAGCGTAATCACCAGCAGATTCTGGTGTATAAGCACCAACAAATATTGAACCGGCATTACGTAACTTACGTAATAATGTTTGCGCATCTTCAGTTTGAATAATTAAATGTTCAGGACCATACAGGTTTGATACTTCAACTGCTTGTGCTAAGTCTTTAGTCAAAATCAAACGTGATTGTGTTAACGCTTTTTCAGCAATTTCACGGCGAGATAATAACGCCACCTGTTTGATAATTTCGCTTTCAACTTTTTTGATTAATGACTCAGAGTCGCTCAGTAAGATTACTTGGCTGTCTACACCGTGCTCAGCTTGTGATAATAAATCCGCAGCAATAAAAGCAGCGTTTGCTTGCTCATCGGCAATAACTAATACTTCTGACGGGCCTGCTGGCATGTCGATAGCAAATCCTGGTACTTTTTGAGAAAGTTGAGTTTTTGCTTCGGTAACATAGCGGTTACCTGGACCAAATACTTTATTTACTGCGGGTATTGTTTTTGTGCCGTAAGCTAAAGCTGCAATCGCTTGTGCGCCGCCTACTGTGTAAATTTCAGTAATACCACATAAATCAGCAGCTACTAAAACCTCATCGGCTAGTTGACCTTTCTTATCTGGAGGACAAACTAAAACAACACGATCACAACCGGTAATTTGTGATGGTACACCTAGCATTAATACTGTTGATGGTAATGGTGCAGAGCCTGCAGGAATATATAAACCAACGCTTTCAATTGCTTCAGTTTTTAATGTACATTTTACGCCTGGCGTTGTTTCAACCGTAATATCTTCTGCTTTTTGAGCTAGATGAAATGATCTAATTTGCGTGTAAGCGGTGTTGATTGCTTTTAAGCGTTTCTCGCTTAACGCAGATTTTGCTTGAGCTACTTGCTCAGCGCTAACCGATAAGGTTTTAAGCGCTATACCATCAAATTGTTCGGTTAATTCGAGTAGAGCTTGATCACCTTGATTTCTTACGCGCGAAATAATATTAGCAACTTGTGTTGATAACAATGCACTGTCAGCAATTGCTGGACGTGCAAGTGCTGTTATTTTCTGTTGCGCTGAAAGCTCTTGCCAATTGATAAGTTGATTTATCATAATATTCTCAGTTTGGTCTCGGTATTAATTTGTCTGTGCTTTAGTATTATCTGCTTGTGAGTAATTTACTTTCTTCGAAGCTTGTTGATGTAATTGCAAAGAGGTTGCACGGAGCTGACGTTAGTCAGTGAGTACAACCGATGCCGAAATTACTTCAACAGGCAATGAAGTCAGTTAATTTAGCCCATCATTTTCTCAATCGGCATAACTAGAATGGAGTTACAACCTAGCTCTTTTAATTTCTCCATGGTTTCCCAGAAGAAGGTTTCGGTAGCAACAACGTGTACAGCTACCATGTCATCACGACCTGCTAATGGTAAAATCGTTGGTGTTTCAGTGCCAGGCATTAATTGACAAACTTCAGTAACTTTGCCTTTTGGTGCGTGTAACATGATGTACTTACTTTCTTTCGCTTTCATCACGCCGTAAATACGCGGTAACAAAGTATCTAAAATTGCTTGTTTGCCTGTACATAACGCATCTGAACGCTGAATTAATGATGCTTTTGAGCGAAATACTTCTGCTACTTCTTTCAAGCCATTTGCTTCAAGTGTTGCGCCGGTTGATACTAAATCACAAATACCATCAGCTAAGCCAACACGAGGCGCAACTTCAACCGAGCCCTTTAATAAACAAAATTCAACGTTAATGCCATTTTCTTTAGCAAAACGCGTTAATAATTGTGGGTAGGTTGTTGCAAAACGTAAGCCGTCTAAACATTTTAAACCTGTGTATTCAAACTCTTCAGGCATGGCGATAGAAAAACGACAGCCACCAAAGTCTAATGCAGTAGTGCGAATATATTCAGACTTGCTACCAATTAATTGACGTTCTAATTCTTCTTCTTCTAATGTGTTATCGCCAACAATACCTAAATCACAAACGCCGTCCATGATTAAACCAGGAATATCGCTTGAACGAACACGCATAATATCAATAGGCATATTGCTAACATGAGCCAATAATCTTCTGTCGCTCAAATTGATTTTTAATCCACAGCGTTTTAGTAATTCTTGGGTATCATCACTAAGACGACCTGACTTTTGCATTGCAATGCGTAAACGTGGCTCTGATGTACTCATAATCTTAATTCCTATCGTTTTAATCTTTAAATTTTATGGATATACCATTTACAATTCTCATTTCGCTAAAATGCGAAAAACCCCCGAGAGAGTCGTGACTCTTTCGGGGGTTTAGCAATTACGGTTACTTATATTAAGAGATTGTATTATGCTATTTAAAACCACTGAAAGGCCACTTGCCCTTCGGTAGTTTACTTATTAAGTAAACCTGAATGGGCTAGTTGCGATGATGGTGGTGATGATGTCGATTCAGGTTAATGTTCATTTTTAAAAAGTCTCATTAGTGAGTCATTCAATTACTGATATTTTATACTATTTAGTTTTAAATTATCAGTGCTAAAAGTAATTTGTTTTAATAACTAAGTGATTTGTTTATTTAAAGGTAATAATTTTAAGTCATAACCTAAATGTGCAACCTGAATGCGTAAGCAAAAAGGTAATACGAAAACTAATAATTACCATGGCAAAATCGCTTGTTTTAATGACAAATACACTACTGGTTAATTTACCTTGCTGCAAGTGATAAATAAAGATTCCTTATTGCTATTTGTTATATGTAAAGCACTTAAAGTTATTACTCTAATGATAAACAAATAAAATTCAAAATAAGTCATCAAAATAAGTCATCAAAATAAGTTGTGTTAATAATTTAACTACTTGTTTTGCTGCTCATTATACCTTAACTCATTAAGTCTCAACTCATTAAGTTTTGCATATAAGTGTTCAGTGAAAAAGCCATGCATTAAAAAGCGTTGCCCCAAATTCCATGGACCCAATAAATACTGTGGATATTTATTATAGGCATATTCCGTTAAACTGGAGTCGTCTATGATCCGGCCGATTCTTATAGCAATTGATTGGTCTAAATTAAAACCGTTGATTGCATCACGGTATTCATCTTTTTTAAGTAAAAAGCAAAATAAACACATAAACAACGCGTGTGATGTTTCAAAGTCTAATATCTGTGTTTTTTTTCTTGTTATGGAAAACTCATCCATATTAATTGCTTGCCAACTTGACCATTGATTTTCTTGCGGTATTTTTGAAAGGTTACTTGTATTGCTTTTACCTAATTTTATAAAGCATTCAAATAACTCTTCATCATGATTAACAAAAGTGTTGTGCAACATATCGTTAATCGTTTTAGGATACAGGTCAACTCGATGCTCATGGTTTGTGTTTTCAGCTAAAAAATTAAGAATATTCGATTCAGTGGCAAAATGTCTTAATATCAATAAGTTCGCTTCTGGTGAAACAAAGTGGGTACAAAACCAGCAAATAGTTTTTTGCAAAAATTGGTGTGCACTAAATTGCGGAAGTGGTAAACGTTTTATAAACCAGACAATATGAAGCAGCACGGCAAATACTAATTGTAATATAGGCCTTAATACCCAACGAAAGTTATTATCAAGATCTTTCATCCATAAATTAACGGCTTCTTCTTCTATTGGGAGTGAGTCATCATGACGGATAGCTTGTAAATATTTACTCGAAAGCTTACTCGGCATTATCAACCTCTTCTAATTGTAATTTATACAGTTTTGCCACCACTTTTGCGGTTCGAATTATGGCATCAATATTTTTTTCACAGCTGGCAACTCTATCTATTAATTTGTACAGTTCATCTAAGTGATGCTCATCATTTTCACCATGATAATCCATAAATGAAGTTGCACAAGTTGCAAACTTAAGTTGTTCATTAATGCACTTAGACCATTTTAAGGCCATCTTGTTGCCTAAACCTTCAATAATCCACATAGCACCAATTAAATCAATTGGGTTTGGCTGACTCGCGCGATACATAAGAAAGCCATGTAACGCTTCTGAGCCGACATTTTTACTTGAAGATTGTATGGTGTTTATATTCCCTCCTGCGGCCACATAATCTTGCTCTAGTAATTGGTAATCTCTATGTTCTTCATTTGCATGGCCAATAACTATGGATCTTATATCACTGTAATCTCTATCAAAACTTGAGGCACTTCGGCTTATCCATCGTGATCCTTCAATAACTTGTTGACGTAAATTAAGTAATAAAGTTTGATAATCTTCAATACTTAATCTGCCTTGCTCTAAGCGTTTGACGATCGGAACATTATTTAGTGAGAAGTCAAAGTCAAACCATATTTTTAATAATGACTGTAAGCATTTTTGCCCTAAAGGCGTGAGTACTTTATTTTCCATGTTAAATTATTCCGCAACAGTAAGATGCATATAAGCACAATTAAATCGGCCGCTTTCTGGCACCATACAAAAAATAGTCTCGCCGACTTTTAGATCATGGGTTTTAATAAATTCATCCAACATAATAAAAATTGCAGCACAACCCGTATTACCACGTTGATATAAGTTGGTGTACCACTTTTCTTCGGGAATACTTGCCCCGGCAATTTCCAGCATGTCGAATATTTTACTTTTAAAATATTTAGATGAAAAATGACAAAGCACGTGATCTATTTTATTAATATCAACGTGTTTTTGAGCTATTAACTTTAAAAAGCCTTGTACACCCACAGCAACGATATTATCTAGTAATCTGACATCTTGTCGTAACAATAAAGCACCCGCTTTTTCGGCTTCAGCATAAGTTGCATAGTCTTGCCATGTTTTGTGATTTTCATCCTTTGCTTGGCCAACAGACATACACACAGGAAAAGCGTTAGCGTGCGAAAAGCTTTTTATCCAATCAATTTTAAGGCTTTTACCTGTTGGTCTTGGTTTATTTTCTAATAGTAAAGCGCCTGCGCCATCAGATAACATCCAACGTAAAAATTCCGCATTAAAATCAACTTCGTTATTTTCAACTTGTTCATAGCGGGTGTGTTTAAATAACCGTGATGTTAGCTCGCTGGCAATAACTAGCGCATTATCATGATCAGCACATTTTATAGCATTAAAAGCAGCTTTAAGCGCCATGATACTGCTTGAACAAATACCGTGACTGGTATTTAATTCTACTTCAGATAAGTTTAAAGCAGCTTGTACCATGCTACCAAAGCCTGGCAAAACGTTATCGCCTTGGCTAGTTGCACAGCTAAGCATTTTTATTTTATTACTAGAAAGGTAGCTATTATTAATACAAGCGTTACCTGCATTGGCGGCCATATCACTATTCGATATTTGAGTTTGTTGTTGCTCATTTATTGCGTAATGACGCTGTAAAATACCATTTGACTGTAATATTTTATTTTTTAAGCGACTTTTTTTACCATCAATTAAACCTAAAATCTCTTCAATTTCATCGTTGTTTATGGCCTTACCTGGTAAAAAGTGACCAGTACTATTGATATAAACGTCCACTTATTGTCCTTTTTTTAAATAAGCTTTTAGACAACGGATATTTTCTTCCGTATACGGAAATACGCACAATACCGCCATAAATATTAAATAGCTTGTTAGGTATTTTGGTGTGGCATGAGGCGTGTCAATTAAGGTAAGTGACATGTTACCAGCCCAATGAAAGGTAATGAGTTGTAGAAAATGATCCCAATTAACAATAATAATAGAAGTGAGCATATACAAAGGTAATGAGCCAAGGTAAGTGTGGGCGTGCATTTCCCAAATAGATATTTTACGAAGCGGTGTGGCGTATCTGACATCACAATGCGCAACTATTTCGTGTGAAATCCAAGTAATAATGCAAATCAGAAGAATTAAAACATTAACATTAAATAATAAACACAAGACAATAGGAACACCCATTTGTATGCCCATTACTGAATGCATTAATGATTCTTTAATACCTGTGTTATCTTCTATTTTTGTTACACGATGACAACACCAATCAACAAAACCGGCAATTCCCCATAATGGCAAAAATATATATAGCATGACATTTATGAGTAATGTTGAAGTATCCATTTCCAAATAATCCTTTAGTTTTTAAGCGGATAACTATACTAAAAGATTCAATTAACATAAAGAGTTATCTATTTTAGTGCAGATAAAGGGAATGAACCCTTGAAGCAAGGTTATTTCAAGTTTATAACTATTTTGCCGATAATAGGTTAATCAATTATTTTTCTCGTTACTAATAATAAAAAACAACCCCTCAAAAAACCGTAAATTACGAAGTATAGGAGGCAGTAATGGATATTTTTACCACGCAATTGGCTCAGGTAGTTCAACGACCTATCAAGCCAGAAGACTTTAAAGTAAAAGCCTTGCTTAAAGAATCGGCAAGCAGCAAGTTGAGTCAAGATCCCGAACATCTCGAAAATCATAAATATTATTTAAAGAATGAGGATAAAAAACATAATAATAATACGCAAAAAAATGCCAAGGGATTACAAGATAGTAGTAAAAAAAATAAAAAAGAAAATAGTAAAGAAAACGCTAATGAGAGTGAAGGGCAAGAAAGTGCTAAATTCATCGATGATAACCACTTAGTTAGCCCAGATGAAATTACCTATGAAAAACACGGTAGCGAAGTGAGTATTGAAAAAAAACATGACGATGACGACGACACTAAGCACTTAGATCTTTATGCTTAAGCTGTAGTTAAGTATACTTATTGTCATAATCTCTTTGCCTCCTGTCTCACATGACTGAAACAACATCCGACATTTTAGCCGGCGCTTTACTTGGCACATTAGCCGAGACAGCAACTGCAGCAATACCAGGTAATACTAAAACAGTAAATAGCGAGATTAATAAGGGAGCTAGCCAAGTCAGTCATGCCTTTTCTGAAACTGGTGCGTTAGCAAAAGCTATTCAAGGTTTCTCTCCTCGCCAAGCGCAGACCGATATGGCACTTGATGTTGCAGAGGCTATTGATAATCAGTCGTCACTTATTGTTGAAGCGGGTACAGGTACAGGTAAAACATTTGCTTATTTAATCCCTGCATTTTTATCACTCAATCCCAAAAAACCTAAAAAAATAGTTGTTTCAACGGGAACTAAAAACCTACAAGAGCAGCTCTTTCATAAAGATATTCCGTTAATTAAAAAAGCTTTAGCTAGTAATGCTCAAGTAGCTTTATTAAAAGGACGCTCAAATTACTTATGTAATTACCGTTTAGCTCAATATCAAGATAGTCGCGGTCAACTTGATGCGCAAATGTTGCAAGATTTAGTCAAAGTAAAAACTTGGGCAAATGGTACGCAAAGTGGTGATATTGGCGAGCTTGTGAATGTAAGTGAAGACTCAAGTATTTTCCCCTTTGTAACCAGTACTTTAGATAACTGCTTAGCAAGAGACTGCCCAGATTATGAAGCATGTCACTTAGTTAGAGCTCGTCAAAAAGCAAGTGATGCCGATATTATTGTCGTGAATCATCATTTGTTTTTTGCTGATATGGCGTTAAAAGATACCGGTTTTGGCGAGTTAATTCCTAAAGCACAAGTAATGATTTTTGATGAAGCCCATCAAATTGGTGATATTGCCAGTGAATATTTTGGTGAAGCATTCTCAAGTAAGCAGTTAGTTGATTTATGTACCGATGTTTTACAAGTACACCGAAGCAGTTTAACCGACGTAAAACAATTGGGTCGTGCGGCCGAAAAATTGCAGAAAACTTGTCAAGAGTTTCGTTTATTATTCAATTACGATCCTGAGCGTGGTAACTGGCGAGAAAAATATAAACTGCCGCAATTTCAACAAAAGTTTGCCAATTTAAAAATCGATTTAGATTTCCTCTATCAAGTGATCAAGCTTTGTGTCTCAAGAAATGAAGCTATTGATAACTGTTTTGACCGAG
The DNA here is from genome assembly GCF_002843355.2 of Colwellia echini. Lineage (GTDB taxonomy): Bacteria > Pseudomonadota > Gammaproteobacteria > Enterobacterales > Alteromonadaceae > Colwellia > Colwellia echini. The sequence continues at coordinate 18,839 of NZ_PJAI02000021.1, forward strand.
CGGTAAACTTGCTAGCGCAGTATGAAGTGATGGCTAATGTTGAGGCTTTTGGCATGAGTTTTTGGTATGAAACCACACCGCGCAGTGTCACTTTACATCAAACCCCTCTAACGGTTAGTGATAAGTTTAACACGGTAGTGAAAGAGTCCGGAGCCGGTTGGATTTTTACCTCAGCAACGCTGGCGGTAGATAATAGTTTTGATCATTTTTCTCAGCATTTAGGGTTACAAGGGGCTAAGCAACTTATGCTTGATAGCCCGTTTGATTATCAAGCGCAATCTCGCTTGGTTGTACCACGATACTTGCCACAAGCAAACGATAAAAATAGGGCATTAAAATTAGCTGAGCTGGCAGAGCCATTAATCAAAGCCAGTAAAGGCGCCTGTTTTATGCTATTTACTAGTTATCGAGTAATGAACCAAGTGGCTGAAATATTAGCAACAAGCATTGATAACCCATTATTAGTACAAGGGCAAATGGCTAAGCGTAAATTACTTGAACAATTTATTGAAGAAGATAGCGCGGTACTATTAGCTACAGCGAGCTTTTGGGAAGGTATAGATGTACGTGGTGACAAACTGACTTGCGTGATTATTGATAAACTACCGTTTGCTTCTCCTGACGATCCATTACTGCAAGCACGTTGTGAAGATGCCAGGCGACAAGGTGGCGAGCCCTTTACTCAAATACAATTACCGCAAGCTGTTATTGCTTTAAAACAAGGAGTAGGACGATTGATCCGTGATGTGAGTGATCGCGGTGTCATGGTGATTTGTGATGATAGATTAGTAAATAAGCCTTACGGTGAAACTTTTCTGAAAAGCTTACCTGATATGAAACGTAGTCGAGATATTAGTAAAGCGGCGAATTTTTTAGAAAGCTTGGAGAGTTTAAAAGAGTAGTTCCCACGCAGAGCATAGGAACTAGTTGGGTGTTGTCTTCTTGTTCCCACGCATAATACATACGATGTTTATCTAGAAATATCAACCATCAAGTCATCAGCAATATTTTCTAATGCGTCAATTAAATCATCTATAGAGTTTTCATCAATTGAAATTTTAACTTTAGCTTTGAATATATCTTGTCCGCTATGGGCAGCACTTTCTTGTGCGCAAACTAACTTAATCAAATTGCCATTTTGATGATGAATAACAGACGATACTTCTTGCACAATGCCGGCTCTGTCATTGGCGGTAATATCTAAAACTAGATTACAATTAACTTTAATTAAATTAGGCTGCGCTACTTCAATCTGACAACTTAAACCGTTAATGGTTTTTAGTTCACTGACCAAGGCATCACAAAACTCTTCTGCTACCGCAACTTCAATAACACCAGCGAAAAAGCCTGATAAATGATGCAAGCTACTGACTTGCCAGTTGCCATTATGCTTGGCGATAATTTTAGATAATGTATCTACTAAACCCGATTTGTCGGGACCAATACAAGAGATAACTATATGATTCATTAAAGCTCCTAAATATAAGCTAAGGGTAGGGGGGAGAGTTAGATTAATGTAAGTGCGATAATTGGCTTAATTCTTTATTAAGTTGTTCACTATCACCTAAGTTAAGTTCAATTAATCGACGTAAATGAGTAACGCTGTCAATATCAATAGCATTACATTGTAAACCTGTTTCATTTTCTTTTTCATGAACAACTGCGATATTCATAATCACTTCAGATTCTTGATCTGATAATAAAAATTGTAGTGTACCTAATTTACCTAGCAAAGATTGTTTACTGTTTATTGCCGTTACTAACGCGCCATTAAGTGAAATATCGTGAATAGAAACTGGGTAGGTTTTCTCATCAATGCTTACTATCGCGTTTATTGAAAATAAAACACGAGTAAATTGTCGTCTATCTTCCATGTAATTAATACCTTAACTAAGTTATTACTAGGTTTGAACTATATTTGAATTAACATTAGCATAGCCATATTTATCGCAAAAGTAAAAAAGTTGCTGATGTAAAAAAGCCAGTTAACATTAATAGGTTAACTGGCTTTGAATTATTCAATTATAAAAGCATTAAAATAAATTAACCGCTTACCTGTTATTTACTTAATCTAATTTAGGTCAGCTAATATCAGGTTTGGTTTCGGTTATTTAACCAATCTTTTTATATTTGATTCTGTGTGGCTCTGTTGCTGCAGGACCTAATGTTTTCTTCAACCATGCTTCGTAATCAGTAAAGTTACCTTCGTAGAAATTAATTTTACCTTCATCACGGTAATCTAAAATGTGCGTTGCGATGCGATCTAGGAACCAACGGTCATGGGAAATTACCATGGCACAGCCAGGGAACTCTAATAAAGCTTCTTCAAGTGCACGTAAGGTTTCAACATCTAAATCGTTGGTCGGCTCATCGAGTAATAATACGTTACCACCGGTTTGTACCAGCTTAGCTAAATGTACACGATTACGTTCACCACCGGATAAGTCGCCAATGATCTTTTGTTGATCGTTACCTTTAAAGTTAAAACGACTTACATAAGCGCGACTTGGAATTTCAAAGTTACCAATTTGCAAAATGTCATGGCCTTGAGATATTTCTTGATAAACTGTTTTACTGTTGTCCATGTCATCACGGAACTGATCAACACTGGCAAGTTTAACCGTATCACCAATAATTACTTCACCAGAGTCAGGGGTTTCAGCGCCCGACATCATTTTAAATAAAGTTGATTTACCCGCGCCGTTAGCACCAATAATACCAACAATTGCACCTTTAGGAACACTAAAGCTTAAATCATCAATTAACACTCTATCGCCAAATGATTTGGTTAAGTTTTTAACATCAAGTACTTTATCACCTAAACGTGGTCCAGGTGGAATGTAAAGCTCGTTGGTTTCGTTACGTTTTTGATGATCTTGGCTGTTAAGTTCTTCAAAACGTGCCATACGGGCTTTACTTTTTGATTGACGTGCTTTCGGGTTTGAACGTACCCATTCAAGTTCTTGCTTGATGGTTTTTTGTAAAGCGTTTTCAGTTTTACCTTCTTGTGCTAAACGCGCATCTTTTTGCTCTAACCAATTAGTGTAGTTACCTTCATAAGGAATACCATGTCCTCTATCAAGCTCTAAAATCCAACCTGCAACGTTATCAAGGAAGTATCTATCATGGGTGATTGCCACAACAGTGCCAGAGTAGTCATGTAAGAAGCGCTCTAACCAGGCAACTGATTCAGCATCTAAATGGTTAGTTGGCTCATCGAGTAACAACATATCTGGTTTTTGCAATAATAAACGACATAATGCAACACGGCGACGTTCACCACCACTTAATACTTTAACAACTTGATCCCAAGCAGGTAAACGCAGAGCATCAGCGGCGCGTTCAAGTACGTTATCAATATTATGGCCATCATTGGCATTGATGATATCTTCTAATTGACCTTGCTCTTTAGCTAGGGCGTCAAAGTCAGCATCTTCAGCTGCATATTCGTTATACACTTCATCAAGACGAGCTAATGCATTTTTAACGGTTGATACCGCTTCTTCAACAATTTCACGAACTGTTTTTGTTTCGTCTAATTCAGGCTCTTGCGGTAAGTAACCAATGTTAGTGCCTGCTAAGGCTTTGGCTTCACCTTCAAAATCGGTATCAACACCAGCCATAATACGTAGTAAGCTTGATTTACCCGAGCCATTTAAACCTAAAACACCAATTTTAGCGCCAGGGAAAAATGATAACGAAATATCTTTTAGAATCGTACGTTTCGGTGGAACAATTTTTGAAACGCGGTTCATCGACATGATGAATTTATCTGGAAGTGGCTGAGCCATACAAAAACCTTTTGTTAATAGATATGAATAATTTAAGGAAAACTTAATTACCAATATTCTAGGTTAAAGGCGCTAGGCAAGCAATGTGATTAAGTGAATTTTACTAAGTACTTTTAATTAGGGTTTTAAATGTCTATATCCGTTTTATTATAGGTGAAATATCTTTGAAAAATTAAAAACTATAAACAAGTACTACTGATGTTTCGGTATTTAAATTTTCTTTATCGTCATCAACTTGAGTGTTGTAGTTAGCAACAAAATTAAGTTTTAGTTGTAATGAGTCAATCAAACGACTAGTGATAGAACTGCCCGATTTATAAATACTGTTTTCGCCATTTTCTATTGCGTGTTTAATAACGAATAATTGTTTAAATTCGATATGTTCATTTAGTTCAGCTCTATATAGTGCTTGAATCTGTAATATTAGGGAGTCTTTAGCGTCACTCGTTACCCCTGCGGCTATTTCTTCAGGAGTTAAGTAGGGTACATCACGCTTATAACCTGGACCAATGTCAGCGTCAAAACTAGACTGTTTATCTTCATGCCAACGACGACCCCAACCGATAGATATTGATGATTGTGATTTAAAACTAGAGAAACGATCTTGATCGTAAAATACACTGCCATATACATAGTTTTTATTTAATGGGTTAACCGTGTAATTGGTTTGTGAAGCTAGGCTCCACCTATGATCAGAGGTACCAAAATTAGTGATAACAACGCCATCACTATTTGTCGTTTGGGTTTCTGTTTTTTTGACTAATATATTGCCGACTAAAAAACTACGCCAAAGTCCTCGCTCAAAACGAATATCAAAGCCAGCCTTTATATCGGCACTGCGAGTATCACCCGTTAAAGATAAAAATCCTAATTGGGCTGAAGCGGTAAAAATAGTACCTGTGGAAGGTTGATCTGAGTCGTCAGCTTTTTCAATACTGAACAAAATGTCGGATGGATCTGCTGCGTTATTTGGTTGTGCTTGAGCATACGAAATCTTAGGTAAGAAACAGTAGCTAAACAATAGGATAAATAAAAGATAACGAGAAAAAAATGCAGTCAAGGTGATCTAGGTAACGTTGAAAGTAACAATATTGGAATTATACCTAAATTGCAGTTTATTTCGAGCATAAAAAAAGGGCCTAAGCCCTTTAATGAATAATAATATTACTTGTAACTTAATGCTAACTAGCAGTTAACGTTCAAGTATAGCCATATATTATGACTTAGCGCGCTGCTCTAAAATTTCTACAGCAGGTAATACTTTACCTTCTAAAAATTCTAAGAATGCACCACCACCTGTTGAGATATAAGAAACTTGATCAGCAATATCGTATTTATCAACAGCGGCTAATGTATCACCACCACCAGCAATTGAGAACGCTTCACTTGCAGCAATTGCACGTGAAATAGTTTCAGTACCTTTTGAGAAAGCATCAATTTCAAAAACGCCTACAGGACCATTCCATAAAATAGTACCTGCAGTTCTGATTATTTCAGCAACTTTAGCTGCAGTTTCTGTACCGTAATCGATGATTTCTTCATCGGCGGCAACAGCGTTAGCAGGTTTTACAGTTGTTGTTGAGTCGTGTTTCCAATCACTAAAGCCATCTTTAGTTGTGGTAACATCTTGTGCAAAAATAACTTCAGTTTGAGCACATAAACGTTGTGCTTCTGGAATTAAATCTTCTTCATATAATGAGTGACCAACTTCGTTACCCGCTGCCGCAACAAACGTATTTGAAATACCACCGCCAACAACTAAAGTGTCTGCAATTTTAGATAGTGAATCAAGTACAGTTAGTTTAGTTGATACTTTAGAACCACCAACAATAGCAACTAATGGACGCGCTGGGTTTTTAAGTGCTTTAGCTAACGCATCAAGTTCGCCAGTTAATAATGGACCCGCACAAGCGATTGGAGCAAATTTAGCTACGCCATGTGTACTTGCTTGAGCTCTGTGAGCTGTACCAAAAGCATCCATCACAAAGATGTCACAAAGAGCAGCTAACTTTTTAGATAACACTTCATCATCTGCGCTTTCGCCAAGATTAAAACGAATATTTTCAAAAATTACTAATTCACCTGAAGCAACTTCAACACCGTTTAAGTAATCTTTTTCTAAACGAACTGGGAAATCTAATGCTTCACCAAGGTAGTCAGCAACAGGTTGTAATGAAAACTCTTCTTCAGGCTTGCCTTCAGTTGGACGACCTAAGTGAGACATTACCATTACTTTTGCGCCAGCTTCTAGGGCAATTTTTAATGTTGGTAATGCGGCGCGTAAACGTGCATCTGAGGTGATTTTACCTTCTTCTAAAGGCACATTTAAATCTTCACGGATTAATACGCGTTGGTTAGCTAAAGTTAGATCAGCCATTTTGATAATAGACATGTTGTCTCCTATTTTTACTGTTTGTAAATAATGTGTTCGTTATGATTTTTTATAACGTGTTAAGTTCTTGATCTTTCTTCTCTAAATCTATACTTCTACGGGTATTTAATATATTTCTATTTAATAATGAATATACGCTAATTAATATTACTTAATACATTTTATTTATTATATTACTAAACAAATGATGCTTAAAATATTAACTAAGCTTTAAAGTTAGTTGGCTTTATACATCGCCATTGCCGTATCTAACATTCGGTTAGCAAAACCCCATTCATTATCACACCATATAAGCATTTTAATTAATCGTTTATGACTAACTCTTGTTTGACTACCATCAACGATACATGAATGAGGATCGTGATTGAAATCAACTGAAACTAATGGTTCTTCGGTATAATCGAGTATACCCAATAAATTATGCTCTTTAGTCGCAGCTTGTATCGCTTGATTTATAGCGTTGATACTTGCATCACTATTAACTGTTAGGCTTAAGTCCATTGCGGTAACATTCAGTGTTGGCACACGTACTGCTATGGCTTCAAATCGACCTTTAAATTTTGGTAATATGCGTTCAATACCAGCAGCCAATTTGGTGTTTACTGGAATGATTGATTGGCTTGCTGCTCGTGAACGACGTAAATCATCATGATATGCATCAATAACTTGTTGATCATGCATGGAAGAATGAATTGTTGTGATAGTACCACTTTCTACACCAAATGCCTCATCAATCACCTTTATGACGGGTATCACGCAATTAGTAGTACAGGAACCATTGGAAACTATACGGTCATTAGCATTTAGAATGTGATGATTAACGCCATAAATAATTGTGGCATCAACATCTTGATTGCCTGGATGAGAAAATAAAACTTTACCCGCACCTTGCTTGATATGCTCAAGACCATCTTCTTGGCTACCGTATATACCTGTACAATCTAGTACTATGTCAATATCTTGCTGTTGCCAAGGAAGTGCGTTTAATGAGTTGATATGAGTTAAGGCAATTTTATCGCCATTGATGATTAATTGGTGGTCAAACTGACTGACATCAAATGGAAACCGTCCGTGGGTACTGTCGTATTTTAATAAATGTGCGATGCCAGACGGATCTGCTAATTCATTAATGGAGACTAGGGTAAATAAATCTGTTTTATTATTTTCATATAGCGCTCTTACTACGCTGCGGCCAATGCGGCCAAAACCATTGATAGCAATTCTAATTGTCATAATCCCTACAGTTAATTGATTATTTTAAGCGACAATTTAACCGCTGTTAATTTGGGTGTTAATTTTGGCAAGTTGAAGTTCGTCGCAAGTCCAATATAGAACTTGCGACAAATTTTTACTGAGCGCTATAGGGCATTAACCGTTTTAACAACATTATCTACGGTAAAACCAAAATGCTCTAATAATACATTGCCAGGTGCAGACTCTCCAAACGTAGTCATACCAACAACAGCGCCACTAAAGCCTACGTATTTAGCCCAGAAATCAACATGCGCAGCTTCAATTGCAACACGTTTAATTACGGCTGCTGGTAATACAGACTCTTTGTACTCACTGCTTTGTTTATCAAAAACATTTGTTGATGGCATTGAAACAACACGTACTTTTTGACCTTGCTCAGTTAATGTTTTAGCTGAATCTACCGCTAAACCTACTTCAGAGCCAGTTGCCATTAAAATAACGTCAGGCGTACCAGTACAATCCACTAAAATGTAAGCGCCTTTTTCAATGTCAGTAACTTGCGCTTGGGTACGAGTCATAGCTGGTAAACCTTGGCGAGAGAATATCAATGCCGTTGGCGCTTTTTGATTTTGTACAGCTGCTTTCCAAGAAACCGCAGTTTCAGTTGCATCACAAGGACGCCACGTTGTTAAGTTAGGTGTTGTTCTTAAATTAGTTAATTGCTCAACAGGTTGATGTGTTGGACCATCTTCACCTTGACCAATCGAGTCATGGGTATAAACAAAAATGTTTTGAATCCCCATTAATGCTGACATACGTACTGCATTACGTGCGTACTCCATAAACATCATGAAGGTAGCGCCGTAATTTACAAAGCCGCCGTGTAATGAAATACCATTCATAATGCTGCTCATACCAAATTCGCGTACACCATAAAAAATATAGTTACCCGCAGCGTCTTCTTGAATACCTTTTGAACCAGACCATAATGTTAAGTTAGAGCCTGCTAAATCGGCAGAGCCACCCAACATTTCTGGTAAAATACTACCAAAGGCTTCAATGGCGTTTTGAGATGCTTTACGTGAAGCTATGTTTTCACTGCTTTCATGACATTGTTGAATAAATGCATTGGCTTTTTCTTCAAACTCAGCCGGCAATTCACCGTTAATAACGCGACGTTCATATTCTTTTGCTAATACTGGGTATGCAGCTTTATACGCCGCAAATTTATCATTCCAGTTAGTTTGGCTTTGTTGACCTTTTTCTTTTCTGTCCCATTGTGCATAAATGTCTGCTGGAATTTCAAAGGCAGGATGTTCCCAATTTAAAAACTCGCGTGTTGCGGCAATTTCGTCATCACCTAGTGGAGCACCGTGACAATCATGGCTCCCTGATTTATTTGGTGAGCCAAAACCAATAATTGTTTTACAACAAATGATACTTGGTTTGTCAGTAACAGATTTTGCTTCTTCAATTGCATGAGTAATAGCTTGTGCGTCATGACCGTCAACTGAAATTACATGCCAACCGTAAGATTCAAAACGAGCAGGGGTGTTATCAGTGAACCAACCTTCAACTTCGCCATCAATTGAAATACCGTTGTCATCCCAAAAAGCAATTAGTTTACCTAAGCCTAAAGTACCGGCAAGTGAACAAGATTCATGAGAAACACCTTCCATTAAACAGCCGTCACCTAGGAAACAGTATGTAAAATGGTCAACAATAGCATGATCTTCACGGTTAAATTGTGCCGCAAGTGTTTTTTCAGCAATAGCCATACCTACAGCATTAGCTATACCAGCACCTAATGGGCCTGTTGTTGTTTCAACACCTGGGGTATAACCGTATTCTGGGTGGCCTGGAGTTTTAGAGTGTAATTGACGGAAGTTTTTTAAATCATCAATCGCTAAATCGTAACCTGATAGATGCAATAATGAGTAAATAAGCATTGAACCATGACCGTTTGACAAGATAAAGCGATCGCGATCAGCCCAGTTAGGATCCGTAGGGTTATGTTTTAAAAAGTCACGCCATAATACTTCGGCAATATCTGCCATCCCCATTGGCGCTCCAGGGTGTCCTGATTTTGCTTTTTGTACAGCATCCATACTTAATACACGGATTGCATTTGCTAGCTCTTGACGCGATGACATATCGACTCCAGATTTAATAGGCTTAAAAATAAAAAATTGCCAGTATTTTCGCTTACCAACGGAGGCAGCGCAATTGATATTATGTAATTTTCTCGATTATTTTACGATTATTTTATCTGTAGCGTAATTATTCAGATATTATAGTGGTAATATTTTGTTAACAAACTCTCGCATGTTACCAGTTCCATTAATTTGATGGTTTATTTTAACAACAGAAATGATCGCATCTTTAATTGGATTGGTATTAATTAGCGAACCTTACCGACTCTTGAATAATTACCTATGATACAACGCCATTTAATACAGACTATTATTGCCGTCATTTTATATCTTGTTACGGCTTTGGCCGCTATTTATCTAATTAACCCGCAATCTATTGTTAATTTTGTTGGCCCGTCAGCAGCCTTGATGAGTGGTTTGTTACTGCTTTGGGGAGTTACGCCTTTTATTGCAGTTGTAGTGGCAAGCCCATTATTGGCTATTAGTATTCGTTATTATTTTAACTTAGACGCTAATGTCGCGGTAATGACTATTGCTGTACTAGCCATAACACTGCAAGGGGTTTGGGTTAGACATCTCGCATATCGCTTTATTCATTATAAAAAGTGGATAACATCAAGAAAACATTTGTTTTTCTTTTTATTGCGTATTGGCCCAATTGGTAGCTTAGTTTCTGCTAGTGCGGTTTTAGTGATTGCTATGCTCGATAATCAAGTGATGCAAGGTAGCTTTTTTTATACTTTTATTAACACCTGGTCTGCGAGTATGTTAATTGCGGTATTTTTTATTCCGTTATTATTAATGGTAAAAAATACGGAAGAATTTACTTTTACTAAACGTTTATTTGTTGGGGTTACCTCTATTTTTGGTGGCGTAATTATTTTTGTTTTGCTGAAAACATCGCAATTTGAGCAACAATACTTCAGACAAACGCTATTTCAACAGTCTTCAGCTGAAGTTAAACGCTTGATACTTGCTGAAATCGAAACGGTTGAAAACAAAATTAATAGTACAGGCGCATTTTTTAAAGCCAGCGAACATGTCAAATTAGATGAATTTATTCTATTTAGTGACAGTATTTTTAAACAAAACTCATCTGTAAGAGCTTTAGAGTGGGCGCCTATTGTTACCTTTACCCAAAGAGCTGCGTTTGAACAAAAAAACACTGACTTGTTTGGAGCTGATTTTAAAATTACAGAGCGCTTAGCTAATGGGCAAATAGGGATAGCAGAGCCGCGTAACCAATATGCGCCACTGCATTATATATACCCTGAAAAGGGTAACCAGGTGGTGTTAGGTTTGGATGTATTTAGTAATCCTCAGCATATACTAAATATGCAAAATGTTATAGATAGCGGTGAGCTTGTTGCGAGTGCACCAATAACCCTAGTACAAGATAAATTAGCTAGTCCAGGTATGCTCTTTAGCAAAGCAATATTTTTACCGTCAAGTCATGGTAAATCAAGTTATGCAAAACAGAATGAAGGAAGGGCCAGTAAAAGCACAGCCCAGAAAAATTTATCTCTATTAAGCGATAATACTTTATTGGGCTTTGTAGTTGCTGTAGTTCAATTTGATGCATTTTTTGAACGTTTAACGAAAGATAAGTCACTCGACGTTAACTTGTTGATTCAAGACGTTTCTAATAGCGCAAAACCTATTACTTTATTCGGCCACACTTTTCCTACCACCAATAGAAATGTAGACACTAAAACCATTTCATTCTTTTCTCGGCATTGGCAAATTAATATCGGCGAAAAGCAGCCTTGGTTTAGTCAAAGTCAAAGTTGGCAAGCATGGGCTGTACTTGTTGGCGGAACTATAGGCGCGGTATTATTTCAGATGTTAGTGTTAATGATGGCTGCCTACTCACGTGAATTGGGACTACAAGTTGACATTAAAACCAGAGCGCTTATTTTAGCAAGAGAAAGATCGGAACAAAAAAGCTCTGCTAAAACACACTTCTTGCAAACATTAAATACTGAATTTAGGGTGCCTTTGTTAGCCTTAAAGTCCTCAGTTGAGCAGTTAAAGAAAAAAGGTATTAATAACAAAGATGTTAACGGCATAAGTCATGCGGGCAGTAATATAGCAATGTTACTCGACACCATGATGGATTTATCTAATATTGAATCTGGAAAAATAACACCAAAATCAGACTGTTTTGACTTTTATGGTTTTTTACAACGTATTGAATCGGTGATTAAAGCCAGTAACCATTATGAGAATAAGTCTACTTATTTCCTCATTGATGAAAGCGTACCTCATTATATAAATAGTGATGAATTATATATTCAAAAATTACTCCATGCTTTAATTGAAAGTGCACATCATGTACTTGCAACCGATATGTTACGGTTATCAATTAAACTACATAAACAGAAAAACCAAGAAAGATCGGCCAGTTTGTTTTTTACTGTCTCTTCATTGCACCCTGCAACGGATGGTTTAAACAAAGAACTCTTTAATAAAGAAAAGAATAAACAACTGACTACAGATAGTACATCGTTAGCCATGGCTATTAAATACAGCCAATTATTACGTGGAGATACTAATTTAGGAGTATTAAGCTCGGGCGCAGGAGTGCTAAACAGCTCAATTCAAATCACAATATCTTCTAACGAAGAGCAGGAAATACAACAAAGCTTGACCTTTGATTTATTGAAATAATAACTTTATTTAGTCAATAGCAGTATTTTTATATTAAATAACCTGAGTTCGGGATAAGCAAAATGCTACAACAGCCTTAATTACCCGTATTACTTCGTTATGAAAGCTCCCAATAACCCGTTATTGGCTTCGCTTTCCTGCCTTGTACTACGAATAATTAAAACTATTGTAGAGGTAAACTTCTAAGTGATTGATATTATTATTCTACTCACTTTCATTATCCCGAACTCAGGTTAAATAACAAAGTCTTTTGAAATAACTTGTAAACAAAAGCAGAATGGTTTAACGTCCCAATGCCTGTTCATAAATAGTACAAACTAATAATAAAAAACAGGTTATGTTTTAATTAAGTTTTTCATACCAAATGATTTAATATTTCAATTGGTATAACTATTTTATTAAGTTAATGAGATAGTTAAATTAAAACTGAAGTGAAAACATATGTGTAGGCGTCATTAGGTATTAGATAAAATATGAAAAATTCATCCTCGCAAGGACTTAAATTAACTACCGTGATATTTGCAGTAATTATTATGGCAGTGAGCGCAATGTTGAGTGGTAACTCAGTTGCGGAAAACATGGATGTAGAAATTACGCAATCGGAAGAATAGCGAATAATAAAAAGAGTTAAACTGCTGTTTATTTTATTGCGAAGAAAAGTAAAGCCCTTGTTCTGAACTTATGGTTAATTTATTAACTTAGCTCAGTACTAGGGCTTTTTTATTCGAATCGTGTTCAGAGTATTTTATTCTGTTTCTAAAATTCTAATTGAAATAGCCGCTGCAGAAGTACGGTTTTCAACGCCAAGTTTTTTATAAATTTGTTCAAGGTGTTTATTTACTGTTCTTGGGCTCATGGTTAATATTTGTGATATTTCCCAACTTGTTTTACCGTAAGACACCCAGTAAAGCACTTCTGATTCGCGTTTTGTTACGGGTAAAGCTTGCTGTAAATCACTAGGCGATTTATCTTGCTTAGTTTTTACTATACTTAATAAATGCATATCTTCTTGTTGGCGCTCGTAGTAAATAGTAACGGTTTCACTAAACAATTTTATTACTAAGTTTTGTTGGTGCTCATTAGATAACCATTGTTCAATTACTTCTGCAAGTGTTGCCCAAGGACTCGTATCCTTGGTTGATATTTGATCTATAAATTCATGAACATAAGGGGTGGCCCAAGATAACCGACCTTGCTTATTCACACAAAAAACATTTTTACCTGCATGATCCAAGGCATTTTGTGCGCTTAATGCTTGCTTTGCTGTTTGCACATGTCTTTTAATTCGAGCGATAACTTCATCTGGCGATATCGGTTTAGTCACGTAATCAACGCCGCCAGCTTCAAAGCCTTTTACTACATCTTCAATATCAGTTAGCCCAGTCATAAAAATAATAGGTGTATTAGGCAATAATACTTTCAGTCGCTTACAGGTTTCAAAACCATCCATTTCAGGCATTACCGCATCTAATAAAATTACATCCGGTTCAACTTTGTCAATAATAGCTAAAGCCTGCAGCCCGTTTAAGGCTACTAAAGCAGTAAAACCCTGGGTATTTAAAGCGACATTCAACATACCTAATGATTCTGGTGAGTCATCAACTACCAATACAACATCGCTAATTTTATTCTTCATGGTTTAACTCATTTAAATACTGAATAATGGCAGGGAAATTACACAACTCAAGGTACTCAGTTAATTGAGAATCTATTTCGGCAGGTAAATAATAGTGTTCTTTTAGCTCACAAAACTTATCTTTAAAACCAGATAAATAACCAATTTCAGCCAAGGCCATTAAGGCTTCGAATTCGCCAGCTTTTGCTAACGGCTTACTCGCATTGTTTAATTGTTTTAATTTACTATTTCGTTGAATATTTTGATATTGCCAGTTTAATTCAAGCAAACCACCAATTTTCCCTAATAAGGTATCAAAGTTTAACGGTTTAGCAATGTAATCGTTATGATAACCTTCAGCTTGCAGATTAAATTCGGCATCACGAGCATTAGCTGAAACCATAATAACCGGCATTAAATATAACTTTTCTCGTAATAATTGTACCATTTGCCAACCATCCATTTTTGGCATACGCACATCAAGCAAAATAAGATCTATATCGTTATCTTCAAGTATTACAAATCCTTGCTCAGCATCCGCGGCACTAAATAGGGTGAAACCAAGTGGAGATAATAAATCGTGCATCAAGTGGCGTTGATTTTCGTCATCATCTATTATTAATATATTTTGCTTATTACCATCATAACCAATAGCTTTAGTTTTGGCGTATTCTGGTTGGCTTTGCTCACGATGAACAGACAGTAACATTAAGCGAAATTTAAATATAGAGCCTTGACCTAAGGTACTTGATAGAGTTATTTCTCCGCCCATTAATTCAGCTAAAGAGCGTGAAATAGTGAGCCCTAAACCAGTACCGCCAATTGCTTGGGTATGAGTATTTCTTATTTGCTCGAATGGTTTGAAAATAAGCTCTTGGTTTTCTAACGAAATACCTGTACCTGTATCGCTAATGCTAAAATGGGCGACTTGACTGCGGTAATTCATCTCAAAGGTAATAGAGCCTTTTTCAGTATATTTAATGGCGTTAGAAATTAAGTTAATTAATATTTGTCGTAAACGCTGTTTATCGCAGGCAACGTATTCGGGCACCGAGCCCTTGGCTACATAGTGAAATTTAAGGCCTTTCTGGTTAGCTTGCATTTGAAACATATCAACGAGTTGCTGTAATACTGCTTTGAAATTAAATTCATCGCGTTGTAAAGTGACTCGACCAGCTTCAATTTTAGATATTTCCAACAAACCTTCAATTAAATCGGCTAAATGTTCACCATTTCGTTTTACTATACCTAATCGCTCTCGTTGTTGTGTTGGCAACTCTTGATCTTGACTTAGTAATTGTGCATAACCTAATAACACGTTTAGTGGGGTTCGCAGTTCGTGACTTAAGCCAGCAAGATAACGACTTTTGGCGTTATTGGCAGCTTCGGCAATTTCTTTGGCTTCTTTTAACGCCAGAGCTGTTTTTTCATGAGCCGTAAATTCATCTTCAAGAGCTCTCGTTTGCGAACGTAACTCACGCATTGCCAGCACATTACTACTTCGGGCTAGGGTAAATAGCCAACTGACTACACCAATAATAATGACCAATACAAAAAATATTTTAATTAAGGTATTTGCAAAAACCGCTCGGATCACATGGTTCTCCATGGGTAATTGAATATAGATAAGAAAAATTATACTGGCACCAATTAAGCTAAGGCCAAGGGTTAATGCGATAAAGTGCATTAAGGGTGTGGAGAATTTTCGTAAAGTCGTTTCACTAAAAAAGGTTTTGAAAAAGTCATATGACTGTTTTGATAAAGTGGCTTTAGTTCGACATTGATCGCCACAGCGTACATCTAAACTACAACATAAAGAGCAAATAGCTTTGCCATAAGCAGGGCAGAAGGTCATATCTTCTTTATCGAAACTATTCTCACAAATATGACATTGCGTTATTTTAGTTATTTCAGCTCTGTTCTCATCGATTAAGTAATATTTTCCTTTTGTTAACCAACCTATTAATGGCACGGTAATAAAAGGTAAACCGCAAGCAATAAAGGATGCTAGGGCTTTAACGGTTTCACCATACCAACCAAAATGAGCCGTAAAACCGACAACTGAAGCAATAAACATTGAGCCGACACCAACGGGGTTAATATCGTATAAATGCGAACGTTTAAACTCAATATGTTTAGGGCTAATACCTAAAGGTTTATTAATGATTAAATCAGCGACAACTGAGCTGAGCCAAGCTAAAACCAGCACTGAATAAACCGACAACATACTTTCAATGGTTTGATAAATGCCTAATTCCATCAATAGTAAGGCGATGGCAACATTAAACACCATCCATACCACACGACCAGGATGATTATGTGTTACTCGAGAGAAAAAATTAGACCAAGCTAATGAGCCAGCATAAGCGTTGGCAACATTAATTTTTAGTTGCGATACAACTACGAATGTACAAGCAACTATTACGACTATATCTGAGTTCTCAAATACGTAACTAAAGGCCATTTGGTACATATGCGCGGGATCATCAGCTAAGTCAGCGGAAATCCCTTGTTGTAAAGCAAGATAAGCTAAAAAGGAGCCGAGTAATAATTTTAATGCCCCAAATATTATCCAGCCTGGGCCTGCAGCAATAAGCGCCGCCCACCAACGCCATGCTTTTTTTTGAGGTTTTTCGGGCAGAAAGCGTAAAAAGTCAACTTGCTCGCCAATTTGCGCAACTAAGCAAAGTAATACAGCCGATGCAGCGCCAAACAATAAAATATTAAATGAGCCGCCACTTACTCCGGCATCACCGTTAAAGTCTACCCAACCTTGTAACTGAGTGCTTTCATGAGTAAACACGAAATAAAGCGGTAAGCATTGCAAGAAAATCCATAAGGGCTGGGTCCACACCTGAAAACGACTGATGTAGGCAATACCATGAGTCACTAAAGGAATAACAACAACAGCACTTACGATATAACCAATACTGAGCGGTAAACCGAATAGTATTTTTAAAGCCATCGACATAATGGCCGCTTCGAGTGCAAAAAATATAAAGGTAAAGGAAGCATAAATGAGTGATGCTATGGTTGATCCTATATAGCCAAACCCTGCGCCTCGGCTGAGTAAATCTATATCAACCCCATACTTTGCTGCGTAGTAACTGATAGGTAAGCCGGTAATAAACACAACAACTATTATCGCTAAAATCGCCCATACAGAGTTGGTGAAACCATAGTTAAGCGTTATAGCGCCGCCAATTGCTTCTAATACTAAGAAAGACACAATGCCCAATGCGGTTGCGGCAATTCTGCTCAGTGACCAATGTCTGGCGCGTCTTGCGGTAAAGCGTAGGGCAAAATCTTCCATCATCTCGTTTGCAACAAGCTTATTGTAGATTCTTCTTTTGGGTAATATTTTTTGATTAGCTTGCATAGAAAGTAATTTTACTTCGAAGAAAAGGTAGTTTGGGCTTAGTAACTTGAATTGATTAAAAAATAACTTCGACTCGTTAGCAACTTGATTCGTTAGTAAGTTTATTAGTTGTTTAAATCAATCATAGTCGACTTTCAATCTACAGCAGTAATACGAATATGTACAAGGGCAATTTATATATTAAGGTGAATTGGCTACGCCCCTTAAATTTATAATTTTTACAGCTAATATCACTTCGCGCCGTATTTTACAGGAAAATTGATAAACTTATATGCGTACTTTTACGTAGTCCGTTGCGCGCTTTTGCGAATACCGAACCTTGACAGCAATCGACATAATAGACCCAGTTCTAAATAGTCCCTTGTGTGTCGAGTTATCAATTAAAAAGGTAACCAAGCGCAATTTAAACAACTTAAACAACGGAAGCGCAATATGAAATTATTTACCAAATTAACGCCAATAGCCGCCACCTTACTACTTTCATTTGGCAGTATTTCAACAGCCAATGCTGGTGCAAAGTTAGTCATCAGTGACGATTCATACATTAATGTTGGCGCAGGTATTCGTACCTCGTTTACCGCCCAAGAAGACGCTTCACCAAACGGTGAAAGCTATAGCAGTGACTTTGCTTTAAACAACAGCCGAATTTATATTTCAGGCCAGTTAATGGAAGACTTTAAGTTTACTTTTAACACGGAAGAAATTTGGGGCGAGTACGGTGTTTTAGACGCAGTTATCCAATATGAACCATCAAAAGAGTTTAATGTTTGGGTGGGGCGTATGTTAACTCCTGGCGATCGTATTGAAATGAATGGACCATTCTATTCATTAACATGGAACCAATACACAGTACCTTTATACCCATCAGACGCTGGCGCTAATAACGAAGCGGGTGCTTACGGCCGTGATGAAGGTGTAACGGTTTGGGGTACTTTAGGTAAATTTCAATATGCGGTTGGTGCTTTTGATGGCTATAACGGCGCATCAAATGCAGATGACAGTTTATTATATGCCGGTCGTTTGGCTTACAGCTTTTTAGGTATGGAAAATAACCCTGCTTATTACACTAGCTCAACTTACTACGGCAAAGCCGGCGATATTTTCACTGTTGGCTTATCATTTCAAACCCAAGCTGAAGCTTACGGTACTGTAGGTGATGCTAGTACTTTTACTGGTGTGGCTTTAGATGTTTTATCTGAAACAGTACTTGATGGTGGCAGTGTTATTACCGTTGAAGCTGAATATAAAACCTTTGACTGTGATTGTGCAACCGGTGATTTACCACTATTTGATGGTGATTCTTACTTTATTACTGGCGCTTATATGTTCGCTAACAAAGTAGGCATGGGGCTTGTACAACCTTACTTACGCTTCACTAGTAATGAACCTACTGATGGTGAATCAAGTGACTTATCTGAAATAGGTGTTAACTATGTTATTGACGGTCATAACCTGCTTGTGAACGCCAACATAACTAATGGAGATGCAAACGCTTCAGGACAACAAGGTCCGGATAATACAACCTTTACCCTTGGCTTCCAATTCCAAATTTAACTTAGTTTAACTAATCAATACTCATTTAGTCAGGGCTTACTTAGGGGGCAACTAAATAAGCCCTGACTAAGGGGTAAATTGTTTATCACTTTATATTCAAAATAGATGTTCACCATTAAAAAACAGGATTAACACATGAAATTTAAAAAATTAATAATCGCAAGTTCAATAATCGCCAGTAGCTTAGTTGCTCAAATGGCGGTAGCTGCAGACACTATTAAAGTCGGTGTTTTACATTCATTATCAGGCACTATGGCTATTTCTGAAACCACATTAAAAGATACTGTTTTAATGATGATTGAACAGCAAAATAAAGCTGGTGGGTTGTTAGGTAAAAAATTAGAAGCGGTTGTAGTTGACCCTGCGTCAAACTGGCCATTATTTGCGGAAAAAACACGTGAACTTTTAGCCAAAGAAAAAGTAGATGTTATTTTTGGTTGTTGGACTTCAGTTTCTCGTAAATCTGCATTGCCAGTACTTGAAGAATTGAACGGCTTATTATTCTACCCAGTTCAATATGAAGGTGAAGAATCTTCTAAAAACGTATTCTACACAGGTGCTGCGCCAAACCAACAAGCGATTCCTGCGGTTGATTATTTAATGGATGAAATGGGCGCTACCCGTTGGGTTTTAGCGGGGACTGATTATGTTTACCCACGTACTACCAATAAAATCTTAGAATCGTATTTAAAATCTAAAGGTGTTAAAGACGAAGATATCATGATCAACTATACGCCATTTGGTCATTCTGATTGGCAGGGTATTGTTTCAAGTATTAAAAAGTTTGGCTCAGAAGGTAAGAAAACAGCAGTTGTTTCAACTATCAATGGTGATGCCAATATTCCTTTCTATAAAGAGTTAGGTAACCAAGGTATTTCTGCTGAAGATATTCCTGTAGTTGCTTTCTCAGTTGGTGAAGAAGAGCTTTCTGGTTTTGATGCTAAACCTCTTGTTGGTCACTTAGCGGCTTGGAACTACTTCCAAAGTGTTGAATCTGACGAAAATGAAGCGTTTATTGAAGCGTGGCAGTCATATATTGGTGATGAAAAACGTGTAACCAATGATCCAATGGAAGCGACTTACATTGGCTTTAAAATGTGGGCAAAAGCGGTTGAAAAAGCGGGTACAACTAAAGTTAGTGCAGTTGAACAAGCAATGATTGGTATTGCGGTGCCTAACCTAACTGGTGGTATTGCGGTTATGAACGCTAATCATCATTTATCTAAACCAGTACTTATTGGTGAAATTCAAGATGATGGTCAATTTGAAGTGGTTTCAGAAACTCCAGGTACCGTTATTGGTGATGCATGGTCTGACTACTTACCAAGTTCACAAAACTTAATCTCAGATTGGACAG
The DNA here is from genome assembly GCF_002843355.2 of Colwellia echini. Classification (GTDB taxonomy): domain Bacteria; phylum Pseudomonadota; class Gammaproteobacteria; order Enterobacterales; family Alteromonadaceae; genus Colwellia; species Colwellia echini. Next base: position 38,944 of record NZ_PJAI02000021.1, read on the forward strand.
CGCCAGTTAACTGCGGCAACTTTGACGTGAAAACTGCAAAGTGTTCTGGTCAAAAATTCTAAAATAAAGTAGCTCAGTTAACTCCACTAAATATATTCAATAGAGTCTATTCAACAAAGTTAACTGAGCTTTATTAATAACATCAAACCTAAAACAGCATTTTATTCGCCATATACTCAAAGCACTTTTTAGCCTTACCTAGTAAAACAAAGAGTAAAGAGTGCTTTGAGTATAGGTTTAAGAAACGAAAAAATTGCCAGGTTTAATAGAGTACTGAGTCTTTGATGATAAAGCCTTGTCTGTTTTTTAAATTAAGAAGGAATACGCAATGAAGCGAATATTCTCTGTATTACTTAGTTATATAACGCTGAGTTGTATAATCTCTTTGCAAGCTCTTGCTAGCCCAGAAGATGTTGCTCCAAGTACAACGCCAAGCGCCATTCAAGCTTCCGTTGAGGTTGCTACTACACAAGCCAATTCTGCATTATCAAAATTAGTGCAACAACTGCCTGGCACCAAACTTAAAAAAATGCCACAAATGGTTGAAAAATTAGCTAATACACGTAATAAAAAAACACGTGATATTTTGCAATTCTTGATGGATGGCGATCTTTATTATCTCAAAGCAGAGAAAACCGTTGTTCGTGCTATCAGCATAGAAAATGGCCGTTATGCACTAACCAATGCGTTAAGTGATGAAATATTAGCGCCAGTTAAAAAATCTAAATTAAGAAAAGTTAAAACTAATAACCAATTACGTGGCGATATTCGCAGCTATATTGCCAAAATAGATTTAACCGATGAAGATAAAAATGTACGTATGGATGCGGTTAAGCAATTACTCGATAACCCATCAAAATCAGGCCTTTTAGCGGTACAAGAATTAGTAACGCAAGAGCAAGACAAAGATGTGCGTGAGTTAATGAACACTACATTATTGCTGAATCAATTAAAAACCGGTGATCATGCGCAGAAAATGGCTGCGATAACTCAGCTTCAAGATACCCTTGAACCAGCGGTAAATAATACCATGGTGAAAATGTTAGCTGCATTACCTGAAAAGAATAAAACGCCTGCTCAAAAAGCCTTAGCGAAAAGCTTAACCAAAGTAATTAATGCCATTGACGATAAACGTAACTTTTTCGGCGTTGTTGAAAACATCTTCTTTGGTTTAAGTTTAGGCTCTGTATTACTACTTGCGGCTATTGGCTTAGCTATTACCTTTGGTGTTATGGGCGTAATCAATATGGCTCATGGTGAAATGATGATGTTAGGTGCTTATACCACTTACGTTATTCAATTAGCTTTCCCACACTTAATTGAATATTCATTATTGATGGCCGTTCCTGCTGCCTTTTTAGTGTCAGGTTTCGTTGGTATTATTATCGAACGTGGTGTTATTCGTTATTTAAAAGGTCGCCCATTAGAAACGTTATTAGCAACCTTTGGTATTTCTTTAATTCTTCAACAATTAGTAAGAACCATTTTCTCGCCACTTAACCGTCAAGTACAAGCGCCAGAATGGATGACAGGATCTTGGGTAATAAACCCAGTTTTCTCATTAACTTACAATCGTTTATATATCATTATCTTTTCATTAATGGTGTTCTTTACTTTATTACTTATTTTGAAAAAATCAGCATTAGGCTTACATGTGAGAGCAGTATCGCAAAACCGTGATATGGCACGTGCATTAAGTATTAAAAGTGATTGGGTAGATGCCATTACCTTTGGCCTAGGCTCAGGCATTGCGGGTGTTGCGGGCGTTGTTTTAAGTCAGTTAACCAACGTAGGTCCAAACTTAGGGCAGGCTTATATTATTGACTCGTTCTTAGTTGTTGTATTTGGTGGTGTGGGTAATTTATGGGGAACCTTAGTTGCGGCTATGTCATTAGGTTCAATTAACAAGTTCTTAGAGCCAGCAGTGGGCTCAGTATTAGCCAATATTATTGTGCTAGTTGGTTTAGTGTTGTTTATTCAAAAACGACCTAAAGGATTGTTTCCTCAAAAAGGGAGAGCGGCAGACTAATGACTACTTCAACCACACTTGCTACTGAGAACTTTTCAATGCAAAAAATGTTTAAAACATTAAGCCACTTACATGTCGTTGTAGGTACATTATTCATCGCAACACTTTACGTCACTATCTGTAATTTGTTTTTCGCTGAAGGTTCATTTCTTCACGTAAGTAATTATACCGTAAGCTTATTCGGTAAGTATTTATGTTACGCCTTATTGGCATTAGCGGTTGACCTTGTTTGGGGATATTGCGGCATATTAAGTTTAGGTCATGGCGCATTTTTCACTCTAGGCGGTTATGCCATGGGCATGTATTTGATGCGTCAAATTGGCGACCGAGGAGTATATGGTAACCCAGACTTACCTGATTTTATGGTATTTCTAAGTTGGACCGAACTACCTTGGTTCTGGGCAGGTTCAAGCAGTATTGTTTGGATGATTGCCATGGTGTTTATTGGCCCTGGTTTACTTGCTTATGTATTTGGTTCAATGGCATTTAGATCACGTGTTAGTGGTGTTTACTTGTCAATTATGACCCAAGCAATGACCTACGCACTAATGCTAGCGTTTTTCCGAAACGAAATGGGCTTTGGTGGTAACAACGGTTTAACTGACTTTAAAGAAATTGCTGGTTTTTCATTACAAGAGCCAAGCACCAAGTTGGGCTTATTTATTATTACCGCGGTAGCGTTAGCGATAGGTTACTGGATAAGTAACTACATCGTTAACTCTAAAATGGGTCGTGTGGTTACCGCAACTCGTGATGCTGAAAGCCGTGTACGCTTTGTAGGTTACAAGCCTGAGCATTACAAAGTATGGATATTTGTGGTGTCAGCCATGTTAGCTGGTGTTGCCGGCGCGTTATATGTACCGCAAGTAGGTATTATTAACCCGGGTGAATTCTCGCCGCTAAACTCAATAGAGATGGTTATTTGGGTAGCTATTGGTGGTCGCTGTACCTTATATGGTGCGATTATCGGCGCAATTGTGGTGAGTTATGCAAAAACACGTTTTACCGCGATTATGCCTGAAGCATGGTTATTCGCACTCGGTGGTTTATTCGTACTGGTTACCTTGTTATTACCTAAAGGTATTGCCGGATTTTTACCGAACCTTTTTGATAAAATGTCTATGTTCAAAAGTGACGTGCCAAAAGAATTAGAAGTTAAAGATAAAAAAGAAGCAACAACAGCGGAGGTTAAGTAATGATTGTAGATAAATCAGGTAGTCCACTAACCGCTACAGAAAATATTAAGCCAGACACGCGTCACGGTGTTATTTTATACGTAGAAGATGTCAGCGTAAGCTTTGACGGTTTTAAAGCCTTAAACGATTTAAATTTATATATTAATGACGGTGAATTACGTTGTTTAATTGGCGCAAATGGTGCCGGTAAAACAACCTTAATGGATGTTATTACCGGTAAAACTCGCCCTGACAAAGGTAAAGTAAACTTTGGTCAACAGATTGATTTACTCAAACTTGATGAGTCAGAAATTGCTAAAGCAGGTATCGGTCGTAAATTTCAAAAACCAACGGTATTTGAAGCATTAAGCGTGTTTGAAAATATTGAATTAAGTTTAGCAGGCGATAAAGGAATCTTAACTTCGTTATTTCATAAATTATCAGGGGAACAACGCGATCGTATCGGTGAAATTCTGCAAACCATTGGTTTAATGAAAGAAGCTTATTATCCAGCAGGGCGTTTATCGCATGGTCAAAAACAATGGTTAGAAATTGGTATGTTACTCGCCGCTGAACCACGTGTTTTGTTAGTTGATGAGCCTGTTGCAGGTATGACAGGGCAAGAGACTGAACGAACAGCTGAGCTATTAACCTCACTAGCAGGCAAGCATTCTGTAATAGTGGTTGAGCATGACATGGCATTTGTTCGCTCAATTGCGAGAAAGGTCACGGTATTGCATCAAGGCTCAGTATTAGCCGAAGGCTCTATGTCAGAAATACAAGCAAACCCAGAGGTTATTAAAGTTTACCTCGGAGAAGATGGCGGCTCAGCAGAAAAGACAGTAGGAGCACAAGCATAATGATTGAATTAACCTCAGTAGATCAAAAATACGGTGGCACACAAATTTTATGGGACTTAGATCTTAAAATTAAAAAAGGCTCTCGTACCTGTATTATGGGGCGCAACGGGGTAGGTAAAACTACCTTACTGCAAGTGATTATGGGCATGCTACCTATTAGCGCAGGTAACCTTGTTATTAACGATAAAGATATGGCGAAAGAGTCAGTGGAGTCACGTCCTGTGATTGGTGTAGGTTACGTACCACAAGGTCGTCACATTTTTCCATTGTTAACAGTTGAAGAAAATTTAAAAGTTAGCCTTAACTGTAAGCGTCAAAAAAGCAAAACTATTCCAGAGCATATTTATGAGTTATTTCCTGTACTCAAAGAAATGCTGCATAGACGAGGTGGTGATTTATCGGGCGGACAACAGCAGCAACTAGCTATTGCTCGTGCTTTAGTTTTAAATCCAAATATCTTAATTTTAGATGAGCCCAATGAGGGGATTCAGCCAAATATTGTGCAACTTATTCGTGATGTTTTATTAAAATTAAATAAAGAGCACGGTATGACCATAGTCTTAGTAGAGCAAAAATTACCTTTTGCCCGCGCGGTTGGCGAAGAGTTTGTGTTAATGGAAAAAGGCCACGTTATCGCAACAGGACCTATGCCAGAATTAACTGACGAGTTAGTAGGTAAGTATTTAGCTGTATAACTATTTTATTAACGATTATACACTTAGCTACTTAACAAGTTAGCTAAGTGTATAAGGACTAACCAAGTCGCAGTCTAATGAAGTAATGCTCTATACTTTCAAGAGGTTTTAATCATAAAATAGAAAACGCCTGAAAGTACATTGAATACTTTGCCTAAATTAAGTACCTAAAATAACAATGACAATAGATACAGTAACTGAACATGCAAAGCCTGTAGTAAACGATTTAATTACAACGGCTAGCGCACCGAAAAATGCACCGAGAAATTCATGGCTTGCTAATTTATCACTCGAATTTAGTTTAACGCCAAGTGGTACTCAGCTTACTCGTACCAAGCGTAATGGTCCTTTATCCGTTCAAAAAGCGTTTTATCCCGAAGGGCGAGACTGCGCGCATATCTATTTATTGCATCCGCCTGCGGGCATTGTTTCAGGTGACGAACTTCGACTTAATATTCAAGTGAATGAACAAGCGCATAGTTTAGTTACAACCCCCGGTGCTAATCGCTTTTATCGTGCCCGTGAAGACTTAACTATTGGTGATTCAAAGCAAATTCAACATTGTGAACTACTTCTTGCAAAGCAGGCAAAGTGTGAAAATTTTCCTTTAGAAACCATTGTTTATGAAGGCGCTGATGGTTTTAATACAGTTGATGTGTATTTACAACCTGATAGCGCTTATTTGGGATGGGATATTACTTGTCTAGGTTTACCTAGCTCCGATCAATATTTTAATAAGGGTAGTTACACTCAATTAAATCGTGTTTATTGTGCAGATACGTTAATTTATCACGATAGAATCGCGATTAAACCGGAGAATAATATTCATCAACACATTGCAGGTTTAAACAACCATAGTGTGTTTGCCACCTTTATGGCTTATGCACCTACAGGGCAACCTAGTGAAATTGAACATAAAGCTCTGGTTGAGCAATTACGTGAATGTATGCTTGAGGCTGGCGCAGAACACAAAATTAGCATTAGCCAAATACGTCAGCTATTAGTAATACGATATTTAGGACAACATGCAGAAGAGTGTAAATCGCTCTTTATCCTGTTATGGCAAAAGATAAGACCGTTATACCTCAATAAAGCCGCTAATATTCCGCGTGTTTGGCATACTTAAGTTAACAACAATATAAAACAGCAGAGAAACTTATGGATTTATTACCAAGAGAAAAAGACAAGTTATTGCTCTTCACCGCCGCATTATTAGCTGAAAGACGCTTAAAGCGTGGCGTTAAATTAAATTACCCTGAAGCCATGGCGTATATTTCTATGGAAATTATTGAAGGTGCCCGTGATGGCAAAACCGTTGCCGAAATGATGGACTATGGCCGTACGTTATTAACGCGTGACCAAGTGATGGATGGTGTTGCCGAGCTTATTCATGATGTACAAGTTGAAGCAACATTTCTTGACGGTACTAAGCTTGTGACGGTTCATAACCCGATTATTTAGTGATTCTCGCGTCAAGAAGCGAATATATCGAAAGAATAACCCGGAGCAAGATCAGAGGTATGATCAGAGTTATGCTCCCAATTAAGTTATCAATAAAGTACTTAAATATTTCAACGTAAGAGAAGCCATTATGATCCCAGGTGAAATAAAAACAGACAGTGGTGACCGCGAGTTAAACGCCGGTCGTGAGCAGATAAAAATTACCGTTGCTAATTCAGGCGATCGCCCTATTCAGGTGGGCTCACATTATCATTTTTATGAAGTGAACAGCGCACTTATGTTCGACCGTGAAAAAACTCGTGGTTATCGTTTAGATATCACCTCAAGTACCGCTGTACGATTTGAACCCGGCCAAGAACGCGAAGTGACTTTAATCGCTTATCGCGGCAAGCGTCGTGTATTTGGTTTTAGAGCGGATATTCAAGGAGATCTGGACGCTACAGATTCTGTATCAGAGGGAGAAAAATAACATGGCGACTATTGATAAACATTCCTACGCGCATATGTTCGGGCCTACAACGGGAGACCGTGTTCGCTTGGCCGATACCGATTTATGGATTGAAGTAGAGAAAGACTTTACCGAATACGGAGAGGAGGTGACTTTTGGTGGCGGTAAAGTTATTCGCGATGGCATGGGGCAAAGCCAGGCATCTTGTGCAGACACAGTTGATCTAGTGATAACCAATGCCTTGATCCTTGATCATTGGGGCATAGTCAAAGCTGATGTTGGCGTAAAAGATGGTCGTATTGCCATTATCGGCAAAGCGGGTAATCCAGATATCCAAGACAATATTGATATTGAAATTGGCCCTGGTACAGAAGTAATTGCCGGCGAAGGTCAAATATTAACGGCAGGCGGCATTGATGCGCACATTCATTTTATTTGTCCACAACAGGTTGAAGAAGCCTTAATGTCAGGTGTTACCACCATGATTGGTGGCGGTACAGGCCCTGCAACGGGTACTAAAGCCACCACCTGTACACCGGGCCCTTGGTATATTCATAAAATGTTGCAAGCCACCAACGACTTTCCAATGAACTTTGGCTTTTTAGGTAAAGGTAATGCGAGTTTACCTATTGCCCTTGAAGAGCAAATTGAAGCGGGTGTTTGTGGTTTAAAATTACATGAAGATTGGGGCACAACCCCTGCAGCTATTGATAACTGTTTGTCAGTTGCAGAGCGTTATGATGTGCAAATAGCTATTCATACCGACACGTTAAATGAATCTGGTTTTTTAGAAGATACACTAGGCGCATTTAAAGGTCGCACAATTCATACTTACCATACAGAAGGGGCTGGTGGCGGGCATTCGCCTGATATTATTAAAGCCTGTGGCGAGCCTAATGTACTGCCTTCTTCAACTAACCCAACAAGGCCTTATACTGTAAATACCATAGATGAACATTTAGATATGTTGATGGTTTGTCATCATTTAAATCCGTCTATTCCTGAAGATATTGCTTTTGCAGACTCTCGTATTCGGAAAGAAAGTATTGCTGCAGAAGATATTATGCATGATCTAGGCGCTATCAGTATGATTTCTTCTGACTCACAAGCCATGGGGCGTGTGGGAGAAATGATCACCCGTACTTGGCAAACCGCACATAAAATGAAACAGCAACGAGGGCCTTTAGCGCCAGATACCGAGCGAAATGATAACTTCCGTGCTAAGCGTTATATTGCTAAATACACCATTAATCCAGCAATTAGTCATGGTGTTAGCCATGAAGTTGGCTCTATCGAAATAGGTAAATTAGCTGATTTAGTGTTATGGAAACCGGCATTTTTTGGTATTAAACCGGCGACAATTTTAAAATCAGGTATGATTGCTGCCGCGCCAATGGGCGATGCCAATGCGTCTATTCCAACACCGCAACCGGTATATTTTCGTAAAATGTTTGGTGCTCACGGTAGTGCTGCGGCGCAAACATCAATGACTTTTATGTCTCAAGCTTCAATTGATGCAGGCGTGCCCGAAAAAATAGGCATGACACGTATGGTTGGTGTTTGTAAAAACACGCGAAATATTGGTAAAGACGATATGATTCATAACAATTGGCAGCCTAAAATTGAAGTGGATGCACAAACCTATGAAGTACGTGCAAATGGCGAGTTATTAACGTGTGAGCCAGCAACGTCATTGCCGCTTGCACAATTATACTGTCTGTTTTAATTGTTCTTCATAGAATACTTTTATGCGGCATTGTCTTCGTTTTTTATGTCTGTCACATATAACAATATGCTCCTGATATAAAAAGCTCGACGGCTTTGCCTAAAAGCATTCTATTTTGAACAAAGCGTTAGCATTAATCATTTGATATTAAAGATAATTAGGAAATTACATGTTACAAGCATACGAGCGTTTCGATCATACTCACAGTGAAATAGCTGACTCAATCACCTTAGATCAAGACACCCGAAAAAAAGCGCGTATTAAAGGTATTACTGATGCGGGTTTAGATATCGGTATATTTATGGAACGTGGCCACCCTTTATTAGTCGGTGAAGTGTTAAAAACAGAATGTGGATTGTTTATTGAAATTAAAGGCGCGAATGAGCCAGTCGCTACATGTACAGCAACTGATTGGCTAACCTTTTGTAAAGTGTGTTATCACTTAGGTAATCGTCATACCTCATTACAAATTGGTGAGCTATGGGTACGTTTTAAACCTGATTATGTATTAGAAGAGTTGGCTGAAAAGTACGGCTTAACGGTAGATCATACGCCGACTATTTTTGAACCTGAAAATGGTGCTTATGCAAAAGGTAGTGGCGGTCATGCTCATAGCCACGGTGATGGTCACGGACATTCTCATGATCACTAAAGAGTCTGAAGCTCACTTGTTCAAGCCACAAGCTGATCCTATTCAGTTAAATCGCTTGTTACAACTGTGTAGTGCAAATTTGCCAGTGGGTGGTTTTTCATTTTCTCAAGGGTTAGAGTATGCAGTTGAAATGGGCTGGTTAACCTCAGCTGAAACAACAGCCAGTTGGATTAATATCAACTTAGAAGAGTCCATTGCCCAAACGGATTTAGCGATTTTAAAGCGATTATTTATCGCATTAAACAATAATGATTTAGATGGTTTTAGTTATTGGAATACACATTTAATTGCGTGTCGAGAAAGTCATGAATTATTACTGGCTGATTTAGCCATGGGGAAAGCGCTAATTCGGTTAATTAAACAGCTTGATAGTATTGATATAACACCCTACCAAACAATAATAGATTTAAAAGAAATTAGTTTTGTTAGCGCTTTTGCATTATGTGCTTATGTTTTTAAGCTTGATCTCACTTCAGCACAAAGTGGTTACTGTTGGACATACATAGACAACCAAGTTGCGGCGGCAACAAAACTAGTTCCACTTGGACAAACGCAAGCACAAAATTTATTGTTTGAATTAACAGAAAACATTCAAAAAATTATTGAAAAATCGAACGACATTATTGATGACGATATAGGCACCAGCTTACCGCATTTAGCGATGGCAAGTGCGTGGCATGAAACACAATATTCACGCCTATTTCGTTCGTAATATTTACCTTAAAAACATAACTTATTTAAAAGACATTAAGAGAATATAAAATGAAAAAACAAGTTTTACGCATTGGCGTTGGCGGCCCAGTTGGCTCAGGAAAAACCGCATTATTACGTGAGTTATGTTTAGCGCTGCGTGATAAATATAATATGGCCGTGGTGACTAATGATATTTATACCCGTGAAGATGCTGAATTTTTAACAAAAAATGATGCACTTTCAGCAGACCGAATTATGGGCGTTGAAACTGGCGGTTGTCCGCATACGGCTATTCGTGAAGACGCTTCAATGAACCTAGCGGCTATTGACGAACTACAAGCATTGCACCCTAATTTAGATTTTGTTTTAATTGAAAGTGGCGGTGACAACTTAAGCGCAACGTTCAGCCCTGAGCTATCAGACTTAACCATTTATGTTATTGATGTTTCAGCAGGTGATAAAATTCCACGTAAAGGTGGCCCTGGTATTACCAAGTCAGACTTATTGATTATTAATAAGATAGATGTAGCAGATTTAGTCGGCGCTTCATTAGAAGTAATGGACAGAGACACCAAGAAAATGCGCGGCGATAAAGAATTTATTTTCTCGAATATGAAAACTAAACAAGGTTTAGCCGAGATTATCGAATTTATTGAAAGAGAAGGCATGCTGACAATTTAATGTTAAGCAGATTAATTTTAGCAGATTAAAGAATTAACTTATTTACAGAACACATATTTAAAAATTAGATCAATTTAAGGAATTAACATGAAATTTATAACCATTTTTATTAGCTTTTTAAGCCTATTCACCAGCCAAGCATTTGCCCATACCGATCATGCATTAGGCGAGGGATCTTTACATACTTTTTATCACGTTACTTTTTGGGCTGTTTTTGCGCTTGTGGTATATAAAGCTTATACATACTTTAAAAAGAAGAAATCTGAAAAAAGCTAATATTTTGAAAAATATATAAATCATCAGCACTAAGGGCTTTAAGTCTTTAGTGTTTTTTTATATTTGTTGTGAGGGATAATGGCGTCCTCGGCGGGATTCGAACCCACGACATCACCCTTAGGAGGGGTGCACTCTATCCAGCTGAGTTACGAAGACTTTAGGAATATAATTGCAATGATTATACAAAAAAAAATTAATAAAGTTAAATAAAATAAGTTAGTTATAAATATATTTAAAGTCTTAAGCAATAATGTGCTTTATGAGAATATTTAGATGGCATGTATTGTAAAATTTATGCTGAAAAGATAGCACCAACATTTGAAGTTTAATTTACTCTCCCTGAGGAGATTTATTTTATTGAGCTAGTAAAAAGTTAACTAATTAAGTAGCATGCCCTTTTACCTAAAACACTGAATAAGAGTGATGAAATGAATAAATTTATATTATTAGCGATTGTTATTGGCATTGTTGTTTTTTTTCTTATGCGACAAAGTAGTAATAAAGCTGCGGCAGAAGTTAATGTAAAATTAGGACAGGAATTTTTAGCTAAAAATAAAAGTGAAGAGGGCGTTATTGAAACGGCTTCAGGTTTGCAATACAAAGTATTAACGCAAGGTACCGGTACTGAACATCCGAATGCATTTTCTAAAGTGAAGGTTCATTATCATGGTACTTTACTTGATGGTACTATTTTTGATAGTTCAGTTGATAGAGGTGAGGCAATCAGTTTTGGTTTAAATCAAGTGATCAAAGGCTGGACCGAAGGTGTTCAGTTGATGGTTGTAGGTGAAAAAACACGTTTCTATATTCCGTCAAACTTAGCTTACGGTGACAGGCCGGCAGGAAAAATTGATGCTGGTGCAACGCTTATTTTTGATGTTGAGTTGCTTGAAATAAACTAGCATGTCGCTTTAATTTTCGTTTCGGTAAATATGCGTAATAGTCGTGAATATGAAAAGTAATTAAAAGCCCGTTTTAGGTTAACTAAACGGGCTTTTTTCGTTTATCAGCTTACGATATTGCATTTAATTAATACTACGTGCTAATGATAAGTAAGTTCTCGAACCTTACCCCAAAATACGCGGTAAGAGAATACGGTATAACTAATGATCACAGGCACAACTATAATTGCTCCCCATAAAATAAAACTTAATGATTCAGGGGCAGAGGCTGATTCCCAAATAGTTAATTTTCCTGGCACAATATAAGGGAAAAAGCTAAAGGCAAAGCCAAAGAAACAAAACATAAAAATAACAACGGCATTTACAAAAGGTTGCCAGCAACCTTTATCATTCTTCGCCGGTAATTTTCTCAAATGTATTTGCGTATAGGTAAATAAAGCAAAGCACATAATTGGCAACGGCAATAAGTACAATGTTGTAGGCCAAGCAAACCATTTAGCATAAACATCAGGGTTAATTAATGGGTTAACAGCAGATACCGCAATGACACCGATAAAACAAATAACGCCTGTTTTCTTCGCCCATTGAACGGCTTGAATTTGTAATGAACCTTCAGTTTTCATTATCAGCCAACAAGCGCCAATGTAAGCATACGCCGCAGCAACACCTAAAGCACTAAGAAGGCTAAATCCATAAGCAGCTGGAGTGCTTTCAAAACCCATAACATACATACCTAGCATATAACCTTGACTCATTGCGGCAAGTAATGAACCGCCTTTAAATACTTTATTCCAAGTATCTTTATGAGTAAATGCTGCTTTAGCTCTAAAATCAAAAGCGATACCGCGTAAAATTAAACTAATTAATAAAACTGCGGTGGGTAAATAGAGCTCTTTAAATATATAACTATGAGCAAAAGGAAACGCAATTAATAGTAAACCTACGGCTAAAACTAACCATGTTTCATTGGCATCCCAAAAAGGACCAATTGAAGCTATCATGGTATCACTATCATCTTTTTGTGTTAAAGGAAGTAAAATTCCTACGCCTAAATCATAACCGTCTAAAATGGCATATAACAAAATTGCAAAACCCATTAATGATACAAAAATTACCGCTAAGGTATTAGCTTCAAACATGATCTCTATCCTTTGTTATATTATTAATCACAGCATCTACTTTTCCGTCGTTGGTAATTTCTTCAATTTCAACCGCACGGTTTGCCATGGTATATAAAGTATGTAAATAAGCCGCCATTATTACTACATATAACGTTAGATAAAGGCTAAGTGACAGTGCTACATTACCAGGTGCAATATCGGTTGCGGCATCTTTAACGGTTAAAATACCTGTTACTAACCAAGGCTGTCTTCCTATTTCTGTGACATACCAACCTGCTAATGTAGCTATCCAGCCAGAAAAACTCATCGCGACTAAGCCTTTTAAAAACCAAGTAGGTAGTGGTTTATCTCGCCAAAGATATATTCGTCCTAGCCATGAAAAAAATAGCATTAGCATACCAACGCCAACCATAATTCTAAATGCGAAGAATACGGGTGCTACAGGCGGGTGATTTCCTTCAAACTCATTTAAACCCTTTATTTCTCCATCAAGACTGTGCGTTAAAATTAGGCTTGCCATATTCGGTACTGCAATCTCAAAGTGATTAGTTTTTTCTTTTTCATCAGGAATGGCAAAGAGTAGTAACGGGACGGATTTTTCGGTATGCCAAATACCTTCCATTGCGGCTATTTTTTGTGGTTGATGCTCTAAGGTATTTAAACCATGTTTATCACCAATAAATATTTGTAATGGCGTTAATACCATTGCCACAGTTAGAGCTATTTTTAAGGTTAGTTTTGGGGCACGCTTATCATCACCTTTAAGGAGTCGATAAGCACTCACTCCTGCAATTAAAAATGCAGCAGTTAAACCTGAAGCAACAACCATATGCGATAAACGATAAGGAAATGATGGATTAAATATAATTGCGATCCAATCTACTGGAAAAGCAACTCCATCGCGCATTTCATGTCCTTGCGGGGTTTGCATCCAAGAGTTAAGCGCAAGGATCCAAAAAGCAGATAAGCTGGTTCCTACGGCAACAATTAAGGTAGCAAGTGTATGTACTTTAGCGGAAACCCTTTTCATACCAAACAGCATAATACCGAGAAAACCAGCTTCTAGAAAAAAGGCGGTTAATACTTCATAGCCTAGTAATGGGCCGGCGATATTACCCACAGTTTCCATAAATTTAGGCCAGTTAGTGCCAAACTGAAAAGACATGGTAATGCCGGTAACAACACCAATTGCAAAGGTTATGGCAAATATCTTTACCCAAAACCGATAAGCTCGCATCCAAACTTGCTCACCTGTTTGATCAAACCGTAATTTGAAAAAGAATAAAAACCAACTCAAGGCGATAGTAATGGTTGGAAATAGAATATGAAAACTTATATTGGCGGCAAACTGCATGCGAGATAGCATCAGTGTTTCAAACATAATAGACTCCGTTTATTAACTCCTCAGGTAGCTTCTGAAGGTTAAGCTGTATGTTGTAAATATTTGTTGATCTGATCATTTTTTATTAATCAATTTATCTTTAAAATCTATAACTTTACTTACCCCAACGCCTAATTTCATTAATGAGTTTAGTTTATTCGGGCTCATTGTTTGTAATTCACTGGCCCAGTTTGTTACGGTTTCAAGTAAATCATGAATTTCATGCATTTGGCTTTGGGCATATTCCTCTTGTTGATTGGCGGGCTTATCGAGGAGGTTATCACGTAAAAGTGACAGTGTTGGGTCAACTTCTCGCTTACGTCGCTCTTCAAAAACACGAGTAGCCATTTCCCAAATGGTGCCTGCTGGTGAATAATATTCTTTACGATCTTTAGGTTTATGCTGAACTTTTACCAATCGCCATGATTGCAGTTCTTTAATGCCCATACTGACATTTCCACGAGATATATTAAGCGCTTCTGAAATGTCGATAGCACTTAACGGCTCTTGGTTAATAATTAATAAGCCATACATTTGGCCAACGGTGCGATTAAAGCCCCAACGGCTGCCCATTTCACCACAGTGCATGACAAAGGATTCTATTTTTGAAGTTAACATCATTTTTAATGTTCGAAGTTTCAGTAATTTCTGAAAGTTTAAACTTATATTGATATAGATCAAGATTTAATTGATTTTATTTTAGGCAGCGTTTAAATATATTTAGGAAAATAACATTTAAGATAAGCGTATTTGGGTATTAGTTAGGATGAGGAAGTACATCTTTTTATGTGTTTTAAGTATGTAATAATTAAGCTATTAACGCTAAAACAAGTAAGTGCTAAATATCCACTAAGTCACAATAAACTACGGGTGAAAACCATCGTCAAGTAACTTAGCTGCAACATGAAAAGAGTTCTCTAGTAACTATTGTTCGGTGATAAAACGCTTTTTCCATGTGGATAATTTTATGAAGTTTTATATTAAATAATAGTGGAGTGTGCTGCTTTGAATTCTAGCAAATCAAACTAATTAAACTAATTAAACTATGCGTATCTCGTTAATCAATATAAATAACTTTTTTACTTAAGCTTTATCGTATCTTGCCGATATATATAAAGAAATATATTTTTTAACACTTATCTTTTAGATTTTTGTAATAAACAGCTTTTTATAGTTTATTTTTAGCTTTTATTGAGTCTTAAACCTACACTTGGGAAGTGGTTAAATCAAATTTACAAATAAAGTAACTAAAATGTTAAATTTAAAATAGAGTCTATAATCAATTATATAATGCTCTTTAGTTACAAAAATCTAACTTCATAACGGAAGCTTTTTTATATGTCGTCATTTAATGCGCTATCTATACGATTTAAAATATTACTCATTCCCATCGTAGGCTCTGTCGGATTCGCCATCTATCTGTTTACTAGTTTATTAACTATGTCGCAGATTGTTAAAGATCTCGATCGTGCTTATGCCGTTGAATATCAATATTTACAAACCTCTGCTTTTGGTTTAGTTCAGTTAGATAAAATTAAAGAAACATTAGGTAATGCGGCGACTATGGGGGAAGCCGACTTATTGGTTACTTCCGATGGTTATGCTGAAGCGTTTCGAAATAAGTTAATTGAGTCTTACAATATCGATAAAGAAAATGTGTCATTTTTAAAACAATTATTAAGCGATTTTGATACTTATTATATGCATGCATCTGGCCTGTCGAAAGAGATGGTTGACGGCAGTATTGATTTTGCAACGCTAGGTGCGCGTAGTGAGCAAATGGCAACAGAACTTAATGAAGTGCAGCGTAAATTAAATGACTTTCAGAGTGAAAAAGACAAGGGGTTTAATAATGCATTTGAGTCGGTTAGAGATAAAGTTCAGTCAACTTCAACTGTCGGTATTATTATTGGATTGATAACCATTTTGTTATTGTTCGCTGTTGCTGTACCTATCGCAATTTCAATTTGCAATAGCTTACGAAATGTCATTTCTTCTTTAAAAAATATCGCACAAGATAATGGCGATTTAACTGTTAGATTAACTACTAATTATAAAGATGAGATAGGTGACCTTGTTTTCTGGTTCAATAGTTTTATTGAAAAATTACAAGGTGTAATTAAAGATGTTGTTAACACCGCTATGCCGCTAGCTAAAACAGCCAATAAAATTCAAACTTTATCGGAACACACCATTGATTCATTTAAGCGACAAAGCGACAGTGTGGCTTTGTCGAGAGATTCGGTTGATGAAATGAGTCAACGTGTTGCTGACATTACCAGTAATGCAGCGGATGCGGTTTCTTCGGCGAGAAACGCGAACAACGAAGCGCGCAACGGTAAAGAAGTGGTTGATAAAACGGTTGCTGAAATACGCCAGTTAGCTGATGTAGTTACTGAGTCATCTGAAATAATTAATCAACTACAAGACGATACTAATAAAGTAAACGTAGTATTGGAAGTTATACGTGGTATTGCCGATCAAACTAATTTACTCGCTCTAAACGCTGCTATTGAAGCTGCCCGTGCTGGTGAGCAAGGTCGAGGATTCGCGGTCGTTGCCGACGAGGTAAGAAATCTAGCTTCAAGAACGCAAGAATCTACCCAAGAAATTAATAACATATTAGCACAATTACAGAGCGCTTCGAGTAAGGCTGTTTCAACTATGGAAAGTTCTAAGGCTGGTGTTGAATCAAGTGTTGAGAGTGCTAACCAAGCAGGAGCAAGCCTATTGGAAATAGCTTCTGCTATTGAAGTGATTTCACAAATGAACGACGCCATTGCTACTTCAACCGAGCAGCAAACTGAGGTGTCAGGAATTATGGTTAATCATGTTGAAGATATTCAACGCTGTGCCGATGAAGCATCTAACGCTTCAACTGAAATTGCTGAAACAAGCAATGAGTTAACCGAATTAGCCTCAAAATTAGAAGCAATAGCATTACAGTTCAAAGTATAACTTTATTTTTATAATTTAAAATTAAGCAAGGAAAACATATGAAAAAACATCTCATATCTATAGCGTTAGTAAGTGCATTAACATCAGCTTCCTTACATGCGGAAATTCATTTAAGTGGCTTTGGCTCTGTTGTTGGGGGCATGACAACATCAAGCGATGAAACTTTATCAGGTTATGATGATAATATGGACTTTAAACAAGGATCATTATTTGCGATACAAGCATCAAGTGATTTAGGTGAGGGCTTGGGTGTTACGGTTCAGTTAGAAGCTAAAGGTAAAGATGACTGGGAGCCTGATTTTAAATGGGCTTATGTTAGTTATGATGCTACTGATAGTCTTAGATTACTGGCTGGTAGACAAATTATACCTTTTTATATGTACTCAGATTACCTTGATGTATCGTACGCTTATGCATGGATAGCGCCACCAGAGGGGGTTTATGATGTCCCGTTTGATACATTCGATGGATTAGGTTTAGTATATACCACTAGTTTTGGTAGTGTTGACGCCAGTTTTCATGGGGTTTATGGTCGAAATACTGATGAGTTAGAAATCAATCTTTTAGGGGTTGATTATCAAGTTTCGCCTGAACTTAACGGTGTTATGGGGCTATCAGCATCATTTACTTATGACTGGTTAACGTTGAGAGCTGGTTATTTTACTGCTGATGTAGTGATGCCTATTACCGATCTAGATAATCTTGCAGATGGCTGGGAACAAGCAGGTTTTAATGATATTGCTGCTAATACCAAAATAGATGAAGACAAAGGCACATTCGTTGAGGTCGGATTTCAAATTAATTACGAATCAATTATTGTGGTAGGTGAATATACTCAGCTTGAGGTTGACAATAGTCCTTTAGCAGTAGAAGACTCATATTACATCATGGCAGGTTATCAGTTTGATCAAGTTTTAGTCCACCTTACTTACGGAGCCGACGAAGGTAAAACAGATAATTATACTTCTGACGTACCTTATGGAGTTGATCCAACATTAGATTATTTAAAGCAAGCGACTGAACTAACTCTGGCTAACGATATTCAAGATAATGATTATATTATAGCTGGTGTTCGTTATGACTTTCATGATTCTGCAGCATTAAAATTTGAATATACAGCTTTTACGGATGATCACTATAATAACAGTGATGCCGGTTTGTTTCGTGTCGCTATAGTTACCGTTTTTTAAGGAGTATATTATGAAATTGATACAAAAAAGTTTACTCCTTACATTATGTTTGACGAGTTCTTTAGTTTTTGCAGATGTTGCCGTCATTGTTAATACAGCAAATGATAGTCAAATATCAGATGATGATATTCAACGAATGTTTTTAGGTAAAAACAAGTCCTTTTCTAATGGTGAGTCTGTGGTAGCTATAAATTTAGATTCAGGAAATGAACAACGCGGTGAATTTGAAGAAAAGGTTTTAGGTAAATCGAGTTCTCAAGTAAAAGCGTATTGGTCTAAGTTAATTTTTTCTGGTAAAGCGAAGCCGCTTGAAGAAGTTGCTTCAGATAGCGAAGTAATTAGTTTGATTTCTTCAACGCCAAACGCTATCGGTTATATTGATGCTAGTAAAGTAGATAGCTCAGTAAAAGTAGTAAAAACTTTTTAATTAACTATATTAAATAGAATACACAGTTAAAACCCGCTTTGAACTTTGTTTAACGCGGGTTTTTTATGTGTTTAGTTAACGATTACGAAGGGGTTGTTTCTTATCGTTACCAGAAGTATCCCTATTCTCTAATTCGAATAATAAAAATTTAATAAATGAACTTTTTATGCAGTTTAATCGTATTTGAGTTTTAACATCTTTATTTTTACCTGTTGATAGTAAATTATCCGTACAGAATAAAAATATAAATATAAATATAAATATAAATATAAAGATTAAGTGAAAGTGTAGTTGCCAACTTTATGTAGGATAAGCAACTAAATAATTAAATTTAAGTTAAAAACAATTTATTAGAGGCTAAGCAGGTTGTTTAATAGACTAATAGCAATTTTTCTACTATTATTTATTATCGTGTAAAATAAAAGCAAACACTTGTATTTAATCTGTTTTATTTGTTATTTAACAGTTATTTAAATGTAAAAATAATAAGCAAAGGGTAAACCATGGCTGATAGTATTAATAAAGATAAAGTTAACGATAATGACCAGTTAAATGCGAAGGAAGTAAATCCTGATTTAACTGTGAAACAAGATGATATTATTAATGAAACTAGCGATGTTGATGACCTAGAGACACATGAAATTGATGCTGAAGATTTAGCTGAGATTGAAGCTATTCAAGCAGAAATCGAAGCTGGAGAAGAAACCGTAGAGGTTGTTGAAACTGCTGCTGGTGAATCAAATGATGGTGGTAGTACCGAATTTGTTACTGTATCTCGTGATGCTAATGAGACCCTTGTTTCCTCAGAATTTAAAACTGCAAGTTTTGCTTTTAACTCAGCTTCAATTGAGCTAACCGATACTAATGACGGAATCAATGATAACTTTACAAACACAGATACATCATTAAGAGCTCAATTTACCGATAACTTTGTCTCAGGGGTAAGTTACACCACTTCATCAGGGCTAACAGGTTTAACCGGAGACACAGGTACTGCAGGTGAGTTTAAATATAACGCTGGTGATATTATAACCTTCAGTATTGGTGATGTAATCATTGCTCAATTTAATGCAAATGCAATTAACGGTGATACTCTATTTTTACAAGATATTGCAGGTACTGAACTTTCTGACAGTAACTCAAGTCATGTTGAAAATATGGCTATCTTCCTACAAGCATTAGATAGTGATTTAACAGATAGTAATAATACCGATGGAATATTAAGTACAGATCAACTTATTAATAATGAAAATTCGTATGCAACTAACATCATAATCAGTCAAGAAATACGTGATGCTTTTACCGGTTATATTGATCCTACAACAGGAGAAGTACTGGATATAACAACCTCTGGTAAAGAAATGATTTCGCAAGCGCTAGCTTCTGTGGGTATTGAATTTACTCGAGAAAGTGAAAGAAATGACAATGGTGAGAATACTTTTGAAAGTATCGCTATGGATCATGTAGCACAAACTATTGATGGTCTAGCAGGAGATCGTGCACCAGAAAATGCTGATGCTCGTGAAATTGATACGATTGATGTTCCAGGCGGGTTAATTAATTATCATTTTCTTGAAGCAGAAGGTGTGATCACCTTTACCACAGATGATTTATTAGTTGGTGCCGTTGGTAAACAGGTTATCACCGAAAACTTAATTGTTGATAATGTGAAGTTATCTGCATCATTTGAAAATATTGGCACACTAGTCGATAAAGGTGATGGTAACTTTGAAATAAAATTAAATGAAAGTGTTACAGGTAAAGACCTTGAGGGTCTAGCTATCGATTATCGAGTTGAAGATTGGACAGTTAGTAAAGACGTAACCTCTCAATCATTAGACAGCTATAAATCGCACCTTTCCGCTGACATTAACGATGTAAAAGAAGACTCCGGTTTTAATCAATTTACCTTAAATAGCTCATTATCGTTTGATACTGATACGCAACTAACAATAAATTTTACGAGTGAATTATTAAGTGAGCAATTAACTGCTCAGGTACAAGCAGAATTAATTGCCTTAGGAAAAGATGCTGTAATTGATAACGGTATTATTCAAATTGCAGAATATGCTGATGATTATAATATTCCGCTAGAGTACTCAAATGATGGGGGAAATACTTGGATATCAATGACTGTTGTAGCTATAGATACTACCGGTACTATTCCTCGACCTATTTTTGGCTTTGAGTTAGCCGCAGGTAATAACAGCATTGAGATCCGCGTACCTATTTTTGATGATGTAACTATTGAGCCTACCGAATATTTTCGAGCTGAAATTAAGGGGGAAAATTATTACGACGAAACTATTTTATTTGCTATTGAAGATAACGACTCACTTCCTCTTAATTTACCGCAAATAGATATCGATTATGTATTAATCACAGAAGGTCAGGGTGATGCGATATTTACCTTAACCTTAAGTGAAGCAAGCGATGAAGTTGTTACAGTTAATTATAATACTACAGAATTAACAGCAAAGTTTGGTGAAGATTTTGCTAATACATCAGGTACGGTTACTTTCCAACCAGGGGAAACAACGGCGACTATTTCAATTGCGATTGCCGATGATTTAATTCTAGAGAACTCACCTGAATTTGCTGTAATCAACCTTTCGGATGCAACAAATGCGACTATTAATGATGCCCAAGGTACATTACGTATTTTTGATAATGACTATCCAGTTGAACTAACCGTAAGCTCATCCGAAATTAATGAAGGCGAAACGGCACTATTTACCGTAAATATTAATAAAGATTTAGGTAATACAACTGACTCACTAACACTCGTTAATTTATCTCTAAAAAATGGTAGTGCAAACGAACAAGATTATGATGTGTCGAGCATTAAAGCTTATTATGGTGAGGCGGGGAGTCCGCAATATTTAGAGTTTGACGGTAAAGGCAACGTGATTGTTCCCGTTGGTATTACAAGCATAACTGTCATTGTAGATACTATTGATGACAGCACCAACGAACAAAATGAAAGTTTTACACTTACTGCCAAAATTGGTGATTCTCAAGGTGTTGGCACCGCTATAATATTAGGTAATGATGTAGATAATAATATAGCACCGAAACTTTCCGTAGAAGATGGTGCACTGGATGAAGATTCTGGCTCTATTACGGTAAGCTTTACCGCTGAAGATATTGATGGGACTATTGAATCTATTACGGCAACAGTTCCTGCAGAGCAAGGTAATGTTGTTGTTAATAATAATGGCACTTACACATTTACTCCCGCTGATAACTTTAACGGCGAAGCCACAATTACTCTAGTGGCAACAGATAATAATGGTGGCTCTACAATTGTAGAATCTGCTGTTACTGTTAATTCAGTAAATGATGCAGCGACGATAACGCTGTTAACAACAACCGATAGTTTTACTGAAGAAGGTGCATCGATCAACGATGAAGTAGCGACGTTTAGCACCTTTGATGAAGATGGCGACGAAATTACTGTCACCTTATCTGATACAACGAATTATGCTCTTGTGGGCAACACGGTTGTCTTAACGCAAGCGGGTGTCGACTTAATCGATCGCGGCGAAGATTTACCTGGTTTTACATTGTCCGCTACTGATGGTGAGCAAGAGGCACCATCTATCATAAATATCAACCCAGGTAATACGATTGATGTCAATGATGCAGCGACGATAACGCTGTTAACCACAACCGATAGTTTTACTGAAGAAGGTGCATCGATCAACGATGAAGTAGCGACGTTTAGCACCTTTGATGAAGATGGCGACGAAATTACTGTCACCTTATCTGATACAACGAATTATGCTCTTGTGGGCAACACGGTTGTCTTAACGCAAGCGGGTGTCGACTTAATCGATCGCGGCGAAGATTTACCTGGTTTTACTTTATCAGCGACAGACGGTGAGCAAACAACACCGGCAACAGTAAATGTTTCTCCTGGAACAACTATAGATATTAATGATATTGAAACATTAACAATCACCAATGGTACTGCAACTGAAGATACTACCGTGATGGGTACCATATTGGGAAGTTATACCCTAACTGATGAGGAAGGTGAAGCCGCGTTAACGGTAGACTTTACTCCAGGCACTAATATCAATAATTATTACGTTCTTGATGGAACAGATATCAAACTTACAGCTTTGGGAGAAAGTTACTTAGATTCAGGTAATAATTTACCCAATATAAGTTTAACGACAAGCGATGGTGTAGTTGCAACGAATACAGTTACTACAATATTAGTTAATGATGTTGAAGTATTAACGATCACTAATGGCACTGCGACAGAAGATTCTACAGCTGCTGGTTCGGTGCTTGCTAGTTATACTCTGACTGATGATGAAGGTGGTTTAACCGTTGATTTTACATCAGGCACAAATGATCAAGGTTATTACGTTTTAGATGGTACGGATGTAAAATTAACACCAGCAGGTGAAGTATTCCTAAATGCAGGTAATACCTTACCTAATATCAGCTTAACTACAAGTGATGGCGTTAGTGCAAGTAATACAGTGACAACTGTATTGGTTAATGATGCAGCTCAAATTACGAACAATACTATTGATAGTGATGTAATTGAAGATGATCTGAGCAATACGGCTATTGGTACTATAGAGATAATTGACGAAGATACAGGTGAAGGCACGTTAGCGAGCAGCACAGCAACATACGGCACCGTTGCGGTGGATGCAGCAGGTCAATGGACGTATTCACTTGATAACAACAATGCTGCAGTGCAAGCCTTACCAGCAGGTCAAACCTTGGTTGATACCATCACGTTCACCAGTGATGATGGCACCACTGAGACACAAACCATCACCATTACCGGCAGCAATGATGCGGCGGATATCACAGTTACTGCAAGTGACACATTAGTGACTGAAGATGATGCGAGCAACAACACCGCAACAGGCACAGTGTCTGTTAGTGATATTGATACCGGCGAAGGGACTTTAGTGAGCAGTACTGCGAGCTACGGCACGGTTGTGGTTGATGGCACAGGTGTATGGGAATACAGCTTAGATGACAGCAATGCTGCGGTACAAGCGTTACCAGACGGTGAAACCTTAACCGATACGATCACCTTTACTAGTGACGATGGCACCACTGAGACACAAACGATCACCATTACCGGCAGCAATGATGCGGCGGATATCACAGTTACTGCAAGTGACACAAGCGTGACTGAAG
>NZ_PJAI02000022.1 GCF_002843355.2 Colwellia echini
TACAAATAGTTGATATTGTTATACTTTACAATTTCATTATCCCGAACTCAGGTTAGTTAAATTTACCTACTCAATCAGCTAATTATTTAGCTATTCAATTTTTTCTTGGAGATTTCATGAGCGACGTAAGACATTGTCCACTATTAATTTTAGGCTCAGGCCCTGCTGGTTATACCGCTGCAGTATATGCTGCCCGCGCTAACTTAAAGCCTGTAATGATCACAGGTATTCAGCAAGGTGGTCAATTAACCACTACAACTGAAGTTGAAAACTGGCCAGGTGATGCGGATGACTTAACAGGTCCTGCATTAATGGAACGTATGCAAAAACATGCAGAGAAGTTTGATACTGAAATTATCTTTGATCATATCGAGTCTGTAGATTTTTCTTCTAAGCCTTATAAATTAAAAGGTAGCAGCGAATATACTTGTGATGCATTAATCATTTGTACTGGTGCATCGGCTCAGTATTTAGGTTTACCGTCAGAAGAAGCTTTTATGGGCCGTGGTGTTTCAGCCTGTGCTACTTGTGATGGTTTCTTCTACAAGAACCAAAAAGTTGCTGTAGTTGGTGGCGGTAATACTGCTGTTGAAGAAGCGCTTTATTTATCAAACATTGCGAGTGAAGTTCATTTAATTCACCGTCGCGATACTTTCCGTAGCGAAAAAATATTAATCGACCGTTTAAACGACAAAGTAGCTAACGGTAATATTATTTTACACACAGACCGCACTTTAGATGAAGTACTAGGTGATAACATGGGTGTTACTGGTTTACGTCTAAAAGATACTAAATCAGAAGCAACTGAAGAGCTTGATGTTGCAGGTGTATTTATAGCTATTGGTCATAAGCCAAATTCTGATATTTTTAAAGATCAATTAGCGATGGAAAATGGTTACTTAACCATTAATAGCGGTACACAGGGTAACGCAACACAAACTAGTGTTGAGGGCATTTTTGCCGCTGGTGATATTGCTGATCATATTTATCGTCAAGCAATTACCTCTGCAGGTGCTGGTTGTATGGCTGCATTAGATGCTGAGCGTTACTTAGACGCACAATAGCTTAGACGCACAATAAGCTTTATTTACTCTAACGCCAAGCTTAGAGTAACCACATGTAATAGGAACGGAAATGAGTCAAATTTTATATCAACTTGATGATAATAGTTTGACCTTTCCTCCTATTGAATACGCCCTTACTGAGCCTAATGGTTTATTAGCGCTAGGTGGCGATTTATCACCCGAACGCTTATTAACAGCTTATAGTCAGGGTGTTTTTCCTTGGTACAGTGCTGGCGACCCGCTTATGTGGTGGTCGCCCGATCCCAGAGCAATTATCAATATTGAACAATTACGGATTAATCGTACTTTACGTAAAGCTATCAACAAATCCCCTTTTGAAGTAACCCTCAATCAAGATTTCAAACAAGTTATTCAGTTATGTGCTAACGCGCCCTTTCGTGAAGGCGAAACTTGGATCCTTGATGAAATGCAAACCGCTTATCTAACTTTACATCAATTAGGTTATGCGCATTCAATTGAAATCTGGCAGACGCTCCCAGACAAAATTGATGAACAAAGAAAGCAAACAAGGGTTTTACTAGGCGGACTTTATGGTGTTGCCATCGATGGTTTCTTTTCTGGGGAGTCAATGTTTTACCAACAACCTAATGCGTCTAAATTTGCCTTGGTAGCACTAAGCAAACTATTGTCCTCAATCAATATTAAGTTTATTGATTGTCAGTTATTAAATCCATTTTTAGAAGATATGGGCGCTATTGAAATAAGTCGTGATGCGTTTCTTGTGCAACAACAATTTGCCAGAAAACAAAAAGTACCTGATAATTTCTGGCAAGCACGCACTTTAACCATTTAATCAATACATAATTTTTCAATAAGTTACCCCTTCAATTAATGCAGTAGGCAATTTTTAATGAGCGATTCATCATACACTTTAGGATTAACAAAAGAATTCCCTTGTAATTATTTACCCAATAAACAAGAGCGCTTATTAATTGCTGTAGATGAACGTTTACAAAATAGTGAAAGTTATGCTTGGTTAATGGCTCAGGGCTTTCGTCGCAGTGGCGATCAAAGTTATCGACCAGAGTGTACAGACTGCAATGCTTGCCAATCTATTCGAGTGTTAGTCAATGGATTTACCCCCTCTAAAAGTCAAAAGCGCTCTAAAAAACGTAATAGTCATTTTATTATTAAACAATCTGATCAGTTAAAAGACAGTTACTACCCTTTATTTGAAAATTATATTAATACCTTACATAGCGATGGCAGTATGTACCCTGCTTCTTTTCAGCAATTTGAAAGTTTTTTAAGTAGTAATTTAACCAAACAGTTGTTTATTGAGACTTGGGCTCCTGCCGATGAATCGACTGGCCAAATAGAAGATACGTTAATCTGTATAGCGGTAACTGATGTACTCAGTAATGGCTTATCTGCGGTGTATACTTTTTATCATCCTAACTTTAAAGCAAATGGTTTAGGTGTGTTTTCAATTCTTACTCAATTAAGTTTTTGCAAACAAATGTCGCTGCCGTATCTATATTTAGGTTATCAAATAGATGATTGCCAAAAAATGAATTACAAAGACAGATACTTCCCATTTGAACGCTTTATTGACGGAGAATGGCAGCTAAACGTGTCAAATAAGGCTAAAATTGCTAAATAAATAGTCACAAGCCTTTACTTTAGCCAAGCAATTAGGCATCATTCGCGCAGCTTTTTTATCTGCCACATAATATCCTCAATAGTGAGATATTTATCGGCTAATTTGCACAACATTAGAGGTTTAGCGCCCCATGGCGAAAGAAGAAAATATTGAAATGCAAGGTACGGTTTTAGATACCCTACCTAATACTATGTTCCGCGTAGAACTTGAAAATGGTCACGTTGTTACTGCACATATCTCGGGCAAAATGCGTAAAAACTACATTCGTATTTTAACTGGCGATAAGGTAACCGTTGAATTAACACCATACGACTTATCAAAAGGTCGCATTATTTTCCGCGCTAGATAAGCTCGTAAATAATTCAGGCAGCTTTACTAATACAAATAGCTTAATAAATTTTATATTACTTTAAATTATTTTTATTAGTAACGAATAAGCCAAACCAATTAAAAAAACCAGCATCTTTGTTTAAGAATGCTGGTTTTTTATTGTCTATCATTTATCAACCCTATCTAGATCAATTGTTACGCCGCTAATACTAATACACTGCTAATAAGGTTTTATCGAATTGTTTATTACTTAAATCTAGCCCGTAATCTGCAATGGTATCATTCACTTTTTGTAATTCATTCACCACAGTATCAAGTGTAATGGTGTTGTCATCAAGTTTGTATACTTGTAATTGGCTTTGATAATAAAAAGATAAAATAATCAAAGCCCTTTCTTCACCCGTATTAGCCGCCAGCTTAATCTTTTTAAGTTTGCGGTAAATCAAATTTTGTATATGTTTAACCTGCCAAACATAATAAACTTCTTTAAAATAATCACTGCCTTTAACGCTATGCAAAAACGCAGCATTAGCCAGTAGCGCAAGAATAACGCCTAATAAATTATATTTAAAATTAGATTGTTGTTCGCCATCTACAAAATCACTAGCAGCCTGAGTTACATGAGTTACATCTCCAATAGTTGAAAACATACTGATAAGTAATGTGCCAAAAGCTAATGACAATATTAATAATGAGCTAATAAAGCCGACAATAATAATATTTAAATGTTTTCTATAACGCGCTTTGTCTATATCAATTAATTGCATGTGTTTGTTAACGTCCTGAATAATTTTTAAAATCAAATATGGTTATCAAAGGGGATTATATCATTTAGCTTGAGCAATCTAACGATAACCCCGAATACCGTTTAACTTGTCCTATCACCCCTTGCTTCCACACGGTTTTATTAGTTGCAATGGTTAGCTTCTTTTTCGCACGGGTAATGCCGGTGTAAAGTAATTCGCGTGATAATAGTTTACTACCACTTGGTATTTTACTTTCGTCACTTGCATTGTCGTTTGCCGATAACACCATAGCCACATGAGTAAATTCACTGCCTTGGGTTTTATGTATGGTCATAGCATATACACTTTCAAATTGTGGTAAACGTGACGGCAAAATTTTTCGAATACCATCAACGGCAGACGACTCTTCAAAACAGGCCATTAGATGTTTATTACCATTTTTATCTTCAACATGCCAAATAATGCCAATATCACCATTGTACAACCCTAATCGGTAATCATTTTGGTTAATCATGATAGGTAATCCATGATAAAGCATATTATGGCTTTGTTGGCCTTGCTGAGTTTGCAAATGAAATGGCGTACTTTTACCTAAATAACCTTTAATCTGTTCATTAAGTTGCTCAACTCCATAATCACCTTGCCTAGTTGCACACAAAACTCGAAACTGAGATAACAACGTAAAAGCGTCTTTAACATTACTGCATTGAGCAATTGGTTGGTAATATTGTTTCACTAAAGGCGCTAACCAATGAGTAAGCTCATCTTGTGCCAATACTAATTGATTTTCCACAGCACTTTCTGTATCTGTATTTTTTGTATCATTAAGCAACTGCCAACTACGATTTACATCTCCGTTAATCACTGCATTGGCAATTAAACCTATACCACCTTTACCATCAAAACGACGTGATTTAATCAAGAACGTTAAATAATCACATTGCGGACTATTGTTTGGAGTATGCTTAATTGCACTATTAAGATTTATGCCTTGTTGTTGTGCCAAGTTAAGGTTGCATACATCAAGTAAATACTCTTGATTAACTGTGCTAAAACCGCCATGTGGACGTGGTGCAATATCGGCTAGAACACTACCTGCAGCAACAGACGGTAATTGATCTGCATCACCAAGTAATATCACTTTACAGCTGTCTTTTAAAGCGCGAAATACGCGAGTCATTAGCGGTAAATCAACCATAGATACTTCATCAATTAAGACAATGTCATAAGCTAAACGATTATTCTCATCATGCCTAAAATTAGGTGAATTAGGAATAACACCTAATAAACGATGAATGGTTTGTGCCTGTGTTGGAATATCAGCAAGAACGTTCGCATCAATTAGCCCAGCAAAGCCAGAAATAGCATCAACTATTGATTCTGACAATCGTTGCGCGGCTTTACCCGTTGGCGCAACTAGCACTATGTTTATGTCCGATAACGCTTTATTATCATTTTCGTTATCGTTTTCTTGATTTTGTTTAGTTGGTGAAATACGCGCTAAACTTACCAAAGCAGCTAATAATTTAGTAACCGTATAAGTTTTACCTGTGCCTGGCCCACCGGCAATAACACTAAAGTTTTTATTAATTGCATTAGCAACGGCAATTTTTTGCCAATCAACCTCATCTTTTTCACTTTCTTGCACTGCATCTTCAGGAAAAATGCTAGTGATAGAGGCCCGTATATCATCATTACTATAAGTACATGGTGTATTTAACCGACTTTTAATAGCACGCCCTAATTCATACTCAAATTGAAAATAACGACGCATATACAAGTTATCATTATCTAAAACCACTAACTGCTTATCAGCAATCTGTAGATTTAATTCACTTAACCATTGTTGTAGTTGTGATAATGGTGCAAAAACAAACCCCACATGGCTGAGCGTTTGCGCTGAGCTTTCACTCATGTCACTTAAATCGGACTTTTCTTGCTGAAATAACTCTTGCTCTGTTAACTCTTGTGATGCTTTAGATGCAAAACCTTTGCCCCAATGTTTGCCGCCAATTTCAGCTAATGGTAAACAACTATGCCCCGCCCGCAAACTGACACTTAATGCTAAAAACATGTGATATACATTTTCGTCTCGTAACAGCGACTTTTCTTCTACATTATTAGCCACAGTGACGCTATTCAAACTTTCAGTTAAGGCGTTGATCATTTCTTTAGCAAAAAAATAATCTATCGCTTCAATACCTAAAATGGCAGCTTTGGCTTGCTGAAAGTTATTATAAATTGAGTTGCCTGCCATTACTTTGTCCATAGTAGCCGAAGTATTTGTGCTAATTGAATCGATCATTTTATGCCTCTTCTACTGTTATTTGCGCTGCCGTTGCATCTTCATTTAGCTCTGAAGACTGACTGGTTATATCTGCAGAAAATAAAGCATCTAATTGATTAATTTCTTGTTCGCTAATAGCGCGATAATAAACGCCACTACCTTGATGTTTTGGATCGGTTGTCATGCCGCGAAGATATAAATAATACACGCCACCAAAATGCTGACTCACCTCATAATCAGGTAGGTTTTGTTGTAAGTAACGGTGTAATGCCAGCGAATAAATTAAATACTGTAAGTCATAATAATTTTTTTCAACATTATCGAGTAAAGCATCGAACTGATAATCGTTAAAACTATCTCCTAAGTGATTTGATTTATAATCACAAAGATAATACTTACCTGCAAATTCAAAGATTAAATCAATAAAACCATGCATCATCCCAGATAACTTTTTATAGTTAGGTAACATGACTGGATATTTACGGGAGGTATTCAATAAATCACCGTTACTACTAGGCTGAACACTATTTCGATGATCGGTTAGCAAATTAGCTAAAGCCCCAGTTCCTTGACCTTGCATAGGAAAATAAAATTCACTTTCACGTAATGTTTTGTTTAGGGGGAGCTTGGCTAGGTTTACAAGCTCTGTACTCACACCTAAGTTAACCTTATTACTAATCAAAGGGGCATTAAGTATTTGTGTTAACCATTGTTTGAGATCCTCTTCAGTAAATCTATCAGCCTGATCAACGTTGCCATTTAGCTCTCCATATTTTAACAGCGGTTTTTCAAAGGCAGTAGCCCAATCTGGTGCGGTAAAATCGGTGTGCTCTAAAATATCATGTAATAAATTACCTGTATGCGCGCCTTTGGCCAGTTTAAAGCAAATATTATCCGCAGTGTTTACCACTTGGTTCAAATTTACTTGCTCGACATATCCAGCGTCAGTAGATAATTCAGAAACCCGTTTAGTTAAATCACTGTCTCTATCAGGATTAGATACACCAGCATGACGAATATTACGACTTAATGCCGTAAATGAGCTTAACCACCAATCACGCTCTATTGAGCCAGTAAAAATACTAACCGCTGTTTGAGGTAAATTATTAGCTTCCCTCGGTGAATTTTTAATAGCGTCTAAAATATTATCAGAAGTATAATCATCTGCTGAATCGAGTGACACTTCACGAATACCAATGGCATGTTCGGCTTCTGCTTTAAGTTTGTTTAGTGATAGAGATAAACTGTCTTTGTCTTGTAATTGCAGAGTTTTACCTAATGGCGACAAATGATAATTATCAAAAGCACAGCACAATATGTAGCAGCGACGTTCAGCCCTTGTTATCGCAACATACAATAAACGAATGCTCTCAGCGTAAGCTTCATCACTCATGGCTTGTTTCGCTTGTTTTGAGCCATCTAAACTCAAACACAAGTTACCTTTGTTATCATGGTATTCTAGATAGTTAACTGATTTAAGCCCAAATTTAAGCGGGTCTTTGTGACGACAAGCAAACGGCACGAAAACATACGGGTATTCAAGCCCTTTCGAGCCATGTTGAGTGATCAAACGGATCAAGTCGCCATCACTTTCTAAACGCAGCTCTGCTTCAACATCATTAATTTCAAGATGACATTGCTGTTCAAACCAATGTAATAACTCTTGTCCCTGGCTAAGACGCACGCTCGCCGCTTGTAATATTTCAAACAAGTGCAAAATGTTAGTTAAACAACGATCTTTACTGCTATAACTATTCACCTCAGAGACATCAACTAGATTATGCATCAAGTTAATGGCCATAGTTATGAACCCTTGTCGTTGCCATTGGCGGCGGTAATCAACAAAGGCAAACTTTACACTTTGATACGCTATTTCATCATTTTGTAATTCATGCAACTTTTTGGCGTTATAACCTAATAACCCACATGACAAGGCAGTAACAAATAACCTTTCATTTTCAGCTAATAATATGCCTTTTAATAAGCTTAATAATTGTTTAGCTTGCTCAGAATGAAATAAGTTAGCTCTGTCAGATAAAAACACACTCTCAAGCCCTGCTTGTTGCAAAGCCATTTTTATATCACGCGCTTCTGCGCCATCTCGTACTAAAATAGCGATGTCTTTTGGTTTAGCTAACGCTTGGTTTTGGTTTGGAGGAGTCGTTAATAATGTGGCTAATTCATTCGCACACCAAGTTGCTAATGTGGATCGACTAGCTTGGCTGACTTTTTCCGGTTGCTCTTCACTCTCGGACGTGAAATGAATAAATTGCAGAGCTTTATCACTTTCATTAGTAAGGCCAGTATCTTCTGTTGGTTGCTTCGATGCTTTACCCGCAAGTACCGGTAAATAAGGAATACCAAATCCGAAGACACTTGCTTTGCTATCTTTTTCAGAGTTAGCATCAGAGCTAAGATCGGAACTAAGATCAGAACTAAGATCGGAATTAAGGTCAGAGCTAAGCTCAGAGTGCTGGCTAGATTGCGCGACGTGCTCTGTTAATTCAGTATCTTCATTACACTTATTTTCATTACGCTGAGTTTCAGTACGCAGATAGGTAAATAACTGATTGTATCCTGCGATCATTTCAGGGGTTGAACGCCAATTGGTATCCATTAACCAATGGTGATCACAACCACTGCGCGCATTAAGGTAAGCAAAAATATCACCACCACGGAAACCGTAAATAGCCTGTTTAGGATCGCCAATAAGAAATAGCCCCGCTTGGGCTTGTTCAGCTTTATCGCCGTAATAAATATTTTGTAAAATACCAAACTGTTTAGGATCAGTATCTTGAAATTCATCAATTAACGCCACAGGGTATTGCTGTAATAACTGCTTTGCTAATAAAGCGGCACTTTCAGGATCAAATGCTACCTCAGTGCTTAATTGATTCACTTGGTTTGTTTCATTCTTCTCTGAGTTATTTGCAGCGCCTAAACAATTCGCTAGGGTATTGATCAAATCGTCAAAGTCTAAAATATTTAACGCCTGCTTTTGTTCTATAACTTTTTGTCGAATTTGATAAATACCCGACTTAACAATTGCATACGCTTTTGCCTTGTTAATTTTGTCAGCCAAACCTTTAACTTGTTCTTTAACAATTAAGACTGGCGCAAGCACCTCAACTAACTCAGCTTTAAATTTAGATCGACTATAGCGTCTGCCATCAATAAAGCTGTCAGGCATGCCGGCTTTACCTTGCCCAACGTCAAGCAAAGATAAATGCTCATTAATAATGCTCTCTAACCAGTTGATTAATTGCGCCAGCTCTCTGCGTCTTAGTTCTTGCTCAGTGCCCTTCTTTACTAATATCAAAGCATTTTCTATTAATGTGCTATTCGTTATTAACGTTTGCAATGCTTGTCGAGTTAGGTTGATAAACTCATTTTCGACACTGACTACATCAATAACTGATAATTCACTGGTGTGACCGATAGCTTTGCTAAAACTAGATAAGAAACTATTGGGTGTTGGCCAGAATTGGGCAATAAGTAAAAAGTTGTTATGGCTATTTTTCGCTAAACTGCGATACCAATCCTGACAAACTTGCAAGGTTATTTCAGATGAATTAGCCGCCATGTTAGCATTAAAGGGTAAGCCACTGGTAAAGGCGTATTGATTTAATACACGTTGACAAAAACCGTGGATAGTAAATATAGCCGCTTCATCTAAAAATAATAAAGCACGCTTTAATAAAAATTCTCGTTTAGGTTTTTCAATTCGCTGATCAAGTTCGCTAAAATACACATCGTTGAGGCACAAATCATCCCAATCGTTTAACGCTTGACGAATAAAAGCGTCAATTCTGCCACGTAGTTCTTGTGTGGCGTCTTTGGTAAAGGTCATCAAAAGTATTTGCTCAACCGTTAACTCACGCTCAAGTAATAAACGCAAATATATGCGGGTGATATTATAGGTTTTCCCCGTCCCTGCACTAGCTTCTATAAGGTGTTTACCAGAAAGTGCAATGGTTGCGGCATCAAGGTTTTGTAATACTATTTCGCTCGTTTTAGGCGATTGTTTAGCAGTCATTAACTCTGTCATTATTTAGCTCCCTGCTTAGCTTTGCTACTCTTTTTAGCAGCAGCTTTTACAACTAAGTCATATAAATCTTGATAAATTAATTCAATATCCGTTTGATGATGACTGTACTGTGGGCATTGCGGCCAAAAATAATTAAGATATTCATCTTCAACTAAACCACGAGTATTCATATCTCCTAACCAGAAACTCTCAAATCGACTTTGGTTCATTGCGATTAATTCACCACGTGACTTGGTAAATACTTTTTCGGCTAATTCGCCATTTAACAATAAGGGTTGTTGCTGACCTTTAAAAAACACCTTTAGTAAGTTAATTAATTTTGATTTCGCATCAGGTATAGTTTTTACGGTAAATTGATCGACTTTTTGTGTTTTAGTATTGAAATATAGTCCTACGCTTTCAGTAATTTGTGCTAACTTTTCAGCATCACTCGCCTCAATAGCACTTGTTGTTGGGTTCAAAATGACTTGGTCTTGCCATACTTGCAGTACCAGTTGCTGTAAATATAAAGTGAACTTGTCTTTAGCTTTAGCGCTTGAGCTTCGATAATGCACTAATAAGTTATTTTTCACTGATAATTGTGTTGTTAACTTAACCTTAACCGTTTTAGTACTCGTTGTTTCTAGTTCAAGCGGTAATGTGATATCACAAGTAATAATTTCAGGGTTATCACAATTAAGGGTGTTAATTTCTTCGCTGAAGTGCAAAGCATCTTGTTGATACTCAGTAAATAACATTTCTGTGGTAGGTAAATCTGGAAATTTACCTGACAATTGGGCTTTGGTTTTTGCTTGATGTAAACAGTTTTCCAAACCTTGAGTAACATCTTCAGTACTCCCATCACCTAACTGACTAGCGGCCATGCTAGTTAAAGTGCTATGAAGAAAGTCTTGGCGTAAAAGATAACTTTCTAAACGATTAACCTCAAACGGCTCCACATCTTCAAGTAATATATTATTATTTTCAAAATAGAGATTAAGGTGCTGTTGAGCAAATACTTTAGCTGGGTGTTGGTAAAAGCGTATTAATTGCTGACATGACAAGTTAATGTCTTGGACATTTAACTCATCCTCTTCTAGGGCTATGGTTAAAATTGATGAGTTTTCACCTGGGTTTTCAACCGCGCTTTGTTCAGCTTTAGTACTTTGCCCTAAAGCTAGCCAGTTGGCATCAAAACTCGCCCATTTTCCTTGATAATTACGAGAACTAAAGGCTTGCATCGGTAATTGGTAAATTGCTGACGACGATAGAGAAGATGTTGTAGAGTTATTCATTTCAGTAAAGTCCCAACCATAACCTTGAGTTAAATATTCCATTAACTCTTTAACGACTAACGAGGGCTGTTTTTCACTGTTATTTTTAATGTTTCGACCTTGATAGCTCAAATACAAGGATTTTCTTGCCGAAATAATCGCTTCTAGAAATAAGTATCTGTCATCACCACGGCGTGATCTATCACCAAGCTGGGCTTTAGATAATTGCATAAGGTCAAAACCTAACGGTTGTCGCTGTCTTGGAAATTCACCATCGTTTAAACCAAGCACAGCTATCACTTTAAACGGAATGCTGCGCATTGGTAGCATAGAGCAAAAGGTAACCTGGCCAACCATAAATTGTTTACTCGCATCCCCTTGGCTGAAATGTTGTGTTAGATAATCAACCACAATGAGTAACGAGATATCTTCTTCATAGTTAGCGCTGTGACAATGTTCAACTAAACCAGCAATGGCTTGTTCAATAATCATTAAGCTATTTTCGTAACTGACATTATCGCTATCGATACGGCTAAACAAACGGTTTAACTGTTCTAACAAAAAGGTTTGCCATTGCGTGGCACTGCGAGCTCGCTGTAGATTTTGGCTAAAGTATTGTAACTGTTCAATAAAGAGCATTAATTGCCCGAGTAAAATCCCATCACTGCCCTCAACATTACTCAGTAGAAGTTGATCTTGATAAATATGTTCACTATCAGCAAAAGCAAAACCACGTAATAAGCGTGACAAACCTTGTTGCCATGTAAACGCGGCATTAGCTTTATCCCCTAATAAAGATTGTTTATGGCTTAAATCTAAGCCCCAGTGCACTGTGGCTTGTTCTAACCAAGCAGATATTTTAGTGATATCTTCAGCGTTTATTGCAAACTGGCTTGCCATAGCCGGTAAGCGTAAAAAAGCGAGTAATTGCGAGACCCCAAATCGACTATCGGGTAAGCTTAATAGCTCTGTAAAAGCAGCAACCAGAGGATCGCTATCTTTAGCGCTTCTATCCGCAATTGAGCATGGTAATGGTGGTACTTCACCTGCAATATCTTGCCAACCACGGGTAAATACGGCATTTACGTAGGGAGCATATTGTTCTATTTGCGGACACATTACCAAAATGTCTTTTGGGGTTAAACTTTTATCTTGATTAAATTGATGCAATAAGTAGTCGTGCAGAGCTTGTACTTCACGTAGTGCACTATGACAACTTGTAAATACAATTGAGTCATCTTGAAGTGTTTTATTCGTT
Organism: Colwellia echini; assembly: GCF_002843355.2. GTDB lineage: Bacteria > Pseudomonadota > Gammaproteobacteria > Enterobacterales > Alteromonadaceae > Colwellia > Colwellia echini. The sequence continues at coordinate 12,611 of NZ_PJAI02000022.1, forward strand.
ACTTGTTTATCTAATTGAGCTGCGCTTAATGAGTTTGTTGAACTGTCAGTTGTATGGCTGGCATCGGTTAATGACAAAATATCATTTTGTATGTAATGTAAAACACTTGCTTGCTGATTTTTAGCATTTTCAACTTGATTGACTTGTTCTGATTGATCGTGATCCGTTTTTGCTTGCTCAAAGAGTTCAATATCAATTGTACTATAATCTTGCAGCATAGAGATAAATTCACGGCCTTGTTGACCTAAGTTAGCCAATAAAGGATTACCCACAAAACTTTGTACATCATCAACGCCATCAGACCACGCTGAGAGTTTACCTTTGGCATTTGCTAATGCTTGGTTTAACGCACTTTTTTGAGTAATAATATCACCCCAATAAGAAAAACACGGGTTGAGATGAAAAAAGTGTACTTCAACATGCTCACTCAAGGCGTTAATAAAATCTAACCACATTGGCGCCATAGTATTAAGGCCGAAAAAGCTAATCCGTGGTGGAATAAGATCTTTTTTAGACTCAATATTAGCAATTGCATCGTGCATTAATTCAACAGGGTTGTAAGCAAGCTCAGTAATTAATAATTGCCATAACTTACCTTGCCATTTATGCTCACTTGTTTCGCTATTTTCCAGGCCTGATAATTCAAAGTTTCCTTGCTGCCAACTATCTAGCCATTGCGGTCTAAAAATCAAATACTGTTCATATAAATCGGCCAGTTGTACGGCTAATTGGTAACGTTTTAATTGAGCATGTTTACTTTCATTAATATTGACTTCACCATCAACACTTACTGGTTTTTCACCACGCCAATATTGTGTTGCTTGGCTAAAATCATTGTCATTAACTACTGAATCAAGGGCTAAAATGGCATGAATTCGCCAGCAAAGCACTTCTCTTGAGTAAGGCGATTGATCTGGCACCTTATCATCGCTAGCCAGCGAGCGTATTAGCTTCCACAAAAACTGAGCAGGTAACGCGTAACGCATATTCATACTAATACCACGTTCTTTAGCTATGGCTAAGTTAAGCCAGTGCTGCATACCTGCATTTTGTACAACAATGACTTCTTGATTAAATACACCTAAGGGAGAAAGCTGAGAAATTTTGTTGAGTAAGGTTAACAAATTTTCCATTTTGTTGGCTGGATAAAGATAGATCAAGGTAACGCCTTTTTGATTTTGATAAGTGAAAAAACATGGTCTGAAAACAAGCTAGCTTCAACCTAAATGGAACCTAAGCCGAACCTAAGTCGAAGTTAACTTCCATTAAATTATAGGGATTATAATCAACACAAATTTAACCACATGGGGCTAGCGAACACTAGTAAAATCAGTAGGATATTTTCAAGGTGTTTTTTTACGATATATTTAGAAAATAATTAGGGTCGGTTGCTCTTTCAAGGGTTAAAAATTTATTCAATTTAAGAAGAGAGCATCAAAGAGTAAATGCATTTTAAATGAACCTAAAGACAGAACTTGTTTTAAATTTAAACTGCGTTTTCGCCTGTTTGTGTAACCAGTTTCACGAACAGGCTCTACCTTGTCTTAATTAGAGTACGCAGCGCTTGAAACAGTACAATGCTATTAATTTTACTCACTTATATAATTTTACTTCGGCTTTTCTTGTTGCTTAAGCATACTTATAAATTTTGTAAATCGTTTTTCTCTTGTTTCGGGTTTCTTGGCGCTGAGTAATGCGTACGCAATAACATATCGACTCGACTTAGTTAGCGTGTCATAAAATGCTTTAATATTGAAATCACTTGCAACAGCTATTAGAAAGTCTTCAGGCACTTCCATCTCACTAACTACATACGCATTATCCCATCGGCCATCAGCTTTTGCTGCCCGAACATGTACCAGCCCTGATTCCATCATCCGGTTTTCACTTATTAAACGTTCTACATGCTCAGTGTTTCTTTTAGACCAATTACTGCGCACTTTGCGTGGCGTAATACGCTGTAGATAAGCTTTATCATCAAGTGATTTTTTAACACCGTCAATCCAGCCCCAACACAAAACCTCAATCACAAGTTCATTCCAAGTAATACTCTCAATGCCTGTGTTCTTCTTATATATTTTCACCCAGAGTTCACTTTCGCTGACATGGTTTACTTTAAGCCACTGCTTGAGATCTTTGGCTGTGGGGAATGTCATTATTGTTAATGGGTCAGGAACTGGCATGAAATCAAGTCTCTTCTTCAACGTTTGATTAATAGGTGAGGTTTATTTTTGCGAAATGAAGACTAAGCAGACAGCTATATATCTGTTTAAATAACTATCTGGAAGTTTCACAGCCAAGTTTAAAATATTGGTTATTATTATAATTAAATTCATTGATAACAACCAAATTACCTTTACGAGTATGAGCCTCATAAGAGCGAGGGTTGTTTTTGTTGATAAACGTAACTAAATAAGGATACTTCTCAGACATTTTATTAAGTGAAAATTTAAAAACATCTTCAAATACACCTGCACCGCGTACACTTTTATCAACACATACAGGCCCATATTGATAAGAGTTTGTAGTGGTTAGTTCGTTATTAAAAAGTGTCGCGTCATGTAAATTATCTACCATGAATTGAAACATCGGCCATTGACACCAAAATGACCAAGAAGCCGCCATAGCATAAGCAACAATGCGTTTGTTATGTATGGCTAAAAATAGCCCCTGCTCTTCGGTTATCAGTTGGCTTAAATGTGACTCGGTGAAAGCGGTCGTTATAAAGCCATCTTTCTTATCTTCTTCAAGTATTGAATCAACTTGGTATTTGTAATGCAGATTTAAAACCTCTGCTACATTGTCTAAAGTAGCTACTTTTAACTCCAAATTCATAGATCGGCTCATTTATTTTGTTATTGATATCGCTTCATCAAGAGGCTAAGAACATCTTAGCTAGAATACTAAATTGAGTGAGACGCAGCTAATACCTAGGTATTGCAGTTAGAAATCTAGTTTATAAAGTAGCTAGCTACATGATCCTTAACCAGCTGACACCATTCTAATCCGTTCTGCTGGAACCCTTAATTGCTCAATTAAGTAAATTTTGAATGGCTTTTCGTAAGGTTGATTATCTATGGCTTTTTGCATACATAATAGCCACGCTTCACTTTCTTCAACACCCACTGATAAATGCTTATGAGCATAAGGAATATTTATACTCCCGTAATGCTCAGCATATAATTTAGGGCCGCCAAGCCAACCAGACAAAAAATAGGCTAACTTTTTACTCGACTCTGATAAATCATTAGAATGCATATCTCTGATCTTTTTTGATTCAGTAAAAGTATCCATATTATTATAAAATTCATCTACGAGTTTAATCAAACCCGCCAGCTCTCCTGCCATTTTGTAAGAGTTATCTCCTACGCCGTACTCACAACTTCTAGAACTCATAAACTAAATCTCTACAATGAATATCATAATTTCATAACTGATTAATCTTTCACTATTTTTATCAAATAACATAAGATATTGCTAGCCATAGATTTTATTAGGGTATTAGCATAGAAGGTACGGAAATTTAAAATGAATATTAATGGTTTTACTTCGCCTTTCATTTCAGTCTAAAGCAGACATAAAAAAACCTTAATTTTCATTAAGGTTTTAAGAGAAAGTTATTGATTAACTTGATTTAACTATAAAAAATACCTTCATCAATAATTAACTTATATAATAACTAACTTCTATAACTAACTTCTAAAAGTAATATATATAAGAAAAATCACTTTTGAGGTGTAATTAAGTACTTCTCACCTGTCGCTTGTTTAGAGTAAGCGGCAATTGATTTCAATTGTAATGCTTCAGCTAATGATACTTCATGAGTGTAATTACTCGCAAATGTTGTAGTAATTTCATCGGCAACACGTTTACGCATTGTTATTACCGTTTCAGTACCTAGTTTTCCGAGTGCATTAAATAACAAGAAGCCATTAACAGCCCAAGCAAAACCAAAGTTTCGGTTTAACGTAATAGGACCACGGTTTAATGCGCCATAAATATAAACTTGTTTAAAAACATCTGAGCCATAAACACTGTGCTCTTTCATATCACGTGCCGCTGCTTCTTCCATACAGTTAAGAATATCACTGGTTAGTTGACCACCACCAATTGGATCAAACGCAATGGTTGCGCCTGTTTCAATAATCGCCGCGGTTAAATCAGCAATAAAAGTTTCACTACTTGAGTTAACAACATATTTTGCCCCCATATCACGTAATAAGGTTTCTTGCTCTGGTTTACGTACAATGTTAACTAAATCAACGCCGTCTGCGATACAAATACGGTTTAGCATTTGGCCAAGGCTAGATGCGGCAGCGGCATGAACAATAGCTTTATGACCTTCAGCGCGCATGGTTTCCACCATAGCTAATGCAGTAAGCGGGTTAACAAATGATGAAGCCCCTTCTTTTGCTGTTGTTCCTGCTTTTAATTCTAAACAGCTTTGAACATTGGTGCATAAATATTGACGATAAGTTCCGCCGCCAATCACGGCAACCATTTTCCCCATTAATGCCTGTGCCGCAGCTGATGAGCCTGCTGCTACTACTGTTCCTGCGCCTTCATTACCCACAGGTGTTGCTTTGCCCACACGTGTTTTAAGTGATGGCATAGCCTGAGCAGGAACATCTGCAGTTATAATAGGATTTTGCTCAGGGCCTGATTGAATTGCTTTAGCCATATCTCCAGCGCTAAACAGCACAGCTAAGTCAGATGGGTTTAAAGGCGCCGCTTCCATACGAATAACAACTTCATCAGCACCCGGTTGCGGTATTGAGATGTTTTGCAAAGCAAGTGTAAGTTTATTGTCTTCGCTGATTGTTGAAGTAAGTTGAATATTTGAGTTTGAGTTTGAATCTGACATGAGTAATGCTCCTGCATATAAATAATTTTTTGCGCCAATAACGTTATTGTATTGACCATTTTTGTTCGTAGCCGTACCTATTTCTAAGATACACTCGATTTCGTGGCTAAGCTCTATTTAGTATTGGTTGCTTGAAACTTAACTTTTATTTGGGCTTTCATTTGAAGCTTTCATTTGAAGAGTAACTTTTTGCATAAACTCAGGCATATTTTCTTTTCGATCTGCTTCTACACTTTGCGCAATGTCAGATTTACCCATTGCGACATCCCACTCTTTCATGCCGGGTATATCTGCTAATATTTCCCAATTAAGTTGAGACGAAGCAATAGATTTAACAACGGTATTTACGTAATAAACGTAAATGTCAGCCATGGTAAATTGTTCGCCCGCGATCCAAGGTGAAAACTTAGTTAAGTGATTTAATGCGATAATGCCTCGACTTAAAACTTGACGCACCTCAGTGGCAACCAACTCTGGAACTGCAGTGCCTGTAAATGCATAAGTGATAAGTCGTCTACTTGGTAGTTCAAAATACAGCTCTGAAATTTTCATTATTTGACGAACAACTGCACGCTCTCCTGCATTTTCTGGATATAACGGCATCGCGGGGTATGTTTCTTCAATAAAATCACAAATCACGCTCGATTCTGAAATATTAAGCCCTTGCGCTGTTGTAATGGCAGGCACTTTGCCTACCGGACTGATTACCAATAACTCGTCACTACCACCATAAATAAGGTTTTCTTGAAATGGCAATTCTTTGTGTAAAAGTACGTGTTTTACTAGGTTGTAATAATTGCTAGCGGCAAAGCCGTGTAAAGTTATCATAAGTCAATTTCCATTATTAACGTGAAGGTTGGTGTCAATCCCCTTAATTCAGGGTAAATATAGTATTACTTGTTTTAAAAATATTATATATAAGGGAAAACACTAATCACTATTGCTTTTAAAGCAATAATAAGGACACTATGTAAACCTAGATACCTAATACCAAATTGATTAAGTTCTTTCCCACTCAGCGAGAATTAAAAGGTTTATAAGCAAGGCATTGATTGAAGAGAATGGTTATTCAGGAAAATATGCTCCTGAATTTTCTTTATAAGCTACATCCATGTAGCGTCCTTGTCAAAATCAATAACGCAGCTTGTAAACCTTTTAAAATCGCCCTCTGGGAGCTATCTCGATACCCACTAACATCGTTAAATTTATTTGATTTAGAATGACTAAACCGAAACAAATTTGCCTTGTTAATGAGTATCGAATATAGCTCTGAGTTGAGAAGAAACTTAATCAAATTGGTATAATACTCAGAATTTATTAAGGAGAATTCAGTTGGATCAACTGCGGGCAATAAAGTATTTTACTAAAGTCGTTGAGACTGGCAGTTTTACCAAAGCGGCAAGTACTTTTAATGTACCACCATCGTCGTTATCAAGACGCGTTGCCGATCTAGAAAAAAGCTTAGGAGCGACGTTATTAAAGCGTTCAACCCGAATCGTTAAATTAACCGAAGTGGGACAAATTTATTATAACGATATAAAGCAAATATTAAATCAACTCGAGCAAAGTAATGAGACTGTACGTAGTTATCAAACAACGCCTATGGGTCGTTTACGAATCAGTTCAATGGTCGGTTTTGGTAATATGATATTACTTCCTTTGTTAGATGAGTTCAGCGAGTTATACCCTGAAATCATATTAGATGTCAGTTTAAGTGATGAGTTATCAGCACTCGGCCGTGATGATGTTGATATTGCTATTCGCGGTGGTTACGCGCCTAATGAGCGCGTGCTAGCCATAAGGCTGATGGACAATGGGTTTATTCCTGTCGCTTCACCGAGTTATCTTGATAAATTTGGCATGCCGAAAAATGTAATGGAGTTAAAGGAGCATAACGGCCTTTATTTTAAAGCTCCATCTGGCCCTATGCCTTGGTTATGTAATATAGATGGCCAATGGCATGATGTATCAGGCCCTGCGGTAACTATTTCAAATAGCGGCTCATGGCTGATGAAAAAAGCTTGTGACGGAGAAGGTATTTTAATGTCAACAAAATGGGCGCTTGGTTCATATCTTGAATCCGGACAATTACAAGAACTTAAATTTGAAGATAAGTTAGCTATTTCACAACATGCCGATATGGCCGTTTACTTGTTGTATCAAAAACAACGTTACTTAGTACCAAAAGTAAAAGCAGCGGTAGATTTTCTTGTTGAACGAATAAAAGTAAATGAGTAAAGATACGTCTTATAAAACTTCACGATATAGAGATGAACTGTGGTTTAGTTATTTGAGTATTTGATATTCAAGCATATTCGAATTTAATATCGACTTATTACCGACATAGGTATGTGACAGAGCTATATAACAGAGCTATTCAATAAAATCTAAATGTTTTTGATAGAAGTCCCCTACCAACGGTACTTTGTGTTCTTGACCTTGAATTGCATAATAAAGACCCGTTACCCAAGCAATAATAATAGCAATATTTAAAAGCCAACCAATAAGTGGAATTAACGATAAAATTGCACCAGTTATGATCAAACCAATGGATTGACGTAAATGAAACCTTGCTAAGTCTGACTTATACTTGTCATTTGCCAACATTGCTATAATCCAGCCCACGAGGGTGAAATAACTAGTCACGGCGACTAAGACCGCAATTTTTGAAGGTTCAACTAACGTTAATTCTTTGTCAAAAACATTTTCATAATCTTGTGGGATATGTGGCATAACACGACTCCATAGTTAAAGTTAAAAGAATAATTTATTCCTAAAGTAGGTAAGTTTTATTCTAAAGACACTTTTAAAAATTGTGAAAAAAGCAGACTATTAAACAAGTGTTTTTTATCCTGAGATGCACCTTACTCGGTAAATGTTGCAAAATTATGAATAACGTTATTTAAAGTTTTGTTATCGATAAAGCTTTAATAGCTAATTTTAGATTAATATAACGCGTTTTTTCCACCACCAGATTTAGTCAACCACTGCTCGCGTCTCGCAAAAAGTGCGGGAGCTGCATTATTTACCCTAGCGATAAGTTGTTGAATATCATGATTTATCAACTTACCCCCTTCGACTAATATTTTACCTGCCACCATAGTCATATCGACATCTTGTCCTTGTACGGCATGTACTATATTATGATGAAGATTCATTAAAGGTCCGTTATCAATAAGCGGCGTCATTCTAGGCGTATCACTTCGAATTGCGATCATGTCTGCTGATTTACCCACTTCCAGTGACCCTATGATTTTATCAAGCCCTAGCGCTTTAGCTCCGCCTATTGTTGCCATGCGACATACGTCCCATGCATCAAGAACCGATGCATCTAAATTTGCAAATTTAGCTAATAATGAAGAAACTTTCATCTCTTCAAACATATCTAAATTATTATTTTCTTTTTCGCCATCTGTCCCTAAACCTACCGACACACCAGCTTTTAACATAGCCATAATGGGCGCTGCACCTGAGGCCAATTTCATGTTACTAATAGGGTTATGCGCAACACCAACATTGTGCTCCACCAATAAGGATATTTCATGGTCGTCTGTCCAAACACAATGGGCTAACAATGTTTTTGGCGCGTTAAGTAAGCCAAAATTATGTAATGCTTGAATTGGCCTAACATTATAGCGTTCTATCGTTTGCTCGACATCAAAGCGGCTTTCATTACTGTGGGTATGAAAACCGACCTGATAATCTCGACACATATCTCCTATGCGATTTAATGCTTTAGGCACAGCGTAAAATAAATGCTCAAGCCCTACCCACACCTGAATACGCCCTTCTTCTTTTTGGTGCCACTTGTTAATTAAGGCTTCATTACTCTCTAATGTTTCAAAGTAGTTATGCTCAGGGTGCTCGGCAACATAAGGGACTAAGCAAGCTCGAATACCCAACTCTTTAGCCGCTTCAGCACTGCCGTCCATATATCTCCACATATCAACGATACAAGTAGTCCCCGACTTTAATGCTTCTGCGTAACATAGCCAAGATGATAAGCTTGCCTCTTTTGGGGTTAGCACACGATGCATCGGATCAATATATTGTTGCAACCAATCCCATACAGGTAATCCTTCAGCAGTGCCACGTAACATGCCTGAATGACAATGGGTATTAATTAAACCGGGCATTAAAATACGTTTAGACATCTTTTTTACAGCTGTACTGTGATGTTTAGCTAAAATATCATTCGCTTTTCCTATGTCGGTAATTTTACCGTTACAGACAACGACCGCCCCATTTTTGATTAGAGTATTGTCATTATCCATTGTCATAATATAATCAGCTTGATAAATTATTGATGTCATTATTAATGCGCCTTATTCGATGTTTGATTTAAAAAAGCATTTAACAATATTGCAGTACAGACACTTAGAATAATGCCACTGTCAGTAAAAATATGGCTCCACTGAGGTAAATATTGAAAATATGTCGGTGCAATCATAGGGATTAAGCCCATACCAACACTGACCGATACCACTAATAAGTTCGAACGAGATTTAGCAAAGTCTACTTCACTTAAGATACGTACGCCCATAACAGCTACGGTACCGAACATAACCATAGCGGCAGCACCTAACGCGTAAGACGGAATAGAGGCAATAATAAATGCCATTTTTGGAACGCACCCAAGTATTAGCAAAATGATTGCCGCCGCAGCCGTGACGTAACGACTTTTAACGTTGCTAATGGTCACCAAACCTATATTTTGAGAAAAAGAAGTGTAAGGAAAAGCATTAAAAATACCGCCAATAAATGTGCCTAAGCCATCCGAGCGTAGTCCCCGCACTAATTGCTTTTGATCGACTTCTTTGTCGACTAATTTTCCTAAAGCTAAAAACATGCCTGTTGATTCCACCATGGTGACCAACATAACTAAACTCATTGAACAAATGGCTAGCAAATCAAAGGTAGGCATGCCTAAACTGAGCGGTTTAATCACTTCAAACCATGGCGTTTCACCTAGTCCGTTAAATGAAACATCACCTAATAACCAGGCAGCAAAAAAACCCGCAAACATCGCTAACAAGACAGCAATATTGCTGACAAAACCTTTGGCAAAATGATTAATAAGCAAGATTATCGCCAGCTGTACCAAACTTATTAATAAATAAATAGGCTTACCAAAGTCAGGATTAATAGAGCCATCGGCCAATGTAGGGCTACCGCCGGCAGACCATTCAATCGCTACTTTCATTAAGCTTATCCCGATAACGAGCAACACAGAGCCAGTAACCACAGGCGGAAAGAAACGCAGCAAACGTCCCATGATAGGCGCAAATAACATGCCTAATATGCCTGAAGCAATAATTGCCCCATAAATCGCAGGCAAACCAAGCTCAGGGTTAACCCCTATTGCGATCATTGGCGCTACCGAAGTAAACGTAACACCCATCATTATCGGCAGTTTTATACCAAAATATTTATTTCCAAAACATTGCACTAAGGTTGCTAAGCCTGCGGCAAATAAATCGGCATTAATAATTAAAGAGAGTGTTTCTTTGGGCAGCTGTAGCGCAGCACCTAAAATTAAAGGCACGATAATACAGGCTGAATACATGACCAAAACATGTTGTAAACCTAGTACTACTGTGGGAGCTAATGGTAAACGTTGATCTACAGGGTGTATTTTTTCATTACTAACAGTAATCGTTTTATTGGCTATAGTCATAATTTCGATTTCACTTAAAGCAGTACTATAAATACGTATAAGGAAAAGGCTAGGCGCGGCTGTTTCCCAATAAGTAGCCGCTGTTACCTTTGATTTAAAAAAACGCTGACATCAAAAATTGAAAGGACTATTTAATAAAGTTAACTTCACTAAAGCGTGTTAATAACAGCTTTTTGGCTTTATCACTGTCAACTTGGTTAGCATATGTATTGACTTTGACATGTTGCCACTGTGGTAAACGTTCTCTTTGTGGTGAAAAGGCAGCGATTGTCTGGCCTATTGCCATCCCCTGTGTCACTACGCGAATTGCTGCATTTTTAGTACTAAACAACTCTGGTTGTTCTAAATAAATGAAGGGGGAAGGATCGTGTATATAAAAACCGTTTAAACCTTGCTCGTAATGAAAGTCTAAATAAAACTGAGTGAACTCTTTAATAAAACCGCCAGCAAGCGGGTTACTTATAGCCACTTGTGCTAAATCCTTCTCAACGACCATAATTTTCGTCGTAACATCTAAAGGAATAGTCACAACATCCCAGTCTGCTTGAAAGACGATATCTGCGGCGTGAGGGTCGCCGATAATATTAGCTTCAGCCACTGGGGTTACATTACCAGGGACTTCAAAAGCACCGCCCATGATAACAACACGTTTAATTCTACTAGCTAGTGTTGGATCAAGACGAAGCGCCAAGGCAATATTAGTCAGACGTCCAATAGGCACTAAGGTTAATTCATTGGGATATAACTTACTCTGCTCTATAATAAACTGAGCTGCCGACAGAGTACTTTGTGGCTTTTTATGTACTGTAGGTACAATGACATTTCCTAAACCATTATCGCCATGGACAAAATCTGTTGGTGGTTCAGGGGCTATAATCAAGGGTACACTTGCGCCTTGCACAACAGGAATATCAAGACCTAAGCGCTCAATGATATAACATGCATTTCTAGTGCTGTTTTCAATAGAAGCATTACCAAAAGTGGTTGTTAATCCTATTAGTTCAAATACAGGTGAGGCTGAGGCATATAAAATTGCCATGGTGTCATCAATGCCTACATCAGCATCAATAATTATTTTTTCTTTTGCTTGAATAAAGTGACTCTGCAAACCGATGATAAACATCAAAGCGCACAAAAAGTATTTATAAATTTGATACATACGAAGCATATTTAGAGTCTCTACCTATATTATATTTGATAGTAACCTTCTTGATCAAAAGACTAAGCTACTGCAATACAGCTATATATTGCTATATAACTCTAAAGTAAGTTTACTCTTTAACTATTGTGCTGCAAAATAGGACCTATTAATTTTTTTAATAGGTGTAACATGTGCGTTTATCATTAGAACAATTGACCGCTTTTTGTGCAGTTGCAAACGAAAAGTCGTTTTCTGCAGCTGCGAGAAAGCTAGGAAAGTCACAATCAGCTATAAGCATTGCTGTTGCTAATTTAGAAATTGATTTGGCTGTTAATTTATTTGACCGAAGTGGTCGTTATCCAACCATAACTAACCATGGTAGGTCTTTATTGCGAGATGCCGAAGCTATTTTACGACAATGCTCATCGATGGAGAGTCGCGCAAATAGCCTAGAATCAGAGCTTGAAAGTCAATTGACTATAGCCATTGGTGATACTATACCTTTTCAATTATTAAACTCGTTATTATCGCAGTTTAGTGAAAAATTTCCTTTTGTTGATTTAAATATATTGCATTACTCATCTTCTTATATTCAACAACTTATTGAGCAAGAAAAAGCTTCCTTAGCGGTTATGTGTACTGGCGAGCACTATCCTCAAGATATTCATTTTAAGCGGTTAGGTAATATCGCTTTTGCAAATGTGGTTCATAAAGATCATGCCTTAGCCAAATTAGCGCATGTCAACTTTGATGACTTAAACCAATACCGACAATTAATTTATTCGCCATTACAAGATAAATTACCCACAAGTGAATACCTCAATGGTACCAATCAATGGCACATGGAAAGTTATTTTGCTTTGATGAACACCTTGTGTACTGGGCTTGGTTGGGCAACAATACCTAAAGAATTAATATCTGAATTACATCTTAAAGACCAAATAATCGAATTACAGTTAACATCATATCCTCATACTGAATTAATGGTAGGTGTAGACTTATTATGGTCGTCAAGCGTACGTTTAGGACAAGCCGGCAGTTGGTTAAGAGATGCCCTTAGTGTAACGGTCATAAAGTAATAACGAAGAGCTAGCCGAGGTGAAATAAGCGATTGGTGATCAAAACTAACATTTATACCTTTTTATTTTAATTTAATTTCTTTAGTATCGAAATGAATTCTTTGCTTTGCCGTGTCAATAAGGCTATCATTTTTTGCTTTTCTTCTAAAGGTAAAGGTTGATAACATAAGGCATTATAACTTACCGTTAACCGCGTAAAACTAAGAGCTAATTCTGGGTATTGCTCTCGTATAAATTTTGCAAAATCATTCGTTGTCATCGAAACAGGTTTTTCTATGCCCTGCTTGGCTAATTGTCTCAGAGTTTTGCTGTATAATATTTGCCAAGGGGTTAAAGGTTCAGGTATGCGTTTTGCTCTATTAATAAAGTGTAATAATAAAAGCAGTATGAGCATACTCACCGTTAATGACACAGCAATAATTAAGGCTAACTTCCAGGAAGCCATTTTACCAAACCAACGTTTAAATAAATCTATTTGCCGCTCTGAGGTAAAGCCAATTACCCAACGGGTCCATTGGTAATCAAGGGCATCAAATTGTAAACGTAAACTATTCATCCATTTAATATTTTTAACTTGATATAAACTAAAAAAGTCATTATTCAAATTGGATTGTTGTTGCAGTAAGTCATTGGACCAACCTGAATTAACTCGCTGTGGATCAACTGCGCTGGTGGGATCTACTCTTATCCAGCCTTTGTTTTCTATCCAAATTTCCGACCAAGCATGTGCGTCGTATTGGTAAATACTTAAATGCCCTTTTGTTTTTCCTTGTTGTGTTTGTTCTGTATTACTCTCATTAGTATTACTACCGTTATATTCACCTCCTAAATACCCTGTCACCATTCGAGCAGGTATACCTGAGGCTCGCATAATAAAAGTAAATGTGCTGGCATAATGCACACAAAATCCGGCTTGCGTGTCAAAATAGAATTGATCTAAGCTATTATTACTCAGTGGTGGTGGTTGCAAGGTATACGAGAATTCTTGTTGGTTAATTTGATCCAATACCGCTTGAGCGCGATCTTCAGGCTCAGGGTAATCTTGCTTTAATGTCAGTGATAATTGCTCCAGTTTTGGATTACTACCTTGAGGGTATTTTAAGTTTATATTACGGCTATTATTTGATAACACTAACGATAATGGCGCGGATAAATAACTAGTTAATTGATACGATTGTGCTTGAGATATTATTTTTTCACTTGAGAAAGTGTAATCTTCGTTAGCTTTAATCCCTGCATTAATCTTAGTGTTTACAGCGTTATTAATACTGCTAATTACACCTTCTTCATCCGTTGCTAATACCGCTGGCGCCAAGACAAATAAATATTTTTGAAAACTAGGCTCTACGGTTATTTGATAATTCAACGGGGCAACACCAGAAGCAACAATAGCATGTCGAAAGTCTTGCTCTAACGATGTATTCGATTGATATTCGAGTTTAGTTGCTAAGTTATCTTTGGATCTAATTCTTGAATCTTGTTTATTTCGAGTCCACTGCCTACCATCATAATTTTCTAACACCATAGCTCGCCAATATAGCTGAGAATAGTTTGGAATAGATTGTTGATTAAAGTCAGCGCGAAATGCCAATTTTGTCGAGCGGGTTAAATTTGCAATATCGCCCGGTTTAACACTGTCAGACAAACCAGTTTGCGCCGATTTATTAGTCGGCATTTGCCAAAAAGGTGATAAACGAGGAAAAAATAAAAATAGCACCACGGCTAACACCGCACTTTGCGCAAGTAAAATAACGATAACTTTAATATCAGTTAAGAACTTTTTCGCCGTTGAAAAAAACTGTAACAATACCGCTAAATTGATAACTAATAATGCAAGAACTAACATTGAAAAAGCTAAGTTTTGTCTAAAAATTAACGACGACGCTAATACAAATATGCCTAAGATCGATAACTGATAAAAATCACTACGAGCTTTTAATTCAAATGCCTTAATAGCATAAGAAAAACACAACAGATGCAACATACTAATCAGTAAACCAACTTGTTTTGCCGTTACTGCAATAGCAATACAACCAAGTATGGCAAATAACGCCAGCGAAATTGTAGAAAAGTTGACCCCAGAAAACAGTCGTTTAGCAACAACCTTCTTTTGCACCCGAGCGTTTTTTTCGCGTTTGTTATTTTTATTGACTAAAGCGTATTTTTTATTTAATAAAATAGCCTGCCAAACAAGCGATAAAACAATAACTGACAACATCCAAGTGCTTAATTCCATCGCGATAACAGAAATATTTAAACATTGACACAGCAAGAGCAGCCAAGCCGTTTTTTTGTTTAACGTAAACCTATGCTTAGGCTGATTTTTTTCTTGTGGTAAAGATTTAGTTGTGGGGCTAAGGCGCGTTTTAGTTCTGAATATCATGAGTATAAAGCCAACGCAGTCAAACAAGCAGCTTGGTGCTCAATTCCGATATTTGGGACTATGTTCTTAGTTATGTTTTCAGGGTAAAGTTGCAGTCCAAAAGTTTGGTTGGTTGCGGAAAATTCACTAACAAGAAAACTCAAATAACTCAATTTAGTTTCGATATCATTACCTGGCATTTCACTTAATTTTAACCACTGTAAATCTCCCTGGCTTCCTTGATAGTGCTTAGAATAGTGTCCTTGCCCTTTAGCCAGAAGTTTCCAAGCCGTTCTCGACTTTGATTCACCTTGAACAAAACCTTTCAATTCAGAAAAATCATCAGTACCAGGAAGATTAGCCGTTTGAAAGCTGTCTATCGTGTTGTTTTCTTCTGATAGTCCTGATAGTTGATATTGCCCTGCTACTAAGCTTTTAGCTTTAGGATAAACAATAGCAAAATGACCAAAGTTTAATACCGTTTTACTTTTAAAAAAGCCTAACGAGTATTCACTAAAAACGGTTACTCTGCCTAAAAAATGTTTACCGCGTTTTGATGACTTATACGCTAAGTTTATTGTTTGTAGACCTTGAACACACTGTTCAACTTTTTCTACCGAGCATTTAAGTGTTTTGTCAGTAAAGTGAATATTGATATCGTAATGGGGTTTATTTGCCATTATATTAATAGGAAAATACAGTATTTCTTCAACATAACCTTGCTGTGATGGCTGGCTTTGAAAACGTAATTGTGAAAAATTATAAAAACTATGAAACATTATGGTAATAAATAAACTTGCCAGTAAATAACTGAAAAGCAAAATGATATTGTTTTGGTAATTAGTACCTAATAAAAATACTAAAACGACAAAGCCTAAATAACATAAACCAAAACGCGTAGGATAAATCATGATGTTACGGCTATTTAAGCTATGCTCGCGCTGACAAGGAATTCGTTGTGATAGCCAATGTTCAAATTTTTTATGAAAATAATCTAGAACCGACTTAGGTACTAACTTGGAAAATAGATTAGGTAAGCTAAACAGCGCTAATACAGCCATAATAACGTCTACATATGACCTAGTGGATTTAACACATCTACATGTTTAAGTATTTGATTCGCAACCCGTGTTAAATCTGAATGACTGGCACCTAACTGTTGGCTTGGTTGCATCTCTAAACGATGCTGACAAACAACATAAAACACTGCTTGTACGTCATCAGGAAGAACGTAATCTCGATTATCAATAAAGGCCATTGCCTTTGCTGCTTGTAATAATGCCTTTGACGCACGTGGTGACAATGGCTTGCAACTAATTGGCTCGTTCATTTGGTTTGTGTGAAGAGTGCTAATGTTTGATGTGTATGCGCTTCTGCTGACATGGCTTAAGGCAATAACATATTCCAGCACGTCATTAGATACTGATACCTGTGAAACAGCATCTTGCATAGTAATCAATTCGTTATGATCAATTACCACTTCATTTTCAACAGGAGACTTTTTATCTCTTTGATTAGTACGCTGTGAAGTACTTAATAGGATCTTCTTCTCTGCTTTTAAATCAGGAAAGCCAAGTGACAACCGCATCATGAAGCGATCTAGTTGCGATTCAGGTAAAGGGTAAGTACCTGCATGAAATAGCGGGTTTTGTGTGGCAATAACAAAAAATGGCGTCGGTAACTCATGAGTTACTCCATCTATACTCACTTGATGCTCAGCCATTGCTTCTAATAATGCACTTTGCGTTTTAGGACTAGCGCGATTAATTTCATCGGCAAGTACCACTTGATTAAAAATAGGTCCTTTGTGTAATTCAAAACGATTACTTTCTTTATCAAAAATTGAAAAACCGAGTACATCCGCAGGCAGCAAATCATTAGTAAATTGCGTGCGTTGGTAACTCAAACCTAAAGTGGTTGCCAACACATGAGACAAGGTGGTTTTTCCCATACCGGGTAAATCTTCAATTAATAAGTGACCTTGTGCCAGAATACAGGCAAGAGCTAACTTACATTCTTTAGGCTTACCTAAAACAACACTTTCAATTTTAGTTAATATAGCAGCAATAGACGTTTGGCTAGCTTGAACCTGGTCTGCTATCGATGATTGTGATTGAACGGATGAAGTAGTTGCGGATGAATTAGTTACTGGCGTTTGAGGCATAAAAAAACGTCTAATTAAAAAGAATTAATTAGACGTTTTAGCATGATTTCAAACTAAAAGAAATGGTTAGCTTAGAACATATATAAGCTCTAAAAGAAATGGTTAGCTTAGAACATATATAAGCGACACAGACTAGCTATTCGCTTTGCGACGATTAGCAACCGCATCATTTAATTGGCTTAATAAGGTTTCAGTGTCATTCCAACCAATACAGGCATCAGTGATACTTTTACCGTAAACTTCAACTTTACCGTCAACGATACTTTGATTACCTTCAACTAAATGGCTTTCAACCATTACACCGAAAATGTTTTCATTACCTTGACTGATTTGCTCACTCACATCGCTAGAAACAACCATTTGGTTTTCGAATTTTTTACTTGAGTTACCGTGACTAAAGTCGATCATTATTTTAGTATTTAAATCTGAAGACGCTAATTGCTCAGTAACAGATTTAACACTTTCGCTGTCAAAGTTAGTTGTTTTTCCGCCACGTAAAATGATATGACAATCACTATTACCTGTGGTTTCAACGATTGCTGCATGACCAAATTTATCTACTGATAAAAAATGATGTGACGCAGCAGCAGAGCCAATTGCATCAATTGCCACTTTAATTGTACCATCGGTACCATTTTTAAAACCTACAGGACAAGATAATCCTGAAGCTAACTCACGGTGAACTTGAGATTCAGTTGTACGCGCACCAATTGCGCCCCAACACATAAAATCAGCCATAAATTGTGGCGTGATCATATCTAAGAACTCACCCGCAGCAGGTAAACCCAACTCGTTTATATCAAGTAATAATTTACGACCAATACGTAAGCCATCGTTTAATTGAAAGCTATTATCCATATAAGGATCATTAATTAGCCCTTTCCAACCAACGGTAGTACGTGGTTTTTCAAAATAAACACGCATAACTACTTCTAAATTATCTTTATATTTTTCGCGTAATTTAACTAAGCGACCAGCATATTCCATCGCCGCAATAGGATCATGAATAGAGCAAGGACCAATAACCACTAATAAGCGATCATCTTTACCTTTAAGAATATTATGGATTGCAGTTCTACCTGCAACAACTGATTGAGTAGCTTGCTCTGATGCAGGAAATCTTTCCAATAAAGCGATTGGTGGTAAAAGGTCTTTAATCTTGTTGATGCGTACATCGTCAGTTTGGTACATAATTGGCTCTCTGCTGCTATTTATTGCTATTAATATCTAGTAAAAATACCAATCGAATAAATATGTTGTCACTGTTGCTGGTTAAAATTAACAAGTTTGCGTTGATTTCAATCGCAATAGCCCGCTATTACTCAATGAATAACCCGCTCTTGTTTGTTTTAGACGGCAATAATAAAACAGTTATTATTAACGAAATGGTATTACTTAAAATTTAGACGGTAATTTACCAGTCTTGGTAGGCTAATGCCACGAAAAACTACGGTAATAACTATTTTTCAATTTTATTTAAGCGTGTTGAAATACGTTTTTAAAGGTTTGCGTTATGCTTACCGTTTAAAACTGTTGATTAGATCGTATTAAATAACACTTCTTAATACTGGTTATTTATTCGCTTCTGATGAATTACAGATTAATTATTTCAGTAATGCATGCCCTTCAGGCAATTGTTTAGCAATCCATAACGCGAGTTTGTGTTTCATATTGGGTTGATCTTCATTGTCTATTGCTAAGGGATGAATAAGTTTGTCGTTAACTAATAACCGATATAAGCTTTCAATCTTTTCTTTGGCGGAATTTGTAGGATCAAAATTTTTATAACCGCGGTTAACCGCATAACTCTCACCAATTAAAATGGCTTTTTTAAGTAATTCAGCTTCATTTTTCAATTTTTTCATTGGGTAATAACCTTATCATAGTAACTGTCTGTTTACTTTGCTAACACCATGCTTTAAATACAATTAAAATACAATAGCCGATGCTAGATAACCATAGAAAAACACTTAAAACTCTCACGATGCTAATTTTGTAAAAATAATGATTAATATTTATTAAAATCATGCTTGTTTTTATCGTTATTTGGTCTAATTACATTCCCTTAAAACTGACTTATGTATATACTGCACGCCATTAATAAAAAAGTTGCATAAGCTGATTTCCATTCAGCATCATCTATTAAAAATACTGGTAATGATTAATACGTAATGACTTTCAATAAGCTCTTATTCTTATTGTATTTTTTATTATGCTTTTGCTCAATTAGCACAAGTAATGCGCAACCCTGCGCAACAGAAATTAACTTACCAAGTAGTGTGTATTGTCAATTTGAGGTTGAGGATGATCATGAACTGCCTCTGCCATTAAATGAACGCCATCATGTATCTCCACTTAATAGATTTCACGATACTGTTACCTATCTGCCAATAACAACCTGCTCTACACAAGGCTTCACTTGTAGTAATCGCGGACCACCAATACACTTTATTTAGTCACCCTTTTTAAAGTAACACCTGTACTTTAAAGCCAATAATGCACTCATTTTCAGTGTTTATTTGACTTAGTACTTCCTTTAACAGGCTTAACCCACTTATTGTTGTATATATGGGTAGTGAGCCTTAAAATTTATTTAGTAGCCATAAATTATGATTAATAACGTTATTCTATTTCTAGTTGTCATCAGTTTTGTGATGATAATCATCGAAGATGTGATCCACATTAACAAAGCCAAAACAACATTATTCTTCGGAACACTATGTTGGATCCTCGCTTTTATTTTTCCTATCCATAACAACTCTGCAGCTGAAACCAGTCATCAACTCAATGAAAATTTGCTAGAGATAGCGACCTTGTGGTTATTTTTAATGTCCGCGATGACTTTTGTGGCCTACTTAAATAGCAAGGGGTTTATCTCAGCTTTAGTGCAACGTGTATTGCCAACCTCTATATCTGAACGCGGCTTAATGTTTGTTATTGCAATATTTGCCTTTGTCTTTTCATCATTTGCCGATAACGTTACCGCAACGTTGGTATCGATTACCGTAGTAATGAATTTGCAATTAGAGGTCAAAAAACGCCTAAAATACGCCACTTTAATCATATTCGCAGTTAACAGTGGTGGTGTTTCGTTAATCACGGGCGATGTAACTACATTAATGATTTTCTTAGAAGATAAAGTGACTATTTCTAATTTATTATTATTAGTTATCCCTTCATTTTTAGGGGTTTTAACCTTAGCAACACTATTGTCGTTGAAGCTTAAAGGTCAAGTCACACTTGCTAAAACACGTATTAAAATAGAAAAATCAGATATTATAATTGCACTTATTTTTGTATCGACAATTTCAGGCACATTATTAGCTAATGTGATTTTTCAAATCCCGCCTGTGTTAACTTTCCTATTTGGATTATCGATTATGTTTTTAGTGGCAAATATTTTGCCTAATAGAAATAAAAATCATGATGTTTTAAATTATGTTCGTGAAGTTGAGTTTGACGCCCTACTTTTCTTTTTAGGCGTGTTACTACTAGTAGGTATTTTAAAAGAAATTGGCGTATTAAACGGCTTTACTGAAATGTACCAACATTTCCCACCTATTGCGGTTAACTATGTCGTTGGGTTTATGTCGTCAATTATAGATAACGTACCATTAACAGCCGCTTTATTAAAATCTGGCGTTGATATGAAAGTAACAGAATGGTTGATGCTAACTTATGCAACAGGTGTTGGGGGTTCAATTTTAGTAATTGGCTCAGCTGCTGGTATAATTGCAATGAGTAAAGTAAAAGAGCTAAACTTCATTAGCTATTTACGTAACGCACTTTATTTAATTATTGCTTATACCGTTGGTTATATCGGCGTATATTTTGCCGCTAATTGGGCGCTTGCTTAATCCTTGAATTCAAGAATCCTTAAATATATAACGCATACGTATAATTAATTATATGTGATGAGTTATACATAAACACCTATCAATGCAGGTAACTTAGCAAGGTTACCTGCATTTTTATTACAATCCCTTTCTACTCCAATCTAACCTTCTATACTAGATAACCTGAATTCGGGATAAGCAAAATGCTACAACAGCGCTAATTATGCGTATTTCTGCGTTGTGAAAACTCCCAATAACCAGTTATTGGCTTCGTTTTCTCGCCTTGAACTACGAATAATTAAAACTATTGTAGAGGTGTAACAATAACTAATTGATATTATTAGGTTATATATATTCATTATCCCGAGTTCAGGTTAGATACTCTCAAAAGCATAACTCAACTTTAACTAGCCTGTGCTAAATTTCAAATAGCATTCAACTATTGTTACAAAAGCTTAAAAAAAATTATTGTTATTAGCTATTTAAAAGCATAAATTGAGCTTCATATTGCTCGCTTCATATCGCTTATTTATTACTTATTACTGACAAATTAGCCAATAATTATATAAAGCAAATATATAATTCTAAATTCGGAGATTACTATGTCACAACAACTTAAAAATGATATCCCACAAGAAGCATTTGATTGGTACGACGAATATGCACACGGCATGATTGACCGTCGCTCCTTCATGAAAAAGTTAGGCACACTCGTCGCTATTGGTTATTCAATGACATTATTAACCTCGGCATTATTGCCTAATTATGCGTTAGCTGAACAAGTGTCGTTTAATGATGCTGATATAAAAGCCACTTATGCTACCTTTGATTCACCACTAGGTCATGGTAAAGGACAAGGCTATTTAGTTACGCCAACTAATAAAACAGGTAAATTACCCGTGGTATTGGTTATTCATGAAAACCGCGGGCTTAATCCTTATATAAAAGATGTAGCACGCAGATTAGCTAAACAGGGTTTCATCGCTTTTGCTCCGGATGCTTTATATCCATTAGGTGGATATCCTGGTAATGATGATGAAGGTAAAGCGATGCAAAAGAGTTTGGATAAATCAAAAATTCAGCAAGACTTTGTTGCCGCAGCCAACTTTTTGAAAAACCAACCAAACAGTAATGGCAAACTCGGTGCTGTTGGTTTTTGCTTTGGTGGCTATATTGTAAACTATCTTGCCGCAGCTCAGCCTAACTTACTGTCAGCTGGAGTACCTTTTTATGGTACACCTGCCAGCAAAGAGCTTAGAAAAAATATAAAAGCACCACTAATGGTGCAACTTGGTGAACTTGATCAACGTGTTAACAATACTTGGCCAGAATATGAAACAGACTTGATAACTTTTAATGTACCTTATCAAATGTTTATGTATAAAAATGCCAATCACGGTTTTCATAATGACTCTACTAGCCGTTATGATAAGGAAAATGCTGAGTTAGCTTGGACTAGAACCTTGGCATTTTTTAACGAAAATTTAAATTAGGTTGAGTTAATAACTAACCTATTTGGTAAATATTTCTAAGATGATAGCTATAATAAGAGTATTTTTAGCCTTAAGTGCAAAAACTTCACTCATAGCTATTGATTTTTTTTCTCAACCTGTCACTCTACACCCACTCAATATTTATTAAATATACCTTATTAAGGTTTAATGAATACTTAGTCCACAATTCAATTCAACAATAATTAAAGGAGTAGCGCTTCAATGTGTTCGATCTTTGGTATATTAGATATAAAAACAGGTGCTGATGCACTTCGTCCTCAAGCGTTAGAATATTCTCGTTTATTACGTCACCGTGGTCCAGATTGGTCAGGAATTTACAGTAACGATCATGCTATTTTAGTACATGAACGTTTATCAATTGTTGATACTGAACACGGCGCTCAACCATTATATAACAAAGACAAAACTAACGTTTTAGCTGTTAATGGTGAAATTTATAACCATAAAACTTTAGCAAGTGAATTAAACGTAGATTACGAATTTCAAACGGCATCTGATTGTGAAGTGATTTTACCTTTATATGAAGAATTTGGTGTTGAATTTGTAGATAAATTACAAGGTATGTTCGCTTTTTGTTTATATAATTCAAAAGACAATAGTTACCTTATTGCACGTGACCATATTGGTATTATCCCTTTATACACAGGCTACGATGCCGAAGGTAACTTCTACGTTGCTTCAGAAATGAAAGCCTTAATGCCTATTTGTAAAACAGTATCTGAATTCCCTCCAGGGCATATTTTAGATAGTCGCGTTGGCGAACTTAAAAAGTATTACAAACGTAACTGGCAAGATTACGCAGCAATTAAAGATAACACCACAAGCAAAACTAAGATTCGTGAAGCGTTAGAAGAGTCTGTCAAAAGTCACTTAATGACTGATGTTCCTTACGGTGTATTGTTATCTGGTGGTTTAGATTCTTCATTAATTTCTGCAATCACGCAAAAATTTGCTGCTCGTCGTGTTGAAGACAATGACCTAGCTGAAGCTTGGTGGCCAAAAGTTCACTCTTTTGCATGTGGCTTAGCAGGCTCTCCTGATTTAGTTGCGGCTAAAACTGTTGCTGATAGTATTGGTACTACACATCACAGTGTTATTTTTACCGAACAAGAAGGTATTGATGCACTTAAAGAAGTTATCTATCACTTAGAAACTTACGATGTAACAACCATTCGTGCTTCTACTCCTATGTATTTAATGGCGCGTAAAATTAAAGCCATGGGTATTAAAATGGTACTTTCGGGTGAAGGTGCTGATGAAATATTTGGCGGTTACTTATACTTCCATAAAGCGCCAAACGCTCAAGAATTCCATGAAGAGTTATTACGCAAACTTGACAGATTACATAAATTTGACTGTTTACGTGCTAACAAATCAATGTCTGCTTGGGGTATTGAAGCCCGCGTACCATTCTTAGATAAAAACTTTATGGATGTTGCGATGCGCATCAACCCTCAAGATAAGATGTGTGGTAACGGTAAAATGGAAAAAGCTATTTTACGTGAATCTTTTGAAGGTTATTTACCAAAAGAAATTTTATGGCGTCAAAAAGAGCAGTTCTCTGATGGTGTTGGTTACTCATGGATTGACGGCTTAAAAGCGCATGTTGAATCATTAGTTACTGATCAGCAGCTTGAAAATGCTCATATTAGATTCCCAGTAAATACCCCTGATAACAAAGAAGGTTATTACTACCGCACTATTTTTGAAGAAAAATACCCATTAGCAACCGCTGCTGATTGTGTTATTGGTGGCAAATCTGTTGCTTGTAGTACTGAAGAAGCTTTAGCTTGGGATGAAAGCTTTAGAAGTAACGCAGATCCATCAGGTCGTGCTGTATTAAGTGTACATAACGAAAGTTATTAACTCCTATAATAAATAACAGCGCTATCAATTCTCTGTTATTTAAAGAAGTAATACTTTCAAAAAGGTCAGGAGCATATGCTTCTGACCTTTTTTATTATTTAATATTGATGCAATTAAACATAAATTAAATCAACATAAATTAAACCTAAATTAAAAAATAAACACTGATGAAAGCTAATTATTCCCTTGATGATTTACGGTGCTTTTGCACTGTTGCAAAGTTAGCAAGTTTTAAAAAAGCGGCTGAAAGCTTAAATATGCCACTTTCAACTTTAAGTCGCAGAATCAAGCAACTTGAAGAAGATCTGCAATTAAGATTATTAAATAGAGATGCTCATCGTGTCACGTTGACCCATACTGGTGGTCAATATTACCAACGCTCTTATCCTTTGTTTGATGAACTTAATGATGTCGGTCAAGACTTGCATCAAGAAAAACATCAGCCTAAAGGTAAAATAATTATTACAGCGCCTATTTATTCTGGTAAACAGTTTTTACGGTCAGTATTTTATGAATTTCTATTAGCCTACCCTGAAATACAATTAGATTTACGTTTTTCTAACACGCTTATAGATATTGAAGAGCAAGGTATTGATATTGCTTTTAGAGTAAGAAATCCTACTATCGATAATTGGGTGATTAGGCAACTAAAAACAACGCGTAATATTTTATGTGGTCACCCCGAAAAATCATTTAAGCATATTAAACACCCAGATCAATTAACAGAATTACCCAAAGTAATCTGCTCCCATCTTTCACCTTGGCAATTAGAAAATCAATTGACGGGTGAAAAGTACAACTATCACCCTAATCATTTAATACGTTTAGAAGTTGATGAAATTGAGATGATGACACATGCCGTAGAAAAGGGTCTAGGAGTAGGCTATATTCCTGACTATTTAGCATTACCATTAATTAAAGCAGGCAAAATAAAACGTTTATTGCCAGATTGGCAAAGTGAAAAACAACCTTTTTCAATGTTATATCGAGATAGAGATAACATGCCACTGCGGGTAAGGTTGTTTATAGATTATGTGTTAAAGCATTTTACGTAAATAAGCTGAGTCCATATACGGGATAAGAAAAATACTCTAATTAACTCACTCAATTTCATTCTCCCGAGCTCAGGTTAAATAGGAGCCATCTAGCTCATAGCTCATAGCTCATAGCTCACGCACTTAAACGCAATACTACAATCCCTACAAGCGCCGTTGTTAACCCGGTAATTTCTTGTCTACTAAAAGACTCCTTAAGAATAATACGCGTATATAGGAGAATAATTAAAATATTCATTGCCGATATCGCTGAAACTAAGCCTGTTGTACCTAATGCAAAGGCTGAAATGATTGCCACCATGCCAAGAACATTGGTCAAACCAACACCAAGACCGCAAACAAAGGTTTTAGTATTTGACCAGCGTGGACGAGCATCATTCGTATTAAGTTGGGTATTTTTGTTTTTCAACCAGCTAAACGCAAAGAGTAAACTACCAAAGCCAAACATTAAGGTTAAGGTTGCAAAAATATCAGCCTCAAGACGGGTTGATTGCTTACTTAATAAATCATTTACCGAAAAACAAAGTCCTGCAAGTAAGCCCCATTGGGCTCCTTGCAAATTATGCCAAGAAATATCATTTGAATAGCGGATGATATACAGTCCCGAAAAAATAATAACAAAACCAATTAATTGTTGATTTGTCAGAGTTTCATGCCAAAACAAAAAGGCAAACAACAAAACAAAAAGTGGCGTTAACCCAGACAAAATACTAATGAGAGAAGCTTTTCCCACCGAAAAGCCTTTGTGTAAAGCCGCGTTAGCAGAAAAAGAGCCTAAGCCTAATGCTAAACCAACACATACTTGGGCCAAGTTATGCCAACGCTGATCTAAAGCGATCATCGCGATAGCACTAATAACAAAACCAACAAAAAACACCCCAAACAACATTAAATTACGATTAATATTTTTTTGTGATGTCCATTGATACATAACCCCTCTTACACCAAAAAATAGTGCTGCAAGGAGCGCATAGATAATCCACATACTGTTACCTTTTTATACCTTAGCCATTCATTAGGTGATCTATTTCAATGAGCCTAGATGATTACCTATGTAATAGATTAGTATAATTAACCAAATAAAATATGTGGCTAGTATATTAGTTTTATTATTATTGAAAACTATCAAAAACAGCATAGTAAATACCATTAATGGTATTTACTAACAAATAGAACATATAACAATCAAAAATAGCTTACACGCTTAAAACAAGCGTTAATTAAAGCGATATCTGTTAATTGCTATAAAGACATAAACGTACAATTAAACTACTGACTCATAGAAATAAAGTAAGTCTGCTTATTTGAAGCTATTACCGTACAAAATTAATTAAATAAACTAATAGCCATTACACCGAAACTAAGGGGCCTAATGCTCTACCGCCAAGTAGGTGCATATGAATATGATACACTTCTTGACCGCCATCTCGATTGCAGTTAATAATTAATCGATAACCGTTTTCATCAATCCCCTCTTCCTTAGCAAGTTTTTTAGCAACCGTTATCATACGACCTAAAGTTAATTCATCTTCTTCTTCAACATCATTGATAGTTGGAATAAGTTTGTTGGGTATAATTAAGATATGACTTTCAACACGCGGAGCAATATCTCTAAACGCAGTAACTAATTCATCTTGATATAACAAAGGTGTTGGAATTTCTTGACGAATTATTTTAGAAAAAATGGTTTCTTCTGACATAACGACTCTCTAAAGGGTTTATTTAAAAGTATATAGTTAGTTTAACGCTAATTTTGTGTTTAAATAAAGAGAAAGAGTATTGGATACGTCCTTACTCTTAATATAAATTAATAGAAATGTTAAAAACAAATACACACGACTACAAAACATCAAGTATCACACAATTACATCCTTAAGGCTTAAAAATGAATACTATTTCCCCTTTAGTTAAGGCACTAGCTTTACCTCTTCTAATTTCTAGCGCAGTTATCCCTAATTTATTTATTTCAAATGCGCAAGCAAATACAATTAACCACTCTGTAAGTCATCTGAATAGCGAAAAGTTACAACACACAGTACCTAAAAATATTATTATGGTTATTGCTGACGGTATGGGGCCTGCCTATACCTCTGCTTATCGATATTATCACGATGACCCAGCAACAATTGATATTGAACAAACGGTTTTTGATAGACATTTAAAAGGTCGAAGTAGCACGTATCCCGCACCTGTTTCTGGTTATGTTACTGATTCAGCTGCTTCGGCAACAGCATTAGCTACAGGCGTAAAAACCTATAATGGCGCCATTGGCGTAGATGTTGATAAACAACCGTTACTGACAGTGCTTGAATGGGCAAAACAACAAGGTAAAGCCACAGGAGTTGTAGTAACCTCCCGCATTAACCATGCGACACCTGCCTCTTATTTATCTCATAACGAAAGTAGAAGCAATTATGACGAGATAGCGAATAGCTATATCGATAATGGTATTAAAGCTGACGTGTATTTTGGCGGCGGTTGGGTTAACTTTATTCGTAGCGATAGAAATATAGTCACAGAGTTTCAACAAGCAGGCTTTCAATATATTGATCAATACGATCAAGTTTCTGATTTAAGCACTGACAAACCTGTCATTGGTTTATTTAGTGAGTATGGTTTACCTTGGGCACTTGATGATAGCAATAAATATAGATTAACTCCTTTAGTTGAAGCGGCGACCAAGCATCTACAAAACGATAAAGGTTTTTTTATGTTGGTTGAAGCAAGTCAAATTGATTGGGCTGGTCATAATAATGATATTGCTGCCGCAATGCATGAAATAGATGACCTTGCGAGCGTGATGTTATACTTAGAGACATACGTTGAAGATAACCCTGATACCTTAGTTGTGTTAACCGCAGATCATAGCACTGGTGGCTTTTCTTTAGCGGCCAAAGGCGAATACCGATGGGATCCAGAAATCATACGTAATATGACTCAATCACCTCAATCTATTGCTGATCAAATAATCGCTAATTCTAATTCCGAAACGAGATCTAAAACTCAACTTCCATCAAAAGAACAACTAAGTAACTGGTTAAGCTTTTCATTAACTGACCAAGAATACTCAGCAATAACGCAAGTTGATGCTGAGTTTTCAACAGCTCATACACAATACTTATTATTAGATGAGGTTGAAAAACAAAAAATAAAGGATGATTATAAAGTACCCACACTAGCAGGATTTTATCGTACTGCGCTTATGGACATTATTGATAAGCGAACTAATACCGGTTGGACTACTGGAGGTCACACTGGTATTGATGTACCGGTATTTGCTTTTGGTAAACAAAGTGAGTTATTTACAGGGCAAATAGATAATACCGATATAGCTAAGAAGATATTTACTTTATTGGGGAAATAGTGACTTAATATCTAGTAAGTCACTCGCTAGTGACTTACTAGATATTAAAAGGTATTAAAAGATATTAAAAAGTTAAGCTTGAGAAAGTACTTGGTTAAAACGTTCAAAACCTTGTGCTAAATCATCAATAAGATCTTCAACATCTTCTAAACCAACGTGCAGACGAATTAACGGAAACTCACAATCAAAAGTTGTTGCACTTCGAATAGCATTAACATTAGTAATGCCTAATATTAAACTTTCAAAACCGCCCCATGAATAGCCCATTTTAAAATGATGTAGTCCATCTAAAAATGCAGTTAATGCTGCTTTATTTCCGCAATTAAGTACAAACGAAAATAAACCGTTTGAGCCTTCAAAGTCACGTTTGAAAAATTCATGACCAGGACAAGATTCAAAAGCAGGATGTAAAATTTTACCAACTTCAGGTCTTTGTTGTAACCATTCTGCCACTTTAATTGCACTTTGTTGATGCTGCTTTAATCTAACACCTAGAGTGCGAATACCTCGAAGTGCTAAATATAAATCATCAGGTGATGTACATTGCCCCATTAAATAACTGTAATCTCGTAGTTGTGGCCAGTATTTTTCAACCGCAGTTGCCGTACCCAACATCACATCTGAATGACCAACAATGTATTTAGTTGCTGCTTGAACACTAACATCAACACCATACTCAAACGGTCTAAAATTAACCCCCGCGCCCCAAGTATTATCAAGCATAACGATACAATCATGCTTATGAGCTATTGCGCTTATGGTTGGCACATCTTGTACCTCCATAGTAATAGAGCCAGGAGATTCTAAGAAAACCAAACGCGTATTATCTTGAATAAGTGCTTCAATACCTGCACCTATTAATGGATCATAATAAGTGGTTGTTACGCCCATTTTTGTAAGGATTTTTTCACAATAATCACGCGTTGGCTCATACGTTGTATCAACCATTAAAATATGATCGCCCTGTTCAACAAACGCTAAAATAGCATTAGTAATAGCCGCAGTACCTGATGGATATAATGCACACCCAGCACCACCTTCAAGCTCAGTCATTGCATCGCTAAAAGCAAATGAAGTAGTTGTACCGCGACGGCCATATACCATGGTTTGATTATGACGATTAGCTACTGCGCTATTCATTTCGGCAACGGTATCGAAAACGACTGTTGATGCACGAGTAACCGAGGGGTTTACTACGCCTTGAGTCCATTTGGCACTTCGGCCAGCATTCACAATTTTGGTATTTATTTTACTATGCTTAGTGTTTGATTTATTAGTATCTTGTGTCATAACTCTCTCATTAACTTTTTAATTTTTACGTTGTTGAATCAACATATATTAACTTTTTATTTAATGGTTATTATTTTCTTGGCTATATTTTTTATTGGTTATACTTTTATTGCTTATGTATTGTTAAAATATAAATTACAGCAATCTAGCCATCTAAAAATATTATGTGCTATTTATACCGCGAATAAACCTTACTGGCTAGCGTTGTAAAAGAATATTTAAGCATTTCATTTATAGGAATTCCTTTTTAAGTGATTAATTTTAAATACCTCACCGCATTTGTCCTTTGTTAATAGCAATCTTATAAACTAAGTGATCATTTATAGGAGGAAACACTAACTACGGCGTTATATTTTTAACTGGTTATGTAAATAAATGCTTTGAATTTAATGATTTTTTTCTCTGCCTAAAATAGATCACTTAATTAATGAAATTGGTATAACTTATTTGAATCTAAAACAACCCCATTTGATTCCCACTAATAGATTCAAAATCTTTCCCAATAAATGGCAATATATCATCTGCTATGGGCTTTAATTGCTTTTCAACATAAAAGTCATAATCAAGTTTGCTAGTATTAAATTCGAATGGTTGTACTCCATCAAGTGTCATCACGTAGCGTATTAAGCTTCTATGCTTATAAAGCGATTGGTGTGTCGTATTATTAGAATTAGTGCTAAGTTTAATTATTTTTTCATTTGCAATGAGTGCTGCTTTAATATGTGGCGGCGTATTTACATAATCATTAAGTGGTCGTCTGATCTTCTTCGAATAAATCAGTTGATCATTATGTTGACCACTTCTTAGCTCAGTCACAATCTGTGTAATATAATCATCTATTGGCTCGTCATTGAAAATTAATCGGTATAGCTCTTGTTGAAATGTTTTACTTAACTCAGTCCAGTCACTACGAACCGTTTCAAGACCTTTAAATATTAATTTTTTATTAACAACACCGGCATAACGCTTTTTAGTACCAATGCTTTTTTGATCTTTAATTACATTGGAGCCGCGTATACTGGGCATAAAGAATCGTGTGAAATGTGTTTCAAACTCAATATCTAATTGGCTTTCAATGGTAAAATCATCTTTTAACTTTTGCTGCCACTTTTCATTAATATACTTTTGTAGTTGGGTGCCTAAGCTTTGTGCTTCGTCTTTAGATTTTTCAGCTCCTATAGAGACAAAAATAGAGTCAGTATCGCCATAAATAACTTGGTAGCCCAAAGCTTCAATCCAAACACTGGTGGATTTTAAAATCTCGTGACTGCGCTTCGTAATTGAGCTTGATAAACGAGGATCGAAAAAACGACAACCGGTTGAGCCTAAAACACCATAAAAACTATTCATGATGATTTTAATGGCTTGTGATAAAGCCGCATTTTTTTGTAATTTGGCTTTATCACGCTCAAGCCACAGTGATTCGATAATATCAGGTAAAAAATGCTTAGTGCGAGAAAAGTAAGCTCCATCAAAACCGCTTATAACATTATCAATATGTTCAATACCGTTAAGGTTATTGGCTTGCGCTTGTTTCAGTCCTTCAATCAATCCCATAGGATCAATTTTAAAGGTGCGAATAATACTTGGGTACAGAGATTTAAAATCAAGTACCAGTACATTGCTGTATAAACCTGGCTTTGAATCCATCACATAGCCGCCAGGTGATATTAAACCCGAAACGCCGTCGCCCATATTAGGCGCAACATAACCACTTCGGTGCAATTTAGGTAAATAAAGATTTGTAAATGCGGCAACAGAGCCACCTACTCTATCTATGGCTAGACCGGTAAGTTGAGCGCGTAATTGAGCAAAAGCTAATAATTGTGTTTTTTCAAAAATAAGCCAGACCAAGCGACAATCTTCAAGATTGTATGCTGCTAAGGCGGCTTTATTATGGTTAAAGTTATTAGTTATTTCCTCTACTCTGTTCTCAACATCGGTCACTTTTTTATTTAAGCCAAGTAAAGTTTGTGCCACATTATCTAACGAAAAACTTGGAAAACTATAAGTAGCCGTTTTTAATAAGTCGATACCATCTAGAACAACACGACCAGCTAATTCGATAAAATGTTGATCCTCATTATTAGCATTTTTACGCCAGTACGGGGCGCTGCCATCTCGGCCGATTGCAAAGGGAATATTGTGTAAATCGCAACGCTTTTGCAACAGCATAAAGTCAAAATTTATAACATTCCAACCAATAAATATATCAGCATCAAACAATGTAACTTCTTTAATAAACGCCTTAAGTAGTTGTTTCTCATCTGCTTGCCAATGAATATACTCATCCGCACCATTTTGCGGCTCACCTATCATAAGAACACGCTTAAAAGCGTTTTGCTCCTCGCTACCTAATTTTTCATTAGTAACTTCACTGTTATTATTTACTGAATTAGCGGCGTATAAGCCAATAGAATATAACTCGCCTTGCATCGAACATTCTATATCAATAGACAGCATTGATAAGTGTTGATTAACAGCGCCTTGTGCAGCGCGTTTACATTTGACCTGTTGTGCTAATTGATATTGATTATCGACCAACACCTTAATTTTGTGCTGTTGACTAATATAATCAATATTAGCGGTGATGTGGCGCTCCATCAAAAATCTATCATCTGGGCGAATATCATCTTCATAACACTTTATATTATTAAGTTTTAATATTTCACGAGCCCTATAAAAACTACGTAGGTTACTAAAATAAAATGCTGCTACAGGATTTTGCTTAAATGTCTTTAACGAAACTATTTGCTCTTTTGCGAGGGAGGTTTTCTGATCTATTAATAGCTGTTTAGCTTTTTCTCGATGTGTTAATTCAATAAAGAAAATTGCCAATTCATTGTGTATTTCTAATTTGACGGGCCCAACTTCACTTTTCAGCCACAAGGTTATTAATATAGCATCGTGCTTATCTTGCACCTGTCGGGTCAGGAGAAAACCACTATTAATGTTATTTTTAATATCTGTTGTCATACAATCTTATTTTTATCATGAAGTTATATTCAGCTGGTGAGTTACTAATAGCTTTGTTATTTGCGCGTAAACATATCTAATGTGTACCTAATACACAAAGAATACATAGCTAAGACATTCTTAATACACTGTTAATTTGTAATTAGTCGGTTAAATGCATTAAATTTTTCGTGCTATCTGATTAAACCTGTTAATATATACAGCAGTGTAACCGATCTCCTGTTTTTTGGAAACTAACAACCATGTTATCTGATAAGTTAAAGCAAACAATACGTCAGTCGTATAAAGCCATAGGCGAAAATTTAACGCATTTTAATCCGCGTAAACAACAAACGCTATTAATTGCCGAAATTGCTAAAACCTTAGCGGGTGAATATAGTAAAGACCGAAAAATAATAACTATTGAAGCCGGCACAGGTACGGGTAAATCTCTCGCCTATTGTCTTGGCGCAATTCCACTCGCGCTGTCTCGTGATAAAAAAGTGTGTATCTCAACAGCAACTGTCGCTTTACAAGAGCAATTAGTTGATAAAGATTTACCTTTTCTTAAAAAGTATGCGGGCTTAGATTTTGAGTTCACTTTAGTAAAAGGTAGACAACGTTATGTTTGTCGACAAAAATTAACGCAAGCGGTAACCAGCGATAATGAACCTGAGCAAGTCGGATTTACCTTTGCTGAAAAGCCAGATGCTAAAGATATTCGTACTTTAAATAAAATGCATAAAGCATTACTTGATGGCAGTTGGTTAGGTGATATAGATTCTTGGGAAACCCACCTTCCAAATCATATTTGGCAACAAGTTCAAACCGATAAACACAGCTGTTTAAAGCATTTATCTGAGCATACTCACTGCCCATTTCATAAAGCACGTGAAACTATGGACAAAGCACACGTGCTGGTGGTAAATCATAGTTTATTATTAGCTGATTTAGAGTTAGGTGGAGGCAGGATACTATCTAGCCCGGAGGACACCTTTTATATAATAGATGAAGCGCATCATCTCCCAAAGGTAACGCGTGACTTTTCAAGCGCCAGTATCACCCTAAAAGGCTCTATAGAATGGCTAACTAAACTGAAAGAGACTGGCGATAAAATGTCTAATCTAATTAAGTCACAAAGTGCTATTTCTCCTGCCCTAAAACTCGGTGATGATTGCCAAGATCTACTAATGGAAATGCAAAAAGTCTTAAACTTTGTTGAGGCAAATTCAGAAGTGTATTTTCTTCAGAATAACAGCTCTTCGCAAAATAATTTATCTCAAAAATCTACAAATGATGAACAAGTTTATCGATTTGAAAATGGTATTATTCCGCAAACATTAAAAAATTGGGCTGAAGATTTGCAAAACTTGAGTAAAAAATCTATAGGTCATTTAAACAAATTATACAACTCTCTTATTGAATCCGTTAAAGATGGCGACACCAAAATGTTTGTCGCTGAGCCATTACTTGCTGAAGCCGGTTTTATGTTACAACGTTTAGAGAACTTACAAGCGCTTTGGAGCATGTATGCTAAAACGGATAGTGAAAAAGGCGCGCCAATGGCTCGTTGGTTAGAGAAATTAGCCATTAAACGTCAGGATTACTTATTAAGTGCTTCGCCTATTGAAGTTGGCTTCACTTTAGAAAATATGTTGTGGAGTCAATGTGAAGGTGCTGTACTTTGTTCGGCAACGCTACGCGCTTTAAATTCGTTTGATCATTTTCGTTTTCAAGCCGGTTTAAAGAACGATGATGGTACACAATATCAACAAGTTGAGTCTCCATTTGACTATTATAATAACGCCCAACTAATAATGGCTAATATGGAGAATGAAGCTAGTGCCCCTGCCTTTACTGATGAGATCATTACTAAACTTCCAAAGTACTTGAAACAAGGTAGTGCTAGCTTAGTTTTATTTTCTTCCTACTGGCAAATGAATAAAGTAGCACAAACGTTAAGAGATAAACACAAGTTAGAGATCATGGTGCAAGGTGAGTTATCTCGTCAGCAAATTATCGAACAACATAAAAAGCGCTGTGATGATGATAAAGAAAGTATCATTTTTGGTACTCAGAGTTTTTCTGAGGGGTTAGATTTACCAGGAAAGTATCTTAATAATTTAATCATAACCAAATTACCATTCTCAGTACCAACATCTCCTGTAGAGCAAGCCCAAGCAGAATATGTTACAGCTAGAGGCGGCAATCCATTTATGACATTATCAGTACCCGATACCTCTAAAAAGCTTGTGCAAGCCTGTGGACGTTTATTACGTAATGAAATGGATGAAGGTGTGATAACATTGCTTGATAAGCGAGTAGTAACAAAACGTTACGGAAAACAGCTACTTGATTCATTACCCCCTTTTCATCGTGTATATGAGAGTTAAGTAAGTATTTAACCTGATCTCAGGATAATAAATAGTTTTAGTTATTGGGAGTTTTCTTAACGGATAAATACAGATAAGCAAGACTTTTGTAGCACTTTGTTTATCACTACCTCAGGTTATTGAAATAAGTTAACCGCTAGTTGGAGCATAATTCACAGACATTAAAAAGGCTTAAAATAAATTTTAAGCCTTTTTTAATGTTTCTTGACGCTAATTTCTATAATCTAGCGGCTTTCAGCTTTTTCTCTTCAGCTGTTTTCAAGTCTCTTTCAAACTGTTCTGTAGTGGCTCTTACATCAACTTGCTTAGTAAATTCAATATTTACACCTGCTTCCACAAGCTCTTGATAAAAGTCAGCTACTGTACAACTTTCTATTTGCTGACAAACTATCGCATATTTTAATATCGCAGGTTCATAAGCCTGTAATGAAGCATCTTTAAGTAATGCTAATGACTCATATAAATCTTTTTCTACTGCCATTCCATTAAGATACATTTGTGCAAGATTAACTTGTCCAGGTGCATAGTTTGCATCTGCTGACTCTTCAAACTTCTCTAAAGCTTCTTCTGCTCTCACCGGATCGTTTTTAGCATATTTTAAATGCTCTAACCCTGCAAAGTTCTCTTTTTTACCAGGAATAAACACCGAGCTACTTTGAAAGTGCGAATCAGGTACAACAACATTACCATCAAGCATATTGCTAATAGGTCTACGTGCTAGAGTAATAGCTCCAGATTCAACCATAGACTGTAATTCAAGTATCGTATAATTATGTCTTTTTTCTTGGAAAAACTTTTCATATCGCAACTGTGCATAACGAATTGCTTCATTTAATTCATGCTCTTGCATATAGAAATAACTACTAAAATTAATGGTAACTACATCACCGGTGATGTCATTAACTTTTGCCATTCGATATTTTTCAGCCGGACGAAGGTTATCTTTAATCAAACGGAAATCAACATAATAAAGATCATTAACTTCGGGTTCTGCAACAAAGTTTTTTGTTAGCTCGTTCAATTCAAATTGTTTGTAAAAAACAAAACCTGCCACTAAACTGCCTGCAAACAATAAGGCAGAGATAAGTTTAGTTTTATGTTTCACTAAAAACGGATCTGGATCTTTTGTATCGATGGTATAATGATAATAAGTTTCTTGAGAAGCAGTTTCTGATTTTTCAGAATCTGCACTTGCCAATACCGCTTCTTCAGATTCCGCATCTGATACGTGCTGCTGATCAACGTCCGCTATTGGCATCTGTTCATCCTCATATTTGCGAATTGCTGCTTGTGGCATAATTACACCTTCTTTTTATTATTTCATTAAAAAATATCATTTGAACATAAATTACACAAGAGCTAATTTAATGTTACTTTGATTTATCATATCTTTTGGTGAAGATGATCCTGAAGAATACTCGCTATAAAGCCCATAATAACAAGAGTTTCATTTTCCCCAAATATCATGAAAAACCATAATATTTATATACAACCGTACAAAAATAGAATAGAAAACCGAGTGTAAATCTGAGTAAACATTCTAATTTGATCCTTTTTCCATTAACGCGAGTATACATAATTATAACAATAAAAACAATTGTTTAATTATTACTCGTAATATAAAGTTAATAAACGTTAACACGCCATTTGACAAGCCCTTAACACTTTATTGTATTAACATAACGTCTATTATCAAGTTAAAATATATAACTATAATTGAACTATTTAATTTTGGAATAAACATGAAATTAACAACCAAAGTCACCCTTTTTTCATTATTAGTATTCCCCGGCTCAGGGCATATAATTTTAAAAAAATATGTATCTGCAACCGCTTTTATTATTAGCTTTAGCTATCTAGTCATTACTTTCATTATTAACATTCGTGATATAACTCAAAAAGTTGTTGATAGTGTCCTTCAAGGTAAAATTCCCCTGGAGGTTGCGGCCATCCAACAAGCATTAGTTGAACAAGGTGCTATCGATAATCCTAACTTAACAATAATGAGTTATTTAATGTTAATACTTTGGCTTATTTCTGCTTTTGATGCTTATAGGATTGCGCAAA
Organism: Colwellia echini; assembly: GCF_002843355.2. Lineage (GTDB taxonomy): Bacteria > Pseudomonadota > Gammaproteobacteria > Enterobacterales > Alteromonadaceae > Colwellia > Colwellia echini. The sequence goes on from NZ_PJAI02000022.1 coordinate 50,238, forward strand.
AGAAACAATAATGAATTAAAGTAAATCTACTATTGAAGGAGTTACTTGATTGGATATTTGACCTGATATATGTGGTATGAAAAATACTATAAAAGCCTTATTTATTTGTGTTATTTAAAAATAGCTAACCGCTTACTTGTATTGTTGGTCTTTTTTAATTTAGTTTTGATGGGTATAATTAGCACGTTTCCTTTATCGAGTAATATTAATGAATTACCTTCCGTTAGAAAGTCTGAAAAATGCTTGGATATTTAAGCATAAAAGTTTACCTATAATAGAGGGGGATTTAGCAAAAATTAAACCGATGAATATTGAACGGGCTAATATTTTATGGGATACCTTTATTTCTCGCCAAGTTGATCACCCTGATTTTTTCAAAAAAGGTGATTGGCCATTTGATAAAAACAATTGGCTTGAACAAGGTAAATGGGAAGGTCTTTGGGACAGTAATGAACAAGCCTTACCCGAATTAATTGAAAAACACTTAGCCTGGGATCAAAATACCGTCGTTTATTACTGTAGTTCTAGGGATAATGTAATAGAAACAAATTGGTTGATATTTAAGCGCTGTTGGAAAAACTTTTTATTTATGGACGATGGTCCCATTCTTTTAGGTAAAAAACGCGCGCAAACCGTTCAATTTACTAGTAACGGTTATTTTAAAATAGGTAACAAACCAAGTAATAACTAATAAAATAACTGATAAATAAGAAAACCACCTCTTTTTAACTCTGAGCTAATTTTGCATACAAAAAACCGTCATAAACAAGGCTATAATTTTTCAGCGCTAATTAAAGTAGCTCCCGAGTTATCTGCATTCATAATTAATAACAAATATAGTAATCAAGAAACAATAGATTTTACTAACCCTTTAGCGGTAAAAGCACTTAATGCTGCCTTATTGAAAAGTGATTACAAAGTTAACCTTTGGGATATTCCTGAGGGCTATTTATGCCCAGCGATCCCTGGTAGAGTCGATTATATACATTATCTTAATGACTTATTATCGGCAACCGCAGAAATAATACCTAACAATAAACCTGCCATTAATGTGTTGGATATAGGCACAGGTGCAAGTTGTATTTATCCCATTTTAGGTCAAAGAGTTTATGGTTGGCATTTTATAGCCTCAGATATTGATCCTGTTTCCATTAACGTTGCTAAACATATAATAGCCAGTGATAAAACCTTAGCTCAGTCAATAAAATGTCGATTACAATCCAATAGTAAAAATATCTTTCAAGGAATTATCGGTGAGAATGAGTTCTTCCATTTAACTTTATGTAATCCCCCGTTTCATCGCTCCTTAGCTGAAGCAAGCCAAGGTACATCACGGAAATGGAAAAATTTAAGTAAAGCTAAAAAATTTGAATCGTCGCAATCAACACCGCAAAATAAAACATTAAACTTTGGCGGGCAAAAAGCCGAATTGTGGTGTCCTGGAGGCGAAATTGCTTTTATAGAGAAAATGATTCAGGAAAGTAAACAGTATCGTGAGCAAGTTCTCTGGTTTACCTGTTTAGTTTCTAAAAAAGATAACTTGTCTAAAATAAAACTCTTTTTGAAAAAAGCCAAGGTTAACCAGTTTAAAGTGGTTAATATGGCTCAAGGGCAAAAAGTTAGTCGTTTCGTTGCTTGGAGTTTTTATGATAACTCCTCGGTTAATTCTAATCTATAACCACCTAAAAACTAAATATCTCCCTATGTACAATTAATCAGGTGCTTGGCAAATTTCCTCAGCTATTAATTGACCTAAGCAGAATAACTGCCATTGCCCTGCTTGCATTTTGTGCCAAGTTTCATCCCCTGTTAAGGGTTTAGTAGCAATAACGGTAACGACATCGGCACTTGTTGTTTCTTTTTGAAAGTCCACTGCCATTTCTGCATCAATGAGACTTGCCTGTCCAAATGGTGCTTTTCGAGTAAGCCAGTGGAGATTATTAGAGCAGTAAGCAAATAGATATTCACCATCCGTAAGTATGATATTTGCTACACCAAGTGAGTCTATTTTCTTTACCAGTGAGGCGATAAATGAATAGAGAATATTTGCGGCTACCTGTTTTGTTCCAAATTTAAGATGTAATTGATCAAGTATCCAACAAAAAGCATGCTCGCTATCAGTTGTACCAATAGGTAAATGGTACTCAACCGGTAACTCGGTAGCAAAACCTTTTAACTGTCCGTTATGCGCGTAAGTCCAATTCTTCCCCCACATTTGTCTTATAAAAGGGTGAGTGTTTTCTAAACACACTTCACCTGAATTAGCTTGCCTTATATGACAAACAACCGCTTCGCTTTTAATAGGATATTTGGTAACTAACTCAGCTATTGGGGAATGTGCACTCGGCATTGGATCTTTAAAACTTCGGCAGCCTTTTCCTTCATAAAATGTAATTCCCCAACCATCGCTATGAGGGCCGGTATTCCCCCCGCGTTGCATCAATCCACTGAAACTGAAACAGATATCTGTTGGCACGTTGGCACTCATCGCTAACAATTCACACATTTACTAACCTCAATTTAACCTCAAAAAATAACCAAACAGTTAAAAATAAAATGTGCTTGGCTAAATTAATAATATACTCTATAAATAGAGTATAACATTCGGTAAAAATTAATTTAAATTCAATTACTTTTTTATCAAAACAATTTATAAAACAAAAACTAAAAGGACCACTTGTGGATATAATTATTTGGTTATTAATCGCAATTTCATTGACTTGGTTTATGAGTTATAAAAGAGCTTCTTTAGCAAGTTATACCCTTAGCTTTGCCGTATTAATGATAATAGGTACGTTTTTTAACATCATAGGCTTTGTTTCTTGGCTACTATTTGCCGTCATCGCATTACCCTTGAATATAGATAATGTGCGTCAGCAATTTATTAGTATGCCTTTATTAGCTATTTTCAAAAAAATAATGCCTAAGATGTCGATCACTGAACAAGAAGCTATCGATGCGGGTACAACATGGTTCGATGCGGATTTATTTCGTGGCGATCCAGACTGGGAAAAATTACATAACTTTCCTCGCCCAAGATTGAGTGTTGAAGAGCAAGCTTTTCTCGATGGACCAGTTGAAGAAGTTTGTGCCATGGCTGATGACTGGCATATTACCCATGAAATAGCAGATCTACCACCACAAATTTGGCAGTTTCTTAAAGAGAAGAAGTTTTTTGCCATGATCATCAAAAAACAATACGGTGGTTTAGAGTTTTCAGCTTACGCTCAATCTCGAGTATTACAAAAACTGACTGGCGTTAGTTCAGTGCTAGCTAGTACCGTTGGTGTTCCCAATTCTTTAGGCCCAGGTGAGTTATTGCAAGAGTACGGCACAAAAGAACAACAAGATCATTATTTACCTCGCTTAGCCACAGGCGAAGAAATCCCCTGTTTTGCCCTAACTAGCCCAGAAGCTGGTTCAGATGCCGGTTCAATACCCGATTATGGTATCATCTGCCGTGGTGAGTTTGAAGGTCAAGATGTACTCGGCATGAAACTCACTTGGGATAAACGCTATATTACCCTAGCCCCCATTGCTACTGTACTAGGCTTAGCTTTTAAATTAAAAGACCCTGATCAATTACTTTCAGAAAAAGTGGATTTAGGTATTACTTGTGCCCTAATCCCTACTAACTTACCAAATATCATCATCGGACGAAGACACTTCCCTTTAAATGTCCCTTTTCAAAATGGTCCTACGCAAGGTAATGAAGTATTTGTACCGCTTGACTTTATCATTGGCGGCGCTGAAATGGCTGGTCAAGGCTGGAGGATGTTAGTTGAGTGTCTATCTGTTGGTAGAGCCATTACCCTACCATCAAACAGTGCGGGTGGTATTAAAACTACGGCGTTAGCGACCGGCGCATATAGCCGAATTAGACGTCAATTTAAAATGCCTATTGGCAAAATGGAAGGTATTGAAGAGCCATTAGCGCGTATCGGTGCAAATGCTTATTTAATGGATGCAGTAACAACAATGTCAACGGGGGCAATTGATCTGGGCGAGAAACCATCAGTGATCTCGGCTATCTCTAAATACCATCTTACTGAAAAAATGCGCTCATCTATGATAGATGCCATGGATATTCATGGTGGTAAAGGCATTTGTATGGGCCCTAATAACTACCTTGCCAGAGGTTATCAAGGTGCTCCTATTGCTATAACGGTTGAAGGTGCTAATATTTTAACCCGAAGTATGATAATTTATGGGCAAGGAGCTATACGTTGCCACCCTTACGTTTTAGCTGAATTAGCCGCCGCGAATAATCCTGATAACGAACAAGCATTAGATGACTTTGATCATGCGCTATTTGGTCATATTGGTTTTAGTATAAGTAATATTAGTCGTAGTTTATGGTGCTCTATCACGGGATCTCGATTTGTTAGCAGCCCATTTAATGACCAAACTCGCCGATATTATCAATTACTCAGTCGTTTTAGTGCAAACTTAGCTATGTTATCTGATATAGCTATGGTGACACTAGGTGCAGATTTAAAAAGAAAAGAACGTATCTCAGCACGATTAGGTGATGTGTTAAGTAACCTTTATTTAGCGAGTGCAACCCTTAAACGTTATGATGATGAAGGTAGAAAAGTAGAAGACTTACCTTTGTTACAGTTTGCTATTGACGATTGTCTCTATAATATTCAACATGCAATTGACGAATTAATAGTGAATTTTCCAAACAAAGCTATTGCGAATACTTTAAGAGCAATTATTTTCCCGCTAGGCACTTGGTTAAGTAAACCAAGTGATGAATTAGCGCATAAAGTAGCAAGGCTATTACAACACCCTTCACCGTCTCGAACAAGATTAGGTCATGGACAATACCTAACACGTGATGGTAAAAACATATTTGGTCGACTTGAGCAAACCCTTGAGGATATTGTTAATTGCGAACCAATTTATGAAAAAATTTGCAAGTTGCTCAATAAGAAGTATCCTTTTTACCAGTTAGATGTTTTAGCTGAAAAAGCATTAGTTGCAAATATCATCACTCCTGCAGAAGCGGAATTATTAATAAAAGCTGAAAAAGGACGTAAATGGGTAATTACAGTTGATGACTTTGATAATAAACAACTAGCAGCTACAAACTAATTTCTACTTGAATATGCTTTTTAGAATAAAATGTTTTAAATAAACTACAACATGGATTAATTATTTACTTAATTCCCCTTATTAACATTATTCAAATAGTTAACTAAGTAGTTAGACTAAACGATATAATATTTCTGTTAATAAGGGGATAAACTTCTTTTTATTATTATAAGTAATCAAAAGATATGTTAACATTAAGTAAATTTGATGCTAATGGACTAATGGATATCACTATGATTGCAAATGATACAATGTCAGAAGTGCTGACAACAGAAACAAAAAACCTCCCTATCAAACGTCGTTCTAAAGGAGAAAAAACACGAGAAAAAATCTTAATTTCTGCAATTGAAATATTAGCACTTAGTGGAATAAAAGGAACAACTCACCGAGCTATTGCTAATCATGCAGAGTTACAACTTTCTTTAACGACTTATTATTTCAAAGATATTCAAGAGTTGATTCATCAAGCTTTTAAATTAAATTCAGAGCGTATATTAATGCGTACTGACACTATCCTTGAAGAAATTTTCACCACTATCACTCAAGTGCCAAAGGCTGAACGAAAGAAAACTATAGTAAAAGAAAAGCTATGCCAACAATTAAGCAGCATGGCTTCAGCGCACATAATTGAAAATATTAAACATCATGCTATTTCATTAGCTGTTGAGCAATTAATGTTAACGGAAGTACAGGTTACTCCTGAGTTACGTTTTCTTGTAAAGGAACATGAATTAGCGCAATTGGTACCTTTTGAGCAACTGTGTGGTTTTTTCAATAAAATAAACCCTGAGCTTGATGCAAAAATTATGCATACGGTTTTTTCACAGCTTCAATATAGTCATTTGGCTGAACAGGTGAATATAGATATTTCTTTAATTGAGCAGACTACTCGCAAAATTATTGCTTGGATCATGTCAGTAAAGTAGCTGAAAACCTGTCAATTAAAAATAATAAAGCACGTTATTATTAATTAATAACGTGCTTTTTCTGTACTTTTACTTTTTATAGTTGCTTGCCAATAAAGTTAGTTTTAAAGAAATGACATGAGATCTTGATCTAACTGCATGAGTGTTTTCGGATCTGCCATCATAGTCGCTGCTAGCGATTTAGTTCTAGGTAGCATACGTTCAAAATAAAACTCCGCACTTTTTATCTTAGCTCGATAAAAATCACGGTTATCAACCTCACCTTCAAGTTTTTCATAAGCGGATTGTGCCATTTGAGCCCAAAAATAAGCCATTACCACATAACCAGAGTACATTAGAAAATCGACTGAGGCAGAGCCAACCACATCCCTATTTGATTGTGCTTTAAAACCTAAACGCATCGAGTATTGCTGCCAATTAGCAATAGCTTTACTTAACGGCCAAATAAATCGATTCATTTTTCTTTTATGTAGATTATTAGAAAGTAAACTTTTATTTTTACAAAAACTTAGAACTTCTTTCGAAAAATCATTTAACGACTTGCCGCGAGTTAGTAGAATTTTTCGACCTAATAAATCGAGTGCTTGAATACCTGTGGTTCCTTCATACAATGTTGATATTCTTGCATCTCTTACAATTTGCTCCATTCCCCACTCTTTAATGTAACCATGGCCACCAAATATTTGTAAACCATGGTTAGCACTTTCACTACCTAGCTCTGTTAAAAATGCTTTTAGGATTGGTGTGATAAACCCTAAGCGATCGTCTGCAGTTTTACGTTCTTGCTCTGATTTAGCCATCGAAATATCATCCACAATCTTTGCGGTATAATAAATCATCGCTCGGCCACCTTCTGAAATAACTTTTTGCGTCATTAACATTTTACGTACGTCAGGGTGTACGATAATAGGATCAGCCACTTGTTCAGGATATTTTTTACCGGTTAAAGAGCGCATTGATAATCGTTCTTTGGCATAAATTAATGAATTTTGGAAAGCGAGCTCAGATGAACAAACCCCTTGTAAAGCTGTTCCTATTCTTGCGGTATTCATAAAGGTAAACATACACTCTAAACCTTTATTCTCAGGCCCGATCAACTCTCCCACAGCATTATCAAAATTAAGTACTGCTGTAGCAGAAGCTTTAATCCCCATTTTTTCTTCGATAGAGCCACAGGTAACATGGTTAGACTCACCTAACGTACCATCTTGCTCTGCTTTAATTTTTGGGACGATAAATAATGAAATCCCTCGAGTACCTTGTGGTGCATCAGGCAATCTTGCTAGCACTATATGAATAATGTTTTCTGTTAAGTCATGTTCACCCGCTGAGATAAATATTTTAGTACCGGTAATATTGTATGTGCCGTCCCCATTTGGCTCAGCTTTAGTTTTTACTTGACCCAAATCTGTACCACATTGCGGCTCAGTTAAGCACATAGTACCTGTCCAACTACCTTGAATTAGCCTTTCTAGGTAAAGTTCTTTTTGTTTATCATTGCCATGAGTATTAATTGTATTCATTGCACCATGGCTTAACCCTGGATACATTGCCCAAGACCAATTAGCGGTTCCTGTCATTTCTGACTGAACCATCCCTAACGATGGTGGTAAACCTTGCCCACCATGCGCTAACGGATGCGATAAAGCTGACCAACCGCCATCAATATATTGTTGATAAGCTTCTTTAAAGCCTTTTGGTGTAGTAACTTTACCGTTATCAAAATGACAGCCTTCTTTGTCACCACTTTGATATAAAGGCAACAACTCATTTTCAGAAAATTTAGCACATTCGTGTAAAATAGCATCGACCAAATCAGGAGTCGCTTCTTCAAACTCTTCATATTTTTTATAATGATCGTAATATTTAAAAACATCTTCTATTAAAAATTTAATATCTGCGATTGGTGCTTTATAACTTAGCATTGCCTACTCCGATAATCTTAGTTTTCATTTATAATTATAGTAATCTGATTAAAGCACTGGTCATACCACCTATACAAGTGTTTTTTTGTCCTAAATTAAAGCAATAACTCTAAACAACCTGAGTTTGGGGATAAGCAAAGCGCTACAACAGCCTTAATTATTCGTATTACTTCCGGTTAAGAAAAATCCCAATAACTCGTTTATTAGGCGACAATTAGCTTCGCTTTATCTCCTAAACTAAGAAAACTAAAACGATTGTAGATGCGTGAGTACAAATAGTTGATATTGTTATACTCTACAATTTTATTATCCCGATCTCAGGTTAACTATTAATTGTAAGAACAGTTCTACTCACTTTCATTATCCCGAATTCAAGTTAAATATATTTTTATTATCAAAAAGTTTGGTTTGGTTTGGTTTGGTTTGGTGGGGGTTATTACAGATTACGATTGAAATTAAAATAAACGAGATATATAGGTATTAAAATTTATTGAAAAATATTAATGAGAAATACTTTTTAGATTTAATTTTATGAAATATTAATATGCTTAAAATAGAAATTAATTTGAGGTATTACAGAGGAATATTGATTTATTAAATTAAGTACAACAAGTTATAACTACATAACTAATATGTTAACAAAGTTGGCGGAGTGGACGGGACTCGAACCCGCGACCCCCGGCGTGACAGGCCGGTATT
>NZ_PJAI02000023.1:0-46672 GCF_002843355.2 Colwellia echini
CGCCGCCCACGTTTTTAATTAAATCTTTAATGTTATCAGGTCGGCTAGCAAAGCCAGTTCTAGGTAAACCAACGCCCTTACGCGACAACAATTGCAATGAGCGTAATTTGTCGCGTGAACGACTTATGGCCACTGATTCATTAATATTAAACGTACCCATCATTTCAAACTGTCTTGCTACTGCCGTTCCGTAAAAAGTTACTGATGCTCCAATACGCGGAATAATAGCATCGTATTTAGGCAACTCTCTACCATGATAACGCACCGATGAATGAGTACTGGTAATATCCATATAACAATGCAGCGTATCAATAATGTCAACTTCATGGCCCATAGCTTCGCCAGCTTCTTTTAAACGACGAGTTGAGTAAAGCTTTTTGTTTCTAGATAAAATTGCAATTTTCATAATAAGTTCTTTTTATTTAATTTTTAATGTATTTCTCAACACTTTAATGAATTTATTAGCATAAAAAGCGATGAAATAAGTGAAAGGCAGTGTATAGTTTGCCGGGTAACAAATAAAACGCTATATTTTGATGGGTTTAATCAAAATAATCGATTAAGGTATAAGAAACTCTAATGAAGATAGAGCTATTAAAAACATTCCTTGAAGTAAGCCGAACATTGCACTTTAGAATTGCTGCTGAGAATTTATTTATCACTCAATCAGCGGTCAGTGCTCGCATTAAATTATTAGAAGATGATTTAGGTGTGATGCTATTTGATCGAAGTCAAAAGCATTTAAAATTAACACCAGAAGGTAATAGATTAATAAAGCACGCTAATGAATTATTATTTATGTGGCAAAAAACCAAGCAAGATGTGGGTATTGCTGACACCGAAATGCGCCAATTGGTTGTCGGTTCAATCATGTCAATTTGGGATATTGTCTTACAAGACTGGTTAAAAAAAATTCATCGTAATCTTGACGATGTCAGTTTACTTACCAATAACTATTCACAATTAGAATTACGAAAAAGTTTACTTAGTCGAGTAATCGATATCGCATTTTTATTTGAACCACCGTATGTAGAAGACCTGATTACTGAAAAAGTCGCGACTGTGCCCTTACACTTGGTATCAACAAACCCAGAAGATAATAATCCAAACTTTACCTTATATAATCATATTATGGTGGATTATGGTGAAGCGGTGAATACTCGACATTTACGAGAATTTCAATTTTCACCTACCCCTAAACACCATATGAGCCAACCTCGTATTGCCCTTAATTTTTTATTAGATGCAGGAGGAAGTGCTTATTTACCAAGGCAGATGACGTTTGAGTTTATTGAAAGTAACAGGTTACATCTAATTGAAAATGCACCTGTCTATTCAAGAGATATTTTTGCAGCTTATTTAGCTAAAAGCCAAAAAGTAGAGTTGATTAAGCAAGCTATACTCTTATTCCCCCATATGCACATAAAATAAAGCCAGTGACTTTATAATAAAATCACTGGCTTTATTTTACGCTACTTATAATCGCTTATACTAAAAACAATTATAATATAGGGAAAATAACTATTTACTTACCTAGTTATTTTCTTAGTTATCTACCTGAAATATTAGTTAGCTATCTAAAATAGTTACAGAGCAAACTATTACATTTCTTCTTTAGGTAACGAACTAATTAACTGGTAATACCCTTCTTCAAGTTCTGTATTAATGCATGAAAGTAAGTATTTATTCATGTCTTTCGCTTCAATTTCATCATCAGCTGCATAATCAGTACATGATTGTAATAAGCTCAATACATAATCACTAGGCGCTTCCATTAAAGCATCTTCAACAACTTCTTCGGCGTATACGTTTGCAGAAGTAAGTGTTAATACAGCTAATGCTAACATTAAATTTTTCATAGTTATTTTCTCTTAAACAATAAGTTATTTACATATCCCAATGGTCACTAAATGAATTTAGTTGCCTATCAAGTGATTTTTGTTCGTTTATTAAATCCAGTTTTTGCCTAGTAAAATATTTTTGTTTCGACTGTAGTCTAGCTGCTTTTTTATTAGCTGACTCAGAAGACGTTTCAATATCAACCATTACTGCTGGATTAAAATTACTATCAATATCTATATTCGTATCTTCATATGTATCAGTATCCATTGCCTTACCTTACTAAAAATCGAAATAGCTCGCGGCTAGATAATGAACCTAAAGTCGCAGATAGAAAAGTGAAAAAAATTTATCTTGTCGATTAATTAATTTTATCTACACCTCACTGCTATTAAACTTATTTTTAGCCTGAATGTTTAAAAATCCTCTAACATTGCAATAATACCAACCACTGCAATAATACCAACCACAATGTATTACGTTAATAAACAATATTTTTAAAGCTGGAATAATATTATCTGAAATCCTCAAACTAATAGTAATTGCTTGTTATAAGGGAGTAAACACTCATATTTGCAAGGTTGAATAGCTGTACAATAGTTACCGATAACTTAATTACCAACAACTTTATGATAAAGGGATCAAACAAGCCTTCTCTAAATCACCAGACTCTAATGCGGTAAGATTATTTAAAGTCACTTTTGAGATTGAATCCAACGCTTCACGGGTGAAAAAGGCTTGATGACCTGTGATCACAACATTAGAGAAAGTAAGTAATCGCGCAAACACATCATCTTGAAGCACAGTGTTTGAAAAATCCTCAAAAAACAAGTCAGTTTCTTCTTCATAAACATCTAAACCAAGGTAACCTACTTGCCCGCTTTTCAAGCCTTTAATAACCGCAATAGTATCAACTAAACCACCTCGGCTGGTGTTAATTATCATTACGCCTTTTTTCATCTTACCGATAGAAGTATCGTTAATCAGGTGATGAGTATCTGCATTTAATGGGCAATGTAAAGAAATCACATCAGATTGCGTATACAACTCATTTAAGGTTTTATACTCAACGCCAAGCGCTTTAACTTTATCATTTGGGTGCACATCATGAGCAATAACATGACAACCAAACCCTTGCATGATTTTTATTAAACAAATACCAATTTTTCCGGTACCAATAACACCAATGGTTTTACCGTGCATGTCAAAACCAAGTAGGCCATCAAGCAGATAATAATTATCGCGAACACGCGAAAAAGCACGGTGAATGTTTCGATTCAAGTCCATAATCAAAGCTACTGCATGTTCGGCTACTGCATAAGGTGAATATTCAGGTACTCGTACAACCTTTATTTGCTGTTTTTCACACGCATCTAAGTCAACATTATTGTAGCCCGCACAGCGTAGCACGATATATTTAATACCTACACTAGCTAATATTTCAATACAATCTGAGGTAAGTTGATCATTAACAAAGCAGCAAACCGCGTCATGTTCGCTAGCCAATAACGCGGTAAGTTTAGTTAAGTGCGGCGTTAAATAACTAAACTCATGTTTACCATTATTAAACTTTTCTAAATGCTCTTTGTCGTATGCCTTACAACTAAATACTGCAACTTTCATAGTAACTATTTCCTTGATGGTTTTTATAGCGCTAAAGTAACATAAAATATTTACAAATAGATTCAAGCTAAAGCTAAATTATCATGCTCATTTAATATAAACAGTTTTATTTATATAAAGTATGTTGCTCTTTCGAGTTACTTTTACAGCAACTGTTTGGCATTTAGACAAGACAGAGCATGTGACTTGTAACTGGCTACACGAACATATGAAAACGCAGTATAAATTTCAAACAAGTGCTGCCTTTAAGTTCATTTAATAAATTTTAACCCTGAAAGATCAACAGACCCTAGATACATTATTTAAATTTACAACAAAAATTTTACATTAAATTATTATTGATAACCTGAATTAAAGATCTAAAAAGTTGATAAAAAACATTAATTGTAAACATAAAAATTTTTCGCTTTTAAATTTTCATCGATGGGAACATTATTTACCGAAAATACAACGATGACTTTAGTAGAAGGTAATGAATGAACGTTGATGAATCTGACAGCTTAACGATTGATGATGATGATTTTGAAGACGATGCTGATATTGCTGCTTTTGAAAAAGCAGAGGAGTCTAGCAGTAAAAAAGTAATGAGAAAATTAGCAAAACGCAGATGTCTCATTCGGGAAAAATTATATGCGTTGAATGAAAAAATATACCTTGATAGGCAACTTAATACCTTAAGTGACTATTGGGATTTGTAACTTTATTCTTCGTAACATCACTTAACTTTAATCAAATGGACACAACAATGAAAAAAATAATTTTATCTTTAGCTCTTTTAGCATTAACTGCAAACTTTGCGAATGCAGAAGAAGATAATTCAGAGCTTCAAGACGCGCCTGTAGACACGGTAATGGAATTTTTAAGTTACTGTACTGAAAATGCAGCTGAAGATAGTGTGGTTGAAGTAGAAATGAATAAATACTTATTAGTTTGTATCAACGAAGAATTAACCGACAGTTACTTCAACACTATTAGCGTTGTCCCTACTCAAGAATAATAACCTAAGCCAATAATATGCCCTGACTTCACGCCTCTGCATATTATTGGCTAACCATCAAAGTAAAATATTTACTCAAATACTTTAGTTCGAGTTCTAGTGCTAGTTCTACTTATTCAAGTCTAAACCTTATTTGTCGTTCAAGACGAGAAACCTCTCTAATAACGGGTAATTGCCAGCTTTAATAGCGCAGTTAGCTAATACTAAAATTAACACTAATTTTCAAAAGTACAAAAACACCTTAACTTCAAAAGTACCTTAGAATAATAGGTACATTTGCACTATACTGATAAATAATAATAAATTAAGCTGCGGTACTAAATTTGCTTTTCTTCAAAAACTTATCAACTTCTAAACCTTACATGACTTTTTTAGCCTTAATTGCAATTGTTAGCGCGATTGGTTTAATAGAATACATGATTATGGGTATTCTCCCTTGGTTTGAAACGTTGTTTCCTCATATCAACCGCGCTATTTTAGTTTCAGTATTATTAAGTATTTCAATATCCCCTGTTATTTATTTTATATTTGTAAATAAGCTCGCCAAGAACAACGAGAATAAATCAAATATTCGCACTAAATTGTTAGTCTCTGCGGGATTACCACTTATTATCAGTATTTCTTTAATGTTAAGCATAGTTAACGATAAACAGCAGCAAATTATAGAACTTGAATTAGCACAGAAAATTATTAAATTTGACATATTATTAAGCGACTTCGTTAATGCATATAACGAAGAATTAGTACTGAGTACTAATTTTACCATTAACCCTGCGACAGTAGAGCGTGTGAACTTAGTCGAAAAACGTAAAACTCTAGACAAAATTATTGAAGACTTACTACAAACCCTTAATAGCCACAATATTGATGTAGGTAGGTTTGATCAGAATTATTTAGCCAAATTTAACCACAAACTTAAAGATGTAAGACTTCAAGTAGATACACATGCAATCAAACTACCTTACTTAATTGATTATTTTGTTGAGGTAAATAATGAAATTATTAGACGTTTATATAACTTTTCTGAACAAATTCATAATAGCGAAATAGAAACAAAACATTCTAATTATTTAACTTTATTAAAAATAAACGCGTTAAATAACATTAACCATTTAATCTTAAATGCAACGGTTTCTTTTGAAGATATAACCGGTTATAAAGTTGATATCAGAGATTTTAAGAAACAAGTAAGAAACCAAAATAACCAAGAAAAAATTTATTGGAATATCTTTAAATCAACACTTGCTGAGGAAGATAAAGCTGAAGTATTAGAACTGTTAAATGACGAAGTTATCAGGAAAGTAGCGGAAAGACAAACCGCATTAGTAGAACAAGAAACTGAATTACTTGTGGCTAAATTAGGTGTTTACATTGGTTATAACGGTTTAATACATCAATTTAAAAATGCCGTATTACGAGATGATAACCAATATCAAGTTAAGTTTTTAACCTTGTACGGCGAAGTAAACCAGGTTATTTCACGTTTATCAGATCTTAATCAATATAATGATCAAGCGATTTTACACCTTGATGCGTTTCACACTGTAATTCAAGAGTATAAAGATAAATTATTACAAATTAATCCATTGAGAGAATCAGGTAAATTAGCTTCGCAGATAGATGAACTTGTTGCTATTGATGATACCAAAGCAAATGAAGCATTGAAGTATTTAAATAGTAACCTTTGGGAATATGACCCTCAATATATGCTTGAGTTAATCAAACAAAAATCACACATCATTTATGCTATTGAAAAACTATTAAGTGATAAAACACAAGCAGTTTTAACTAATGTATTAACCAATAAAAAACAAGAAACGTATTTAACCGCTGTAATTGCATTAATATTAAGTTTATTTGTAATCACCTTATTAATTGTGACTAGCCGAAATATTTCGATCTCCTATCAAGAACGTATTATTGCACTAAAAAAAGCTGAAGAAGCGGCACAAATGAAGTCTGAATTTTTAGCAAACATGAGTCATGAAATTAGAACCCCCATGAATGGTGTATTAGGCATGTTAGGTTTACTCAAAGATAGCGAGTTGAACAAAGAGCAAGCACACAGAGTAAGCGTTGCGAATTCTAGTGCTAATTCATTATTAACTTTAATCAATGATATTCTTGATTTTTCAAAGGTAGAAGCCGGAAAGTTAGAGTTAGAATATATTGATTTTAATTTACGCGACTTATTAGGAGATTTTACTGAATCTATCGCACTTTCAGCACAAGATAAAAACATTGAAATCATTATTGATTCAACTAAAGTGAAACAATCTTTAATTAAATCTGATCCTGGTCGCATTCGTCAAATATTAACCAATATTTTAAGTAATGCCATTAAATTTACTGATGAAGGTGAAATACTTATTCAAGCAAGCCTTGAACCTTCAACTAAAGAAAAGCACTTTATATTTAACTGTAAAATTCAAGATACTGGTATCGGTATTCCCGCAGATAAAATCCCATTATTATTTGGCGCGTTTAGCCAAGTAGATGCATCAACCACCAGAAAGTACGGCGGCACTGGTTTAGGATTAAGCATTACTAAAAAATTATGTAATCTACTCAATGGTGATATAACCGTTACCAGTGAGCTAGGTAAAGGTAGTTGTTTTGAAATAACGCTTTTAGTGGAGAAAAGTGAATCATCAACCATAGTTGTGCCTGCAATGGATAGTTCAAAACTAAATATTTTAATTGTTGATGATAACCAAACGAATAGAGAAGTTTTACGCGGACAATTAGAGTGCTGGGGGATCACAGTAACTGAAGCACAAAGTGGTGAAGAAGCCTTAACACTTTGTAACGAACACTTTTCATCTTCAAACTCCCCCAGATTTGATATTGCTTTATTAGATATGCAAATGCCTGAAATGACAGGGGAAACTTTAGCCAAAAAAATTAGAGAAAATAGCAACTACAACACAATGAAGTTAGTTATGATGACTTCAATGGCTGAACGCGGTGACGCTAAACATTTTGCCGACATAGGTTTTAGTGCTTACTTCTCGAAACCAACAACCACTGTAGATTTATTTAATGCCTTAGCTGTTATTACCGAAAATGGCGAAGCCCTTAAACAAGCTTCCCCCTTGATAACTAAACATTTTACTACATCACTAAGATCTGACAATCCAGCGACTCAAAAAAACCTTAATAAAGCTGACACTAAACCTAGCATGTTATACGACTGGCCTGATAAAACTCGTGTATTACTTGTTGAGGATAATAGAGTGAATCAAATGGTGGCGCAGAGTGTTTTAAAAAATATGGGATTAACTTCCGATATTGCTGCAGACGGTATCGAAGCAATCAATAGTTTAAAAGATGCTATAGCCATAAAACCTTATACTGTTGTAATTATGGACTGTCAAATGCCTGAAATGGATGGTTATGAAGCAACTAAAAGAATTCGTTCTGGCGAAGCTGGTGTAGAAAACACCTCTATTCCAATTATTGCTATGACTGCAAATGCAATGCAAGGCGACAAAGAAAAATGTCTTAAAGCTGGCATGAATGACTATTTATCGAAACCTATCGAGCCCGTTAGCGTATTAGCCAAACTGACACAATGGTTAAATACAGAGTAACCACTTGAATAAATTGCTCAGTTGCCAGCAAAATTAATCATCTAGAGATAATGAGTAGCAATCTAGAAAGAAGTAATCTAAAAAGAAGTAAATAGTAAAAAAGAGGGGGTAGATTAGATCCTGTAAGAATATCAAAATCTAGCCCCTCTTTTTTAACTTAATGATGACTAACGCCATTAAATTAAAAATATAAACGTAATACGGTTTCAGCAACACACGCTAAACGTTTACTCCCCTCAACTTCAATACTTACTTCGTTAACAAGTTCAATACTACGTTTCATCGGCACTAAATTAACTAATTTTATACTTGCTCGGACACGTGTTCCTGCTTTTACAGGATAAGGAAAGCGTACTTGGTTTAAACCGAAGTTAATTACCATTTTGGCTTCTGGATAAGGGTTACTATCCAAATTAACCGAATTAGTGAGTTTGGGTATTAAAGATAAGGTTAGAAATCCATGAGCAATTGTCGACTTAAAAGGAGATTCTTTCGCCGCACGTATAGGATCTGTATGTATCCATTGTCTGTCACCGGTTACTTCTGCAAATTGATCAATACAATCTTGCTCTACCGAGTGCCATTCTCCAACAAAGGTTACGGTATCCATTTTCTCAAGCAGATTTGCATAAGTTTTCGCCGCTTCAGGTACTTGTATTAACAACTCTTCGCTTTTATTCTCTTCAGCTTTACTTTCTTCCGCATCAAAAGGATTAAATTGAGAAAACCATGGATTGTTTAGCGTATTTCTAAATGGCATGGTTATTTTATTGCTGATTAAATCTGATAAGTTTTTAAATTTAGGCTCTAATTTAGCAATGAACTGATCATTTTGATTTTGTAAATTTTTCTTTTTTTCTCTAATAAACGCTATAACTTTCATTTAGAAGCCTTATCAAACTTTTGATATGTAACTTGAATACTAGATAAGCAATATTTCACAATAAAGTTATGTAAAATAGTTTCATACTTTTATAAAACTTATTATCCAGAATTCAGGTTATATGATTTCTGTGAACACTTGTAATGTACACTATCTTATTTGAAAATATAAGCTTAGCAATAATAATCAATTATGATATTGGTAAAGTTAATGGCAAGTTTTAGCACCAAATAAGTGTATATTCCACATTATCTTTAGTTACAGTATTGCCAAGTCACACAATAAATTATTGATATGTAAGACCCGTTAGTCTTCTACGCGAACGCCCCAAACATCATGTTCGTCGGCATGAATAATTTGTACCCAAATTTGATCGCCAGGCTTGGCATCAAAATCATCCGATAAATACACTTTACCATCAACTTCTGGCGCGTCCATGTATGAGCGGCCAACAATGCCAAGGTCATTAATTTCATCAACTAAAATCAAATACTCTTGGCCAATGCGAGCTTGTAATTTGTCAGCGCTAATTCTGGCTTGAACTTCCATAAAACGCTGTAAGCGTTCTTCCATTACTTCTTCTGAAACATGATCAGGAAGTACATTTGCAGTAGCGCCTTCAACAGGTGAGTACTTAAAACAACCTACACGATCTAATTGCGCTTCTTCTAAAAAGTCTAACAACTCTTCAAATTCTTCTTCAGTTTCACCAGGGAAACCAACAATAAAGGTTGAACGGATCACTAACTCTGGGCAAATTTCTCGCCACTTGGCAATGCGCTCTAATACTCGGTCTGAGCTACCAGGGCGTTTCATCAATTTTAAAATACGTTTGTTGGCATGCTGAAATGGAATATCTAAATACGGTAGAATTTTACCTTCTGCCATTAATGGAATAATTTTATCCACATGTGGGTAAGGATATACATAATGTAAGCGTATCCAAACGCCCTGCTTTGCTAATTCTTCACACAATTGTTGCATGTGAGTTTTAACTGGCATCCCTTCCCAAAAATCTGTTTTATGTTTAACATCAACACCGTATGCAGAAGTATCTTGTGAAATAACCAATAATTCTTTCACGCCAGCTTTTACTAAACGTTGTGCTTCACCGAGTACATCACCAACAGGACGAGAGTCTAAATCGCCACGCATTGACGGAATAATACAGAATGTACAACGATGGTTACAGCCTTCTGATATTTTCAAATAGGCGTAATGTTTAGGTGTTAACTTAACACCTTGTGGCGGCACTAAATCAATAAATGGATTATGAACAGGCTTAGGTACGTGTTTATGTACTTGCGTTAATACTTCATCATAAGCATGAGGACCAGTAACACCAAGCACATTAGGGTGAAGTTCAACAATTTCATCTTTCTTAACGCCTAAACAACCAGTAACTAACACTTTGCCGTTAGCAGCAAGCGCTTCACCAATAGTATCAAGTGACTCTTGCACTGCTGAATCAATAAAACCACAGGTGTTAACAATCACAAGCTCTGCATCATCATAGCTATTGGTAACATCGTAACCTTCAGTGCGAAGTTGAGTAAGAATACGCTCTGAATCGACTAAGTTTTTAGGACAGCCAAGACTTACGAAGCCCACCTTTGCAGCGCGGTTTGCTTCTGGTTTTGCATTAGCTGAGCTAACAGCTGCTTGGTGTTGCTCTTCAATCATTTTAGACGGAATGTCTAACGTGGTTGTTTGGCTTTCGTTTGAATTAGCACTTTTTTTAGGTGCTTGCGGGTCGAATGTTTCTACGGTCATAATGCTCTCAACTTACTCAATATTTTTTACTAGCGCTTTAATTAATAATTTAATTAATAAAGAGTAGCGTCATAAATGGTGGTTTAACTGCCTTTATTACAAACTCAGGACTTTCTTAAAAGAGCAATAAGGCAGTTGTTTAATGCGTGGGATTATACAGTAATGTTGTGGGAGGATGAATAATTGTTTTATTACAGCTCCATTTGATTTTGAAAAAATTATTAATCAATTAAATGTACTTCGTCCATTCTCGTATAAGCACCATAAGCTGATATTAAAGCCCAAGAAACTTCTAACGTAAACACCGGCCAGTTTTGTTGGCTCCACAAAATAGGCAACAAAGCACTCGCAGCATAAAAGTTCAATAATAAGTAATTTATATGCTTTAATTTTTTACTACAAAAAAGTAAGTAAGATAAACAAAACACATAACTTGATGACCAACCCAAACAAGTATAAAAAGCATATGAGTAAAAACCTTGTTCAAAACCTATATAAGCAGACCAAATAAGTATCAGGATAAAGCCTAGATAGAAAATTCTTTTCGACAAAGGTACTTTTGCTACATCAAACTTTATGAGTAATAAAATAGAAATAAGCGCCCAAAAACCGTTAATAACCACCGCTTGATATGAAACGATAATTAACGAGCTAACCACTAAAGCCAATGCGGCAATTAGATTACCGGCATAGTAAATATTTGGTCGCCAATTTTTTACCACCGAAATATAACCATGATTAAGCAGATACAACACTGATCCAAACCAACCTAAAAGTACAACCATTATTGGATCTCTAAATGCATATTTTTTATATAAAGCTCTTTACCGACGTGCGGGCCGTTTAAAACCACAACATGGCTTAAATCAATCATGCTCTTATAAAGGCGATCTGTAGTTGAAGGTAGTAATATTTTATCACTCCAATTCAATATTAATACGCGGGTGCCTTGGGGTAATGTGTAGTAGTCGGTAATTTCTGCAAGTGAGCTTTGCCCTACAATAGCCGGATATCCTTCAGCAGTAATAAGCCTAGCAATATCTTTTGGCTTAAAGCGCTCTAAAGGTTGTAATTCTAAGCTTTTAATACCTTTAACTTGAGCTAGTAAATCATTAATTTCAATGATTAATGCTTTTCCATCTAACGTATCAGGCGCAATAACATGTAAGGTGTCATGCCCTTCTATCTTATCAATTTGCTTAATTAACAATGCTTGGTCGAGATATTCTTTATTGAGCAAACTGTTCATTACGCTCTGGGTCATGGGTAGAAAATCAATGTCATTGCGAAATAAGCTTTCTAACGCTTCTTTTTCACTGGCATAAATTATCGCATCCGTTAAGTAAGCATCAATAGTTTCACCATAGCTATAACCTGAAACTCGACCAAATTTATATTGCTTAAGTTGGGTTAAATCCAGTTTGCTCTCTCGCTGCCTATTGTAATAAATATGACTAGTCACACTAAAAACAGGCTCAGAAAACAGTACGCGTGTTTCTCGCTCAGTAGTTTTAAAATACGGAAATGCCGCTTGTTGTTTACCTTTTGTAACTAGCTCAAAAGCTAAATCATAGTTTTGATACCGCCAATCAATCGTTAATTGATTTTGACTCAATACTTGTTTAAGTATATTAGCCGCAGTACCTAATGGTTGGTTTTCATCATTAATATAAGGTGCCCATTGACTTGTTGCAACTGAAACAGGTTTTGCCCAACACAATTGCGTAGTTAAGCCAAGTAATAGCCCAAGTGTTAAAGCTCGGATAAAAAGCAATGAGGTAGTCGTTATATTTTTCATTATTAATTTCGTTTTATGTAGCGGTATACAATGATGAGTAACAAGGTTAAGCCAAAACCAAAAGAGAACATAATATCGGCATCAACTTCAGCTATAAGTCCTAAGAAAAACGAACTTTTATTATCGTTATAATCAAGCGCTGGCCTGCTCATCATTTCACGACTAAATTCAGTAAGGTAAAGAGATAATTCAAATACGGCGAAAAAGCTCAAGGTGACAAGTAGAAAATCCGTCATTATGGTACTGCGTTCGCGTTTTTTATTATCTACCTCAAGTAGACGAGCATTACAAACTTCGATCATTCTCTCTGAGTTTTCAACCAATTGGTTAAACTTCCAGTATTCTAGAATTTCTTCTAGTAGTGCTCTATTGGGTCTATTTAAAAACTTAATATTTTCAAAATAGGCAATTTGATTCAATCGACATGCTGTACGCGTAGTAGCGAGTGTTTTATCAATTTTTTGTTTTTTATCTTGTGCGTAAGCCATTTCAATAGCACTTCGCAAATCACTATTACAATGCTCTTGCGATATATAATAATACTGAGATAGCACCATCATTTGTATATAAGGATCTTCACCGATAGGTTGAGCATGTTTAACAGCGTAATTGAGCCAAGTCATAGAGTAATCTTTTTTTCCACTAATAATATCAGCCGCATCTTCAGGTCTACTCGTTTTCTGTAACCACAAGGTTAAAATGCGTTGAATATTAACTTGCGCTAACTGTTCATCACTAACCAGCATAGTACGTGCAACCCAAGTACCAGCTTTAGGAGGGATTTTTTCTGCCAATATAAAATCATCAGACAATTGCAATTTAAGCTGTTTTAAATCGTGATAAAAATCTTCGAAACAATGTTCAACTTGTTGTTCAGCTAAACATTGTACTTTCGATTCAAGAGACTTAACTAACTCATCTGTTACTTTATCCATCGCTGAAATATCAACAACTAACTCAATTTCTGCAATGGCGATATGGTTAGTAAAAACATGAAACATTACCTTACTGTCATTTGTACCTAACTCACTTGGGCTCCAACATAACAATCGAACTTCTTTTGAGTTTTGCTCTGTCGATTGATATTGCCTTGCTTCATCTTGCTGACCTACCACATTAACTAATTTACCTCGCCATTTTAATGGTGTTCGGCTTTGATCCATATTTGTTAGTACGTCTAACTTTATCGTTTTAAGTGCCGCCGTAAATGATGATGAAAACTGATCAACACCAAGATGTAAACTTAACGGCGAATAAATAGGCGCAATAGCACGAAAACGTAGTTTAGTATTTTCCGCTGAAGAATTAACAGCATTAATACTTGAGCAGCTAAAATTAACATTTTGGGTTGTTGGCGTTGCTGTAGGTGTTACTTTAGGTATTACAGGAGGTTTTGTTGCATTACTCATACTTAAAATACTTCTAAATTACTTTTAACGTATGATATTCAGGTTATCAGTTCGTTTGATAAACATCTATAAATTAAACTTGTAATCTTAGTTATACATCTGATTTTTAACAAATAATTAACTAACTAATCAACTAATTAATAAGTCTGTTATTAAACATAGATTATAAGCTCGATAACAAATGAATACTTGTAATTGGTAAGAGAAACTTCAACAATTTGGGTTTGAAAACTTTACCAGTTAAGCTCTACAAATTATCTTCACTAACAGATTTTTATGAATTAGCACTAAAAGCCTAATTAAAACAAATGGGTATAATAATGAAAAATATAAATAGAATGATGGTTAAAGCTACAATAAAAAACCTTAACTTTACTTTATTGCCAAGTTTAATAGTGGCAACCTCTTTACTTACGAGCTGTAGTAACCAAGTAAATGAGACGCCAAAAAATGATGCGACAATCATTAACTCGAAAATAATTAAAAGTGAAAGCTATCCACAAAAAACCTCGACTAAAAGTACAACAACTCAGCCATATTATTTACAAAACCATCGTTGGCAATGGCAAGGCAGTTGGTATAACAATGACACAAAAATAATTCCAACTAAGCCTAGCCTTTATCAACTATCATTTTCAGAAAATGGGCAACTCAATATTACTGCTGACTGTAATAGCGCGAATACCACATATTCGACCAATGGAATAAATATCAATATCAATAAAAACTACCCTATCACTCAAGCTTTCTGTGGTGAGGCAAGTTTAGACAACAAATATTTGCAAGATTTAATGCGCGTTAATTCCTGGTTGGAGCATCAAGGTGCATTAATTTTAGAGTTAGAGGGCCACACAGGGCATATGAAGTTTATCCCGCTTATCAGTAGCGAAGTAGATAAATAGTGAAATGGAATGAGTAACTAGTCTAGCGATTTAACATTAATTTCACATTAAAAAGGAGTGTTACTCAAATGGGTAACACTCCTTTTTTATGGCTATTATTCTTTAAATGAGCCTAACGACATACTCTGCTTCACTAACAAGGCCGCTGTTTCTTGTTCTGCGTGTACAAAAGATTTAATGGCTATCTCAGATAGCGTAATCTTTTCTTCAATACTATTTACCTTAACAACTAAATTTGCATTAGGGTAATATTCAAGTACCGACTCACAAATTATTTGTTTGTTTTTCAAACTGTTCACAGTGATGATAATACTGCTGGTTTGATCAACTTTTAATGATTCTAATACAGGTAGCTTATCTAAATGACCAAAGTACGCATTAAAACCGCGCTTTCTTGCTAACAATACATGCTGTAAGTTATCTGAAATAATTAAAAACGTAACGCCGCGATCTGCAAGCTCTTTTGCTACAATGCGCCCTAATGTTGTATAGCCACAAACAATAGTATGATTAGTGGCACTAACAGAATCAATTTTATCTGACTCAAAAAATTCAACAACAAAAATAGATGCAATCTTATAAATGTTATTCACCATAAATGGCGTAATGATCATAGACAACACAGTAATCAATATAAGAAAACTACCTAACTCTTCCGTGATTATATTTTGGTTCAGTGCTAAGGCAAATATAGCAAAAGAAAACTCTCCAACTTGACACAATGCTATAGCCGACTTTATTGAATCACTTTTATTGGCTTGCTTAATCATTAACACATAAATAACCAAGGCTTTAACTAACATTACCGCGACCAATAAGCCTAATACCCAATGTAAATTCATCATAAAGTAACTAAAATCTATTTTAGTTCCGATAGAGAAGAAAAAAGCCCCTAACAGTAAATCTTTATAAGAAGCGATATCTGACTCAACTTTTATATGAAATTTAGTTTCCGCAATGATC
Organism: Colwellia echini; assembly: GCF_002843355.2. Classification (GTDB taxonomy): domain Bacteria; phylum Pseudomonadota; class Gammaproteobacteria; order Enterobacterales; family Alteromonadaceae; genus Colwellia; species Colwellia echini. Next base: position 15,781 of record NZ_PJAI02000023.1, read on the forward strand.
ATTCCTGCGATAAAAGCTCCCAAAGAATACGTAAAGCCTACCTCGTGCGCAATTAATGAAGCGCCTAATACAATAGTAAATACTGAGCTTAAAAATAGCTCTTCCATACGAGCATTGCTTGAGAAATGTAATAACCAGGTAATAAGCTTTTTACCTAGCGTAAACATAAAAATAATAATACCGGTAGCATAAAGTAATGTATTTAATAACACGTCGGTAACAGACAATTCGTTATTTGATAAAAAGCTTAATAATAATAAAATGGGGATAACCGCTAAATCTTGAAAGACTAATATCGCCACAGACTTTTCACCATAAGGTGTCACAATATCTTTAGATTTTTTTAAATAAGGTAAAACAATAGCGGTTGAAGATAAGCTGAACGATAGCGCAACAATAATAGATGCAGTAGCACCTAAACTAAAAATATAGAATGCTGCCACATAAATAATAATAGAGCTAAAAGCAACTTGAATGAAACCATTCACAAATATTAGCTTTTTCAGCTTGTCCAACTTAGCAAATGACATTTCTAAACCAATAGTAAACATCAAAAAGACAATGCCAAACTCCCCTATAAGATCTAACGAATGAAGATTTTCACTGCCATTAAAGTCAAATATGTTACTGACGATAGTGCCCGTAATAATATAACCAATAATATGTGAAATCGAAAACTTGGTTAAAAATATATTGATGACACTAGCTATTGCCAACGACAACGCAATAATGACAAGGATTGAATCCATGGTATTTCCTTTGATAATAAAGATGAAATTAAAGAACGTAATAAAAATGGGTTAAATGAAATGGTAAAGATTACTCTCTGCACTTACATAAAGACTATTAGCCTGAAAACTTAGCAATTAATGCTTACTTAAGGTTATATGCATTTTATAGACCAGCCAATATGAAATATACCTTTAAGTTCACTTTACATGAATATAGTTAAATCATCACGTTAGATAAGCTGTCACTCTCTCCAAAACAACGCACAAATAAGGTGCATGACTGCATCATAACCATGCTAAATATTGCTTAATTTCAATAATTAGCACATATAAATTAGTTTTCTGTACTTAGTCGAACAATAAACACTCAAAACAAGTACAAAAAACATCACGCAATAACGCTAATAATTAAATCAGTAAAAATAATTAAAAAAATAATGAACTTTTTATAACTACCTATAATTACGGCGGCAAACCATTTTTCACATACTCCATGATACTTTAAAAACATCATAAACAACTGAAATATAACAAAATAAAAACAAATACGAATTAAAAAACAAAAACAGGTATTACCAATAAGCAAGTAAAACCCCGTAAAAAAAACAAAAATCATCATTACCAATTGCATTTTAAAGCAATAAATTGGTTGTAATAGATCTTTAAATACCCTATAAATGACATCGGTCTACAAGGAAATCACCTCTGTACACCCAATAAAACAAATAACAATGTTGCTATTACCAATAATCCTAATTTGGTAATAACAGAAAAACGCATACTAAAATAATAAAACATATCACTATACGTGAAGGGGAAAAACGATGAGACTTAACAAAATAAGTTCAGTGCTTAACTTTAATAAGTTTGCAAAAGCTAACGTAGCTATTTTTGGCGCTACATTAGCGTCTGTTCTAGCAATGCCAGCTTACGCTGCAGAATTACAAACTGAGCTAGAAGCCGATGCTTTAGCTAATTCAGAAACTAACATAGAAGTTATTGAAGTAACGGGTATGCTTGGTAGTATGAAAGCGGGTGCATTACTTAAGCGTACTGATACACGAATTGTAGACGCGATTGTTGCTGAAGATATTGGTAAATTACCAGATAACAACATTGCAGAAGCATTACAACGTATTCCAGGTATATCAATCAGCTCAGATTTTGGTGTTGGTGAGTCAGTAACAATCCGTGGTATCTCAGATAACCGTGTTGAACTAAATGGTCGTTCTACTTCAGGTACTGGTCGTGGCGGTATTAGCTTAGACGATTACCCTTCAAGTTTCTTAAAAACTGTTGAAGTTATCAAGTCACCAAATGCAGACATGATTGAAGGTGCCTTAGGTGGTACAGTTAACATGAAAACTGTTCGTCCATTAGAATTAGATGAAGCGTTAGTTGCAGCATCAATCGATGCTGAATACGCAAATAAAACAGAAAACGTTGCACCTAAATTCACATTATCTGCTGGCGATAACTGGGATATGGGTAGTGCTGGTACTTTCGGTGCTTCATTTGTTTTCTCTTACCAAGACCGTGAAATTCGTCAAGATGAATTCCAAACTAAAATGAACTCTTTAGCACCTGTTGACGGTGTTTACGAAGGTGACGGTGCTAGTATTACCGGACTTCCTGATGGTTTTGTTGGTAACGGTCCTCGTGAATCGATTACTACTAGAACTGAAAACACCATGCGCGTTAAAACTGAAACACGTGAGCGCACAGCATTTGGTACTACACTACAGTGGGCTCCAGAATCAGGTTCAGGTAACATCTACTTAGACCTAAGCGGTTCTAAACTTGAAGGTGGTCAACAAGCTTATGATAATCTTGATGTAATCTCAAATGCTGCTTGGACTAATGATTCTTTCCAAAGTGATTCGGGTCAATTAATGACTTATGACCTAAATGGTATTTTTGTTATTCCAAAAACAGAAAGTGACTTTGCTAAAAACAACAGCTATTCACATGCTTTAGGTGCTGAATGGGACATCACAGATAAATTAGCTATATCTGGTGAAGTTTCTATCACTGGCTCTAAAGAAGATGGAGTTGAATCACAGCTTAACTTACGTCCTGTTGATTTTGACGCTTATGAAGCTGCTGTTGAAGCAAATGGAACGGCTGATCCTGGTGGATTTATGAATAGCTTCGATGCTGTTGGTAACTACAAATCAGGTACTCTTCCAGGTTTAGATTCAGTACAGGAAGGTTTATACGCTAATGCATTAGTAGACCCTAGAATGCTAGCTATTCGTGAAATGTTTTATGACACAAACGCTACTGATAACGACGAAACAGCAGCTCGTTTTGATATAGAATACTTTGAGCCTGGCGGCGTAAGCTGGATTTCATCTGTTAAAGCTGGTGTTCGTGTAACAAGCTCAGAATACAGCTACCAAACTGCTACTCTTTTAAATAAAGAATATGGTTCTACTTTCGGCGATGCTTATAAAAAAGCTAAAGATGCAGACGGTAATATCATTCCACCAACATCTGTTGCAGATTTCAACGGAACTGCACTTATTAGTCATGATAACTTGTTCGATCAAGCGGGCTCTAATGGCTTTAATGCTTTAAATGGTCCTCTTTACGCATTAGATGCTGGTGTATTAGAAAACAACCCAGAAAGTGTTTGGTTAGAATTCCAATCAATGATGAACAAAAGTGTTAATTACAACACTACAGGTACTTTACTAGACAACACTTACGATCAAGCTTCAGAATGGAAAAACATTAAAGAAGACACTAGCGCTGTATACTTACAGTTTGCTTTAGACTTCGATACTGTTACCGCTGTTGTTGGTGGTCGTTATGTTACTACTGACTTAACATCTTCAATTAAAAACATCGCTGATGATGCGTGGGATGGCACATACACTGATGGTAAGAATTCATACAATGATTTCCTACCTAGTTTAAACGTTACTTGGAGTGTTCAAGATGATACTCTCGTACGTTTTGCAGCAGCTAAAGTAATGCGTCGTGCTGGTTATGATCAATTAAGCCCTGCATTTGATCTTGATACAACGTTAATTGCTGGCTCAAAAGGTTCTTATGAACTAGCTCCTAAACGCGTAACTCAATATGACTTATCTGCGGAGCATTACTTTGGTGAAGGTGGTTTAGTTTCTGCTGCTATATTCTACAAAGACGTAAACTCATTCACAGTAGATACTAACTACTGTCAAGCGGATCCAAATACAATAGCTAACCAAGCTGTTGGTGAAGAATATCCGAATATTTGTGGTTTAACTGCCGTAGGTGTTGATAACCCTGTGATTCAATCTGCAGGCGGAAGTCAAGCGGCTGTAGAAGCGGCAAGAGATGCAGGCCTTACAGGTGTAAACATTTCTACTTCTACTAACGGTGGTAGTGGTGATGTTTCAGGTCTTGAACTTGCTTATCAACAACAGTTTAGTACATTACCTGGTGCTTGGTCTGGTTTAGGTATGCAAACTAACTACACATACGCAACAAGTAGCCAACCGAATGGTTTACCATTAGAAAACATCTCTGAAAACACAGTTAACTTCCAACTGTACTGGGAAAATGATGACTTCCAAACTCGTTTAGCTTACAACTGGCGTTCAGAGTACATGGATGACGAAGTAATCGGTAAGCGTTTGATTCAAGGTGGTGAAAGAGGTTTCGGAACAGACGTAAGTCGTACTGACCCTGATTCAATAAGTGAGAAAACTGGTGTTAGTAACTACGACCCTACATCAGAAAACAGCTACCGTGAAGCTCGTGGTCAATTAGACTTCTCTGCAAGCTATGACATCAACGAAATATTAACTGTTACATTTAACGCTGTTAACTTACTTGGTGAGCATATTGTATATACTTCTGCTCAAGATCAAGATTGGAGAATTACAGAAGCTGATGTACGTTACAACTTAGGTCTTAGCGCTAAATGGTAAGAACTAAAAATAGCTAAATTACCTAGCAAGATTTATTAAACTAGGTGCTATTTTTAAAATAAGTTAAATTAAAAACCCCAATACATAATAATGTATTGGGGTTTTTTATTACCTGTAAATGCTCAACTTATAGCAGTTAAAATATTAAATCACCTTCAAAATTTGTAAATAATACTAGCTTCATTAATTAGCCGTTCTACTTTATACATCAGGAAAAATACTCAAATCAAAAGCATTTATTCTTATACTCTTCGTTCTAATTATTAATAACTAACGATCTAATTGGCTATTTTAACCAGTATAAGTAATCACATAATTAATCGGATTAGATAAATATAAGCGTTAAAGCAAAAGAGTGAAACCGTCCCTAGAGCAGATATATACGATAGTTATGCTAGTGTAAAGTGAGCGTCGATAACTAGACTTGATCCTGTAAGCCCCAATAACAATACCTTTATAACCTACCCTATCCTTTTAAAGTTAATGTTTTGAATTAATGCTTATATTTACCACATAAAAAAGGCTCGTTTATTTTATCCAATAGATAAAAAAAACGAGCCTCTGACTATTAATGCCTTTAAATATTTTCGACTTAACTAACCTGAACTCAGGATAAGTAAATTGCTATAACAGCCTTATTTATTCGTACTTTCTTATAATTAGTGTGTTAAAAATGAGCCCAATAAACCGTTATTGGGCTCGCTTTTTCGTTTTGAAGGACAATCATTAAAACTATTATAGGTTTGTTACTCAATTATTAATATAACTAACTAACCTAACTAAGGTTCAATACCCCAAATTCAGATTAATGAATAAGTTAATGACTGTTTTCTAATTGATAAAACGTCGCTTGCACGTAATCGTTTGCGTCACCTGTTTTGTTTTGATTATATACACCCGCTTTAAAGTACATGTATTGATCACTACCATCATAACCACTTTCACTCATATCAACTTCTTGCACCACATTTGGCTTACCGTCACGGATAATTGTTAAGGTTAATAAATTGCCCTTTGCTTCAATGCGGTAACTAAATATTTCGCCCAAGGCAACGCCATCTGGGTTATCTTCAGCTTTATCGCTACGAGATCCAATTAAGTCATACCATTGTTCATCACCATGACCTTTTACAGGCTCATGAGCCATATAAATAGAGCCGTTAGTGTTACCGGGGAGCTTACGATAATAAACACGAATAGGTTCGTCTTTGGTGGCATGTATTTGACCTATCACAACCCTTCCTAGTTGTTTTTCATTACCGGTAGTGGTCACATGATTAACGGCTAATGTTGCTTCTAAAACACCGTCTACTGCGCCTGCTTTCTTGCGGTTTTTTCTTTTAGCCGTGCTAAATACCCAGTTATTCTCAGTAATACCAGTAACCTTTACTCTCATATCACCAGCGCGAAGCATTTCACGTAACTCACTACGCGTATAAGTGGTGTTTTTCGAGGTTTTAGGACCTTCAACCAGTGCAGTAAAAACCATACCGCCATCTTCAGCAGTATAGAATAAAGGTTTAACCTCTAAGCCTTTGGCTAAATAACTTTCAGGAACATTATCAGCAATACCATCTTCATTAGTATCAACGGGTAAACTGATACTCCAATCAGTTAAATCAAAATTTTCTGATGGTTTGACCGTTGGATCTAAGGTGATAACTTCACCGCGAGTATTTTTAATTTCTTTTGCCTGTAAGTGGCCTTGACCTGTAATAACTAGTGCTAAGGCGACACTTAACGTGACAATATTTTTTAAGGGGAATATCATTATTTTTACCTTTTTAGTTTTTTCTTTAGCTACTATTGATGATATTTTAACTCATAGCTTGCCAAAGAATATAATAGATTTCTTATACTAGTTCCATTAATCAACAGCACTATAAATTCATAAACAATTACAGCGCTAGTTAGTACTGAGCTAGTTACCACTGAGCTAATTAGTACTAAATAATAGACAAAAAAATAGCGCTACAAGAGCGCTATTTAATAACTTTAAATATGATTATTTAGACTGATACTTTAGTTTTGTTCAGTTTATTAAACTATTCAGCAGTTGGTCGTATTGCTACGATTTCATCAACAACTGCTTCAATACCTGTATAACCACCATTTTCAGCAGTAAGTTCACTCTCATCTGCATAGCTTTCAAAGTCATCTTCTAAAACGATTACGTCAGCAGCATATACTTTTAAGTCATCAATTCTTAAAGCTGAGCGTCCCATAACAGAGCCAGAATCACCTACTTTAAAGTTAATCGTTTGAACGCCGCTAGCCAGTACTGATGGAGTACTACCCAAAGAATCAAAATCAGCAACTTCTACGCCATTAATAGTAACAGTTACTTTCGGTGTAACTGAATCGCTTGCAGCCGTTGCATCCCAAGTAATCTCTACATCTACCCACTCTTCAGCAGTATATGGTGCTATCTCACCTAAAGCATCGTTATAACCACTAGTACCTGCGGCGTCACGTACTTTCATGGCCGTATTGCCAATTCTGATATCAACAAGTGCATCATTATTTGTTGTATTTGTACCGAACAACGTAAGGTAAGCTTCTTTACCTGTCTCACCACTAAATAAGTCATCTTTAGAGAATGATAAAGTCATTTTACCTTTTGAAATGATATCTTCTTCAGAAAACTTATATCTTAATTGGCCATTACCCGATGTACTATTATCGGTAATAGACGCTACTTTAGTTTTTTCAGTACCTGCCGGCTCTGGCTCAACGGCTTCTGTTGGAGCAGATGTGTGAGGGCCTTCTGGTAATAAAAGCGCATCAGTGTAGGTAGTAGACACTGTAATTGTTTTACCTAACTCATTTTCAGTTACTGTATATATGTCACTATCAGCAGCATCAGTAATTGGCTGATCATTTGCAAACCATTCATAACTTGCATCATCAGAAACACCATTAGGATCATCTATTACTGCCGTTAATTCATAACCTACCCAAGCATAGCCTTCTATCGCTACAGTTCCTGCTACGTGAGCAGGCTCTGCTTCAATTACTTCAGTCGGGGCAGAAATTGATAACTCTGCATCACCATCATTATCAGTGTAGCTAGCCTTTACTGAAATTGAGTTCTCTAAATCAGTATCTAGTAATTCATATGTTTTTGATGTGGCGTCAGGAATATCTGTTTGAGTGCCATTAGCATTTGTACTAATCCAAGTATATACAACACCTTCTTCAGAGAAACCGTCGCTGTCAGTAACGTTTGCCGTTAGTGTGCGACCTGAATATGGGAGACCTGAAATATCAACTGAACCTGGTGAATGTCCATCACCTTCTTGTTTAAAGTCTTCGCCACATGAACTTAATGCTAAGATACTTGATATAGCTAGTGCTAATTTAGTTTTCATTTTTTATTCCTCACGAAATTTATAATAGTTTTAATGTTTTTTAATAATTTGGCTTAAAAATATACTTAACAACGCTCCCCTAAATTTAAGTATATTCAACCTGCAAAATAAATGCGGTAACTAATAGTCACAGTAACTTACCAATCTGTCAACCAATTTAAAGGTAAAGTTACAAAAGAACAACAATTGGTAACATAGGAAGACATTGTAACCACAAAGAGTTACATCGATATTTATAACCTGTTTTTTTTTCTGATTGCGTCAATAAATTGAACAAAAAATAAGAGGGTATTTACGGATAGTTTAATAATCTATTAGGAGAAAAAGTGTTTATATATTAAAAACATCAGCTTGAGGCCATAATATTTCAATATAAAACCAAGGTTAACCAATAAAAAAGCTGACATTACCAAACAAACAATAATGGTAAAGCCAGCTATAGTTGGTTGTCGTTTATTTATTCAGCTAAACGACATGAAAATCTGATAGTTTGCTATTTTTCAGTTACTTGGTAAACCGTTACAGTACCAGAAACCTCATTACCAATAATTAACAATGGGTTCGCTGTTGGGCTGTTTTCAGCAGAAATAAACTTAATACTTTCAGGTCCTAAGTCTCCAGCCATATTAACATCAGTACAGTCCATACCTTCTGCTGGATCACATGGTTCAGTTAAGCCATCGTCTAACTCAAAATCAACCGTAAAGTCGCGGTTGTTATAGTGTGCAACAAATGCGGTATTAAATGGATTAGTAATGTCATAAACGAATAAATCACCTGCACGCTCTTGTGCAATAAAAGCGTAAGTTCTATCGCCTATTTCACCAACTTCAATCGCTTCTGGCTCACCACCTTTATCGTCAGAGCGGTTATCGCCTTTGTTTTCAGTGTGCGCTGCATTGAAATTATTGCCTAAAATAGCAGATGAAATTTTGCCAAAATCGTCGCCAGAGTCAAATACTAGATTAGCGTTTTGATCCCAAATAGAAAAAGAGCGAGCACCGTATGTGAATAACTTTTCAAATTCACCATCATCGTCTGCATCACCTAAAGCTGCAGTGACTTTTAAACGACCTAAGTAGTCTTTACCACCTGTCTCGTCATACTGCATTTGTAATTCGGTTGATAATGTTTTGCCTAAATCATCTTCAAGATCTTTAATGCGGTATTCTTCAGTATAAGCGTCGTAATCTCTAGAGTCACCTTCATTGGCTGAGATAATAAAAGTTGAACCATTCCAAGTGTATGAAGCGAGCGTATCAGGTTGATATAAGCCGTAAAGTCCTTGCACACTTTTAAAACTAGGTACTTCATCTGTATTACTGAAATCTAGTTGGTATTTACCCCAGTCTTTATAACCTAATGCTTTTACTTCGATAGTTAAATCGTCAAGGTTGATAATACCAATAGCATTGTTTTCTTGCAGTGAAACGTAAGCCATTTTACTGTCTGCAGAAACCGTTATATATTCAGGTTCTAAATCTTTAGCAGCTGTATTGCCAGCAGGACCTGCAAACTTAACACCTGATTTTGCTAATAACTCCATGCGTTTTTCGTCGGTATCGTAATCATCTGAATCAAGATTATCATCACTAAACACCATATCAGTGGTCATATTTATGGTAGTTGCAACATCTGCTGGCATAGCATCAGTCACAGCAATAACCGTAATAGAGCCTTCAGGATCATTACTATAATCCGTATTTGGCTCACCTTCATTAGCCACTAATACTTTTAAACCATCTTGTGTAAAAGTTACCATATCTGGTAATGCGCCGGCTTCAACCGCTTTAATAAAGGTGCCTTCACCTAATGCGCTTAAACTATAAAATAAAATTGCGCCGTTTTCTTGCTTAACTGAACCTTCAACAGCAAGGGCTAATAAATCATCTTTAATAGCAATAGAGTTAACCGCACCTAGTTGCATAGTTTTATCAACGCCAGCACCATCTTTAACGGTAACTGAAGAGGGAAAAGTAAAGGCGCTTGATGAAAGGCTTTCATCACTAACAGGGCTTCCTACTTGTGTGGTAGGTAAGTTAGTTAAGTTAATTACTTCAATTTTATTATCAGCTGCATTTACAGAAAAAGCTGAGTTAGATGTTTTGTGAAATTGAACAATTTCTGCGGCGCTTTTACCGTAAATTCCAGTCGCAAAACGACCAACAACTTCTATACTTAATGCAGTAGGAATACTTTTACCGTCAACACCATTTAAACCATCTACGCCGTTGGTGCCATCAACACCATTAACACCGTCAGTACCTGCAGAGCCATTTACACCGTCGGTACCATTAGTGCCATCTACGCCGTTATCACCAGCTTCACCAACTAGTCCTTGCGAGCCTTCTATGCCAGCTAAACCATCAACGCCATCGTCTGAGTCTCCACAACCGGTTAATGCTAGAGATAGTGCCAGAGAGAGTAATCCTACTTTAAAGCCTTGACCTGAAAATTTACTTGTTAACATGTGTATACCTTTATTTTATGTGTAGTTTTTATGTTATTTTTAGGGTGTTTATTAATGGCAATAATGTAGATAAGTTTTATGGCAGAATAATGACTAAAAAATTAAAGAAAAATGACAGAGGTTCAAATAAAGGCTTTAACTTTATTTTTTATGCGCTAGTTTTAAGAACTAGGTATGAGGTTCTAGATATTAATATTGAGATCTAGCTGCTAGATTTAAACAAGGTTAACAACTCAAACGTTGAACTAATTTATTTCATCCATAATTTTTGCACATTGTTTTGTTATGCTACATTAGCGCCTACATTTCCCAAGGGTTATACGTTTCCATGAAAATTCAAAATAAACTGTTCCTGTTTCTATTTAGCTTTAGCTTAGTCTTAGTGACTGTTTTAGTATTGCTAATGCAATGGAGTATTGGTAAAGGCATGGTTGAGTACGTTGTTTCTAAAGAAGTTGAAACCCTGAAGCCCGTTATTTCAACATTATCTGAAACATATCAAGTTGATAATAACTGGCAATCGATGACAAATAATCATCACAAGTTCCGTCAATTGATCACGACACAACTCGACGGAAGTGACTTTCAAGAGTCACTACGAAAAGGTCCACCAGAAAAAAATAGACCAACAAGAAATAAAAACCTGAATGTTGAAGATTTACCGCCACATTTAAAAGATAAAAGACCACCACCTCATGCAAGAGGCGACAAAAGTAGAGCTGATTTTTTTGATGAACGAAGTAAAAGACCGCTTCCCCCATCAGAAAGCCAAGCTCATTACGCTCTGCTTGATGATAACCAACAACTTATTGTTGGCAGTTACCGTCCAAAATTAGACTATGTAAAAAGCCCCATTACCGCAGACGGTGTTATTGTTGGTTATTTGGCTATTTCTAAGCGCAGCTTAATTACCCAAGGTTATGAACTGGCTTTTATTGAGCAACAACAATATTATTTATGGCTTATTGCACTTTTTGTTATGGTGTTAGTTGCATTAGTAACCTTGCCACTAGCCAGACATATAGTAGAGCCAATTAAGCAAATTACCCACGGCATGCATAAATTAACACAAGGTGATTACCAACAAAAAATCAACCTTAAACGTCGTGATGAATTATATGAACTAAGTCGAGATTACAATGAATTAGCTTTAACCTTGAGTCAAAATGAAACAGCAAGAAAGCGTTGGCTAGCCGATATTTCTCATGAGCTACGCACACCGGTAGCAATTTTACGAGGTGAATTAGAAGCGATGCTAGATAAAGTAAGACCATTAACCCCAGAAAACATTTCCTCTGCTAATGATGAAGTAAAACATTTACAACGCTTAATTGACGATTTAAATTTACTTACCAGCACCGAAGTTGGCGGTATGCGTTATCGTAAACAACACGAAGATTTAATTGATTTATTACAATACGAAACTAAAAAATATACCACTTATTTAGCTGATGCAGGCATATCATTAGCTCTGAAGTTACAAACGCAATCTGCTATTATTTATGCGGATAAAGACAGATTAGTTCAACTATTTGAAAACATTATGAATAACTGCATTAAATACGCAAATGCAACTGAGCTTGCTGTCACGGTAACACTTGATAATGCAAGTACCCCAACAATAGCTGCAAATAATGTCATTATAACATTTGCCGATAATGGCGTTGGCGTTGAAAACATTCATTTAGCGCATTTATTTGATCATCTATACCGAGTAGAAGATTCAAGAAACCGAAAAACCGGTGGTTCAGGGCTAGGGTTAACTATATGTCGTCATATTGTTTTAGCACACCAAGGCGAAATTATTGCGCAAAAATCAACATCAGACGGTTTAGCTATTATAGTTAAGTTACCATTAATAGATAACACTCAAGCAGCATAGAGAATCATATGTCGAATACAATTTTAATCGTAGAAGATGAAGTAAAGTTAGCGACCATTTTAGCTGACTACTTTAGTCTAACTGAATATAACGCACACTTGATTCACCATGGCGATGATGTGCTACCTTGGGTTAAAGCCAATCAACCTGCCGCTATTTTACTCGACATCATGTTACCTGGTAAAAATGGTATCGATTTATGCAAAGAGATCAGACAGTTTTCAAGTGTTCCTATTTTAATGGTTACTGCCAAGGTAGAAGAAATAGACCGTTTACTTGGCTTAGAATTAGGTGCGGATGATTATATTTGTAAACCTTTTAGCCCTCGCGAAGTTGTTGCAAGAGTTAAAGCGGTACTTAGGCGTACCACAGGGAAAATAGAGAGTAATACTAACAACAGCGCAACATCTGCTGTGATGCAAGAAAATATGCTTAATCTTGACCAACATCGTCTTATCGTCAGCTTCCAACAAAACGAAGTTTCTCTCACCTCGGTTGAATTTCAATTGTTAAAACAATTAGCTGATAAACCTGAGCGTATATTCACCCGTGAGCAGTTAATGAATAATATGTATTCCGATCATCGTATTGTTAACAACCGCACTATTGACAGCCATATTAAAAAGTTACGTAAAAAACTTAGTGATATTAGTGAAGGTAAAGATTGGATCCAGTCGGTGTATGGTACGGGATATCGTTTAGTATTATAGTTAACGGTTACCTCAATTATTCTTCACCCTGCCCGTTAACTTACTTTTTAACTTAACGGCAAATTTTTTAAGCTCTGTAAAAAAATCATATATCCCCAAGATGCTTAAAAGCTTTAACTTACCTGAGCTCAGGTTACCTACTCAATCACTTCGTAACTTCCTTTTTATTTGCACATTTTTTGCATTTTCTGTTGTTATTGTTATTTAGAAATTAAAACCAGAGGTTAGTTAACTAGCTTAATTAACTCTCTGGTTTTAATACAACTTAAGTAAATCGCAATAGGAATGTTTTATGAACCATTATACCAAACTAGTTTTAGCCATCACTTTAACCATATCTGCAACTAGTATCGTTCACGCCGATAATTCAGAGCGCAGCAAAAATGGTCCGCCGCAAAGACCTACTTTTGAATCGATAGATATTAACGAAGATGGAGAAATAGATTTTGACGAATTCTCTTCACATGAAGTTCCACACGGCGATTATGAAACAGTTTTTAATATGATTGATATTGATGGCGATGGCATTATCACTGTTGAAGAATTTGAAAGCCATAAGCCACCTAAACCAAAAAAGCGCGGCGAAAAGGAGCAGTAAATATGATTAATGCAACCAATTCAAGTATGCCAATGCCACCTAGATCGGGTTCAAGTGCACAGCAGGTCTTAACAACCGACCAACAAACATTAATTTCAGAAACTTTGTCAGAATTTGATGTTGATAATCTTTCTGAAGCCGACGCCTTAAGTATTGTCGAAACATTTTCACAAGCGGGCATTCAGCCAAGTGCTGCCTTTGAAAAAGCAATGGCTGATTCAGGTTTTGATGCCAAAACTATTGGTGAAATGGCTAACGTTTCGGAAAAAGGTAATAGACCACCACCACCGCCAAAACAAAGCACTGAAGAAATAACATCAATGGTTGAATATTTAACAGAGCTTATGGAAGAAAAGTTAGCAGACAGCAATGGCAGCACCTTAAGCGATGAAGACAAACAATCTATTTTAGATCAAATGTTTGAAAAATATGACCTTGAAGAAGGTGAATCTATCATTAATACCACGGCTTAACTATTGGCAGATTAACTTCTATTACTGTTAATAAACACATTATAACAACGACTCCCTTAGCGCTACCTTTACTTTAAACACGAATACTATATTCACGAGGGTAGCGCTTTTTTTTAAACTTAACTTGGGTCTGTTGATCTTTCAGGGTTAAAATTTATTCAATTTAAAACGGATTTAATCGTGGCGCGAGCTTTGAATCATAGTCATTCTATTTAAAAAGCGAGCAACGAAGCGTAAATTAGTTTTAAATGAACCTAAAGGCAGCACTTGTTTGAAATTTATACTGCGTTTTCGCCTGTTCTTGTAGCCAGCTACACGTCACATGCTCTGTCTTGTCTAAATGCCAAACAACTTGCTGTAAAGTAATATCGAAAGATCAACAGGCTCTATAGCATCATCATTTACTCAAGCTAAACTTGCCACTGTTGATTAAGCGCTAAACTATCTTTTAAACTGGTTAGTGCTTTATCAAGGGCACTTGATTCTTTATTTGCGTGGTAAACAATATAAATAGGACAAGAGAACTCAGGTGAGCCTTTTACTATTTCAAGTTCACCTGATTTAAGATACTTGTCAACCACCCGTGTTCTAAAGTACCCATTACCACCATTTTTTAACATAAACTTTAACGCCAATGGGCCAAAGTTAAAGCTTAATGCTGCTTGCCTTTTTTGCGGTAATGCCGCATCAAAATTACGTTTAAATTGCTCGCCCCAGTCAATGAATAAATCTGGCGAATATTTCTCAGGCACACAAACATGTACTAATTTTTCTTCAACTACTTGTTCAACCGAAAACCCTGAAAAATAACTTGGTTGATGTACTAAAATAATATCTAACGAATTTCTTTCCAGCAAATCAATCAAGCGTACTGTACTGTCTACCTCACTATGAATATGCAGCTCTGGTACTGATACTGTAATAGCCGAAATCCAATCCACCATCAGCGGATTCCACAGACTATTTTCAACTCCCACTCTGATAGTGTCGCTCTGCCCTTGCGGTAAAGACAAGTGCAATTCAGCTTGCTCTAAGGTTTGAACTAAGGTTAATGCATAGCTTGCAAAAACCTCACCTTCACGGGTTAACTTAGCGCCAGCTCTATTACGAATAAACAACGTACAGTTAAGATGACTTTCTAAAGCCTTAACTCTCGCTGTTATCGTGGTTTGGGTAACATTGAGTCTATTAGATGCTTCAATAAAAGTTCCTGAGTTCATAATAGCTAAAAAGGTTTTCGCTAATTCAATATCCATAATCACATCCGCTTTAATTACTAAGCCGTTGCTAACAACTGGCATTACTAAGTTACTTTTTTAAGTAAATTTCAAGTACATATTTAAGTGCACTAATAATGAACTTAAACATCATTAATATTCATTATACACAATTTAAAAGGAAAGCTATCCTATGCACCTAAATGGTTAGTGGTGAGCACTAAAATTGTGCACTACAATTGTATTTTAAAGGTGGTTATTTTGAATTTATATAAACTTGGATTGTTCGGCATGTTCTTTTCATTAGTGTTATGTTTAACAGCTGTTTACTTTGTATTTATCAACGACTCCCCTATTGCTTTCCCATGGTTAATGTTTTGGCATTTCACTCTTTTGATCACGGGCTTATCATTTAAATTATGTTATGTGATGATTTTAGCTTCTTCACAACATAAAGCCGACCCAGCTTAATGTGCCACGATAGCTATTTAAAATAGAGCCTCATTAAATATCAATGTATTAAAGTATCTAAAAAATATGACTCATAAATTACATACTAAAATAAAAACACAACTACAACATCTTGTGTCTGAAGCCCAAAAATATCTCGGTATTGAAGAAAACAGTACATCTAACACTGAAAAAATAATTTCAGGTATCGGTGCAATGATTTCAATTTATCTTTGTCAATTAATAATAAGTCCGACACTTAATCACCCTCAATCACTGCTTATTCTTGCCTCTATGGGAGCAAGCGCAACCTTAGTATATGCGCTACCTCATGGTGCATTATCACAGCCATGGCATGTTTTAATGGGGCATTTAACTTCTGGCCTGATTGGTATTTATTGTTACCAACATATTTCAGATCCTGTGATCTCTGGTGCCGTTGCTGTTGGACTTGCGGTATTAGTAATGTACTTTTTACGCTGTTTACATCCTCCAGGTGGTGCTACTGCTTTATTTTGCACTCAAGGTGGAGAGCAAGTATATAACTTAGGCTATAGCTTTTTATGGCAACCGTTATTACCCAGTGTATTAACCATTGTTGTGGTTGGTATAATATTTAATAGCTTATTTTCATGGCGTCGTTACCCTGCGCATTTACATTTTAAACCAGCTAATAACCATCAATCGGTCAATTACTTAAGCCATGAAGATGTAAGTGCGGCTTTATTACAACTCGATTCATACGTCGACATAACAACAGAAGAATTAGCTGTTATATTCGATCGTGCTTTAGCGCACGCAGTAGAGAAAAAGCCTGAAAACAAGCAACAACTGAAGTCCCAGCATTTCTACAGTAATGGTTCATTAGGAGATAACTGGACCATTAAACAAATCACCAGTATAGAAAATGCCAAAATTCACTTTGAAATTATAGCGGGTAAAGGAAAAGGGATTATGGAAGTAATGAAACTTAAAAACTTTCAACAATGGGCAAAGTTTGAAGTCGAATTTTCACAAGGAAGTTGGATAAAAAAATAATCGCTTTACCTAAGTTAGGTTTGTAAAACTTGTTGTAAAAAAATCAATAATTTGATTACAACAAGTTTTGTTTATACTTCTGCTAATACCCAATCCAAACACCACTTTAAAAACAACCATAACTAATTGATTTAAAACACATAAAAATAGATTCTGTTATTTTGATTTTAATTGTATTCACGCCGATAAAAAGGTGATAAATTCAGCAAAATACGAACACCCAAGTGACTATCAATAACGACTTAATTCACGTTAATAATCACTATAACCTGCCCTATTTGGCAACGTATCATAATAAACAATCTGGTTTTATTTTAAGGAATACCAAACGTGTACAAAACACTCATTGTAGTAGATGGTGAACATGTTGATCTTGGTGAAGGTCGCTCTGATGTTATTAGTTTTGAAAAATATTTACGTGAATACCCTAAATTAAATGAGCCTAAAACGCGCATTATTAATTTATGTGACACTGAGCAATATTTAAGTAAAGGGTATTATTGTTCGTTGCTTGCAGAAGCACGCGACCACAGTGTGTTACCTAGCGTAAAAACCATTAATGGCCTACGGAATATGGCACATGACAGTGATAATTTCGCAGTATTAACAAACTTAGTTCATGGTTTAGGTAATAGCTTAAGTAATAGCTCAACTAATAATTTAGAAACGATTAACAAGCTAGTATTCTTTGGTAAAACTGACGACAGTGCGTTAGATAAATTAACCGCTAAAATATTTGCTTTATATCCTGCACCGTTACTTAACTTAACGGTAAAATTAGTTGACGATAAACCAACCATAACTATTACTCATATTTCTTTTTCTGATCTTAACGAACAGCAAAAGCAGTTTTGTTTAACTCAGTTAGATGACTTTAAGCAAACTGTATGGCGTATTAACAAAAATCGCAAAAATTATCGTTGGGACATGGCGATCTTAGTTGATCATAACGACAAAGTTCCGCCAAGTAACAAAGAAGCTATTTCACGCTTTGTTAAAGCAGCAGCTAAATACGGTATTAATGCTGAGGTGGTAAGTATTGAGCAAATTAAAAACATTGCTCACTATGACGCTTTATTCATTCGTGAAACAACCGCAATTGACCACCACACTTATCGTTTAGCACGTAAAGCTGAAGATTTAGGTTTGGTGGTAATGGACGATTCGGCTTCTATTTTACGTTGTTGTAATAAAGTTTATTTGCATGACGCTTTCAACTACAAAAAAGTGCGCAGTTTAAAAACTGAAGTGGTTAATGATCTAGGTACTGAAACTATTACGTTTTTAGAGCAAAACTTTGACTACCCTATGATATTAAAACTGCCTGAAGGTTCGTTTTCTAATGGTGTTTTTAAAGCAAAAACTCGCGAAGAATTAATTGCTAAGTTAGACGAATTACTCAAAGTAAGTGCATTAGTTTTAGTACAAGAATATATGTTTACTGATTTTGATTGGCGTATTGGTGTGTTAAATGGCAGAGCTATTTATGCCTGTAAATACTACATGGCACGCGGCCACTGGCAAATTTACAACCATAGCTCTAATCGTTTTTTCTCAGGAAGTTTTGAAACATTACCTACCTTTGAAGTACCAAAGTATGTGCTTGATTCTGCCTTAAAAGCAGTAAGTGTGGTGGGTAATGGTTTATATGGTGTTGATGTAAAAGACATTGATAACAAAGCCTATGTGCTTGAAGTAAATGACAACCCAAGTATTGATTATAAAGTTGAAGACGCGTATTTAAAAGACGAGCTGTACATGCAAATTATGGCAGAGTTTCATCGTCGTTTAGAAGATCGCGGTCGTTAATAATGGTAAATATTGCGTCTAAAACTAACGTTTCGCCAAAAGAAAAGTTGAATCATGTAGCTGTTACTCTAGGTGATTTTCAATATCGTATTGCGACAGAGCAAGACTTACCTTCGCTAGTCGCTTTGGAAAACGCTTGCTTTGAGCTAGATAAATTAAGTAAACGTAGCCTACGACATTGGATCAGAGCGCCGCATGGTATTTTAATTGTAGCGGAGCAAGTGCAAGCTAATCGTCAAGCCGATATACAACTTATGGGTTACGGTTTGGTTTGGTGTCATAAAGGTACGCATTTAGCACGTTTATATTCACTTGCGGTTAGTCCATTGTTTCGCGGGCAAAATATTGCAAGCGCTATATTAGCGACATTAGAGGCTGAAACACTGGCACGTCATCATTACTTTTTACGCTTAGAGGTGGCACAAAATAATGGCAATGCAATTAAATTATACGAACGTTTAGATTATCGTATATTTGGTGAATACAGCGATTACTACGAAGATCACAGTGATGCTTATCGCATGCAAAAGCAATTATTGCGTAAAACCCCCTCTGATTTTAAAAGAGCTACTCAGTGGTACCCACAATCTACCGAGTTTACTTGCGGTCCTGCGGCGTTAATGATGGCAATGCATAGTCTAAATAACAGCTTATCAATGGAGCCAAATTTAGAGCTAGATTTATGGCGAGAAGCAACCACTATTTTTATGACTTCTGGTCATGGTGGTTGTCATCCTATAGGCTTAGCTAATGCAGCAAAAAAACGCGGATTTGATGCTAAAGTTTTTATTAATCAGCAGTTAAATAAAAAAACACCGTTATTTATAGATGGTGTACGCTCTGCGCATAAAAAACAAATTATGCAACGTGTCCATCAACAGTTTATAGACCAAGCAAGTATTTTGGCGGTGAATATTGAATACAGTGAGGTTAAACAACAGCAATTAATTGCATTATTAAATGAAGGTTACGCTGTTATTTTGTTAATTAGTACGTATCGATTAGATGGTAAAAAGGCACCGCATTGGGTAACAGTAACAGGGTTTGATGAACTGTGTTTTTACGTAAACGATCCTTTCGTAGACGACAACTACCAATTACCGATTGATTGCCAATACTTGCCTATATCACGTAATGATTTTGACAAAATGTCGATGTTTGGATCAGAGAAGTTACGCACCGCTGTTGCCATAAAGATGCAATAGAAATGTACTAATAAATAAAGGTTAATGACTAAAAAAGTGATAATATTGAATAAACATTATCACTTTTTTATTATCTACAAGACTAATTATTAACTGTTATCCCCGTGCTTTTTTTATCGGCTATTCGACTTTTAAAGCAATGTATTTAGTTTTAAAACAATGTACTCTGTTTGTTAAACAACGAAATTAAGTAACTGGGTTAACTTATTACTTAATTGCTTAACTACTGGTTATTTGCCGCTAAAGCACGCGCTGCATGTAATTTTTTATAGCTTTCAATTAAACGTAGATGCTTGTCTAGCCCTTCAAGGTTAATACTTGTTGGTGTTAAACCGTAAAATTTAACCTCACTAAATACCGAGCCAACCACTTGTTTCATGTTTTCTTCCCCAAACATGCGATTAAAACTATGCATATAATCTTCAAGCTCTAAATTTTCATCTAAAGTTACTTCAAGTACCGCATGAACCGCTTGATAGAATAAACCACGCTCAACCGTATTGTCATTATATTGTAAAAATTCACCGACTAACTCAAGCGCTTCTTCTAAACCACCAAGTGCTAGATAAATAAGAATTTTAAGCTCAAGAATAGTTAATTGTCCCCAAACGGTATTTTCATCAAACTCAATACCAATTAAGGTTTTAATATCAATGTAATTATCTTGCTGGCTTTCTTCTAAACGCTCAACTAAGGCTTCTAATTGCTCATCAGTTAAACTATGTAGATTTAAAATATCTTCGCGGTAATCAAGTGATTTATTAGTGTTATCCCATATTAAATCTTCAACAGGGTAAACTTCTGAATAATCTGGTACTAACATTCGACAAGCCGTTGCACCTAACTGATTAAACTCAGCAATATAAACCTCTTTGCCTAAGTCTTTTAAAATGCCCATTAAGCTTTCATTTTCTTCTTCGTTGGTGCCTGAAAAATCCCACTCAACAAATTCATAATCATACTTAGCACTAAAGAAACGCCATGAAACAACACCCGTTGAATCAATAAAATGATCAACAAAGTTTTCAGGTTCAGTAACCGCCATAGTATTAAAAGTTGGTTTTGGTACATCGTTTAAACCTTCAAAGCTTCTGCCTTGTAATAATTCAGTTAAACTGCGCTCTAACGCTACTTCAAAACTTGGATGCGCGCCAAATGAAGCAAACACCCCGCCTGTTCTTGGGTTCATCAAAGTCACACACATAACAGGAAATTGACCACCTAACGATGCGTCTTTTACCACAACTGGAAAGCCCTGTGCTTCTAAACCTTCAATGCCCGCTAAAATACCTGGGTATTTAGCAATCACTTCTTTAGGTACATCTGGCAATACAATTTCTTCAGCAATAATTTGCTTTTTAACTGCACGTTCAAAAATTTCAGACAAACACTGCACTTTCGCTTCGGCTAAATTGTTACCGGCGCTCATACCATTACTTAAAAATAAATTCTCAATTAAGTTACTTGGAAAATAAACCGTTTCGCCGTCAGAATTACGAACATAAGGAATTGCACAAATACCACGTTCGCTCATACCTGAGTTAGTATCAATCAGGTTTGAGCCTTGTAATTCATTGTCAGGATTATAAATATCTAAACAATAATCATCTAAAATGCCGCTTGGTAATTCATCATTTTCGCCCGGCTTAAACCACTTTTCATTCGGGTAATGCACAAAATCACTGTTGGCGATTTCAGGACCAAAAAACTGATCGTTATAAAAGAAATTACAATTAAGGCGTTCAATAAACTCACCTAGTGCTGAGCAAAGCGCGCTTTCTTTGGTTGAGCCTTTACCATTGGTAAAACACATTGGCGAGGCAGCATCACGAATATGCAGTGACCATACGTTAGGTACAATATTGCGCCATGACGATATTTCTATTTTCATGCCTAAATCAGCTAATAACGCAGTCATGTTGGCAATAGTTTTTTCAAGGGGTAAATCTTTACCTAAAATATAAGTACTAGCGCCATCAGCAGGTTGCGCCATTAACATGGCTTGTGCATCTTCTTCTAAGTTATCAACGGTTTCAACATTAAAAGTAGGCCCAGTTTGAATAACCTTTTTAACAGTACAGCGATCGATTGAACGTAAAATTCCTTGTTTATCTTTCTCAGAAATACTTTCTGGTAATTCAACCTGAATTTGAAACACTTGATTGTATCTGTCTTCTGGATCAACAATATTATTTTGTGATAAACGAATATTATCAGTAGAAATATCACGAGCGTTACAATAAACCTTAACAAAATAGGCTGCGCACAGTGCAGAAGAAGCAAGAAAATAATCAAAAGGACCTGGCGCTGAGCCATCACCTTTATAGCGAATAGGTTGATCAGCGATGACACTAAAGTCGTCAAACTTGGCTTCAAGTCTAAGATTGTCTAAAAAGTTAACTTTGATTTCCATTGTGTATTCCCGTTGTCATTCTCATGTAATTTCAATCAATAACTATGTTGATTAGCGCAACTGACTTAACTAAAAATCATCACTAATTAACATAATTATTTTAATGGCGCTAATTATCGGGGTTTTTACGGCAATAGTCTTGGAAAAGTTAAATAAATTAGTTAAAAACGTTATTTAGTTCACTGCAAACGTGTTCCAATATTTAAAATAAAAAAAAGTCCGACAAATTTGTCGGACTTTATTTTTAACTAAAAGCTTAATGGTTGGGATAATTAGCTTAGTTACTTTCGCTTTCTTGTGCTTCATTTTTCATTTTATGTGATCTTTTCTTGTCCATTTTTCTGTGCATTTTCTTTTGCATTTTTTTAAATTTCTTTAGCTGCTCAGGTGTTAAAATAGTTTTCATCGCAAATTTATTTTTTGCTTTAATTAATGCCATTGCTGCGAAAATATCTTGATTACTCGCTTGTAGCTGAATAAATGCTTGCTCATCAAAAACCTCAGCCGACATTAACGTTTTCACTTGCTCTTTATAAGCTTTAAATGCTGGTTTAAGCGCTTCTTTCTCTGCTTTCGACTCAGTTTGTAATGCTTTAATTTCAGCTTGTTGAGTTTCAGTTAGATCTAATTTCTTAACCATTTTGGCAAATCGTTTTTCACTTTTTTGCTGATGCTTTTCTACTTGGCTACTATCAGCGCTAATATTTGAAATATCTGAATCCGCATAACTTAACGGTGATAAAACCAATGCTGAACAAAGTGAAGTCGCTATTGCTAATTTTTTGAATGTAATTTTCATGGTGATATTCCTTTTATAATAATATAAATAATTAAAACTAATAATTAAACTAATGATTAAAACAGTTACTATTATGAACGGTTAAGTGAAAGTATTAGCTCAATTGCTTGATTGCAGTTAGTTAAGTACCATCATTTAAGTTCAGTTGCTTAAGTCATTTACTTCAGTGCTGTTAGTAAGTTCATTTACTTAAGTTAGGATTTATTATATCCATATTTTTGCAAAGCAGTGCAAACGTAGTGTAAAGCTATGTAAAGTTATTTTCGGCGCCGTTTATATCACGTAAACTAGTTACATTGCCTAACAGCTTAATCTCCTATTTATTAAAGAAGTATTCACATGACTTTACCTAATACCTTATCTAATACAGTATCTAACGCATCGACTGAGCAAGTTAAACATATTTTATTAATAGATGATGATGCCGAGCTTGCCGAGCTGTTATCAGAGTATCTTGAAAGTGAAAATTTTATAGTTACCTCATGTTTAGATGGTGCTAGCGGATTAGCAAAAGCATCAGACGACTCTTTTGATTTAATTTTATTAGATGTAATGATGCCTATATTAAATGGTTTTGAAGTATTAAAAGCATTAGGCGGTAATCATAAAACTCCTATTTTAATGTTAACGGCTAAGGGCGACGATAATGATCGCATATTAGGTTTAGAATTAGGTGCTGATGATTACTTGGCTAAACCTTTCAAACACCGTGAATTATTAGCGCGTATCAAAGCGATATTAAGACGTATTTCCATTGTTAAAAACCAAAGCCCAACAGAAACACAAATTCCGTCAGAACAACTTAACATTAACCAAGTGAAAATTAACAAAGCAACTCGTGAAGCTTTTTGTCAGGGACAACTACTTGAACTCACTGGCACTGAATATTTAGTGTTAGTTTACATGATTGAACAACATGGAAAGATAGTAAGTAAAGCAGATATATCAGAGCAAGTTCTTCAACGTAAATTAAGCCCTTATGACAGAACTGTTGATGTGCATGTAGGTAATGTTCGTCGCAAATTACTTGCCATAGACCCTATTGATAAAATGAAAACAGTACGCGGTGCTGGCTACGTATTTTTACAAGGGGAATAAGGATAATGAATACCAAAAACTCTAGCTCTGCGACTAATACAAATACTAGCTTTAACAAAGACCGTCCAAAACGGTTTTTCATCGGTATTAGTTTAAAGTTGTTTTTTGCTTTTTGGTTGGCCATCCTAACCTCTGCATTGATCAGCTATATTGTTATTCAAACCTTTAGACACAGCCCTATTCAAGAAGAAGCGAATCCACAACAATTAGAAATACTCAATAATTTAGCAAGAAAAATAGAAGGTAAACACACGGTTAAGTTCCAACAATTGCAAAAAAGATTTCACAAACAGCACAACCAAGATTTACTGATTAAAAAAATTGGTACGGCAAAACTCTATTCACCAAGAGATCATGGTTGGTCAAATGTTAGAGGCTATTTAAAAAAACACTCGTTAGAGAATCCTGTAACTATTGATTTTGGCTTTACTAAAGTAACGTCTTCACCACCCTTTTTTGTCAATAATTCAAAATACCAATTGTTCTCTGCCGAGAAATTACCACGTAAAAGTATTGTCAGTTTACTTGTACAGTTACCCATGGCTATTCGTATATTAATGTTACTACTGATCAGCTTTTTATTATGTTGGTTATTAGCTAAAAGCTTTACCAGTCCATTAATTGCTATACAAAAAGCCAGTAAAGACATAGGTGAAGGAAAACTCACCACACGGATTACAAAGTTTGATCAACGTGCTGACGAATTTGGTGCTCTAGCGCACAGTTTTAACCAAATGGCTGAGCAGTTAGAGAATAATATCTCCTCGCATCAACGGTTATTAGGTGATGTATCCCATGAGTTAAGATCGCCACTTACAAGGTTACAACTCGCTGTAGCTCTAGCTGAAAAAAATATTGGCAATACTGCTGAGCAGCAAAAGCATTTAAGCCGTTGTGAAATGGAAGTTGAGCGATTAGATGAAATGATTGCCGACGTACTTACATTGTCACGCCTAGAACATAGTCAAAAAGCGTTTGCCTGTGACGATACAAACCTGAATCATTTAGTTAGCCAAGTTGTAACCGATTGCCAGTACTTTGCAAGCAGTAAAGATGTTTCAATAGAATTCAAAGAAAGTGGCAAGTATACACTGTTAGCAGACGACAAATTACTCGCCAGCGCCATCAGTAATGTATTAAATAATGCCGTTAAATACTCAGCAAATAATCAAGTTGTTACCGTTGAATTAACGCAACAACACGAACAGATAATGCTGAGTGTATTTGATAATGGGCCCGGTGTACCAGATGAGATGTTAGACAAACTATTTAAGCCCTTCTTCCGCGTTGCTGATGCAAGAGACAGAAGTAGCGGCGGAACAGGCTTAGGATTAGCAATAGCTCAACAAGCGATATTAATGCATCACGGTGAAATAATTGCGGAGAATATTAAGCCAAGTGGTTTGAAAATAACGATTGTTTTGCCGATGGCGAAGATGGGTTAAGTTAAGTTCTTGTGGGTAGCTATTAAGTTAATATTACTTAATAGCTTAGGAAAAGGAGAATGTAAGACATAAAAACTCTTACAATATAAATAATCTTTTATTAATATGGCTAAAACAAGTGCGACGGCAAAGTCAACTGTTACGTATAACCTCACCCATTTGAACGTATTGTTAACAGTACTTTACACTAAATGTATTTCAAGTTTTTTACCCAAAGCAGAAGCAAAACGCTCTAATGTTGATAATTTAACATCTTCCGAGTGATTTTCTATTCTCGATATAGCACTCTTTTGAGTATGTAATTTTGATGCAAGATCTAATTGAGTTAACCCTGCATTTTTACGAGCTTCTTTTAAAAGAACACCAAACTTAAAAGATTGATAGCCTTCATCGTAGTTATCAGCAAAATCTGTGTCTACTTCTTTGCGTTTCGCTAAGTATTTTTGTAAATCACTCATGATATTTTCCTCAACAAATAGTCTTTACGACGTTTTTCTGCAACTTTAATTTCTTTGGCTGGTGTTTTTTGAGTTTTCTTTTGAAACCCATGATTTAAAACAACAAGGTTATCTCCGTCGAAGAACCTTAAGAGCCTAAAGATATTACCACTAACTAGAATTCTCACTTACCAAATACCATCTGTATTTGTTAACTTTTTCAAATAAGTAGTTGGAATTACATGTAGCTCTTCAATTAGCTGAAGAACCCATGCCACTTTTTGTACTTGTTTTCCTGAAAGTGAATCAAGGAACTCAGTTACGGGGCATTTACAGGTCTGATGATGGTGTAGAAATTAATTCTTTTCATATCGAAAGGTTAACACACAAGTGAACTTTTGAAAAGTATTCAAACATGATGGTACTGCTAACGAGGCTGTAGAATTTCTCTATTTTTGAGGAAATACTACAGCGATTAACGAAGACACTGACTCTTTATTAATAAGTTAAAAATTTTGAGTGAGTGTCAGCTTTAATTCCCGTGGTGAATTTAACCTTTAGCTTCTTTACAAGCTTTAGATAATGCAGCCGCTAACAAAGCAATCATATTTATAAATTGTTGTCTAGCTTCTAATTTTTTATGACTTTTAACTTTAAGTCCTAACTCTTTATGAACCGCTAAAGTACTTTCTTGTAACATTTGTTTTTCATTGCTATCAAGTGTTTCGTAAAAATTTGTAACGTCACACCTACTTAACTCATCTCTCAACTCGTGAGCAAATTTATTTCTTAACTTACCTAATGCATTTAAGCTACTTTCAAACCTCGGCTGAAGCCCGAAAGCTAGTGCCATTTGTACAACTTGAAAGTATTCTAATTTAGTTGCTTCAAAATATTTTTCATCAACCAAGAAATTTTTTATTAAATCTCGAAGGTAATTCTCAATGACAATATGTGTCCTGATTACCACACCTAAATCATCTTCACTTTCAAATGAGCTAAACAAAGATTCCAAATTCATGGTATTCACCTCCCCTCGCTTAAGCGGACTAAAATAGTGAGTTAAAATGTGTAACGAAGAAGGAAACCTAACCCACTGTTTTAGTTCCGCTTTAAAACGCTGTTAGCAGTCAGTTACTGCTTCCTAGCAATTATAGTTCTGATAAAAGCTGCTGACATATGTAACGCTAATTCAGCATCCATTTCATCAACACCTGACATTTTATCACTACCATGTCTTACTGCTGGTTCTGCATTCGTATAAGCATAAAATTTCTCAAAAACAGTGATTAGCATAGGAGAAATAAGCTTTTCTTTTTTCATCGCTTTTAATGAATCACCTAATGTTGCGCAGTTAGGGTAAATAGCTTTACAAACACTTTCAACAGCACTGACAGATTCCTTAATTGAGTTTTCAGGATCTTTACTTGGGCTCAAAATGAAAGAACGAGCTTTAGAGTAATGTACTCGTGCAGGTTCAAACTTGTCCTGTAAAGCCGAATCTATAGCTGAAACTCTAGTTTCAAGATCTTTAGGAAGTGATGTTTCTAACTTACCTGCTTCATTTAATTTCCATTGTATTTTATGTTGTGAGAACAACTCATTTACTTTTTGTCTATATGATGGAAATAAAAATGATTTAAAGCATGAGCTATCGAAAGCAGTGTTATAATCGATTTCTTTTTCTTTAACTTTTATAGCTACAATTTCCACAAAATCATAGAATTGATACCACTCTAACCCTGTAATTCTACACTTTAGTGAATCCCAACAAGTCCATGAATCATAATCTTCAGAATCAGTTTCTTGTCCGTTCTCAGCGCACAACCTTTCAATTAAGTCTTTTATTCCAACAGGTTTTGATTCAGTATTTTTCTGACGACTATCATCATCAATATATAAAAGTGGTTCTAGGACGTTTAGGAAGAATAGGTTTTTTAACCACTTTGGGGCATCGTTACTGATAGGTTCATTTTTATATTCGGGGTCGAATCCAAACCTATGGGAAAACTTCATACCTATCCTTGACTGCTAACGAGCTTGTAGGATAACTCGTTTTTATATTATTTATTAATAAAAATACTCTAACTGGATTATTTTCTTTTAACAATCTAAAATTTTTACGTTTTTGGTGATTTAATTTTTTACATCGTTAATGCATTGAAATGGCTGATTAGCGCCTAATAATTCAGCGTTTTAGTGGGTTTATTTGGTGTGGTGTTGGGCTTTTAACCCTTAATGCAGGTTGTTTCTTAAATTTTCAATATTATGAACAAGGCAATACAGTTGCCATTGGGTAATTAATCATGACACTCTCTTATAATTTATAAATACAAACCTCTTGCTTATGGTTGTATAACAAATATAACCCCGATGAAATTAAAATTATTGCAAGCTCTATGTGAAGATAACTATTGCTAATATTCATCAAAATTTAGACAAAAAAAAGCCCTTGCATAGCAAGAGCTTTTTTCAATAAATATGGCGGTGAGCGAGAGATTCGAACTCTCGAAAGGGATAAACCTTTACACGCTTTCCAGGCGTGCGCCTTCAGCCACTCGGCCAGCTCACCAGATTTTTCATGATACTTTTAGGTGTCATCTTCACCAAAGCTTTAGGCTTCACACTTTTAACGGCGCTATGGTAGGAAAAAAGCTGTTGTAGTGCAAGCTATTCCTAACATATTCAATTAAAAGCGTATTATTCGCTTAAAGTTCAAACAAATAATACCGGTATATTAGCAAGTAGTGTTATTTGTTACTTTGGTTGAAGGTTAACATGCGATCTAACGACTTCAACGCGCCGTCACGCAGTGACATGTCAACAAACACTTCTTTACCTGCAGGATCTAATAAAGCTTCTTCAATTGCTTTTAAGCCATTCATAGCCATCCACGGACAATGAGCACAACTTTTACAAGTTGCGCCTTCACCAGCCGTTGGTGCTGCATAGAATTCTTTGTCTGGGCAAAGCTGTTGCATTTTGTAAAAAATGCCGCGGTCTGTTGCAACAATAAATGTTTTGTTTGGTAGTTCTTGTGCTGCTTTAATTAATTGGCTAGTTGAGCCAACCGCGTCAGCAAGTTCAATGATTTCGCTTGGCGATTCAGGGTGCACTAACACAGCAGCTTCTGGCTGTAGGGCTTTCATGTCTTTTAATGCTTTAGTTTTAAACTCGTCGTGAACGATACAAGCGCCCTGCCACATGATCATATCTGCGCCAGTATTTTTTTGAATGTAGTTACCTAAGTGACGATCTGGTCCCCAGATAATTTTTTCACCAAGTGAGTCAAGGTGTTCAACAATCTCTAGGGCACAAGAAGAGGTTACAATCCAATCGGCACGTGCTTTAACTGCAGTAGAGGTGTTTGCGTATACAACAACAGTTCTGTCAGGATGTTGATCACAAAACGCTGAAAATTCGTCAATAGGACAACCTAAATCTAGTGAACAGGTCGCTTCCAGGCTTGGCATTACTACTGTTTTTTCTGGGGTTAATACTTTTGCGGTTTCGCCCATGAATTTTACGCCAGCAACAATAAGTGTTGTTGCTTCGTGGGTATTACCAAAGCGAGCCATTTCTAACGAGTCAGAAACACAACCGCCTGTTTCTTCAGCAAGCGCTTGAATAACAGGGTCGGTGTAATAGTGAGCAATCAATACTGCATTTTTTTCAATGAGTAATTTTTTGATGCGATCTTTATAGGCTAGCTGCTCGTCATTAGTTAACGGTGCAGGTTTAGCTGGAAATTGAAAATCAAATTCTACGGCTGTATTCGCTTGTATCATGAGTGCTCTCTATCTAATAGGCATGCTTTAAAACGCGTGAATTATAATGCAAACACAGTTAAAAGTGTAGTACTACCAATACGTATAGGATTTAAATAGATTTTAGAGATTAGGTTTTGAGTAAATTTAGAGAAAATATATCGACCAATAAGTGGTCGGCCGTAAAGGA
The DNA here is from genome assembly GCF_002843355.2 of Colwellia echini. Classification (GTDB taxonomy): domain Bacteria; phylum Pseudomonadota; class Gammaproteobacteria; order Enterobacterales; family Alteromonadaceae; genus Colwellia; species Colwellia echini. The sequence continues at coordinate 45,807 of NZ_PJAI02000023.1, forward strand.
TTTGAATCTTCGAACTAACTTTGGCTGGTTAAAAGCTGAGACTTTTATATTTTAATTATACTTAGATGGTTTAACTATTCAGATGATTTAACTATGGGATGCTTTAAGTAAGGAGTGGTCGGCCGTGAAGGATTTGAATCTTCGAACTAACTTTGGCTAGTTAAAAGCTGAGACTTTTATATTTTAATTATACTTAGATGATTTAACTATGGGATGCTTTAAGTAAGGAGTGGTCGGCCGTGAAGGATTTGAATCTTCGAACTAACTTTGGCTAGTTAAAAGCTGAGACTTTTATATTTTAATTATACTTAGATGATTTAACTATGGGATGCTTTAAGTAAGGAGTGGTCGGCCGTGAAGGATTTGAATCTTCGAACTAACTTTGGCTAGTTAAAAGCTGAGACTTTTATATTTTAATTATACTTAGATGATTTAACTATGGGATGCTTTAAGTAAGGAGTGGTCGGCCGTGAAGGATTTGAACCTTCCGTCTAACTTTAGTTGTTAAAAGCTGAGGCTTGATAAATAATGTTAGAGTTTTTTCGATTAAAGTAGGAGTGGTCGGCCGTGAAGGATTTGAACCTTCGACAAATTGGTTAAAAGCCAACTGCTCTACCAACTGAGCTAACGGCCGTTCCTGTACTTTAATTTTTTGCTTTTACTTTTTACTTTAGGAGTGGTCGGCCGTGAAGGATTTGAACCTTCGACAAATTGGTTAAAAGCCAACTGCTCTACCAACTGAGCTAACGGCCGTTCCTAAAATGTGAGTAAATGAATAATAATCTTGAATTGGTCGGCCGTGAAGGATTTGAACCTTCGACAAATTGGTTAAAAGCCAACTGCTCTACCAACTGAGCTAACGGCCG
>NZ_PJAI02000023.1:46846-52836 GCF_002843355.2 Colwellia echini
AGTGGTCGGCCGTGAAGGATTTGAACCTTCGACAAATTGGTTAAAAGCCAACTGCTCTACCAACTGAGCTAACGGCCGACATGTGTTGAGTCACTGCCTCAACGCGGGGCATATGATACTCATAATATTTTTAAGTGCAACTATAAACTTCGTTTTTCTTGCATTTTTATCGATATAATTTGCTATTCGCGCATTTTCTCAACAATACGCTACATTAATCAACAATGAAGTTTACCGTTACCTGTTTTATTCCAACAACACACTATTTAGTTAAACTGGCTAAACGAGGTTTTGCAAGTGTAGCAGCAGTTGATGTTGGATACTCTTTTAGCAATTGTTGGTAAGTTGTTATCGCTTTTTGATTATCTTTTTGTTTTTCGGCAACCATAGCAAGTTTTAACATTGCGTCTGGACGCTTAGTTGAATCTTTATGAACATTAACCACAACTAAAAATTCGTCATGCGCTTCACCAAGATCACCTTGATTAAACAATAATTGCCCTAACCAGTAATGTGAATTTGGGGCATAACTTGATTTTGGAAAGCTTTTGTTGAATGCTCTAAACTCAACTATGGCTTGCTTGTAACTTTTATCTTTTAAAACAAGGTTTAGCGCTCGATCATAACTTTCATTTTCAGTTAAGTTACTGCTATACCCTGCTGTACTGGCTGTACTAGTGGTAGTTGCACTAACACTTGGTGCGGCTGCAACAGGTGTTTTACTGCTTGTTTCGAGAACTTCATTAACTCGTCTGTCAATCTCTTTATACAACTCTCGTTGTCGCTCTAATACTTGCCCCAATTGATGGGTATGTAATTCTGTTACGCCGCGAAGTTCACTTACTTCGGTTTGTAATTGGTCAAGCTGACGCTGAAGTTTAATTTGAGCTTTGTTACGTGCATCCAGCTTACGTGACAAGGTTGTTAATTGGTCTAATAACGCTGCTGAATCTATAGAACTAGCGTTAACATCAATTACTGGCGCTTTAGCAACAGCTAGCGCACTGAATGCGCTAGCTGTAAACATAATGCCAAATAAAACTTTATTGAGTTTCATTTTGGTACCTGCTTATTATAAAAATTATTAGGTATAACTATTTATTAGTAAACTAATACAACACGACGGTTTTTAGCAAATGCAGCTTCGCTACGTCCTCTGTCTGCAGGTTTTTCTTCACCGTAGCTAACAACAGTAAGTTGGTCAGCTGGAACACCCATGTTTTCTAAATAAGTTGCTACTGATTTAGCACGACGCTCACCTAACGCAATATTGTACTCAGGTGTACCACGTTCATCGGTATTACCTTCAATCAATACTTTGATATCTGGGTTAGCATTCAAAAACTGTGCGTGTGCATCTAAAATAGCGCCGTAATGTTCACTTACGTTTGATACGTCAAAATCAAAGTAAATAATGTGCTCTGCACGTAATGCAGCTAACTCTTGGCGTTTTTCTTCTTCAATTGCAGCGGCACGTTTAGCGGCAGTAACTTGTACGCTGTCGGCAGCTTCTTGCGCGTCTTTTGCGTTTTGTGTTATTTGAGCATTGGTATCTACTTGGCTTTGTTCGTCACTATCTGACATTGAACTACAAGCTGATAAAACAGTAAGTGGTAAAGCGATTGCTAGGCTTTTTACTAAGTTACTTTTTACGATGTTAAAGCGCATAATTTGTTCCTATTTTCTAAAGTAATGATTAATTAAAAATTAATTAATTTTTGGATGTTTTATTATTATTATAAAAATGGCGACCAAGCAGGTGCTTTTACATGACCATCAAGTGCTGGCAATCTTGCTTTGAAACGACCATCTACCGACACTAACCCCAACACCTGTCGATTGTTATGTGAGGTACTGTATATAATCATGCCGCCATCAGGCGATACACTCGGCGATTCATCTAAGCGAGTTTCAGTTAATACTTGAAACAAATTAGCGTTTAAATCTAATTTAGCTAAGCGATATTGTCCACGTGTTCTGTTTACCATGATTAATTGTTTGCCGTCAGGTGTAATTGAACCTCCTAGGTTCATTTCACCGTCAAATGTCAAACGTCTTACTTTACCCCCGGCTAAATCTACGCGATATAGCTGTGGTTTACCACCACGTTCTGAACTAAATACTAACGACTTACCGTCTGGGCTCCAACTAGGCTCAGTGTCAATTGCTCGGTTTCTCGTTACTCGACGTAGTTTTTTAGTATCAAGGTCCATAATGTACAAATCAGGGTTACCATCTTTTGATAACACCATTGCCATTTGTTTACCGTCTGGGGAAAAACGTGGCGCACTGTTAATCCCTTTGAATGAGCTAATTAGCTTTCTTTCACCGGTGTAAATATCAATACTATTAATTTCTGCTTGATGATTTTCAAATGACACATAGGCAATTTGTTCGCCATTTGGGCTCCAATCGGGTGACATTAATGGCTCTTTTGAGCTTAATAATACATGTTCGTTATAACCATCGTAATCAGCAAAAGCTAGTTGATACGGGTATGTGCCTTCATCGCGTACAATAATGTAGGCGATTTTAGTTAAAAATGCACCACGTGTGCCTGTAAGCTTTTCATATATAACATTACTAATACTATGAGCATAACGACGCGCCTGACTAAGCTCAATATTAGCACTGCTTTTCGCTAACAAATGATCGGTACTTTGTACCAACTCACCATTACTTAATTTTGATGGATTACCATCAGTTAATTGGCCGCGTATTACGTCAATTAGCTCATAAGTTACAGTAAAACGCCCGGGAGAACTCTCTACTATTTTACCTATAAGTACAGCTTCGGCACCTAAATTTGCCCAAGCGCTGTAATCAATATTTTTAGCATCTACAGACTTTTGTGGAAATTTATTTTCCGCAATAGGACTAAATTTACCACTACGAAGTAAATCATCACTGATCACTTTTGATAATGATTCAGGCGGCTCGCCAGCACCTTGCCATTGAAACGGCATTATAGCGATAGGTCGAGCACTGTCTACTCCACCGGTAATAACAATTTCTAAAGCGGCCATTGCTTGGTTTGAACTAAATAATATACAAGCACTGAATAATACTTTTGTTAAAGTATTAGTTAACCCATTTGAGAATATTTTTGATAATAACTTCATCTTTTTAAAAACTTCCTACTGTCTTAGAGTAGTCAACAATCGACTATCTAGATTAAACCATACACCTTATTTACCTATCATCAAATGTAGGTAAATAAGTGTTTGAGAAACGCATAAATATTAGCGTAAAGGTCAAATACTCGAGCTAAAACACATGTTAAAACTCATGCTAAAATTCTGGCATTACTAATACGGATATATTGCTCATTTCTTTAAACACTTCGGGATCTTTAGATACTGGTAAATTACCTGCTTTACCAATAGCTATTGTGGCAGCATCACACACCACTTTATCTCCCTGCCCAGCTTTAACATCAATAACAAAACCTGAAGGCGCCAGTTTAAGCGTTAATTTACACGATTTATTTTCCATCGTACTGCGATCTTTGATCATACGTTGGTTAATACTTTGTGTAATTAATGCTGAGTAGCGCTGAATTTCAGTCATAACTTGCTGTTGTCTTGCTTGATTACGACTAGCCATTTCGTCTGCCATTTGCTCTGCGAGCATTGCGTCTTGAATAGCTTGCTCTTTTGCCGCTATTTCTTTACGTTTTTGCTCTGCTATTTTTTCAAGGCGTAACTCTTCAGCTTTTTTCGCAGCGGCTTCTTCTTTTATGCGTCTTGATTTAGCTTCCGCTGCTGCTTTTTCTGCAGCTTGCTTTTCTTGCTCTTTTTGTTTACGAACTTTTTCAGCGTTATCAGCTTTAGCTTTTGATGCTTTTGCCTCGTTATCGGCTTTGATTTTTTCTTGCTCTTTTTTCTTACGCTGAGCTTCTAAGCTTTTAATACGCGCTTCTTCTTTCGCTTGACGTTTTTTCGCATCAGCAGCACGCTTTTCAGCATCTTTAATACGTTTTTGTTCCGCATTAACTTGATTTGCTTTATCTTGTTTTATTTTATTTATTGCTTGGTCAAGCTTAGCTTTGTCAATGACTACCGCTTTAATTGGCTCGCCAGCATTTGGCGCAGGCGTTGGTGTTGGCTTAGGCATTGAAGAAAAATCACCTGACAATAACCCAACCAATAAAGCAACATGCAAGGCAATACTTAACCATAAGGCTTTAGCATTAGCTGATTTACTAGCCTTAGCCATATCACTACTGGCAAGTGAGTTGTTTTTTTCAGTCATACTACTGGTCCACCGAATCCGTCATTAATCCAACTGATGGCACACCTGCTACCGTTTGTAACATTACCATTAATTGAATAACCGCATTATATGATACTGAGCCATCACCATTTACAACAACAGGTGTTCCTGGCTCAAGTTCAAGATGCGCTTTAACTAACACAGCAACTTCTTCTGCTGACATGGGTACTTTGTCATCAGCCCCTACAGTTAGGTAATAACGGCCTTGTGCGTCAACACTGGCAACAAGTGGTGTTTTGCTGTCTTCATCAAGTGGTTCAGCTTCAGCTTGCGGTAAATCAACCTTTACCCCTTGGGTAATTAACGGCGCAGTTACCATGAAGATAATTAATAACACCAACATTACATCAATGTATGGTACCACATTTATTTCAGCCACTTTACGGCGTCTAACTCTTTGATACATAGTAAGACCCTACTTAGATGATTGCTCTGCTGCAGATTGGCGTTGCAAAATGCTAGAGAATTCATCCATGAAGTTGCCGTAGCTGTTTTCTAATTTCTCTACTTTATGGCTAAAGCGGTTGTAAGCCATAACTGCAGGAATAGCCGCGAATAAGCCCATTGCTGTGGCAATTAACGCTTCGGCAATACCTGGTGCAACCATAGCTAAAGTAGCTTGTTTTACTGAGCCTAACGCTATAAATGAGTTCATTATTCCCCATACTGTACCGAATAAACCAATATATGGGCTGATTGAGCCAACCGTTGCCATAAAGGGTAAATGTGTTTCTAAGTTGTCTACTTCGCGTGATAAGGCAACGCGCATAGCACGGTGTGTGCCATCAACAATAATTTGTGGATTATCTATATGGCTTTTTCTTAAACGAGCGAATTCTTTAAAGCCTGAAACAAATAAGCTTTCGATACCATGAACTTCTGGCTTAGCTGATATTTCACTGTACAATTTACTTAAGTCTGCACCGCTCCAAAACTTATCTTCAAAAGCTTTTAATTCACTCGCAGCAGTACGTAAAATTTTTCTGCGTTGAAATATCATTGCCCAACAAGCAATTGAGAAACTTAATAAAATAAGCATAACACTTTGCACTAATATACTTGCTTCTAAAAACAAGTGGAAAATAGATATTTCAGCTGACACGTTTAAACGCTCCTAGTATTAAGTCGGGAATAGCACAGGGTTTATTCTGACTAAAATCTACACAAGCAATACGTACGTTAGCGGTACATAATACTTGCTTTTCTTGATTGGTTATTTGTTGTTGAAACACTAAACTAGCTCGTTTCAACGTTATTATTGTTGAGTGTACTTCAAGTAAATCATCGAGTTTTGCCGAAGCAATATTATTCATTTCTACGTGTCTGACCACGAAACCTAATTTTTGTTGCAAAAATGTTTCTTGGTTTACACCTATTTCTCTAAGCCACTCGGTACGAGCTCGCTCAAAAAACTTTAAGTAATTCGCATAATAGACAATGCCACCAGCATCGGTATCTTCGTAATAAACGCGAATAGCAAATTGATGGTTTTTGATAGACATTGATTGTGCTATGAGATCAGACATTTTGAAATGAATTAAAACTCTTGAGTTACCTAACTTTATTAGTGTCTATATAGTAATAGATAAAGTAATACGCAAACAAGACGGCGGAGATAAATACTTACACTTTTTAGCATAAAACACCATTAAAAGGCATTTTATACCAATTTGATTAAGTTTCTTCTCAACTCAGAGCTATATTCGATACTCATT
>NZ_PJAI02000024.1 GCF_002843355.2 Colwellia echini
TTGCAAGGTGGTAGCGGCGATGATGACTTTACGCTTGTCACACGTGGTCAAATTAGTGGCACAATTGATGGTGGAACGGGTGCAGAAACAAATGGCGATACATTAATTATAACGGCAGCTTCACAAACGGTGAATATTACCGATGCAAGTAATATAGAAGAATATATCGCTTCAGGCGCTGATAGTACTTTTGAGGTGAGCACTGGTGATAACGCGTGGAATATTACTGACAACGGTGATGGTACGGTTGCAGGGGTTAGTTTCACCAATTTTGCTAACTTGCAAGGTGGTAGCGGCGATGATGACTTTACGCTTGTCACACGTGGTCAAATTAGTGGCACAATTGATGGTGGGGATGAAATAACCGAAGATAGCTTAAAGTTGACTGGTAATGATCAGACACTGAATATCTCAACTGATTTTACGTCTATTGAGCATGTCATTGCTACGGGTTTAAACGGTATTATAGCAGCGTTAGGTGGTGTAAATACTTGGACCATTACTGGTGAAAATGATGGAGTTGTAAATGGTATAACGTTTACCGATTTCATTCATATATTAGGTGGCTCTGACATTGATGATGTCACTGTGAGTGTTGGAGGAAGTATTCATACTATTTTCACCAGAGAGGGAGAGGATAAGGTTACCGTTTCATCTATTTCTCCAGGAGCTGTATCTACTATACATTTAGGTGATGACAATGATGTTATTCGCTTGCAGTCACAGAATAGTGTTATAAATATTGATGGTGGCAATGGTGATGAAGATACGCTTTCATTGCAAGATGTTGTAGCGGACACTGGTAATATTATAAATATTGAAATATTTGGTGGTGCCGGAGGTACGTTAAATGCGGGAAATGGGCCTAATGATTGGGTTATTAAATCACTCAACAGCTTTACGCTCAACGGAGTTACATATCTCGACTATTTAGAGCTTGTAGGTGGTACAGACGCAGATACATTTACCATTGACACTGCGGATATTAGTACTGGCGCTGTCGACGAAGAGTGGTTTACTTTTAATGGTAATGGCGGAAATGATACATTATTTGGTTTTGACAAAAATACTAGTTGGAACGTGAATGAAGTAAATGCAGGAACCATCGATAATTTTGCTTTTTTAAACATCGAAAACTTAGTAGGGGGGGCAAAAGTAGATACGTTTACAGTTTCAGCCAGTATTAACAGCATAACCTCAGATGCAGGTGCTGATGTTATTACCGTTAATAGTGGTGCTATTTCAACCATTACTACCGGTCTTGGTAACGATAGTCTAATACTTAATGCAGATGTTACTGATGGTGCTATCACAACGGTTAATTTAGGCGACAATGACGACACTTTAAACATTGCTGATATAGCGAGTGTTACCAATATTATTGAAGCAGGAACTGGCAGTGATACTTTAAACCTAACGGGCAGCGGCAATACCTTAGATTTAGCTGACGTTAACGATTTCAATATTTATACCACTACAAATAACAACAATACTTTACAAGCGACAAATACGGTAAATACCTGGGTAGTTAACGCTGAAAATTCGGGTACTATTAAATTAGGTGCTGATGATACAACGACCTTTAGCGGTTTTAGTGACTTAATTGGTGGTTCTGATAAGGATGACTATACCGTTTCTGCTAATGTTACCAGCATAACTTCAGGTGATGGTGCTGATATTGTTATCGTTAATAGCGGTGCTATTTCAACCATTACTACAGGTCTTGGTAATGATAGTGTAACGATTAATACGAATGTTGCTGATGCTATTACGAGCCTTAATTTAGGCGACAATGACGATACATTGAACATTGCTGATATAGCAAGTGTTAGCAATATTATTGAAGCCGGTTCTGGCAGTGATACTTTAAACCTAACGGGCAGCGGCAATACCTTAGATTTAGCTGACGTTAACGATTTCAATATTTATACCACCACCAATAACAACAATACTTTACAAGCGACAAATACCGTTAATACCTGGGTAGTTAACGCTGAAAATGCGGGTACTATTAAATTAGGTGATGATGATACAACGACCTTTAGCGGTTTTAGAGACTTAGTTGGTGGTTCTGATAAGGATGACTATACCGTTTCTGCTAATGTTACCAGTATAACCTCAGGTGATGGTGCTGATATTATTACCGTTAATAGCGGCGCTATTTCAAGCATTACTACAGGTCTTGGTAACGATAGTGTGACGATTAATACGAATGTTGCTGATGCTATTGCGAGCCTTAATTTAGGCGATAATGACGATACTTTGAACATTGCTGATATAGCAAGTGTTACCAATATTATTGAAGCAGGATCTGGCAGTGATACGTTAAACCTAACGGGCAGCGGCAATACCTTAGATTTAGCTGACGTTAACGATTTCAATAGTTATACCACCACCAATAACAACAATACTTTACAAGCGACAGATACCGTTAATACCTGGGTAGTTAACGCTGAAAATTCGGGTACGATTAAATTAGGTGCTGATGATACAACGACCTTTAGCGGTTTTAGTGACTTAATTGGTGGTTCTGATAAGGATGACTATACCGTTTCTGCTAATATTACCAGCATAACTTCAGGTGATGGTGCTGATATTGTTACCGTTAATAGCGGTGCTATTTCAACCATTACTACAGGTCTTGGTAACGATAGTGTAACAATTAATACAGGTGTTGCTGATGGTGCTATCAACACGGTTAACTTAGGCGACAATGACGACACTTTAAACATTGCTGATATAGCAAGTGTTACTAATATTATTGAAGCAGGATCTGGCAGTGATACGTTAAACCTAACGGGCAGTGGCAATACCTTAGATTTAGCTGACGTTAACGATTTCAATATTTATACCACAACCCGTAACAACAATACTTTACAAGCGACAAATACTGTTAATACCTGGGTAGTTAACGCTGAAAATTCGGGCACTATTAAATTAGGTGATGATGACGCAACTAGCTTTAGCGGTTTTACTGACTTAATTGGTGGTTCTAAGAAAGATACTTTCACTCTTTCAGCCGCTATTAACAGTATTTCAACTGGTGCAGGTAAAGATGACGTTACAGTTAATGATTCAGTAGGTACTGGTGATATTACTTCTATTGATTTAGGCATTGGTGCAGATACGTTGAATATTGCCAACGTTAAAAGTGTCGCCAATGTAATTAATGGTGGTGATGGTAGCGATACGCTTCAATTAACCAGCATAAACGGAACACTTAATCTTGGTGATATCAGTAATTTTGAAACACTTACCACAGTAAATAAAAACACTTTACAAGCAACAAATGAGTTAAACACCTGGGAAGTTACGGCCAAAAACAAAGGCACGGTGCAATTAGGTGATGCTGATGCAATAAGCTTTGATGGCTTTACGGATTTAGTGGGTGGTACATTAAAAGATACTTTCACTATTTCTGCAGCTATTAACAGTATTATCTCAGGTGCGGGTGAAGATTTAATTACTATTGATGACAATGTTGGTACGGGCGAAATTGCTAGTATTGATGCGGGAGCCGATAACGACCGTATTGATGTATATTCAGCAGACAGTGTTAGCAGCTTAATTGTTGGCGGTTCAGGCACCGATACTCTTGGTATTACTAACTCAAACCAAACGCTTACTTTAGATATTCTTGATTCTTCAACGGAAACGCTTGATGGTAATAACTTAAATAATACTCTTGAAGGGCGAGAAACTAACGTTTGGAATATTACAGGTGCAAGCTCTGGTAATGTTCAAGGCGTAGGATTTATTAACTTTGCTACTTTACTCGGTGGCAGTGGCATCGACAACTATGTGTTAGCAACAACAGATACTGGCAACATGTTGTTTAATGGCGCGAGTGGTACAAATACCATTACCGGCAGTAACAATGCAACAACGTGGAATGTGTTAACGGCGAATACGGGTAATGTATCTGGCTTTGGCTTTAATAATATCAATGAGTTAGTGGGCGGTACATTAAAAGATACGTTTACTGTTTCTGCAGCCATTAACAGTATTAGTTCAGGTACAGGTGATGATGAAATAACCGTTAATGATTCAGTGGTTGAAGATGGCATTACTTCGCTTGATTTAGGTGCTGGTGCAGATACGTTGAACATAGCAAGGCTTGAAAGCGTCAACAATATAATTAATGGCGGCGATGGCAGTGATTCTCTAAACTTAACGGGTACTGGTGAAACACTCAACTTAGGCGATATTACTGGATTCGAAGCACTGGCTACAGTCAACCAAAACACATTACAAGCAACAAACGAGATAAATACCTGGGAAATTACTGCCTTAAACAAAGGTACGGTTCAACTAGGCTCTGCTGATGCAATAAGCTTTGATGGCTTTACGGATTTAGTGGGTGGTACATTAAAAGATACCTTCACTGTTTCTGCAGGAGTTAACAGTATTAGCTCAGGTGCGGGTGAAGATTTAATTACTATTGATAACAATGTTGGTACAGGTGAAATTGCTAGTATTGATGCGGGAGCCGATAACGACCGTATTGATGTGTATTCAACAGATAGTGTTACTAGCTTAATTATTGGTGGCTTAGGTACCGATATTCTAGGTATTACCAATTCAGATCAAATTATCACCTTAGATATTGTTGATAACTCAATTGAAACCCTTGACGGTAATAACTTAAATAATACCATCGAAGGTCGAGATAATAATGAATGGCATATTACCGGCGCTCGCTTAGGAACTATTGATGGTGTAAATTTCACTAATTTCTCCACTTTATTAGGTGGTAGCGGTACTGATAACTATGTATTAGCAACAACTGATACTGGCGGTATGTTATTTAATGGCGCAGGTGGTACAAATACCATTACCGGAAGTGATAATGCAACTACATGGAACGTGTTAACGGCGAATGCAGGTAATGTTACAGGTTTTAACTTCGAAAATATCAATGAGTTAGTTGGCGGTAAAGGCGTAGATAAAGTTTTTGTATCTGCTGCAATAGCTACTATTTCTGCTGGTGCTGGTGAAGATGAGATCACCATTAAGGATTCAGTGTCAGTTGGTGGTATCAGCTCACTTGATCTAGGTGCTAACGACGATACTTTACATATTGCCAACGCTAAAAGTGTTAGCAATGTAATAGACGGCGGCGACGGTAACGATACCCTGAGTTTGACAGGAACAGATGAAACAATCAGTCTGGCTGATATCAGCAATTTTGAAACACTGAGCACAATCAATAACAACACGCTGCAAGCAACAAACGAGATAAATACCTGGGAAGTAACGGCCAAAAATAAAGGCACGGTGCAATTAGGTGATGCCGATGCAATAAGCTTTGATGGTTTTACGGATTTAGTAGGCGGTACATTAAAAGATACCTTCACTGTTTCTGCCGCGATTAACAGTATTAGCTCAGGTGCTGGTGACGATTTAATTACTATTGATAAAAATGTAACCGCAGCGGCTATTACGGATATCGACACTGGTAACGGCGCTGATACGTTATACATTGATAATCTAAGCAGCGTAAAAAATACTATTGAAGCGGGAGATGGTGAAGACTCTTTATATTTAACAGGTGATAGCCAGGTATTAACGCTTGCAGATATTAACAACTTTGAAGAAGTTCACGGTTCAAATAACAACAGCATACAAGGTAGAGATGAAGAAAACACTTGGTTAGTAACAACTGATTATAGCGGTAATGTTACTAGTGGTAGCGGTAATGTTAACTTTACTAATTTCAATCATTTAGTTGGCGGTACCGTTACAGACAACTTCACCATTTCTGCAAGTATCAACACAATAAATAGTGGTGCAGGTGAAGATATCATTATTGTTGATAGCAATGTTGCCGTTGATGCCATTAATAGTATTGATGCGGGTACCGATAGCGATAGTATTACATTAGATGATATAAACAGCGTTAGTGGTTTAGTTGATGGTGGTAAAGGTGAAAACAATACATTGACCTTCACCAAAGATGGACAAATCGTTAATTTAGTTTCGGATGTAAATAATGTTAAATCGATCACTGCTGTTGCCGGCACTAATACCTTAATAGCTAATGATGAAGCAAACACTTGGGTAGTAGATAACAAAAATAGTGGACAGCTAACTAATGTGAGTTATAACAACGGACTAGATTTTATCAATTTCAACCAATTAGAAGGCGGTAGTGAAATTGATACCTTTAGGCTTAACACATTAGCTAATGTTACTGGTTATATTAATGGTAATGGCAATAATGACATTCTTGTATTAGAAGCTGCAGAACAACAGGTTATTATAGGTAGTAACGTTAAGAATATTGAAAACATCAATGCATTAACCGATGGTAATAACCATATAACGGCAAGTGATACTGAAAACAGTTGGTTAATTACCGATAGTAACAAAGGCACTATTACTATTAATAATGCGAGTACGGTTAACTTTACCGGCTTTGAAAACTTAACCGGTGGAGCGTTGCGAGATAGCTTTACTTTTAGCTCTATAGATAGTGATATTGATGGTTTGCTAAGTGGTGGTAATGGAACAGATAATTTAGTTTTACAAGCCAATAAAAATTATGTTCTTGAATTAGGTAATGAAGTTAATAGTCATTTAAATATTACTGAAATGGAGAGTGTTATAGCCAATGCAGGTGCTACGAATACGCTTATTGGCAATGATGTTGATACGAATTGGACAATAGATAAAGACCGAGCCGGTAATCTTACTAATGAACTATCAACGGTTACTTTTACTAATATTGATAAGATTTACGGTGGCGATGCAAAAGATACCTTCACACTAACTACAGGTAACAGTGCTAACGGTGTTACCTTAATTGATATGGGCAATGGTAACGATAGCTTCATCGGCGTATCTGGAAAACTTACCAAGCTAATTGCAGGTACAGGCAATGATAACGTTATTTTAACTCAAGCTATTATTGATGATCAGATGGACGGTGGCGATGGTATAGATTCGGTAACTTACACTGAATCAGTATCAGTGACTCTTGGTGATGATATTATTGGTTTTGAAAGTCTTCATTCTGATAAAAATACCGGTGTTATTAACGGTCAAGCTGGTGTTGATTCAACTTGGACAATATCGGCATCTAATAGTGGCTCCGTGATTGATACTGCGACACAAAAACAAGCCTTAGCATTTAGTGGTTTTTCTACTATTAATGGTAGCGATGGTATTGATAGCTTTTCAATTATTGACAACGGCTCATTAACAGATGTTATTAATGGTAATGATGGTGCTGATACATTAAATATCGACCTTGGTGAAAATCGTAATACGGTGAATACTTCGGTCAGATTTAATGGCGGTCAGGGTAATGATATTGTTTCTATAAACGGAGTTTCCGTACAATATAGTGAAGAGTATAACGCTAACGTTGAATACAATAACGAGCAATTTGATCAACTAAGCTATAACCGTAATGATGCAGCAAGTGTTGCTATTTATTATCGTGATGTAGCGGTAGTAAATGATGATATTGCTACAACAAGTCTTACATTAAACTCAGCTGTTGCCGATACTTTATCTCTTGAACAAGATCAGTTTAATGTCAATACAGCATCAGTAAATGTATTAATGAACGCTCAAAATAAAGGCGATATTAATATCCAAGCACCAGGGAGTTCTTTGGTATTTACCGACAGTTTAGTTGTTAATGGTAATTTATCAGTGAATGCTGATAAGGTTTCACAACTTCAAGGTACTGTAACATCAGACTTACTTACCTTAAACGATATAAGCTTATTTGGCTCCGCTGAAAAAGCCTTATCCGTAGACGTTGCAAAACTTGATGTTAATGTACTGGCTGGAGACATTTACCTTAACCAACTTAATGATATTAATTTAGGTAAAATGAGCGAAGTCACAGGCAATGTAACGGTTACTTCAGCAACAGGAAATATTACTTCTACTGAAGCAATAACGTCGTCAGGTAACTTTACATTAGTTGCGGCTAAAGCATTAAACTTAACCGAACAACATGCCTTCAGTGGTGTATTAGCGTTAACCGCAGGTACAGATCTAAAATTAGTCAATAATAGTGATACAACGTTAAGTTTCCTTTTAGCAAATTCGGCTGATATTGAGACTATAGGTACTGTTACTTCTACAGGAAATTTCAACGTTGAAAATTCTGAGGGTAATGCCACAGCGACTATAAACTCTACTTCA
The DNA here is from genome assembly GCF_002843355.2 of Colwellia echini. Taxonomy (GTDB): domain Bacteria; phylum Pseudomonadota; class Gammaproteobacteria; order Enterobacterales; family Alteromonadaceae; genus Colwellia; species Colwellia echini. The sequence continues at coordinate 8,164 of NZ_PJAI02000024.1, forward strand.
GGTGGTGTAAGTTTTGAAGGTGTTAGCGCGGTTGATAACCTCATTGTCACGGCTAAAAACGCTGTTAGTATTACTAATTTAACCGCTGAAAACTTAACGGCTACCTCGAATGAAAGTAACATAATTCTTAATCAGTCAAGTCGTGTTACTTCAGCTAATCTTCAAGCAAAAAATGATATTACTGTTGCAGATAGTGCGCTTGTAAGTCTTAGTGCTAGTACAACAGACGGAAGCATCTCGCTCAACGATACGACAATAACTGATACAGCATCGTTAATTTCTGGTAATAATATTAACCTTGAAAACGTAACTGTTGATACATTAAACCTGCAAGCCATTAATGATATTAACTTTGCAGCTCTATCAGCTAACTTACTTAACGCAACCAGTACTAATGGTTCAATTTTAAGTACAGGTACTGTAACTGTTGGCCCTGATATTGATAGTACATCGTTAGTACTTGTTGCTAATAATGGCGATGTAAAATTAACTGATGCTAATAATGATTTTGGCAAAATATCGGTAGTTGCAAAAAATGCAGAGATAACAGATGTTAACTCTGTAACTATGGCAGGTACTGAAATTACAGGAGCACTTAATTTAATTGCTAATGGTGACCTTTATGTTGGCGATATAACTGCAGGAGAATCCATTTATCTTGAATCAACAGCAGGAAGTATCCAAAGCCAAAACTCTAATGTAACAGCACCTGAGCTAACGCTTCGAGCTTTATCTGGTATTGGCGGGGGAGAATTTGATGATTTATCCGATTATGGTGGTGTAAATAACTCGGCGATTACGACTAATACAGCATTATTAAGTGCCATTAATAATGGTGAAGAAGGTTTAATTAATATTGTTAATAGTGAAGAAGTTTCTATTACAGATTTGAGAAACAATGGCGATATTGTTTTTACCAATACCGGTGATATAACGTTAAAAGTAACTGATATTGAAGGAGAGGGCACTGAGCAACAAGGTGCTATTGATGCGCATTATAATGGCGACACTAAAGATTTAGCCTACACGGGTAATGTTAAAATATTCGATGACGGTGTTAGTAGTATTTATACCGACAGACCTTTTAACAGCCCTGTAGCTGATATTACCGCAGAGTCATTAGAAGTAAGTACCATTGTATTCTTTGGTACGCAAATTAACCCAATTCAATTAAGGTTAAATGCCAGCTTAGAGTTATTAAACCAAAGCGGGTCGGTTTCTTATATTTATCCAAAACCACTTAACATAAGTACCACAGGTGACTTATCTGATACCAGTAGTTTAGCGGTATTAACCAGTCGTAACCTGTTATCTGTTGAATCTTTAGATGAAGTTGATCCAGCTATTTTCTCTGATATAAAAAATTATAATGTTGATAGCAAGCCGTTATTATTGCCTAGAGATCAGCGTTACGATGATGAAGAGGAAGAAGAAAACTTCTAAATATTAATTGCTAAGTTAAAGACTCTCGTTATGCAAGTAGGGCGTCTAATCAAGGGCTTTAATAGTAATAGTTAAAGCCAGTTGTATTGAAAGTATAAATAAATAATAAGGTTACAGTAGTGTCTAACGGAATATTGACAAAATGGTTTTTTATTAGCGTATTTTCCATTGTCGGAAGTTTTATTTTAGTGTCAGAAGTGAATGCTGATTTCTTAAAAATGCCAGAAATTGAGCAATTGAGACAAATTAAAGAAAAAACATTGCTTAAAGATATGAACATCCCTGCCGTTCGCGATAGGTTGCCTGATCCACAAGCTGGGCCAAGACTTGCAGTGTCTGAATTTAGAATACAAGGCTTAGTAGAGTTTCCTGAATTAGGTATAACTCATGAAGCTATTAGTCAATTAGTGGAAAACATACGCTTCAACTTAATGGCAGAAGGTAAGCTTTTAAAGTCAGGTTATACCCTTGATGAATTAGGCGAAGTATCAGATATGTTGGTTGATATTGAAGAAGAAACAATTGACCGACATGTAACTTCTCTTGAAGTACAAAAATTAGTTTGGCTGATACGTGCGCAACAAGGTAAACGAGGCGTAACTATCGGGCAAATTGAAGGTGTTGCCAGTAGCATTACACAGTTTTATCGTGAACGAGGTTTTATACTCGCAAAAGCTTATATACCTAAGCAGCAAGTACGTGATGGTATTGTAAAATTAACAGTATTACTTGGAACTTTGGGAGAAGTTTCTATAAAAAATAACAGCATGTATGATTCTAAAGTATTAGAGCAAGTATTTGATGAATTTATTGATAAGCCCGTTACTAGCCAAACTATTGAAGAAAGTCTATTTCTTATTAACAACTTCCCAGGTATTAGTGTTGATGGTTATTTTGAACCAGGAACGCAAGTGGGTGACACGCGTTTAAACGTTAATGTAAGAAGCGAAAGAACGTTTAACTTTTCCACACGTATTGATAATCACGGTACTGTTGATTCTGGTTTGTATCGTTTATTTCTTGATGCCCAAGTAAATAACGTGTTTGGTATTGCAGACTATATTCATTTAAGTCTTTTACAATCGGTATTTCCGTTTGGTACAACATATGGGCAGCTAAGTTACGATAGTAACTTCTTTAGTCCTAGAATTAGAGCCGGTTTTGATATTTCGGAAAACCAATTTGTATCTGATCAATCAACCGCAATAGGCACAACAGAATTAAGTGGTATTGTAAATGTTTATGGCGCGAACTTAAGTTATATTGCTCAGCGTAGTCGTAAAAGAAATAGCAGTTATGAGTTTGGCGTTGAACGTATTAATTCAGATTTACAATATGGAGAAATAGCGGCCTCAACTCGCTTTTTAGATCAGGAACTATTAAATTATTATGTCTCTTATAGCCTTGATTTACTTGATGATGAAAATAAATTGTTACACGATGTTACGTTTACTTATAATAGAGGGCATGTAGAACTTGGTTATAGTCAAGGACAAGAACGTGATTTTAACGTATATTCTATGGAATATTCTTTACTAAGTTTTATAAATATTCCCTTTACTGAAAGCAGTTCAAGACTGATTTTCAAAAACTATTTACAATATTCAGGTACAACCCTTTCAAGTATTTCTAGATATTCATTAACAGGACCAACAAGAATTCGCGGTTTTACTCAAAGTTACTTTACCGGCGATGATGCGGTTTACATTGGCCTAGATTGGATGTTTAATAGCCCCGAAATATTTAACTTTAGCGTTTCAGATGTAGAATTTAATAATGTATTCAAACCCTTTGTGTTTTTAGATTATGGTTTTGGTTACCGTTACGCATTACAAGAAGGTGAGCCTAACGCAACGGCTAACTTGGCGGATATAGGGTTAGGTGTACAAATTAGTCATAACAGTGGTTTAAGTGGAACAGTTCAAGTTGCTTTTCCGGTAATGAGTAATTTAAAAATTATTGGTGAAGAGCCAGAATATGACTCAGCACTACTTAGTTTTAACATTCAGTTTAGCTTTTAATTAATATTTTACAGTATGTTCTTTGCTCAATTCAGCAAGGTTAATAAAAAGATAAATTAAAGTTAATTTTAAGCGAGTTTTTTATTGAATTTTAGGCGTAAATATTTTAGTTTATACACAGTAAATCAGGATGAACACATTAACTCTAATAGTGTTCTTTAACTTTAAAAATGGAAATGGAAAAATATGGCAATATATCTTGAGTTTGAAGGAATCAAAGGCAACGTTACAGCTGAAGGCTTTGAAGATCACGTTTTAGTTGATTCAGTAAGTTTCGGCGTTAGCCGTGGCCTTACAATGATTTCAGGTAAAATGGCGAACCGTGAAGTAGGTAAGCCTAACGTATCAGAAGTATCTTTAACTAAAAAAGCAGATAACTCAGTTTCTGCATTATTTAAAGAAGCGGTATCTGGTTCTTCAGGTAAAAAAGTAACGCTTAAATTTGTACGCACAGGAAGTGATAAAGTTGAAGAGTTTATGCAATACGCTCTACAAGACTGCTTAGTAAGTAGTTATCACATTGCTGCTGACGGCGATGAAGAGCCTACTGAAAACCTAACACTTAGCTTCTCTAAGTGTGAGATCAACTACACTGACTACGATGGTAGTAACAAGTCTGGTAGCCCGCAACGTGCAGGTTATGACTTAACTTCAGCAAAAGCACTTTAGTTTTTGCTCGTAAATACAGCCCTTTGGGGCTGTATTTGTTTACCTCTACATATCAAATTATTCCAAAAGAATAGAATATCTTTTCTTTATAATATTCTCAGGGAAGGGAAATAGTAAATGAGTGAATTTACTCAAGATGGACGTTTTCTATCAATTGTTACCCCGTTAGCAAAAGATGAACTTCTGCTCACTTCGATTAATGGTATCGAAGCCATCTCGTCTCTTTTTCAATTTAGTCTTACCGTAATTTCTCAAAATGTTGAGATTAAACCACAAGACTTAATTAATAAAACAATTACCTTTACTATTCACGGCGCAGAAGAGCGAGTGTTTAATGGTTATGTGAGCCACTTTACTTTTGGCGAAATTAAAAGTAATGGTTTACGAGAATACCAACTTAATGTTGTACCGTGGACATGGTTTCTCAATCAAACTGAAAACCGTCGTATTTTTCAAAATAAAAATACTAAAGATATTGTTAGTCAAGTCTTTGCCGACTTAGGTTATAACGATTTTGATTTTAAAGCCGCGGGTGGTAACCCACGCGAATATTGTGTGCAATACGGTGAAAGTGACTTAACCTTTGTTATGCGCCTATTAGCGGAAGAAGGTTATGCCTGCTTCTTTAATCACGAAAAGAAAAAACACACGCTAGTTATTGTCGATCAAATGAGTGCTTATGCTGAAACTGCACAAAGTAAACTCACGTATTCAAAAGGTAATAGCCCAGATGCTGAAATTAACGCATGGCAACATAACTACGAACTAAAAAAAGGCGAGTGGATAGTTAATGACTATAACTTTAAAGAGCCTAATAAAAACTTAATATCACAAAGTGCCTCAAAAAGTAATTTAGAAAAAAACAGCCAATTTAAACACTATGCCTACCCAAGCCAGTATGATTTTACAATAGGTAAAAAACTTGCTGATGTAAGAATGGACGCTGAAGAGGCTGGCGCTAACACTATTAGTGGCGGCAGTAATTGTAGTACTTTTACTGCGGGTCAGTTTTTTAACTTAGAAAAGCATGAAACTAAATCTGAACAAGGCAAATTTTTACTGTTAAGTGTACATCACCAAGCAAGTGATTCAACGTACTTTACAAGCCAGGGTGGAGACAACCACTACAGTAATTCATTTACTTGTATGCCACTTGAAAACACCTATAGACCGCCAATGGTTTATACACGTCCAGTAATGTATGGGCCACAATCAGCACTTGTTACAGGCCCTAAAGGCGAAGAGATTTATATAGACGAGTTTGGCCGCATAAAAGTACAGTTTATGTGGGATCGCGACGGTAAAAAAGACGAAAATAGCTCGTGTTTTATTCGCGTAATGCAATCTTTTGCTGGTAATGGCTGGGGCTCATCATTCATCCCACGTATCGGCCATGAAGTTATTGTAAGCTTTTTAGATGGTGACCCAGACCGACCAATTGTTACTGGTAGTGTTTATAACGGTAGCAACAAACCACCATTTGCATCTAAAACACAAACTGGTATTAAAACCCGATCAAGTAAAAAAGGCGGTAACGATAATTTTAATGAACTGAGCTTTGAAGATAAAAAAGACAGTGAAAAAGTTTATATTCAAGCTGAGAAAGATTTCGATACACTGGTTAAGAATAATTTAGACACCCACGTAAAAAATAATGAAACCTTAACGGTTGATAATGACCGAGATAAACACGTAAAGAATAATGAAGTTTCCAATATCGATAAAGATCGAACCAAGACCGTTGGTAAAAATCAAAAAGAAAGTATTGGTGATAGCAAAAGTATTAGTGTTGGTAAAAACCATACGGAAAGTGTTGGTGAAAATGTAACCATTGATATAGGTAAAAACTTCGATTTCAGTGTCGGCGGTGATCATTCAGAATCTATATCTAAAAATATGACCATTAATATTGATAAAGATTTACAAGAAACAGTAAGTGGTAAATATACTGAGGCAGTAACAAAAGAGTATGGTTTAAAAGCAAAGTCGATAACTTTACAAGCGGATAAACAAATTACTCTTAAAACAGGCTCTGCTCAAATTGTGATGAAGAGCAATGGTGATATTACCATTAGCGGAAAAAATATTAACGTAAAAGGCTCAGGCAATGTCGTATTAAAAGGAAGTAAGGTTATGTCTAACTAACCCATGATGACTGATAAATTATTAACCAAATTTGAAGAGAATAATGACACCTTGGCTAGCAGCTTCAATATTGCAGCAGGAGAAATTATAATTGGTACGCTTGTTGGGATAGATGATAGTGGGCAAGCGCAGGTTGACTTTCCACAAAACCCTGCATCTACACCATTAATTGCAACTACCACCACAGTAGTCACACAACAACAAGTATCAAGACAAGTTGCGTTGTTATTTAACCAAGGTTATTTAAATAAGCCTATTATTATAGGGCTAATTCATAACCCACTCGACGCTATGCTTGAAAACTTTGATCCTACAGTAACAACTGAAAAAGTTGAGTTAACGGGTGACCTCTCTATGGATAATGTCAGTGTTGACGGAAATAACGTTACTTTTGAAGCAAAAGAACAAATGGTATTTAAGTGTGGTGAATCAAGTATAACATTAACTAAATCAGGTAAAGTTTTGATCCGAGGTAAGTATCTTTTAAATCGCTCTAGCGGTGTTAATAGAATTATGGGTGGATCAGTTCAAGTGAATTGATACACTTAAGGTCATTATTTCATGCTTCAAATCAAAAACACTACACCATTTTCGGCAGATATAGCTTCATTTCCCAATGAACAAGGGATTGATTCAATTTATATTGTTGTAAAATCTACGTTTATCATGGGTCAACAATGGAGCTTAGCAACAGAGCAAACACCTCCACAAAAAGCAGATGAATACTGGGGTGAGCCAGGTAAATCTAGTATTAAAAAGCTTTCTGATTTTCACGTAGGTAAAAATAATACTGATATAATTATGCAAGGTAATGCTTGTGCGATAAATCATCAAGATGTTAATCAACTTGATGTTCACTTAACTGTTGGTCATGTAAATAAAACGGTTAAAGTTTTTGGAGATAGACACTGGGAAAATGGTTTACCTAGCGCTCCTGCTACTTTCCAATCAATGCCATTAGTATATGAACGTGCTTTTGGTGGCGAACATAAAGTTGATGAAACTAAGATACTTGCAGAAGAAAGAAACTTAGTTGGTTGTGGTTTTTCAGGGAAACGCTCAAGAGCTGAAATGGAAGGTGTTTCACTGCCTAATATTGAAAACCCACCTGAACTGATACGCAATATACATGATACTCCTACACCTGCTGGCTTTGCAGCCACTTGCGGATATTGGTCTCCGAGATACCAGTGGGCAGGTACTTACGATGAAGAATGGATATCAACACGTGCTCCCTATTTACCATTAGATTTTGATAAACGTTTTTTAAATGCAGCACACCCGGATTTAATTTATCCAGGCTATTTACAGGGTGGCGAGCCGATATTGATTAAAGGTATGCATGCCAACGGTGATATTAATTTAACGGTACCACATGTAAAAATGGTTTGTAATGTTAACTTGAAGGGAAAAAAAATCCCAATAGACCTACATATTGAAACGTTAACACTAGAGCCTAACCAACAACATTTATCTATGGTGTGGCTTGCATCATTTCAATGTGATAAAAATTTATTAAATATTAATGAAATTGAGTTATCTCTGTCTCGTTAATTTAACCGTATTTTAGTTGGAGTAAAGCATGGCACAATCAACCTTTGCAAATTCTCGTGGCATTGCACATAAAGGCAGTGGTGGTATGAGTATTGCTTTTCCTGATGTGTGTAAAACACAGGTAGGACCGGCAGTTGTTCCTATTCCTTATCCTAATATAGGAATGGCGTCGGACACCGACAAAGGCCCTAAAGCGGTAAAAACTGATAAAAAAATGCCGATGGTCAAAGGCGCTATTTACAAAAAAAGTACAGGTGATGAACCTGGAATTCATAAAGGGCTAATAAGTAGCAAAACCAAAGGTGAATGCGAATTTATGATGTATTCTTTCGATGTAAAGTTTGAAGGAAAAAACGCTTGTAGAATGGGTGATCCTTTGTTCCATAATAAAAAAAATATAATGGGTTAATAGCGTTTTGAACAGAACTAGTAGTACGCTAAAAAAACAAGAAAATGCATATCGAGACATCACTGAACAATTTGTTATTGATGCTTCTTTCTTGTGGTTGTTGCGATCAATTGGTGTTAACCAACCTCACTATTACCTTGATGATCTAGCAAATATTGAAAAACGCATTGATGCCAACCTCGATGGGTTAATGTGTAACTTTCAACAAGCTTGGGACATATGTCTCGAAGAGTTACAATATGAGCAGGCAGGTGAAACTTTTACCGCAGCGATTATTGCCTTTCGTAGTCGTGATATTGATAAAATAAAGTTTATTGTTGAGCATGGCAGTTGTAACGAAGAAACGTTCAAAGGGCTGGTCTCAGCAATGGCATGGTTGCCGAAGAATCTAAATCGCGAATGGATAGATAGATTATTATACAGTAAGTCACTCGAACACAAGTATATCTCAATAGCCTTGTGTAGTGTTTTACGTAAAAATCCAGGTGATATGGTAAAAGAGATACTCACCCGTGAAGACTGTTTATCACACCCTAAACTATTAATACGCACTTTACGTTTAGTGGGTGAACTCAAGCTTTATGCTTGCGCTAACCTCGTTCAAAATCAATTAGGTCATGAATCGCCTGCCGTCATTTTTTGGGCCAATTGGTCATTAATCATGTTAGGGGAACATACACGTGTTTTGGCTCTTTATGATGCCATTAAAGAAGAGTCTCCAATACAATTCCTTGCCTTACAAACAGTATTTAAAATATTACCCGTAGACAAAGCACGTTCTTTGATATCTGAATATTCTACACAACCTGATTTATTACGTACGATGATTCGTTCAATTGGTATTTTGGGAGACCCTCACGCTATACCTTGGTTACTCGAAAGAATGAATAATTTTGAAACCGCAAAGCTTGCGGGAGAATCGTTTACCCTGATAACAGGTATTGATCTTGAACGATTTGAGTTAGTAATTGACGAGCCTGAAATTGACCAACAATTACCAAATGATGATGAAGCAGACCAGAATGTAGCCCTTGATGAAGATGAAAACTTACCGTTTCCTGACGTTAATAAAGTTAACCATACGTGGTTACGTTACCGAGACCGTTATAAAGTCGGTAGTCGGTATATTATGGGAATAGAAGTTAATCAAAATACTCCTGCTGTTGTTACCAAATTGAATAATATACTCAAACAATCGTCGCAACGACAAAGACACAGTATTGCCTTAACATTAACCTTGTTAAATGCACAATCACCTTATATCAATACCAAAGCAAAAGGACAGGTATGAGTCAGTCAGCCAAACTTTATATTGCGGCAACAGGTATGATAACCCCTGTTGGTGGTGACACTCAGATGACGGTAGCTGCAGTTAATGCAGGTATAAATGTTTATGCTGAATCTACTTATGTAAATCGTGAACAATACAAAATGAAATTGGCACAAGTACCTCATGATGCTTTACCACCATTAGACAAGAAAATAGCACAATTGAAACTTAGTGGTCGCGAAAATAAAATGATTGTTATGGCAGCAACAGCATTATCCCAAATTTTTGAGCTATTCGAACCCTCCAAACCTATCCCTATATTTATTGCTGCACCTGAAAGTATTCCGGGTGCGACGACACCCATAAATAACAGCTTCTTACCTAAAATTATGCAACAAAGTGGAATTACGTTTGATACACAAAATAGCGCTGTATTTCCTTATGGGAGAGCTTCAGGGGCAATAGCATTAGCGAAAGCGTTTGAATGTATTCATAGTGCACAAGCTGATTATGCTATTTTACTAGGGGTTGACAGTTACGTTGATGCTAACCTATTGAGCATATTAGATGATGATAAGCGAGTATTAACTGAAGTCTCTACCGATAGCTTCGCACCTGGTGAGGCCGCCACTGCATTATTACTTGTTGGTGAAAATAAAAAAGCAAACTTGCCCAATATTCTCTCCACTATATCACTGCCAAGTGTGGCCAATGAAGAAGGGCATAGATACAGTGAACAGCCATTATTAGGTAATGGTTTAAGTCAAGCGGTGTCGGTAGCAATAAAAAACAGTGGATTAAAAAATATTGAAACGATTTACTCAAGTATGAACGGTGAATCTTTTCATAATAAAGAGTTTGGCGTAATGACGATTAGAAATAGTGCCTGTTTATCACCCGATTTAGAGCATCAACACCCAGCAGACTGTTTTGGTGACATTGGTGCGGCAATTTTTCCTACGTTAATTGCTTTAGCAAGCAGCACTAAAGATAATTCGTCATTAGTGTATGCCAGTTCAGAGCAGGCCGGTCGTGGTGCTGTATGTGTGAAATCTTAAATAAGATAGAAGGGTAATATGGAAATTGGTGAACTGATCGCAGTAGCAAATATTGCGGATGAAAAAGTGAAATGCCCTTTTTGTCCCGATAAAACGCTGGATGACTGTAAAACAAAAAAACAAGATAAGCTTGATTTAAAAGTAGTAAGTAAACCAAGCCAACTTAATTGCACGCCGTTAACACAAAAAGGTGATTTTTCGTATACAACAGCAAGACATCACCTAATTTCGGCAAAGCAATGTTACGCAAAGTTAAGGCGTATTGTACGTATGGGCGCAATTGCCGGTTACGACATTAATGCTCCTAAAAATGGTATTGCCTTACCTACCATTGCAAATAACCTGCGTTTTACTGTAGGAGATAAGTACAAACAAAAGTACGGAAAACTGTCTGCTGATGAGAAAAAAACAGTCGCTTTTTCTGTGATGGAATCAGAAAAAGCACAATGGCATGTTGGTCATCATGCGGTGACCATTGAGATACATGACAACTGGGCAAATGAAGAAGATGGTAAAGCATGGCAGCGTGGTCACTGTATTTCATATGATAATGAAGTGATTAATAAGTTATTAAAGATATTAGGGAAATATAAGCCTGAAGGTTATTGTGATGAAGAAAAGCCGGACGGTTTTATTGAAGATATGGATAACCTTAGTAAACAAATTAAGGATAAGTTGGATAAGTTTAAAACGAAAAAACCAAGTGACAGTAAACCTTTTTTTGTATCTCAATTAGCTGCTGATTATGCTAAAAAAGGTGAATCACCTAAGAAAAAACCGCAATCGAGAGCTAAAGAGTAATAATTAAATCAATAATACTAGGAAGAAAAATGCCTTTTTATATAATGAAACAAGACACTATGATTGAAGGGGTTGCTGCAGTTGACAGTGTGCCAGATAATATCGACTCTTTTGAGTGGGTCCAAGGTAAAAATATGCCGGCTCCAAACGAGGATGAAACACTAATATTAGACCTAGCTCTAGAGAGTGGAGACTTTAGAGGAGACATTATTGATGGATTAATTACTTTATATCATAATGAACTTAAGAAATCTTTAGAAAAACTAGGAGTAGATAATATAAAGTACTTCCCAGTTAGATTAAGAGACCAAAGCACCGGAGAAACAGAAGGTGGTTATTCAATCGCTAACATTATTGGTTTAATTGATTGTGTTGACTTAGAGAAAAGTAAATTAAATTATTGGCCTTCAGGTCGTGGCTTTGATTTTGAGTCAATGGTGATTGATGAATCAAAAACTAATGGCGCAAAAATTTTTCGTTTAGAATCAGATCCATCCAAGGTCATCATTAACGAAGAATTAAAACAATACTTTGATAAAACAGATTCTTTAGTAGGTGTAGAGCTTATCCAAACAGAAGATTACTCTGACTGGTAAATGATAAAGTTGTAATATTATCGTAAGTAAATTAAATCCTAAATAGCTTTGCTGTTTAGGATTTTTTACAAGTTAAAATACAACTAATTTGGGACAGCCATCAATTGTTGAATATATGAAGCCTCTTTACTATGGTTATATAACAACCATGGAGAGGTTTTATTATGACTCAGTCCCGCAGTAAGCAAGTTTCCCTTCAAGATACCAGTTATTATCACTTAATTTCTCGCTGTGTTCGTCGCGCTTATTTGTGTGGTGAAGATGCTTACACTAAACAAAGTTACGAACATCGTCGCCAATGGATGGTTGATCGTATTCGCTTTTTAACGACAGTCTTTTCTATTGACGTTGCTGCTTATGCGGTGATGTCGAATCACTATCACCTTGTCGTTTATGTTGATGAAAATGAAGCTAAATCATGGAGTAATGAAGAAGTATGTCAGCGATGGCAACAGCTTTATTATAATCACCCTCTGGTTGAACGTTTACAGTCAGGGCAATGTAGTTGCAAAGCGGAAATAGATAAAGCACAAACAATTATAGATAAATGGCGAGAACGTCTAACTGACCTATCATGGCTAATGCGTAATTTAAATGAATATATCGCCCGTAAAGCGAACAAAGAAGATAACTGCAAAGGGCGATTTTGGGAAGGCCGTTTTAAATCTCAAGCCTTACTGGATGAAAAGGCGTTACTGGCTTGTATGGCTTATGTCGACCTGAACCCTATTCGGGCTAAAATGGTAGATTCCGTACAAACCGCGCAATACACCTCTATTTTTGAACGCATTCATGACAAAGCAAGTGATATTGATAACAAGGACAAATTACCGTTTAGACCGAAACAATTATTGGGGTTTATTGGTCATGAACACAAAAAAACATCGAAGGGCATATCGTTTTCATTGCTAGATTATTTAACACTTGTTGAAGAAACAGGAAAAGTTATCAGAGCAGATAAACGCGGAAGTATTAATAAAAATGCCTGCGCGCTGTTAACTCATTTAGGTATAGGCAGTAACGATTGGTTAGAGCTTTCTGAGCATTTTGGTGAAAAATATCACCAAGCGGTTGGCTCATTAGCAGAGCTTAATGCCTTTGCTGAGCACACAGGCAAGCACTGGATTGGAGGCCATCGACAGCAAGTGCAAATATTTAACTGAAAATCTTAATAGATTATAGATATCCCCTTAAAGAAACAGCGACACGCTGGCATTCGCGTGTACGAAATTCATTAATTTGTTGTATAACATGTTAGATAAGCTGAATAAATTTATAGAAAAATTCAATATATACGATTGTATAATTTGGCAAAGCTTTTTATGTACGATATTGTCTATTATTAAAAATTTTTGGATGTCCTTTATTTTTGATGATGACAAAGGCCATCAAGGCCCTCATTGTGAAAGTGGATCTTTAACTTATGATGCATCTAAAAATAAGTGGTCAGGCACCCCAGGTTGTGTGCTCTTTGGTGCTACGGGGACATCTTCAGCATCTTCACCATTAGACTATTGTGTAGATTGTACGGACATAGTTAAAAAATTAGATCTTTCATTCTCTTGATTTTATTAATGTGTAAATATAAAAGTGCGGTGATAATTTTACTTAGTTTAGTTTTATGTTCTTGTGCTAATAAACCAATACAAAAAGGAAATGTAATAATGTCAGAATCTCTTTATGAAATCCCAATTAATTGTGATTTTAGTACGATTACTAATGCTAATAATTCGGAAAATGATTGTTCGCCGAAGTTAACAGATTCTTTTTTTAGTACCTATTCGGGGATTTTAATTAATGCACCTAAAGAGGTTCTGTGGCCAAAAGGTGTATCCTTTGCTGATAACCCTGTTGGTCCATGGGGAGAAACAGAGGGGCCTTTAAGACTTATGGTTGCTGGTTTAATTCGCTTACCTTACAAAAGTATGGGGCTAAAAGGGAATTTTTCAGATACGATTTTAGTTATTGCCGTAAACCAAGCCACTGGAGAGTCGTATTCAGGCAGAATGCCACAGCCGGACCTTTTACCGGAGCCTGATTTTATTAATAATTTATCTGAGCGTCCCCGTAGTGAAAAAGATGGTGACGTATTGATATCTGATAATTTCAATTTTGATTTGGTTCATGATTTAGGGATTCCTATTATGGATGCTAGCTACCATGTTTATGCAACCTTAGGTGAATATAAATCTAATACCGTAACTATTAAAACAAGTATGGAAAAATAAATCTTCAATCATAAAGGTAGCAGGTAAGGATAGTGACAAATATTATGAATAATGATGTATCTTTTATGGTTCTTCAGCTGTCACCTATTAAAGGAGAGCAGCAGATACGGATAACAGGTAAGTTTAAGGTTAATTATAAAAGTGATGGTTTAAGTGTTCACGCCGGAGCCGTATTAAAACATATAGCGCTTGTAGTGACGCGAACCGCTAACTATCAATCAGTAAATCCATTTAAAGACGTTGTTGTTTTTGATGATGATGTAATTGCAACTGAGAGTGGCTGCTCAGGCTCATTCAACTTTAACCTATTTGATAAAATAGCCTTCGATGGTAGCGGCGATTATTATATTATGTGTTCGATTGGAACGGTTACATCAAATATTATTCATGTACGTTTTGATGAGTCATCATAAAACTAATTTGGGACAGCCATCAATTGTTAATTGTGAAGTAAATACGCAGTAAAGTTATTTACATCACAGGATGTTTGTTGCGGGCTCTATTTCATATTTCCTTTTATTTTTGACAAGCCTGCATTTTGCGCTGTTCTTCTTTATCTTTAGTTAGTATTTGCTGCAGTAACTCGGTACGCTGTTTTACTGCAATGCCGTAACTCTTATCATCACCCCATACTTCAGACAGAACATGCATTGACTCTTTATCATGATCGGAAAATAATTTACCTGCATGTTGTGAGCTTGCTTTACTATTACCAAGTAACTCCAACGCGGCAATGCCAAGCTCTAATGCGGATTCGAATGTTTCACGTTTAATTGTTTGCACGCCAATACGTAATAATTCATAAGCATGATTACGATCAATCGCTCTGGCTGCAATCTGTAAATTGGGATAATGCTTTTTAGCAAGTAAAGCAATTTCGATAATCTTATCGGGATCATCAATCGCTATTACTAATAGCTGTGCTTCTTTTGCGCCAGAGGCTTCTAGTAAATCTTGTCTTGCTGCATCACCATAGAAAATTTTATTGCCAAATCTTTTTAATAACTCAATTTGGCTAGGGCTATGATCTAAAATAGACAAATGGTAGCCTTGCGAGCTAAGTAAGCGGCCAACAATTTGTCCAAAACGTCCATAGCCAGCAATAATGACACTTTTGGTTGCTTCTATATCTTCCGGTTTATCAAATTCAGGAGCATTGTTATGTTCATTAGTGAGCGTTTTTTCATAGATAATTAATAAAACAGGTGCCATTAGCATTGAAATAGCCACCACCAATGTTGTAATTTTACTTTGTTCAGGCGTTAGTATTTGCAATGAAGAGGTAAGTGATAAAAGGACAAAAGCAAACTCACCACCTTGTGCTAAAGCAAGGGTAAATAATAGTTTCTGTTTTTTTGCCATCTTAAATAAATTAGCTAATAAAAATAATACCGCGGCTTTAATGATAATTAGTGATATCACTAGCAGTGTGACTAAACCTAATTCGTCAAATAGTAACGGAAAGTCAATTGATGCACCTACGGTAATAAAGAATAAACCCAGCAATAACCCTTTAAAGGGTTCTATATCTACTTCTAATTCATGTCTAAATTCACTTTCGGCTAAAACAACACCGGCTAAAAAGGTACCAAGGGCAGGCGATAAGCCTATTTTGTGCATGATAACGGCAATAACAATGACGAGGAATAAAGCGACTACGGTAAATAGTTCGCGCAAGCGCGTTTCGGCAATATAACGAAACAGGGGCCCTGAAATGTATTTCCCCACAAAAATAATAGCCGCGATAACGCCAATTGATATCGCTGTTTGGGTAAAGATGGGTAGATGATGTATTAAATTCCCTTGCTCAGCTGTTGCTTGTTTAGCATCACTCAAAGCTAATAAGGGCACTAAAGCTAAAATAGGGATGACGGCAATATCTTGAAAAAGTAATACCGAAAATGCGTTTTGTCCTGCTTCTTGTTTAGTCCAGCCTTTCTCGTTGAGTGTTTGTAAAACAATAGCGGTTGACGACAGAGCCAGCATTAAGCCAATAGCTAGCGATGTTTGCCATGTTAAAGCAAGAATAGTGTAACAGGCGGCGCTTATAGCTATGGTTGTTAAAATAACTTGCAAACCACCTAAACCAACAATGGAATGTCTTAGTTTCCATAACCGCGAAGGTTGTAATTCAAGGCCGACTAAAAATAACATCATCACCACGCCAAATTCGGCAAAGTGCATAACGTCAGTTTGGTCGCCTACTAAACCGAGTAAAAAAGGACCAATGAGAATGCCCGCGAGTAAATAACCTAACACTGAGCCTAAGCCAATACGCTTAGCGATAGGTACAGCAATAATTGCCGCAGCAAGATATATCACAGCCATTTCTAACATCGTTTACTCCTGAGAATTCAAAACTATCTAAAAATATTTAATAATAACAGGTAACTGATGTAATGCGCGGATGATTTTTAAGGTTAATATAATATCGAGAATGACAGCTTGATGTTTGAAGTTTATCAATGTGTGTATATCAAATATATTTTATGTTTGACGAGGTAATAAAAAGCCGACCATGAATAGGTCGGCTTGTAGATTGTACAGTTAACTAATGTAAATTAACTCAACTTAATTTATCTTAATTGAGTTAAGCATTTGAGATTGAGCAACTAAAATAATCACTTAAAAACAAACGCTACAATTAATAATTAACTATTAAGGTGCGCTTGGACCTACATCACTTGGTGTAAGTGGTGTAGGAGCATTGATTGAAGGTGAACTGCTTAACACGTTCAATTCAGAATTACTTAATGCTCCACCGCTAGCCGCTGTTGCTGAACCAGTTGCATAAACTTTGTTACCTGACCAATTGTTTGTAGAGCTGTTAGCGTCATTTTCAAATAACAAACCTTGGCTACTTACAACAGTATTATCAGTGATTGTATTATTAGTTGGTGAATTGCCGTACTTAGAGTCTGCACGACCAATATGAACGCCACCATTACTATTTACAATGGTATTGCCGTAAACATTAGCACCAGTAACATTCTGATGGCTATCGTTACCAAGCGTATCACTTTGATCACCATTATCTAATAACAGTGGTAATCTCCATGAATCACCTGATAATCCTTCCATGTAGTTATTGTAAATAACATGGTCTGCACCATATACACGAATACCACCGGTTTGATAGTTCTCATCAGTCCATACAGCACTGTCACCACTTCCGTAGAATTGGTTGCTGTGTGCTACGTTATCATGACCTAAACGGAAAGATAATGAACCCATAGAGTTAATGAAAGTATTGTTGCTAAATTCGTTACCTGATGTTTTCACGGTAATGATTTCATTTTCACCATCACAGTTATCAAATAAGTTATATTCAACAAGGTTGTTAGTAACTTCATCTTGCGAATCAGCAATACCCATTACAATCGCTTCACGGTCTGAGTCACCTTCAGGAACCGTATTTCCAGTAGCTACATAAGCAGGAATGTTTTTAAAGTAGTTGTGATGAACATGTGTATCTTTAGTCATACCTGCACCAGTTTCGTACTGATACTTAATGAAGCTACCGGTATTTTTACCACCTTCTCTATGCGTAACGTTTTTATCACGGAATGTATTGTAAGCAATTTCAATGAATTGACTAGGACCTGCCATGATGATTGAGTTTTGACCCGTTGTTACATCTTTATGGTCAAATACACTACGTAAAATTCCGATATTGGTAGAGTCAACAATTTTAAACAAGGTACTTGCGTCTTCATTTGGACCATACACAAAACCACTGAATATAATATTGTTAGTACTAGTAAGCGCGATGCTTGTTAACGTAGTACCACCAATAGTGGCAGCACGAACTAATACAGGTGAAGAGAAATTAAGGTTTTTAATTGAAATTTCATCAGCACTACCCGTTACTATTATTTCATCACCCGCTTTTGCGCTAGCAAGTGTGTCTGCTAGGTCGCCAGGAGAAGTAGTAATTACTGTACCATTACCAACAAAATCACCACCTTGCTCTGGACAAGTATCAGTTACATTACAATCAACAACACCATCATCACCGCCATTGTCGCCGTCATCACCACCATTGTCGCCGTCATCACCGCCATTGTCGCCGTCATCACCGCCATTGTCGCCGTCATTACCGCCGTCATCACCGCCGCCATTATCACCACCACCAACTACTTCGCCATCAGTTTCGCCGTCAAATAAACGAACATAGCTTAGGTTAGTGAAAGTTAATTTACTTTCAGTGATGCCTGCATCTTCATAAAAATCAGCCCAGTCTGCTGAATCATCCACGTCTTCACGCGTTTCAGCATCTTGTGCTTGTAAGTAGTTACCAAACTTCAAGTAAGACTCTGAACTATCTTCAATGGCTAAGCTGTATTCATTTTCTTCACCATTTATTGAAGATCTTACTGTTACATAACCGTAATCGTTAATAATTTGGAAATCGAAATTATCACCGCTTTCGATAGTACCTAGTGCAAATTTTTCTTCACCAGAGCCATCTTCTTTAGCCATACGCACGTAAACATCGAAAATGCCGTTATTTGCAGTACTGTCATCAAAGCCAGATTCGCTTGAATCAGATACATAAAGTTTTACGATAGTACCCGTATCGCTTGCATGATGCTGTGCAACAATCATTTTTGAGCCAGTTGAAATGTCTAACTTGATGTTTGCTTGGAAGTTTTCATAAACTTCAGTCATAGCAACACGTTCGCTAGAAGCAATTTTAAGCTCGTGTCTCCAACCGTTACCGTTTGGTGTAACGTGCTGTGCAGCTAAGGCATCAAATACCATTGAGTTACCAACGATAGGGTCAAGGCCATTATCGCCACCTTCTAAATCCCAAACTGACATATCCCAATCTAAGGTACCCGTATCTCCGCCGCCATTATCGCCGCCGTCATCAGTGTCTGAAGCTTTAACATCAATCCAATTTAGATTGAAATCATTACCCGTAACCGCAATACGAATTGTATGTTCGCCAGCACTTAATTCACCTAAATCAACTGTTTGAGTTGACCATGATTGCCAGCCACCTGTTGCAGTTAAAGCAACACTATCAGTAACATTACCATCAACTAAAACATTAAATGCACCAGTTGATTTTTTTGACGCAAGACGAATATCGGCAGTAAATGTGCCTTCATCGCTTACAAAAATTGGGTATTCAAGCCATTCGCCTGATTTAATCCAACCAACATTGTAACCGCCGCCTGTATCTGAAGTGACTTGTACATCAACATTATCAGTACGATATTCACCACCGCTATTACCTGCTGAGTTATCAGAGAAGTCATTGTAATCTTCTGCTTGAATTAACGCAGGAACAGCGGTTACATCACCTGGATTTGATATAACAGATGAAGTATTAATATCAACCTCAGTAATACTATTCCAGCTGTTAGATGTATTACCGTAACCAACAACTTGTACGTATTGACCAACTGAAGATTCTAGTGCAACGTTAAATTGGCTTGTTGTACTAGTGTCTTGAGTACCACTGTATACAGTAGTCCATGATGAACCATCTGCAGAAGTTAAAACGTCAAATGTTGATGTGCGTTCATCGCCTTTATAAAAGGCTATATCGATAGATTCAATATTTACGCTTTGACCTAAATCGTATTGAAGATATTCACCATCGCCATTTGCTGACCAACGAGTATCTAAGTTGTTATCTATTGTATTTTCAGGGCCGTTACCATCATTTGATGATGAAGAAACGGTTAATGCATGGGCTGCACCTGTAGATAGCGCTAGCGAAGCTGCAATAGCTGTAGCTAAATATTTTATTTTAGTATTCATTATAATTATATTCCTCAATTGTTTTTAGATGTCCTTATAATTTATTCATCGGTTAAGCTGCGTGCTTTTGTTATTTGGCAGGCAAGTTTATAGATGAACAATTATTGAGTAGTGAAACGCACTACCAGCCTTATTAAGTTATAAAAGGTTGGAAATGCTCTCATTGTTGTGGACGTTATTTTATTATTATCATCTTACTGTTATTACCTGTTTGACCATTGGTTTTACCAACTTGTGGCTTATTGGTAATGATTGTTAGGAGTCACTCCATGTTTTCCTGACTCTTTTATATTACATTTTTAACATTTTAGCAACAATTCAGTTCTTTTTATATTCAATTGGTCAGGTGGGTTTTGGTATATTGGTATGCTAAAAATTGTGTTTTGGCTATTGAAGCTAGATTAATTGGTTATTTCCATCAATATACTTATTGTTTCTCATGTGTTAATTGATTTATTTATCAGTGGTTTACGGTTTTAATTGGTGCTTTTTTGTTATTGGTATGTGATTTAAAAAATGAATAACCAGTTAATAATGGAGGTGAGCTTTAATTTTATATTGGTAATAATTTTAATTTGATTTTGGTTAGGTGGTTGTTGGCGGGAATTGAAACTAAGATAAGTCCTTGGTATGGGTTTTACTATCTTAATTAAGACAAAAAATATAGTTTATTGTCTTAATTAAGTAGTAAATAATGGCTGATCTGGGTGTGACCGATCTGTATAATTACTAAGATTGAGGTAAAAAATGACAGAAAATATTAGCGTAACTATTTCCTTTTAATGGTGTGGGTCTGCCATGAGATAATCGAGCGCCTTCGTAGAATATCATTTCGCCAGGCTTTAACATCACTTGATGTTTACGGTAATAATTATCTTCAATCTCTAATGGCCAATCTTGTTTTACATCTTGATCAACATTGAGGATCACGCTGATAATATGAGTTTCAATGCGATCTCGGTGCATTTTAAGTACAGCACCATCAAAATACACCCGAATACCGTAAACATAAGTCGGCGCTAATTTTTGACCAGACCATTGCTCTAATATTGGTTTCATCGTGTTGTGTATTTCTTCTCGTAATGTATCGCTTAGCTCAACTAATGCACTGCTTTTTTTGTGGGTTTTAGACTTATTTAAGTTATTACTTTGATTGTAAATAAAGTCACCAGGGACGTGTTCATCAACAATGGAATGTTTGTTTTCTTGATAGAATTGAGTGATTTTATCAAATAAAGGTTTCGGTAATTGGCTCTTTTTAAACCCCGTTTTGGTAAAGTTGGGCACGTATTCATTTTTGCTTTTACTGAGCATACTTGGTGCTGGCGTTAAACGACTATAAGTTCTAAACCACTTAGTGATTACTGCTTTATAGCCTTTAATTACTGGCATACCGTGATGCATGCTATCAGCGTTTGTACGGCCATTTGGGCGTAAGCTATTCCATACAACCGCCATACCTGTTTTAGGTTTTATTGATTCTCCAACGTTAACAAAAGCCGTTTCACCGCCTTGTTCAACGTCGTTTAAATAAATCATAAAAGTATAAGTTCGTTGTCCCATTAGTGCACCAAATTGCTCTATTTCATGAGACTCAAAATAATCTGTGTGTGCTTTAAATTGTTGACCTACTTCGTAAAGTTGTCCTTGCACAACTTCAGAATACGATTCATCAATGCCAATCATATCGCAAATACGTTGGTCTATTTCCTCCATGAACTTATTATTTAACTTACCTAAATCACAAGTTCTGCTGGTTCGATAAGCTGCATCTGCTTCAGCAGAAGTTAGCTCTGAGGGGCGAAGCTTTGAGCGAATCAATTTTATAATTTTATTGCATTCAACTTCATTTAAAAAATTGTCTACGGTATATAGTTCTAAATCATTACTAATAAAACGCTTGGCGTTAGGTATAAAAATTTCGCTACGTTTAGCTTTTACTCGGTTATTATTTTTATCTTGAATCGCTCTGGCTTGTTTTTTCTGGCGAGCTTGCTCAAACGGGTTAATTAGTTTATCTGTTGTGGTTGAAGGTTTGTAATTCATTTGCTTTGCTATAGCATCAAAGGAGTAACCTTCGTCTAACAATATTTTGAACAAACCATCTTTATCCTGGCCGTTTGCAACATTGGTATTAATCCAGTTAATCCAATCATCAGTAAATGTTTTTTTCATACCACATTAAACCTATTAAGTAATATTTATCAAAATTCAAAAATATAAAAGCCTGAGCATGCTCAGGCTTTTATGGTTAACGTTTAACTATTGAGCCTCTTATGAGGATACCCTAGTTAATGATTAAATTAAAATTAATCATGTTGAACAAAGAAATCATACACAATCACTTCACCGTAATTATCTTCGTGGTCTGTGTAATCGCCTTCTTTTTCTGAATTACTTTGCGTGTAGTTACCTACTTTAAAGTAAGACTTATCGTAGTTAAGATCCATAACATAATCATTAGAACCATCTTTAACTAAGTACTGTGCAGCATTACCGTTTGAGTAAGCATTTTTAAGGTTGCCATCTTCACTGTAGTAAACGTAATGCTTACCGTCGATAACTTCGAACATTACTTCATGTACAGTACCTAATGAATAATCAGTTTTAACAGTAACATTGCTTCTTAGTTTACCACCGTTAAAGCTTAAGAAAAGATGTTCATTTTCTAGTCTTAGTACTAGTGCGTCATCAATACCGGCAGATTTATCACCATGAATTTGAGTTGCTACAAGGTGTGGCTTAACAATTGGTAAATGGGTAATAGCTTGCTTAGAATATACTACGTGAGTACCGTCAGTAGTCCAGTAAATGTCTGCGCTACCATCTTCAGTACGTTCGCGAAGTTCAGAGCGAATGTAATCTGAGTTAGGTGTTGAGCCGTTATCACTTCTCATCGGAGCAAAAAATACGATACCGTCTTTGTCGTCATTTACGTAGAAGTATTCGTTAGTAACACCTTCAAGTTTTTTCTCTTCAACACCGTCAGGGAAAGTCATTTTCCATTGGTTGAAATTACTCATTAAATCAGACGGCGCATTAGCGTCACCCACAGGAGTAGGGGTTGGTGTAGGCGTCGGCGTAGGAGTAGGAGTAGGGGTTGGTGTAGGAGTAGGGGTTACCGTTGGTGTCGGCGTAGGTGTTGGAGTAACTGTTGAACAACCATTTGAACAATCAATTGCTGCGAATTCAGTTACACTGTTCCAAGAATTAGAAGAGTTACCGTAACCTGTGTAGCGTACATATCGTGCATCAATAGCTTGATCAAAATCAAAACGCTCAAGACCAGTGCTGCCACCAGAGCTTGCTGTTAAACTAACTGCTTGTACCCAGTTATTATTATCAGAGCTAACTTCAATTTCAAAGTCGCTGCTACGATCAGAGCCTTTGTAAAAAGCAATATCAACACCTGATAATTCTTGTTCTGAACCTAAGTCTAAGCTTAACCATTGGCCATTACCATTTGCAGACCAACGAGTATCTAAATCACTATCGATAGCATTTTCAGCACCGTTACCATCATCAGAACTTGCTGAAATGCTAATTTGAACTGGCGTTGGTGTAGGAGTTGGAGTCGGTGTAGGCGTTGGAGTTGGTGTAGGAGTAACAGTGCCAGTTGAATCTAGTGTAAAGTCATCAAAACGACCTTCATCACCACCGTAAGCACCAAAAATAGTAATAGAAGTTGCAGAGCCTGAGTTAAACGAAACAGATACTTGTTCATAACCATCATCACCGCCACCAGTAGCAGATGTTGTGCTACCGTTAACTACAGCGCCAATTTTACCAGAGCCATCAATATATGCTGATAAGGTGTAATTTGTATTTGCTGTAACACTTACTTGTTGTTCAAATTTACCAGCAGAGCCAGTTATTTTTGCGGCTCTTGAACCTGTATGTTCATCGCTAGAAATAGCTGAAGGATCGGTATCTGACCAACCGCTAAACTGATCTTCAAAGCCTGCGTTGTTAATTGATACTGATGCTGCGTGAGCGCTTAATGTACTCATTGATAACGTTGCGGCAATGATTGCTGCAGTGTAAGTTAATTTTGTATTCATTATGTATATATTCCTAATTATTGTTTTATTAGTTCAACAATCTGCCCGTTGATCTTGTCTGCTTTTTGTTATTTTTATTTCACAGTGTCAATTTTTACATTGGCAGTTAGTGAGGTTTTACGGTGTAACAACTCACAACATGTGTCACTAATATTTTATTGTTAAATCTATTGGTCATACCCATAAACACCCAACGGTTGACCAATTTTATTTTAAAAAGTTTGTTATACAGAAATAAATCCATCTTTTCCTAACCCATTTATATTGCATT
The DNA here is from genome assembly GCF_002843355.2 of Colwellia echini. Lineage (GTDB taxonomy): Bacteria > Pseudomonadota > Gammaproteobacteria > Enterobacterales > Alteromonadaceae > Colwellia > Colwellia echini. The sequence goes on from NZ_PJAI02000024.1 coordinate 32,465, forward strand.
TGCATGACACTTACAACACTTTATTACATTTACGTCACAATTATTTAATAGAGTTTTAACTCTAGCCGGGCTCTGGCTTGGTTAGTTTTTGTAAGCGTTAGAGGTAGGTTTATTAATTTTTTTGAGATGTTTTTTTTATGTTTGTTTTTGAAATGAATCTTGGTAATTAGTTGTTTTTATTCTATATATATATATGTGCCTAGTGTTTTCTTTATTAATATCTTTAGTATTAATGAAAAGGAGAGGGATACAAAAATATATAAATATTTATACTATAAAAAGTTTGGGTTAATTGGTTTTGTGTTGGTTTTGTGTTGGTTTGTTATTGGTTTTACATTAACTTATTTTTGGTAAATTAGGTTGGGTTGTTTGGTAAGCTTAAGCTTGCGTCATTGAACATAACACAGGATTAACTGTTTAATAGGTAACCTGAGTTCGGGATAATGAAATTGTAAAGTATAACAATATCAACTATTTGTATTCACGTATCTACAATAGTTTTAATTATTCGTAGTACAAGGCGGGAAAGCGAAGCCAATAACGGGTTATTGGGAGCTTTCGTAACGCAGTAATACGGATAATTAAGGCTGTTGTAGCATTTTGCTTATCCCGAACTCAGGTTAGGTATTTCAAGGTATAAAAAAGGGGCTAAAAAAGCCCCAGATATTTTATGTTAACACCACAAATCCATTATTTTAGTTCAAGATTTAGTGGTGTTAATTATTTACTATAGGTTAATAGTATTACTCATTTTCTGCAGCACTAGATTCTGCTTCAGATAACGGCATTGACACTAAGCGAATACTATCGAAGAATGCTTCAGTACCGTCTGTAGGCACGCCTTCAGCAGTTAAAGAAACATTATCAACACGTAGTTCGTTCTCTTTTGCATTATCTGATGATAACTTTCCGTCTAAAGCAGTAGCTGAGGTGTCACCTTGAATAGCTTGTGGCTTAAATGAGATGGTGATAGTTGCTGAAGTATTATCAGCAGAGTTTACGGCTTGAGTGTAACGTTCAAAACCATCATCTAAATCAACATCTGTCATGTCAGCCATACTTAATTCTAAGTCATCGATAATAACAGAGTTATCACCTTCAATACGTAGAATTATCGCGGCACCAGCTGAATCGCTTTTAACTAATAAATCTAATGAGAATTCATAATCTTTATTAGCATCTAGACTGATACTCTGACTAACGCTAGGGCTTGAATTAGCGTGTTCTAAATAGGTATAACCTAATTTAACTGAACCATCAGAGCCAGACGCTGTGTTACTTGATGTGCCTACATCACCGCCACCGCCATTGCTACTTTCAGACAGAGTCCAAGCATCACCGCCAGCTTTAAAACCAACAAAGTCAGCATCAGTAACATATTCATTTGTTACGCCACTATCAACCATTGCTGTAATTACTGCAGAGGTAGCTGCACCAGAGCTAAAGCTAACAGAGCTAAAACCATAGTCGCTTGATTTACGTTCAGCAGCATAAGTTTGACCGTCAACTGTTACAGATAACTGAGCAGTACCTTTCATAAATGCAGACAAGGTATAGTTAGTATTAGGTTCAACAATAACTGTTTGCGCAGCATTTGCAGCATTGCTGTCAATTTTCAATGAGTAGCCTCGAGAGAAGACATCATCAATAGCATTTGCTGAAGTAACAATAACGCCACCATTATCTGTCCAGCCAGTTAAGTCACCGCTATCAAAGTCATGGTTAGCAATATCAACTTTTTGAACGTAAACTTTGCCTGGTGTAGGTGCAATAGTAGGACCTACATCTGCAGGAGTTAACGGCTGTAAAATAACAGGTGAAGTTGATTCTTCATCAGCACCCGATGTAGTCATATCAGAACGCGTTTGACCGTCCATATCAGTAGTTGGTTGAATGAAGCTACCAGTATCTACTACTGCGGCTGTTAATGAAGGGCTAGACATTGTAGTGCGGTATAAACCGTTACTGTCTTTTTCTAGCATAGCATCTTCAAAAGTAAAACCAGCTAAAGATGTTGTGCCGTCATCAGATAATGATTGGCCATGTACGTAGTTACCATCGTATGTTCCACTTGGCATATTTTCATCGTTAGTACGAATTACTGGACCAATTGCGCCAGCAATAACGTTATTAATAAAATATACATTTGATGGTGCAGTATTATTATTACCACCAGAAACATTTAAACTATTTACACTGTCAACAATGGTGTTGTATGCCACTAACACATTTTCAACATCTTGATAGCCGTTGTCAGTATCACCTGAACCATCACCAGTGGTTAATACAATACCACCATTCCAGTTAGAGCTTAGGAAACGCGCACCTTCAATGTAGTTATTAGTTATTGTATGCTCACCATCAACTAAACGGATACCGCCTGAAAATGGGTTGTCATCACCAAAAATGAAGTTATTGCTAATATTAGCACCTTCACCATGACGACTTACAATAGAGCCGTTACTATCACGAACTGTATTATTGCGAATAATGTTGTTAGCTGATTTATTAGAAATAATTTCAGCTTCACCTTGAATACGCTCAAAGTAGTTGTTTTCAACAGTTGTATACGATGGTGCAGAGTGAGTAGTACTTAAACCAATACGAATTCCTTCATATTCGTTATCACTTGAACCCGCGTAACCACGTCCCCATGCTGGTGCACGATCACTAAAGTAGTTGTAATCAATTAGCGCGTAATCGGCAGGGAAACCATAAGCGTTAAAGTCTGATTCAGATGTCCAACGGCCAAATACCATTAAGGCGCCACGAGACTCTTTACCAGAGAAGTAACTATGATCTACACGGTTATGATGGCCATAGAACTCAACCCATTTAGAAGCGCTAAAGTCACCGTTATCCATATCAATAACTGATACCTCAGTTACACGACAATAATTACACTCTTCACTGTTTTCAAATTTAATGATAGAGCTACCTGATTCACCATCACGTAATACGAAACCTTGAACAATAATATGCTCGCCGCCCATTCTAATAGATGATTCACCACCTGAAATTACTGCGCCACTTGCTGTTACCGATGCAACTGTGATTGGTTGCTCTGCAGTACCCATACCGTCAATGCGTAATTCTAGCGGTCCAGTATAGTTATTATCAGCTAAACATAGTGTATCACCAGCAACTAAATCTTCAGCAGCATCTTCTAATGCTGAAATAGATGTAACTGTTTGAGTACAGTTAATTTCAGGTACAGTATTTCCGCCAACCAACATTGTTGTGTCGAGGTATTCTGGGCCTGTAATTGTGACTGTAATTGCTGATTCAGTACCATCTACTGAAAAAATAGGGATAATATCTGTTAGCGGATCAGAGCTTTCGGTTAATGCTAATACATCGGCATTGTCTTTATTTACCGTATATTGCCACTTATGATCACCATCATCAGTTGAGATAGAAAAAGTACCGTAAGTAGTGGTTACGTTATCTTGTGTTTGAATTACTTCTTCACCGGCATCGTCATCACTAAACCAAATTTGAACATCAAGTGCTCTATCTGAGTTACTTGCTATGCTTTCTGAATAACCAGACGTGCCAAAGCTAGCATTTGGTACACCACCGCCAGTATCGCCACCGCCAGTATCACCACCGCCAGTGTCGCCACCGCCAGTATCGCCACCGCCAGTATCGCCACCGCCAGTGTCGCCACCGCCAGTATCGCCACCGCCAGTGTCGCCACCGCCAGTATCGCCACCGCCAGTGTCGCCACCGCCAGTATCGCCACCGCCAGTGTCGCCACCGCCAGTATCGCCACCGCCAGTGTCGCCACCGCCAGTATCGCCACCGCCAGTATCGCCACCAGCAAGGCCACCAGATATAATTATAGCGTCTTGAGTTTGGCTAGTGTATACAGAATTACTAGAAGTAAGCGCTGTAGTTACTGAATATTTGTCGTTTTCAAAGTCATCTGAATAAACAAGCGCAGTACCTGCAGTGTCAGAATAAACTTTAACATTATCAATGTTGAAAGTACCCGCTACAGTTGCATCGGTGTCACCAAACTTGAAAACAATATGTTGAGCACCATTCATAATGTCTGAAAATGCTTTTACTGTTACGTTAGAATCGTCAGTATATGTTTTTCCGCTATCTTGTGTAGGGAAGGCAACACCTGCATTCACAGCTACACCGTTAATAGCCATAGTAATTAATGGACCAGATTCAGCTGTTGCTGTAGTAGCGTCCCATGTTATTTCAACATTAACCCAATCATCTTGCGTGAAGGTTGAATCTACCTCAACATCATCTTGATTACGTATTTCGAAACTACCGTCATCTAAATGACCTTTAACTCGTAATTCTACTAAATCGTAACCACTGTTTGCACTTGCACCATAAATACCAATGTAAGCATCTTTAACGTCAGTATCATCATCTACAGCAAAGTTTGTTGCATCACCAACTTTTTTAAATGAAACTTCAAGCTTACCTGTTACTAATGGATCAATATTAACATCAGCTAGTTTTAATCTTAACTCACCAGTATCGCCAGCGACGGTATCGCCAATAGCTAGTGATTGAGAATTATCAACTTCACCGCCAGTATCACCACTACCTTCAACTTCCACAACAATCACTTCTTGAGTGTTTTTATGGTAAGTCGTAGGAGCATTGATATCTTCAATGTTGTTATCACTCGTACCAGCCGTGTTTGTATGAGAATCTAAAGATTGATTTACAGCATAACTTTCGAAATCATCCTCAAAGATTAAATTAGTACCTGCAGCGTCACTATAAAGTTTAATGTTATCGACAAACATTGCAGTTGTTTCAGTTGCTGAACTTCCACCGAATCTAAACAATATATTTTCAATTGGTGTTGTAGTGCTATTAGTAGTTGGAGTGTAAGTTTCAGCAGCATTGTCACCAATTTTCACAGTGAACTGTGTTGCAGTCCAAGAAACTTCAACATCTACCCATACATCAGCATCGTAATCTACAGGTGTCATAACGCCATCACGTGTTGTTACATCAGAACTACCAAATTTTAGATCAGTTACAACATTTGAAGTTGATGTGCTGCTACCAAAGAACCCGATGTAAGCTGATTCACTTTTACCTGCTTCTATTAAAAGAGAAGCTGTTAATTTACCTGTAGTTGCTCCATCAAGGTTGTATCTTAACTCACCAGTATCCGCTGTAGATGTATCTGTCATCTTAGCAACTTTATTTGAATCGCTAGGAGTCGGTGTAGGCGTAACTGTCACAGCTACACCGGTAATAGTAATGCTTAGTGTGGTTTCTGTATTATCAGAGGTAGTTACTTTAAAAGTATCTTGAAGTTCAGCACCTTCAGCTAAATCTGTAACCGCCGAAATGTCAGCTAAAGTATATGTCCATGCACCTGCAGCATCGATAGTAAATGTACCGAAACCACCCGTACCGGTTGCATCTGTGTGGGTAGTGAAAGTATCACCATCAAGATCTAATATAGACAACATGCCGCTCACAGAGCCTGCATCGTTATTTAATCCATAAGTGGTTCCACCTAACAAGGTAGAGTCATCGTTAAGGTTTAGGCTAGCAACCTGACTATCACAACCAAGTATTTTTACCTCGGCTAAATTATTCCAATCACTTGCAGCGCTACCAGTTACAGTAATACGCACATATTGCGCTTCTGATTCAGTTACATCAACAGTGTCATAAACGTCTTCAGCATTATTAGCGCCAGTTGTTGGAGCTAATACTGTTTCCCATGTAGCATTGTCATTAGACGTTTCTACAGAATAATTAACTTGACGACCTGTATCGGCAGACTTAAGCCATAAGAAACTAAGTTGAGAAATTGTCGATACTTCAGCTAATTTGATTGTAATTGACTCTGGAGCAGAACCAACTGTTTCAACAGTCCAAGCTGTTGCAGGATCCATATCGGTAGCGAGGCTTCCAAAAGCGTCTTTTGATTCTTGATATGCTGTCGCTAAAGCACCCGCTATTGTTTTTTCAGTTGCGGCAGTACAAGTTGCGCCAGTATCGCCGCCGCCAGTATCACCGCCGCCAGTATCGCCACCGCCAGTATCACCACCGCCAGTATCGCCACCGCCAGTATCACCACCGCCAGTATCGCCACCGCCAGTAT
>NZ_PJAI02000025.1 GCF_002843355.2 Colwellia echini
CCCACCTGAATCCATTCCGAACTCAGAAGTGAAACGCAGTTGCGCCGATGGTAGTGTGGGAGTTCCCATGTGAGAGTAGGACATTGCTAGACTTCTAATTTGAGCGAAAGCTCTGAAAAGCCCGCAACATTGTTGCGGGCTTTTTGCTTTTTAGCATTTAAAAAATACCACGTAGGAAGCTGCCCTGCAGGTGACACAAAAAACGTAGTTTTTTGTTGTTACTTAACTCAACTTATTGATAGATAAATATACGAGACATAAACATTCAGGTGCTCTAATCTTTTCGCCTGCAGGGCAGCCTCCTACGCCGTGCTGTAGGCTGAAAATATTTAGACTCTTGGCTTTAGCATTTAAAAAATACCGAGTAGGAAGCTGCCTTGCAGGTGACAACAAAACGTAGTTTTACTTCAACGTATTGATGAAGATATGACGTGTTTAATGGATTCGATTACCCCAGTTAAGAATCGCGCGGTAGTAAATATTGCATGGTAGATTAGCGTGAATAAATTTACGCCTACGTTGGATAGCTTCTTGATAGAATCATTTACGCGGTTAGATAATTTCAAACGAACTATTAGTTGTATTATTCTAAAGTATTTGTTTTATTCAGGCTCAACAAAGAATTTATTATTCATTAAAAATTCATCTTCCATCGCATCTAGCATTTCTTCAGTTAGCATTGCATCAGGTTGTATGTTCTGACTTATTTTATGATTTTCTTCTGCCCATTCACCAAGGTCTATTAACTGACAGCGTTTACTACAGAAAGGTCTAAATTCACTACTTGCTTGCCAAATAACTTCGCTTTTACATTGTGGACAAGATACTTTTAAAGTCATGATGATTTACTTATTCAATGGGTAATAACAAACAATTATACACTAAAGGTTAAGACTTGGAATCATTGCTGTTCGACGATTATGATGTTGGATCATATAATAGATTTAAACTAGAGGTGATTAACAGCGGGCTAATTGAAATTTTGTAGATTGGTTGGCGTAGCGACGACCTGTATATTGGCATGGCAACATAAATCGAATTGAATAGCGAAACTTATTGCCACTTACTGTTGGATAATAAGGAGCGTCAGAAGCTAATTTTATACGTAATAATACTAAGCCTTCGCCATTATCTTGATAGAAGCCGCTATCGACTTCTACGGCTTCAAACTCAGCTCTCTGTCGAATAAATTTAAGTACTAATGCTAGTGAAGAAGATATATCTGTGAGCAAGTTAAGCCATTGCTGCATCTCTTGCTTAATTTCAGTTTCATCTTGATGAAGCCAAAAGTGAAGCTGAGGTAAATCAAAACTAGCACTACCTCCTTGTATAGCAAAACGCTGCTTTAAACAGGCTAACAGTTTATCTTCTTTCAATTTAAACCACATTGGCTGCGGGATTCGTAATCGCGAAACCAATTTAACGGTTTCAGTAAGATTTACATCAAGTGCACTAGTATCTATATTGGGTGCTTGTGACCATATTACTAAGTTTTGCTCTAGCTTTTCTAAATCTTTAATTAAATCGCCACGTAAATCATTACGCTCTAGCGTATCGATAATAGAAAATAATGCAGTGAAAAATACTTGGTGGCTAGTTTTTATCGGCAGGTTATTATTAAGACATGAATATGTCTGAGCAAAAAATTGCTCAAGTTTTAGGTAACTTCTAATACGCTCATTGAGCGGGTGTTCATATAATACCGTAGACATATAGAGATTTGAGGGCCGTTATCTTGAAATGAAGATTAATTAAGTATTGTTGATTTTTAAACCATTTTTGTCAAGGCTATATACTTTTTATCGAGAGAGTTAATTTGTTGTATAAGTTGGCTAGGCGTTAAGTCATCATTATTAATAACATCATCTGCCTGTTTAAGTCGTTCAGAACGAGTTACTTGACTGGCGATAATAGCTTTTACAACTTCCTCAGAGCTATTGTCTCTTAACATGGTTCGTTCTATTTGTAACTTTTCACTAACATCAACTACTAATACTCTATCAACTAATTGATTAAGTTTATTCTCAATGAGCAAAGGTGCAACTAAAATACAGTAATCACTATTAGCTGTTTTGGTTTGATTGATAATGTTATTACGAATCAACGGGTGCAATAAGTTGTTTAGCCATAATTTATCAGCTTCATTAGCGAATATTCTGTTACGTAGTAAGTTTCTATTGAGTTGGCCGTCGGGCAAAATATATTCATCACCAAAATGGTTTGATATTTGAGCTAAGGCTGGGCTATTAACTGCAACTACTTGCCTGGCAATGATATCAGCATCAATAATATCTATGCCTAACTTATTAAATTGATCGGTTATGGTTGTTTTACCACTAGCAATTCCACCAGTTAAACCAATAACGAGTTTAGACATGGTATAGGTAACTTATGTAGGTTAGTGTTAAGTTAATCATTAAAACTGCTTTGTTTCTTTATAATAGTTATTGTTAATTAGGGATGCGATAGGTTAAGAGATGGTTTGTAAATACCAAGCCCAAATACCTTCACCCCATAAAAGTGTGATCCACCCTGCAATAGCTAAATATGGGCCAAAAGGTATTCCTTGTTCTTTTTGATGATTTTTAAATAATAACAAAGCAATACCTACAATAGCACCAACGACAGAAGCCATTAAAATAAGTAGTGGCAATAATTGCCAACCCACCCAAGCGCCAAAAACAGCAAATAATTTAAAATCGCCAAAGCCCATACCTTCTTTGCCAGTTAATAATTTGAATAACCAAAAAACTAAGAATAAACTCATGTAACCTACTGCCGCGCCAATTACCGCATCAGTTAATGGTGTAAAAGCACCATTAATATTTATCAGTAAGCCTAGCCATAATAAAGGCAATGTTATTTGATCAGGTAATAACATGTGATCAAAATCAATCATGGTTAGAGAAATTAATGACCAGGTTAGTAGTAATACCCAAAAGGTAGCTAATGTAGGGCCAAAGTGATTAGCAACCACTAAGCTTAACAACATGGTTGATAATTCAATCAGTGGATAACGAGCAGATATTTTATTAGCGCAGTTACTGCATTTACCTTTTAAAAATAACCAACTGAATACAGGGATATTTTCATAGTAACGAATTTTATGATTACAATTGGGGCAAGTAGAGTCTGGTTTAGATAAGGTAACGGCAGTCATTTCTTTAGGTTTGATATCCGCTACTTCATCAGCTAGGAATTCTCGACATTCATGGTACCAAGTATATTCCATCATTTTTGGTGTGCGATAAATGACAACGTTAAGAAAGCTGCCTATAGCTAATGATATTAAGCCAATAGTGGTGTAAAACAACATAGGTGATTGTTGAAATAAAGTAGTTAAGGTAGAAAAAAAATACGTGATGTTATCGAGCAAGGGAAGCACCTTTGATTGTGTCGCTATTATTAAGAGAGGAGACGGTAAGTGAGTATAACAGAGTGTGATCTTACACTCTGTCATTAATCTTCAAGTGGTTTTATAATGTGGTTAAATAACTTTTCCTAATTGGAATATTGGTAAGTACATGGCGATGATTAACCCGCCAATTACAACACCTAATACGGCCATAATCATAGGTTCTAAAAGTGCAGTTAAACCATCTACAGCATCATCGACTTGTTGTTCATAAACATTTGCTACTTTAGATAACATATCATCAACAGCACCCGATTCTTCACCAATGGCAACCATTTGAATAACCATATCAGGGAATATCTTACAGTTACGCATCGCTAAGTTCATTTGCATACCCGAAGATACTTCTGCTTTTACTTCTAAAATAGCATCTCTAAATACCGCATTACCAGAAGCTCCAGCAGCGGAGTCTAGCGCATCAATTAAATTTACACCCGCAGCGAAAGTAGTTGATAAAGTACGTGCGTAGCGTGCAACGGCTGCTTTTTCTAATAAAACACCAATGATAGGGAGTTTTAAAATTAATATATCAACTTTATCGCGAAGTGCCTGGCTGTTTCTATAAGCCCTTTTGAATAAAAAACCAGCAACAAACATTGCAGCAAGGCCTAGATACCAATATGCTTGCATAAAATCAGAAATACTAATTACAAAAAGTGTAAATGCAGGAAGCTCTGCACCAAAACCTGCAAATATTTCTTGAAATACAGGTACTACAAATATTAACAGAATTGAGGTTACAATTGCTGCAATAATTAAGACTGCAATAGGATAAGTCATTGCTTTTTTGATTTTACTTTTTAACGCTTCTGCTTTTTCTTTATAAGTAGCAATTCGGCCGAATATAGTTTCTAACGCCCCTGATTGCTCACCTGAAGCTACTAAATCACAATATAGGTCGTCAAAAAACAAAGGGTGCTCTCGTAGACTATCAGATAATGGAATACCCGATGAAAGATTAACTGTTATATCACCAAGTAATTTACGCATTTTTCCATTATCGTGCCCTTTGCCGATCATTTCTAATGTTTGTACTAAAGGTACACCAGCGCCGAGCATAGTCGCGATTTGTCTAGTTAAAACAGCAATGTGAGCTTGAGTAATGGCAGGATCACCACTTAAACCGAATAAAGGCTTTGGTTTCTTTTTAACACGACTAGGGGTGATACCCTGTTTACGTAATTGGGCTTTAAGTTCAATTATATTATTGGCAGGTAATTCACCATCGACTTTTTTACCTTTACGGTTAACTCCGTGCCAGATAAAAATATCAAGTTCTTTAACCTTATTTTTGTCTTTAGCTGATTTTTTAGTTTTTGTAATAGCCATAGTTAACCTTGCTCTGATGCGACTCATTTAGCTGTTATTCTGCGCTAATGAATCCTTTATAATTTTTGTATATTAATCTAAGTTAACCGATTTTTCGTTTAACTGCTAGTCTATTGGTTGTTTGGCCTTAGGCCGTTGTAACTCGGTTAACTTCTGCCAAACTTGTCATGCCACTCATGGCTTTTTTCAGGCCTGATTGACGTAAATTGTTATAACCTTCTTTTTGACATTGTTGTGCAATATCTAGCGAGTTACCACCCTCCATAATAATTGAGGCAATGGTAGGGCTAATTTTTATTACTTCGTAAATACCTACTCGGCCTTTATAGCCAGCAGTGCAATGAGTACAGCCAACGGGTTTAAATAATTTTATTTCTGATAATTTATCAGCAGGGAAGCCTTGTTCGGCTAATTGCATTTCGGTTAATTCTTCAGGCTCTCTACATTGCGGGCATAATCGACGCGCAAGCCGCTGGGCAATGATAATAGAAACCGAACTCGCAACGTTATACGATGGCACGCCCATGTTAAGTAAACGGGTTAAGGTTTCAGCAGCTGAGTTGGTATGTAGTGTTGATAATACCAAGTGACCAGTTTGTGCGGCTTTAATCGCTATTTCTGCCGTTTCTAAATCTCGAATTTCACCTACCATAACAATATCAGGATCTTGACGTAAGAAAGAGCGTAAAGCACTAGGGAAAGTTAAACCGGCACGAACATTAATTTGTACTTGGTTAATACCTTCAAGGTTAATCTCTACAGGATCTTCGGCGGTAGATATATTGCGCTCTTGGGTGTTAAGAATATTTAAACCTGTATAAAGTGAAACCGTTTTACCAGAGCCTGTAGGACCAGTGACTAATATCATCCCTTGTGGTTGGTCTAGCGCTTCCATGTATATTTCTTTCTGTTCAGGTTCATAACCCAACATATCAATACCTAGCATTGCGCTAGAAGAATCGAGTATACGCATTACAATTTTTTCACCCCACATAGTGGGTAGGGTGCTTACACGAAAATCAATGGATTTTTTCTTTGATAAAGCCAGTTTAATTCGCCCATCTTGTGGCACGCGACGTTCGGCAATATCAAGTTTAGACATAACTTTAAGACGAGCTGCCATACGTGAAGCTAGGGTTACTGGTGGTCGAGCAATCTCAGCTAAAATACCATCAATACGAAACCGAATACGGAAAGATTTTTCATAAGGTTCAAAATGTAAATCTGAAGCCCCTTTTTTAATAGCATCGAGTAATATTTTATTGATAAAAACAACAATAGGTGCATCATCTTCACTACTTGCATTATTTTCTTCTTTCGCAGTATCTTCTACATCAATACCTGCTAGCTCATCAGAGTCAGCATCACTAATATCAAGAGCCTCACTCTCGTCTTCCAATACTCTTTCAATACAAGCTTGTAAACTTTTATCATCACATAATACTAATTCTGTGCTGTAACCAGTGTTAAATTGAATTTCTTCAAGAGCATCTAAATTAGTTGGGTCTGACATGGCAACAAAAAGTACTTTGCCACGTAAATATAAAGGCAGTGCATTATGTTTAGTTATCAGTTTTTCATTTCTAATACCTTCTGGCATCAAACTGGTATCAAAATGGTTAAGTTGGATTTGTGGATAACCAAAGCTTTTAGATAGGACTCTGGCAATATTGATTGGGTTAAGATCTTGGTTTTCGATTAAGTAACGAATAAAAGGTTTGTTTTTACCGATAAAGTCTTCTGCAATATCATCTATAGCGTCTATTGAAATAAGGTTTTGTTTTGATAGCGCAGATAATACGCTTGATTGCTGATGATTGCCTTTCATAACTATAGAGATAACCTTTTTGAAATAGTAAAGTAGTCGTTATTATTCATCAGTGTAACCGATTCTGTGATAAAAACATCAAGAGATTTATCATAATGTATGAGAATGTTTTAAATAAGATTGTTTCAATCATGTTGGATAAACAATACAAGATATTTACATAACTAACTTTTATATAACTAAGCAATACTAATATCGCTAAATTATAACCAAGTTTAATAGTAAACAAGGTTAAGTGTACAATATTAGCTGTTAAAATTAGCTATTAATGTATCTGCCGTTATGGCGCTGTGCAGATCTTTGGCAAATAGCTTGAGTCGGCATCAGATACACATTTCCATTCACCGCTAGCGATACGATTCCATTGTACGTATTTACCATTAACTTGAGATGGTGCATTTAAAACCACACACTTTATATGGCCCACCCCAAGAGTATTTATTGCTGTTATAGTGCAATTTCGGGTAGTTGCATTTTGAATGCTATTTAAACCTGATATATCAGCAAAATCTCCAGAAGCACCATCACTTACTAACATTTCAAACTGAGTTTTACCCCCCGTAATTTCAGCCAAACCAGCCAGCATCTTAGAGCTAGCTTGATAATCTGAATAAGCAGGTAATGCTATAGCCGCTAAAATACCAATGACTGCAACAACGATCATTAATTCAATGAGTGTAAATCCATGAGGGGTATGTTTTTTTGTATGCTTTAAGCTTTTCATCATTTACCACTGTGTAATATGTTTCTTTAAGTGTTAGCTAAAGTGTACTGAAATATTAGAAAATTAATAGTGCATGGTTATTCATGGCAACTAAATACAGAGCTTTTTATTAATGTTCATATGTTTTTCATATATTTAATTCCAGTATATGCAATTATTTTATTATTGATAGTTTACTTGTCTAAAGGTGCTTGAGAAAGTAACTAAAATAAGTAGTTCTATTTTTGGTAAGGATAAAAGCGATAATTATCAGTTACTATATTGACATATCATTTTAAATGACTTAATTTTCGGTATCATTATAAGTTAACCCTTAGTTAATAATAAGTTAAAAAGGTTCTTTAGTGATAAATCAGTAAAAAAAATAATAGAAAAAAGTCGTAACAAAGTTTTACATTTCTGAAATTTTGTCGCAATATGCAGTTAGCCCCCTATAAATATAAAAATGGAAACTTAAATTATGAAAAACTTACAACAAATGAAAAAAAGTACACAAAAAGGTTTTACCCTTATTGAATTAATGATTGTTGTTGCAATCATTGGTATTCTAGCAGCAGTAGCCTTACCTGCTTACTCAGATTATCAAGCAAGTTCTAAAATGACAGCAGGTTTAGCTGAAATTTCAGGTGGTAAAACAGGTGTAGAAATACAGTTAAATCAGGGTAATTTAACACCAACTCTTGCTGATATTGGATTACAAGCAACAACAGGTAATTGTAATATTACGTTAACTGTAAATGCTGGTGTAGCGACTCTAGATTGTGCAATACAAAATGCGCCTACACAGGTATCAGGTGCTACTTTAACTTGGACTAGAACAGTGCAAGGAGCTTGGACATGTGCAACCGTTGATGCAACTGATGGGAGTTTAGCTCCTAAGTCTTGCCCACAATCTTAATTATATAACTAGTTAACTTTACTAAAACGCCCCTAATTAGGGGCGTTTTTTTTATCTTGTATATTATTAACTACGTTATAAATATGCAATAACTTCAATTGAGTTAATTATTTTCAATTTGAGAAAAGAAATGAATTTCAATAAAACGATATTTGCCTTACATATTAGTTTTTTGCCTATTATCATTTTTTGTTTTTTGACATTATTACCATTACTACCTATCTTTTCTTTTGACTATCACAACCATCAACGCATTTGGCAAATAGCATTACTCACTTTTGTTGGTATGCTATTCTCAACTCAACTTTTAACGCGCAAAAAAACAACTTTTTATCTTGATAGCAAAATAATTTACTTAATAGCAGTCTTTTTAATTTTAGGTATATTATCGTCGCTACTAGGAAATGAAACCCAATTTAGCTTATTATATACAACTCATTTTTTATTACTATTCACCCTGTTACTGTATGTTAATCAGCGTCAGTCAAAACAAAGCTCCTTGTTATTTATTTATTGTTTAGTTGCTGCACATATTTCGCTGCTTTTAATTTGTTTATTGAATATTATTTTTTCGGTAACAGAAGGTGTCGATATTAGTGTATATATTGTCTATTCAGGGTTTATTAATATTAGGCATTTCAATCAAGTACAAGTTTTTATTTTACCGTTGTTATTATTGCTTGTTAAAATACCTAATGCCCGTAAAGTCATAATATTTATGATTGGGCTTAATATCTATTTAATGTTTTTAGGAAAAGCAAGAGGGACATGTTTGGTATGGTTTACAATTTTATTCTTTATATATTTAACCAATAAGTCTTATAAAAAAGAGGTGAGATTAGCTTTTATTATCAGCGTGTTTGTTTTAGCTATTTATATTATTTTAGAGTTTTTTTACCAGTCAAGTGGCATTAAAATTAAAGGTACTACTTCAGGTCGTTTCGATATGTGGGTTGATATTTTCAGCCAATTGAAACTATCTCACTTGCTCATAGGTACCGGCCCAGGTATTTATGGTTTTTCTTTTCCTGGTCATGGCCCATTAAGCCACCCTCATAATAGTATTTTGGAAATACTTGAAGAGTGGGGGATTTTAGCAATGGCAATAATTATTTCATTAGTCTTTTCAACAGCACATAACGCTTATAAGCATTTAAAATCACATAACAAAGACAGTATAACAGCGGTTGTTTTTTATTCTTGGTTGTCGGGAGGAGTATACTCTTTAGTATCTGGGGTACTTGTAATGCCAGTACCACAAACCTTGTTTTTTATTTTGTGGGGCCTTTTATTAGCAAGAACAAATTCACGATTATCACTGACTAGTTTAAAAAATCATGGGTTAAAGCTTGTACTTATCGTTTTTGTGATCAGTTTTATAATTTATTATTTTTATAGTGCCTTTTATTTTTACAACTTAATAAATCCTGACGACGGTTATACCCATGGACCAAGGTTTTGGTCGGTAGGAAAAAGAGAGTAATGATTATTATGCTTTTATATGAAATCATCAGTTTAATTTATTCGTTAATTTAGCACTTAGAGTCTTCAGTCTAGTTTTTCACTGCAAATAAATATAAATGATTTTTTTAGATAATAAGGGTGATCTTTACTACAAATTTCTGTATAATCCGCGCTCCCTACGTTACAAAAGCCTATTGTTTGGACGTTTCTTTCTACTTTTAAGTAGGCAGTTCCTCATAAACAGTGGCGCTGGGCTCGATGCTCGAAGGGGCAATGGCGTAGTCCATTTAACCGATAATTTAGCTTTTACTTTAAGTAGATTCTTTTATTGTCATTTAAGTAACATTTATAAAATTGGGTTTTTTAATGAAAACTTTTGTAGCAAAACCAGCAAGCGTACAACGCGAATGGTTCTTAGTGGACGCCGAAGATAAAACTTTAGGTCGTATAGCCACTGAAATAGCAAGCCGTTTACGCGGTAAGCA
This sequence comes from Colwellia echini, assembly GCF_002843355.2. Lineage (GTDB taxonomy): Bacteria > Pseudomonadota > Gammaproteobacteria > Enterobacterales > Alteromonadaceae > Colwellia > Colwellia echini. The sequence goes on from NZ_PJAI02000025.1 coordinate 10,144, forward strand.
TAAAGCAGAATATACTCCTCATGTAGATACTGGCGATTACATCGTTGTTATCAATGCTGAGAAAGTACGTGTAACAGGTAACAAAGCGAAAGGTAAAATTTACTACTCGCATACCGGTTTCGTTGGCGGTCTTAAGCAAATTAGCTTTGAAAAGTTAATTGAAAAAGCACCAGAGCGCGTACTTGAAATTGCAGTTAAAGGCATGTTACCTAAAGGTCCTTTAGGTCGTGAAATGTTCCGCAAATTAAAAGTGTATGCTGGTACTGAACATCAACATACTGCACAACAACCACAACTTTTGGAGCTTTAAGCAATGGCTGATAATCAATATTACGGTACTGGTCGTCGCAAGAGCTCTACTGCTCGTGTGTTCATGAAAGCTGGTAACGGTGCAATTACAATTAACAAACGTGACATCTCTGAATACTTCGGTCGTGAAACTGCTCGTATGGTTGTTCGTCAACCATTAGAATTAGTTGGCATGCTTGAAAAGTTTGACTTTAACATCTCTGTAATTGGTGGTGGTATTTCTGGTCAAGCTGGCGCGATTCGTCACGGCGTAACTCGTGCATTAATGGAGTTTGATGAAACATTACGTAGTGAACTACGTAAAGCTGGTTTCGTTACTCGTGATGCGCGTAAAGTTGAGCGTAAGAAAGTGGGCTTACATAAAGCACGTAAGAAACCACAATTCTCAAAACGTTAAAATTCGTCCTATTCAGAATTTTTACGGCATTGTCTGCGTTGTTTACTCCAATCACTTAGGTAAACGCTGTTACCTAAATGTAAGCAGGAGCGCACAACTTGACGGCTTTGTTAAAATCCAGAATAGTTAGAATTTTTAGATTTGAAAAACCGACTTTTGTCGGTTTTTTTATGTCTTAAAATCAAAGAAGATTTGCGTAAAGGAATATGCGTAATTTAGTTATATTCAGAATTTTTACGGCATTGTCTGCGTTGTTTGCTCCAATCACTTAGGTAACCACTGTTACCTAAATGTAAGCAGGAGCGCACAACTTGACGGCTTTGTTAAAATCCAGAATAGTTAGAATTTGTAGATTTGAAAAACCGACTTTTGTCGGTTTTTTTATGTTTGAAACAATCATTATAGAAGCTGGTATAAGGCGTTTATAACATTGTTGGTGTGGGTAGATGTTAGTGTGTGGTTAAAATTGCTTATCAATTCGAACGCTGCCATCAGTTAAATAAACCATTCTTACAGCATCTTGTTTATGAAATACCATTTGCGGATCATAGTCTTGAATTACCATGTATTGTTGGCATTGTTGTTCGTTGCAATCAAGTTGGATCATTAACTCGACTAAATTAATCACAATTATTTGCGCTTGACTGTTATTGTTAGCAATTCGGCCACCAATAAGCGTACCTAAAACTGTGGCAATAGTTCGACCACTACCGCCTCCGAATTGATTACCTATGACGCCGCCGATTAATGCGCCGCCAAAGGTTTTCCAACCGCTATTTTTATCTTCAATTAATTCTTCTTGGCTGATGTTTCTGGCAGAAACAACCGTGCCAAACAATACTTGTTCTACAGGTACGGCTTTGTTTCTTTCATAACCTGCTGTTGCCGCAAAGCTAAAGAGGAATGTAATTAAAGTAATACTTGTTAATAATAGCGATTTCATATTGATACCTATTTTATTTTGGTGTTAACAGCTTACTCTAGGCAGTAATCACTAGTTAGATTACTACTAGCAAAGTTGTTACCAGCTAACGAACTCTTTACCTTTAGTTTTACGGATTTCGGTTTCATCAGCCCATTCTACCAAGCCACTTTCTAAATCCATTAAACGTAAGGTAAATTTGTAATAAACGTCTGACTGATCTTGGTTAGATTTAACAATACTGGCTAAGTTGCCATATAGCATATATTGAGCGCCAACTTGCTTACCAAATTGCATGGCTTTACTTGGGTCAACCATGCCACTACTTTGTTGGTAATCAAGCTGTTTACGAGCAGCAGCAACTCGACTCATATCTACAAACCTAAATTTACCTGAACGTAATAATTTAGTTGATATAGAGTCGGTAATAGATTCTGTGTCTATATGCTCGCTGGTTTTATTTTTGATACTTTCAACAAACAAGATAGGACGATTATTAGCGGTTAATGTACCAATAACTGGCGAGACTAATAGTGAGTCTGTCATTTCACCGGCAACTTTTTGTAGGTCAGTTGAGCCAAAGTCAATGTTAGTTGTTTCTACTGCATTTGCATCACCGTAACGCACTACAGATTTATTGGTACAGCCAGCAACAAGGGTAAGTGTTAGGGCAACACTGGTGATCATTATCAATTTGTTCATGGTTATTTCCTTTATTGGGTAATGTTAAGTTTATTATTTTGTGTATGTTAAGCCGAGGGCTTTGTCGGGTAGCTAGTATTTTTTAATCAGCAAACTTGAAATATTGCTCAGCTACTTCGCGTATATAAATTTTAAAGGTTGCAGCTTTTGTTGTTGGCGCTAAACCAGGCACTGTTGCGGTTTGCATGCCGTGTAGGTCAAGCGGTTGCCAAGGACTTTTGCCAGCCTCTATAATAAAGCCATCTTTATCAAACCAAGTGAATTGATATTGTAAGTGCAGTGTTTTTTTATAGGTACTGGTGAGTGATAAATTAATTTCAAGTAAGTCATTGTTAGTGCGGGATCTTATATCACTGATGTGCAGTTTTTTGCCTAAATCAGGGTTATCTACTTGTAAGTGTTTTTCAAATTTCTGCCCTGGTGCTATTTGGTCTGTGCCAACACCGGAAGTAACTGGTGGGATGTTTTTACAGCCAGTAACTATTAACATGGCAGATAAAAGCACGATCAGAGTTACTGGTTTGGTTAGTGATACCGCATTAAAAGCTGTTGTGCTAGGGTGTTGTTTAGTCTGTTTTTTCATTGTGTAATACTCCATGTTAAATGAATGTTTGCTGTGTTGTTTTATTGTCTTAGTAATAAATGGTTGATAAAACTAAAGGTTAACACTCTGATAATTAGTATACTTGTCGATTGAGGTTAAGGTTACTAAGGTCTGCCTATCTTGGTTAATATTTACCGTTATGGTACGTTTAATGCCATTTACGTTTAAATCAAGCACATGTTGGCCTGTTGCTAAATCAAGCTTAAGTATTTCAATACTATCGGGTAATGTACTCCAGCTCCGAGTATCGGCTTTTTCAGAAACAATATTATAAAGGTTGGCAAGAATATTACCTATATCACCACCTTTTCGTGCCATTTCTTGTCTTATTTGCTCTTTTGCCACAAGCCTGACAATTTGTCTGGTGACAATTGCAGGCATTTGGTCTTGTAATTGTTTAGCGGCAAGTGATTGCAGGCGTACTATTTCTTCGGAATGATATTGCTGTCCTTGATAACTTAGCGACAGTCCTGGGTATCGCTGTAACTGATCAGGGTAAATAGGTAAAGCAACACTATAAAAACGTACATCTCGGTTGATGTATAAGGGGAGGTTGAATGAAACTTCTTGTTTACTGTTGATGATGCCTTGTTCCACTATAATAATAAGTTGACCGCTTGTTGTGATAGAAGTCTCACTTGATAGCGAAGTATCATCAGTAGGTTTTATTTGTGCACTGGAGTTTTCAGTTGTGCTGGCTTGAGTGATGGTTGGTTGGGGTTGAGTAATATCACCAGCAAAGTGTTTATTAAAACGTTGAATGTCATCATTCATCCCTAATTGGTTTGCTAAACGCCAAACGTCTTTTTGCAGTACGGTGTTAGTGGGATAAATTTCCAATGCTTTTTTATAATCTATATATGCGTCATTACTTTGTCCTGCCGCTTCATAGAGCACCCCAGATAAGTAAAAGGTATAAGCATTTTGAAAGCCATTTTTTACGTTACCTATAACATTGTTCTGCGATGGATATCTGCTATCTAAATTTTGTTGGCTAAGTCCTTTATTCGCCATTTTTTGTTGGCTTTCTTCAATAGCTTGTTGGTTTGTTTTTAATGCCTTGTTTTGTACTAGGTTAGCACGGCGAATTTCGACCAAAGCGCCAGAGAGATCATTATTATTCAAGTAATTTAATGCTTGATAAGAATTTAACATACTCTGTTCATAATACGGGATGTCGTATCTAATAGCATTATCATTACTTACCACCGAGGCTACGTTTTCAACACCACGGCTTATTTGTATTTTTGCTGCTTGCTCTTGCTCACGAACTTGTTGATATACTACTTCGAAGTTTTCTTGGCTGAGTAACCAATTACTGGCAAGGTATTCTAATCTCCCCTTTTCTAATAGACTTAAACTGTAGGTGCCGTCACCCTCACTGCGTAATGGTACTAAAGAGATAGCTTGTTGGAAGTCGCCACGCTTTTGTGCAGCTTTAACGCTTTGCATTTGTTGATTGTAATTACTGAACATATCGCCAAAACCAGTTGACGAGCAAGCACTGATCACTGAAGAGAGTAACAGGTAGGTTGAGACTTTTAGAAGTTTATTTAGCATATTAATAGCTTATCTTGTTGGTGCTAGATAGCAAGGCACAAAATATTTAAAAATGTAAGCAGCAGTAGTAGCGAATATTATTCTTAAATAATACGCTTTAATTTGGTTAAAGGAAGAACAAATAATTAATAGAAAGGTGAGCAATAAGTAATGAATTGGCTACTCAAGCCATAAACTTTGATTTTGTAATAATTCTTTGGCTTCAAAGTTGGGATTGTCTATTTTGATAATAGTTCTATTGCTTAAATCTGCTCGTGCTATATCTTCAGCATAATACTTATTTAATATAGTGTTGATTTCTCCAGAAGCTATTAATATTCGTAAGCCTGCTTCTATGCGTTTGGCTAAGCGAGGCTCTTTAGGAGATACATAAACATAAGTTACCATAGGTAAATACAAAGCCAGAGTAGGTTCGACGACTATATCCTTCAATTCTGATTTACGGGTATGAAGTTCATCATAAATTTCATATATGGCTCTTGGAATATAATCAAATCGATTTCTAGATAACATGAGAAATAAACCTTCATAATTGTGTGCTGTTAAAGTTTTCATTCCCGCGGCTTTAAAAATACTTGTGGTAACCCAACCATTATGTAAACCAGCGGTAAGCTGGCTTAAGTCTGCCAATGTTTTTACTTTACTAAATTTATCTAGATTCGCTTTATTAACTAATAGTAATCGATAACTTAATAAACCTTGCCTAACTGGTATTTTAATCGCAATCGCATGCGCGTCCCATTCGTCGTTACTTGGTATGATAAAAGTATTTATCATTTCACCATCTTGTATAGAAATTAAGGCTCTGCCTGGCGTCATATTGCCATCAATTGTTTCAAATTTGTAGGGACCGTACTCTTCTTCTGTCACTTGTAAAGAACGCAGTACTATTTCATCTTTATGTTTGGATCTTTTATCGTGACCTAACAAAGGTTTGAGTATTTTTACAGTATCTATGGCGTATCCTTTAGGCATACTAAGTATAAGGATAAGGATAACGAGTTGGAATAGGTGGGCTGCTTTAATCATTATGACCTTTTTTATTGTTATAGGTTGGCGGCATAGTAATAGAGTTGGTTGATCTTTCTAATTTATTTCGTACAGTAAAACCACAAAATAATCGGAATTATTGTAAGTTTAGACAACTTCTATAATTTAGATATAACTTAGAGAGTAATTTTATGGTTTTAATTCAGTTTTACATTAGCTTTATATTAATAAAATTGTACATTAGTGCACTTTGTGGGGGTAATGTAAAATAAAATTGTAGTGCGCAATGGCAAACTTGAATTCAAATATTAACTGATACTGTTTTTTTAAATGAATTTTTTGTGAATAAAATCGCATTGAACCAACCCTAAAATAGGGTGATATGCCCGCCATACCCTAGTTAACCTCATTTCTTTACCGCTTGGTATTAATAATGAGTAGTGCAATTATAGTCAGTTGAGAAATGAATGACTTATCCTGTATTTTAGTGTTTTCTTTTTAGCCGAAAAAACTGTATAATGCGCGCCAATTATAGCCCTATTCGTTTATTTGCTTGAAACTTCTTTAAAGTAATCATAAACGTTAGTAACAGCGAGTAACGCCTGTGTTAGATAAATTAAGAAATGTGGCAATTATTGCTCACGTTGACCACGGAAAAACCACTTTAGTTGATAAGTTATTAGAGCAATCTGGTACTTTAGACACACGTGGCGGTCTAGAAGAACGTACAATGGACTCGAATGACATCGAGAAAGAACGTGGTATCACAATCTTAGCTAAAAACACAGCTATCAACTGGGACGGCTACCGTGTAAACATTGTAGATACTCCTGGCCATGCCGATTTTGGTGGTGAAGTTGAGCGTGTAATGTCAATGGTAGACTCTGTACTACTTATTGTTGATGCACAAGAAGGTCCTATGCCACAAACGCGCTTCGTAACGAAGAAAGCGTTTGCTCAAGGTTTAAAGCCAATTGTTGTAATCAATAAAATTGATAAGCCTGGTGCTCGCCCTGATTGGGTTATGGATCAAGTTTTCGAATTATTTGATAACCTTGGCGCAACAGATGAACAGCTTGATTTTAAAGTTGTTTACGCTTCAGCTATTAATGGTTGGGCTACGCTTGAAGAAGGCGAAGTTGGCACTAGCATGACTCCTTTATTTGAAACTATTCTTAAAGAAGTTCCTGCACCGGCTGTGGATCCTGAAGGTCCATTCCAAATGCAAATTTCTCAACTTGATTACAGTTCATACTTGGGCGTAATTGGTGTTGGTCGTATTACTCGTGGTAGTGTTAAACCAAATCAACAAGTAACTATTCAATTAGCTAGCGGCGGCGTTCATAACGCTAAAGTAGGTAAAGTATTTGGTTACTTAGGTCTTGAGCGTTTAGATGTTGCTGAAGGTTTTGCTGGTGATATCATTGCAATCACTGGTTTAGGTGAATTAAAAATATCTGATACGATTTGTTGTCCATCAGAAGTTGAAGGTTTACCTGCACTTTCTGTTGATGAACCAACTATTAACATGACATTCCAAGTTAACACTTCACCATTTTGTGGTAAAGAAGGTAAGTTTGTAACGTCACGTAACATCAAAGATCGTTTAGAAAAAGAATTAATTCATAACGTTGCTTTACGTGTTGAACAATTAGAAGATGCTGATAAATTTAAAGTATCTGGCCGTGGTGAACTTCACTTAGGTATTTTAATTGAAAACATGCGTCGTGAAGGTTTTGAGTTAGCGGTATCTCGTCCTGAAGTTATTATCCGTGAAGAAAATGGTCAGTTACAAGAACCATATGAAACAGTAACGATTGATGTTGAAGAACAACATCAAGGTCCTATCATGGAAAGAATGGGTGTTCGTAAAGCTGAATTAACAGATATGGCACCAGATGGTACTGGTCGTATCCGTATGGATTTCATCATGCCTAGCCGTGGTTTAATTGGTTTCCAAACTGAATTCATGACTTTAACATCTGGCTCTGGTTTAATTTACCATACATTCTTTGAATACGGCCCTCACAAGGGTGGCGAAATTGGTCAACGTAAAAATGGTGTAATGATTGCTAACGCTACTGGTAAAGCCTTAACTAACGCTATCTTTAACTTACAATCTCGTGGTCGTATGTTAATTGGTCACGGTATTGATATTTATGAAGGTCAAATTATTGGTATTCATAGCCGCGATAACGATTTAACTGTTAACGCGCTTAAAGGTAAGCAATTAACTAACGTTCGTTCATCAGGTACTGATGAAGCGCAAACATTAACGCCGCCTATTATCATGTCGTTAGAGCAAGCGTTAGAATTTATCGATAACGATGAATTAGTTGAAGTAACACCTGAAAGTATCCGTATACGTAAAAAATCTTTAAAAGAAAATGATCGTAAACGTGAAGGTCGTGGTGCTAAGTAAGCGTTGCTATTAACGTTAGAGAATAACCTGCGTTAATAAATATTACTTATTAAAAAAGGGTCGATTAGTTATGCTAATCGACCCTTTTTGTATCTACTACCTTTGTTTGTTATATGATGTTGATAAAGGTTATTTATACAACTCCTTGTTCAATCATTGCATCGGCTACGCGTCTAAAGCCAGCAATGTTTGCACCTAGCACTAAGTTATTTTCTTGGCCGAATTCTTTAGCTGTTTCACTAGCGCTAATAAAAATATCTTTCATTATTTGCTGCAGTTGCTCATCCACTTGTTCAAACGACCACTTTTGCATACTGGCGTTTTGTGCCATTTCTAATTGACTTGTAGCTACACCGCCTGCATTTGCGGCTTTACCTGGTCCGTAAGAGATTCCTGCATCTATAAATGCATCAACCGCTTCTGCTGTTGATGGCATATTTGCGCCCTCACAAACAAGGTTACAACCATTATTCAATAAGGCGTTTGCATCTGTTAGGGTTAATTCGTTTTGGGTAGCGCAAGGAAAAGCGGCATCGGCAGTATAACGCCAAATAGCATGCCCATCTTCTGGGTAGTTGATTGTCGGTGTAAATTCAGCATCAGGATAAGTTTGAAGATAATTCATTAATGATGAACGGTTTACTTCTTTTAGTCTTTTAACTTCAGCCAGTTTAATCCCTGCGGAATGATATAAGGTACCAGAAGAGTCACTACAGGCAATTGGCGTAGCACCTAATTGATACAATTTTTCCATGGCGTAAATAGCCACATTACCTGAACCAGAAACTAAGCACTGCCTGCCTTGTAAACTTGCGCCGCGACTGTTTAACATATAATCAGCAAAATATACTGCTCCATAACCAGTCGCTTCTTTGCGCACTAATGAACCGCCCCAGAGTAAACTTTTACCTGTTAATACTCCTTCATAACGACCAGTTAGACGTTTGTATTGGCCGAACATATAACCAATTTCTCGGGCACCAACACCGATATCTCCTGCAGGAACATCGGTTGTTGGACCAATATGACGATAAAGCTCGGTCATAAACGATTGACAAAAACGCATGATCTCAGCGTCACTTCTTCCTTTAGGATTAAAGTTAGATCCGCCTTTTCCTGCGCCAATTGGCAAACCAGTTAAGGCATTTTTAAAAATTTGTTCAAAACCTAAAAACTTAATAATACCGGCGTTTACTGAGGGATGAAAACGAAGTCCGCCTTTGTATGGGCCTAATGCAGAGTTAAATTCTACTCGGTAGCCTTTATTAATTTGAATGTTACCAGCATCATCAACCCATGGAACGCGAAACATGAGTTGGCGTTCAGGTTCAACCATACGTTGGATAATAGCTTGTTTTTGGTAATGCTCGTTGGCACTTAATAACGGCTCTAATGAATTTAATACTTCTTCAACAGCTTGATAAAATTCACCTTGTGCGGGGCTGCTTTTCTTTAATTCGGTAATCGTTTCTTGAATATATGACATATAAACCCTTGTATTTTTTAAGTGAGGTAAGTTGCTTTTATATTTAACCTGAATTCGGGATAAGCAAAATGCTACAACAGCCTTAATTATCCGTATTACTGCGTTTTGATAGCTCCCAATAACCCGTTATTGGCTTCGCTTTCCCGCCTTGTACTACGAATAATTAAAACTATTGTAGATACGTGAATACAAGTAGTTGATATTTTTATACTTTACAATTTCATTATCCCAAACTCAGGTTATTTAATCAAAAGGTGCAGTACAGATACCTAATCAAAAAAGTAGTAAAACTTAATTTAACGGGTAACGATTATGCACTTAAACATGGTTATATTTGTTTTACATCAATTATTTCGACTGATTGTAATCCTTGTTGAGTTTGCCATTTAATGCATTGACCAGTTCTTAACCCTAGTAACGCAGAGCCAATAGGGGCAAATATGGAAATGCTGTCATCGTATTTTGCGATATCATGAGCAAAGCATAAGGTTTTAGTGAATATTTTTTGGCTAGCCAAAATTTTAAAGGTAACTTGACTACCAATCATAACAACATTAGTCGGCATATCTTTACTTTTAACTATAGTCGCTCTTGCTAACTCATCTTCTAAGGCTGCGACTAAGTCATGTGGTAAGTTTGATTTTTCTATCTGCAATTCTAAAGCAGCTAGATCGACAGTTGAAATAGTAATTTCTGGTTGTTCTTCCATTTTTTTCTCATCTTTTATAAATTCTAAAAAGGGAAATATCCCTCATATCATTCTGTCCTCTAGTAATGGGACATAATTTAAAGTTGTTTTACCTTAAGTAAACTCTGATAACTTAGTCGGTTATTTGCTCGGTTATTTGCTCGGTTAATCACTGGTTAAGAATGTTTAAGCACAGCTAATTCTCCAGCCGAACGAATATTAAAAAGTAACGTTATAAAGTAATTAAGAATTTAAGCAGGGGAAAACGCCGAACGTAAAAGTACGTTCGGCTTAATTTGGTAAGGTAAGTAAGTTGTTCTTGATTTGGCTGTAGTGTTCAAACATTCGATTAGATTAAACATAAAATTATGTAATATGCTTCGATAATATCTTTTATAAAAATAAAAACAAGTACTATTTATAGGGTCTGTTGATTTTTCAGGGTTAAAGTTTTATTCAATTTAAAACGTATTTATTTGCGACGCGAGTATTTAAAAGCGAGCAACAAAGAGTAAATGCGTGTTAAATGAATCTAAAGGCAACACTTGTTTGAAATTTATACTGCATTTTCACAGGTTCGTGTAGCCAGCTACACGTCAACGACTTAACTTAAACATCAGGCATAAAAAAAGAGCCATGGCGGCTCTTTTTGGTTATTCATGAATGAGTACTCAATATACTCATTCAATAACTTATTTATAAAGTAATTACTTAATGAATAACATTTCTGAATACTTAGGTAATGGCCATAAGTCATCAGCTACTAACATTTCTAAAGCATCACCGTGTTCACGAGCTTCAGCCATTAATGGACAAATAACATCAGCGCTGTGACGCATATGAGCTTCAGTGTCTGCAAAGTCATGTTTAGCAACTTCACTATCAATTTTAGCTACTGCAGTCATTAAGCCATTAATATGTGCAGCTACTTTCTTAGCAACACTAGAATCTAATTCAATGCCTAAATCAATTGATGTAGCAGATGCATGAGTTAGATCAGATAAGTAAGCAATTGCAGCAGGGTAGATCTTAGTTGTTGCAATGTCGCTTACTAATTTAGCTTCAACTTCAATCGCTAAGTTATATTGCTCGGCATATACTTCGTAACGACTTTCTAGTTCTACTGGAGATAAAACACCAGTACGCTCGAATAAGCCTTTTGTTTCTTCAGAAAGTAAATGTGGTAAAGCATCAGCAGAAGTTGGTAAGTTTAATAAACCACGCTCTTCAACAGCCATTTTATGCCACTCTGCAGAGTAACCGTCACCGCCAAATACTGCATTACCGTGTAATTCCATTAACTCTTTCAATACAGTGATAACAGCTGCAGTTTGATCTTGAGTTTTTAATGCTTCTTCTAATTTGCCAGCAATCCATTCTAATGAGTCAGCAAGCATAGTGTTCATTGCAACTAATGGACCAGAAACTGATTGCTCAGAACCAACGGCACGGAACTCAAAACGGTTACCAGTGAATGCGAAAGGAGACGTACGGTTACGATCGCCTGGATCACGGTCAAAGTTAAGAATTTGAGAAAGACCTAAGTCCATTTCGCCGCCATCAGTAGAACAAGTAAGTTTACCTGTTTTGATTTCTTCAAATACTTTTTCTAATTGGTCACCTAAGTAAACAGAAAGAATAGCTGGTGGAGCTTCGTTAGCACCTAAACGATGATCGTTACCGGCTGAAGCAATAACAGCACGTAATAATGGACCAAATTTATGTACGCCACGAATTACAGCACCACAGAATAATAAGAACTGTAAGTTAGAATGAGGAGTTTTACCTGGATCAAGTAAGTTACCTTGTGTGCTGTTACCAACAGACCAGTTAACGTGTTTGCCTGAGCCATTAACACCAGCAAAAGGTTTTTCATGTAACAAACATAAGAAGCCATGTTCTTTGGCTGTTTGCTTCATCATAGTCATCAACAATTGTTGTTGATCGGCACCAACGTTCGCTGCACCATAATAAGGCGCAATTTCAAATTGACCTGGCGCTACTTCGTTATGATGTGTTTTAGCCGGGATACCTAAACGGTATAATTTGTCTTCGAAGTCTTGCATGAATACTTGAACGCGTGCTGGGATAGCACCGAAGTAATGATCATCAAACTGTTGACCTTTAGCAGGAGCAGCACCAAATAAAGTACGGCCAGCTAATAATAAATCAGGACGTGCATTAGCAAAGTTTGAGTCTACTAAGAAATATTCTTGCTCAGGACCAGCACTTGAATTTAAATCGGCAATTTCTGTTTCGCCCATTAATTTAAGTACTTTTTGTGCTGCATCGTTCATTGCTGCGTTTGATCGCAATAATGGAATTTTTTTATCTAGTGCTTCACCAGTCCAAGACATGAATACACTTGGAATCATTAGCGTTGCGCCATTCGCTGTATGCTGAATATATGCAGGGCTTGTTGGATCCCATGCTGTATAACCACGCGCAGCGTTAGTCATACGTAAGCTACCGTTAGGGAAAGAAGAACCATCTGGTTCGCCTTTAATTAACAAGCTACCAGTAAATTCATTGATTGCGTTACCTTCAGAGTTAGTCAAGATGAATGCATCATGCTTTTCTGCGGTAATGTTAGTCATTGGGTAGAAAACGTGAGAGAAAAATTTAGCACCTTTTGATAAAGCCCAATCTTTCATCGCTGCAGCAACAATATCTGCTGTAGCATTATCTAATGCAGCACCAGATTGAATAGTATTTTTAATAGCTTTATAAGCTTTTTTGGAAATTGCTTCTTCCATTTTTTGTAAATTAAAAACGTCTGTTGCCCAAATTTGGTTCAACGGTTCAGTCATGTTGAACGATAATGGTGCACGATTAGTGATTTGGTCAATCGCTTGAAGACGGGTTTGGTTTCCACTCATTATAGGCTCCTGGGCTTATAGATTAAAGGTTGTAACGTATCGGCTTAAATGTTTCACCATTATCAGCCTTAATTTTTAATATTAATTTTTATAAATACACTGCAATAAGCAGACCAAATATTAAAATTGAGTACATTTTTTCGATGTACTTTTAAAATATAATTTTCTTTATACATATTTAGCACAATAAATTGGACTGGAATATGGTTGAGAGGCTTTTATATTATATAAATATACGCAGATAATATAGTTATTTACTAATCTGTAGTAAAAGTTGCTGCTATTTCACTTATTTTGTTATCTCACTTTAGTATTATTTTACGGAAATAATACTAAAGGAATATATTTACTAGTGTATGACCGTGAGATATTTCGCTACCTTAATGAATTCTCACCTTGGTAGGTTGCGGCATCAATAATTGCCCAAATTTGAAATACGGCTGCAATAATTGCGGGCACTACTAGCCACCATAGTGCATAACCACCGACACAGACTATAGCAAAAATTAATGCAGCCAGAGGACGACCTTGAATGAGTTGTCCTAAGCCTGGGAAAAAAACATTACATAATGCCGCTATTACATTGCCCGTCGAGCCTTGTCTTGTCATAGTCTGATCCAATTGTTATTTAATAGTATGCTTACTTGTTTATCGTAAGTATGTATCTGTTCTACTTGAAAGTGCTTGTTTCAATAACTCTGAAGCCTGCCTCTTGCAGTAGCGTGTAAATATAATATGTAAAGCTAATTTAATAGTAAAACCAATAGCAATACAATCATCTCGAAAGCTCAATGATAATAGTGTTAATTGTATCGGCTAAACTAGCTAAATGATTACAGCTATCTTAATATATGAACATTCTTACGAAAATTAAAAAATTGTTAACTTATATGAGTTTATTTGCAGGTACAGTTATTAATAAATTATGGGATGAACACAAAGGGCAGTTATTTTATTTCATTAGACGAGTAATACGAGAAGATATTCAAGTTGTAGCAGGGTATTTATCATATGTTTGTTTAATGTCGCTTGTGCCTTTAATTGTTGTCACATTTTCAGTATTGACCGCCTTTCCTCTTTTTGCTGAAGTTCAACAGACCCTTGAGCAATTTGTTTATCAAAATTTTGTACCTGCCGCTGGCGATGTGCTGCAAAAGTATTTAACTGGTTTTGTCGCTAATGCTTCTAAAATGTCCGCAGTAGCTATTTCATTTTTGTTCATAGCTGCCTTGTTGCTTATTTCAACTATTGATAATACTTTTAATAAAATCTGGCGAGTCACTACCAAACGACGCACTATGACGTCGTTTGCTATGTATTGGATGGTATTGACCTTAGGGCCAATTTTAGTTGGTGCAAGTATTGCGCTATCTACTTATCTTGTTTCTATCGTATCGGATAGTGAATACGGTACTTTTGGCTTGTTAGATGTGTTTTTACGCATATTACCGTTATTCTCCGCAATTACCGCCTTTGTTATTTTATATATGGCAGTGCCTAATAAAAGAGTGCCTTTTAAATTTGCCATTTCAGGGGCTATTGTTGCTGGGGTATTATTTGAATTAGCTAAAAAGCTATTTTCTTTATATTTAACGGCATTTCCGTCTTATCAAGTTATTTATGGTGCCTTAGCAGCTATTCCTATTGTATTTCTATGGGTTTATCTTTCTTGGATGATCGTATTAATAGGGGCTCTAGTAACTGTTTCTAGACAAGAGTATTGTCTGTTACAGCAAAATGCTTTAAAAGATGCTAGAGCTGTAGCCAGAGAAAATAAAAAAATAGTGAAACAATTAAACAGTGCAGCAAGTGATAGTTTAGTTGATGATACCGTTATAGAAAAAAAGAAGAGTAAATAATGATAGCGTTAATTCAGCGTGTTAGCGAAGCAAGGGTTGTTGTCGATAATAATATTATTGGCGAGATTGAAAAAGGTCTATTGGTTTTTCTTGCTATTGAGCCCTCTGACACCGAGGCAAAAGCAAAGCGTCTTGCTGAACGCGTAGCGGGATATCGAGTCTTTAATGATGACAACGATAAAATGAATCTAAATGTTCAACAAGCAGGTGGCGATATTCTTGTTATTTCACAATTTACCTTGGCTGCTGATACCTCTAGCGGTATGCGTCCGAGTTTTACCTCGGCAGCGAAACCCGATTTCAGTAAGGCTTTATATCAATTTTTTACTCAACAATTAAGAGACAAAGGATTTAACGCACCTACAGGAGAGTTTGGTGCAGACATGAAAGTTTCATTACTCAACGATGGACCAGTAACCTTTACATTAACAATTTAAACACCTTCTAAATAAAATACTTCACTATAACCCCCTGATAAAGTTTTATTTATATCTATATATAAATATAAACAAGACTATTAATTATACTGTTCATTTTTTAATTAATTTAACTATCTCTTTTAGTTAAGTGGTGTTATAATCTCGCGCCCATTAAGTTTGAGTTGTCACTTTGTAAGTGCGAGACAAAGTTAGTGGGGGTCTTTCAAAAGGCAGTGACGGGTCAATTTCTGGCCTTGAATTATAAATTTATCTTATTGTTTTCTTATATTTATATTATTTATGTAAGAAGGGAAAAAAGATAACAATGGAGCAAAAAGTCAATGATCCAAATGCAATCACAGCTGAATGTTGCTGACAACAGTGGCGCTAAGCGTGTTCAATGTATAAAGGTTCTTGGTGGCTCGCACCGTCGCTATGCACGCATTGGTGATATCATCAAAGTTGCCGTAAAGGAAGCAAGTCCTCGCGGTAAAGTAAAAAAAGGTGATGTTCACACTGCGGTAGTGGTGCGCACTAAGAAAGGTGTTCGTCGTACAGATGGTTCTGCTATCCGTTTTGACGAAAACGCGGCTGTAATGTTAAACGCTAACATGCAACCAATTGGTACTCGTATTTTCGGGCCTGTGACACGTGAACTTCGTAATGAAAAATTTATGAAAATCGTATCATTAGCACCAGAAGTACTATAAGGAGTCACGATAATGGCATCTAAGATTCGTCGTGATGATGAAGTAATTATACTTGCAGGTAAAGACAAGGGTAAGACTGGTAAAGTCACTAAAGTTCTTGTTGAGTCTGGTAAAGTATTCGTAGAAGGCGTTAACTTAATCAAGAAACACACTAAGCCTGTACCTCAGTTACAGCAGCCTGGTGGCATTGTTGAAAAAGAAGCACCTTTACAAGTTTCCAACGTAGCGATTGTTAACCCAGCAACGGGCAAAGCAGATCGTGTTGGTTTTAGAATTGAAAACGATAAAAAAGTACGTTTTTTCAAATCTAATAACGAATTAATTTAAATTGGAGTAAACGATGGCGAAACTGCATGATTTATATAAAGATACAGTTGTAGCTGAGTTGCAAAAGCAATTTGGTTATAAAAGTGTCATGCAAGTCCCTCGGATTGAAAAGATCACCCTGAACATGGGTGTTGGTGAAGCTATTGCTGATAAAAAAGTATTAGAGCACGCCACAAATGATCTTACTGCAATCTCAGGGCAAAAGCCGGTAACGACACTAGCACGCAAATCAGTTGCGGGCTTCAAGATTCGTGAAGGCTACCCTATAGGTACAAAAGTAACTCTACGCGGCGAGCGTATGTGGGAATTTTTAGAGCGTTTAATCTCTATTTCTATCCCTCGTATCCGTGATTTCCGTGGTTTAAATCCAAAGTCATTTGATGGCCGTGGTAACTACAGCATGGGCGTTCGTGAGCAAATCATCTTTCCTGAAATTGAGTACGATAAAATCGACAAGATTCGCGGATTAGATATCACTATTACTACTAGCGCGAAAGATAACGAAGAAGGACTAGCTTTATTGTCTGCCTTTGATTTCCCGTTCAAGAAGAAGGTGTAGAGTTATGGCTAAAACGTCAATGAAAGCTCGTGAAGCTAAAAGAACTAAGTTAGTAGCACAATATGCTGAAAAGCGTGCTGCATTAAAAGCAATCATCTCTGGTGTAGATTCTTCTGATGAAGAGCGCTGGGATGCTGTATTGAAACTTCAAAGTTTACCTCGTGATTCAAGTAGCAGCCGTCAACGTAACCGTTGTAATGTTACAGGTCGTCCACATGGTTTCTTACGTAAATTTGGTTTAAGCCGTATTAAATTACGCGAAACTATGATGCGCGGTGAAGTTCCAGGTCTTAAGAAAGCTAGTTGGTAATTCACGGGAGTAAATGGTTATGATGACTGATCCTATCGCGGACATGTTTACACGCATCCGCAACGGTCAATCTGCAGCAAAGACTGCAGTACAAATGCCATCTTCAAAAGTTAAAGTTGCAATTGCAAACTTACTTAAAGAAGAAGGTTATATTTCAGATTTTTCAGTTTCAGGTGATGTTAAACCTGAGCTAGCTGTTACATTGAAATATTTTGAAGGTAAAGAAGTAATTGAAAAGATCAAACGTGTTTCACGTCCTGGTCTTCGTATATACAAAAGCTGTGATGAACTTCCTAAAGTTCTTGCTGGCATGGGTATTGCGATCATTTCGACTTCTAAAGGTTTGATGACGGATCGCGCTGCTCGCTCTGCGGGTATTGGCGGTGAAGTTCTTGGTTTCGTAGAGTAAGGAGAATAATATGTCTCGTGTTGCAAAAGCACCAGTACTTGTTCCTGCCGGCGTTACCATTACGTTATCAGGTCAAGAAATTACAGTTAAAGGTCCAGTAGGTGAATTAACTCACACGATCCATAGTGATGTTGTTGTTTCTCAAGAAGAGAACAGCTTAATTACTAATATCGTTGCTGATGTTAAAGGCGCTTGGGCTCAAGCCGGTACTGCACGTTCTTTAATCAATAATATGGTTGAAGGTGTTAGTAAAGGTTTTGAAAAGAAATTGATTTTACAAGGTGTTGGTTACCGTGCAAAAGCTGCAGGTCAGTCTTTAGACTTATCTTTAGGTTTTTCACACCCAATCAGCCATGCTATTCCTGCTGGAATAACTTGTGAAACCCCTAGCCAAACTGAAATCACACTGAAAGGTTGTGATAAGCATTTAATTGGTCAAACCGCAGCGAACATTCGTGCATACCGTAAACCTGAGCCTTATAAAGGTAAAGGTGTTCGTTATTCTGATGAAGTTGTTCGTCGTAAAGAAGCTAAGAAGAAGTAGGGTAATATAATGGATAAGAAAACATCTCGTTTGCGCCGCGCTAAACGCGCTCGTGCAAAAATTAGCGAGTTGGGTGCGAATCGTTTAGTTATATTCCGTACTCCTCGTCATATTTACGCTCAACTGATCGCTCCTACTGGATCTGAAGTAATTGCATCTGCATCTACTTTAGAGAAAGAATTAAGCGCTCAACTTGAAAAAACAGGTAATGTTGCAGCAGCAACTGCAGTAGGTAAAGCAATCGCTGAACGTGCTGTAGCAAAAGGTATCACTAAGATAGCTTTTGATCGCTCTGGTTTCCTTTACCATGGTCGCGTGAAAGCGTTAGCAGAAGCAGCTCGTGAAGCTGGTCTTCAATTCTAGGGGTTGATAATGGCTAATCATAATCAAGAAAACTCACAACAAAGTGATATGGCTGAAAAGCTAATCGCAGTTAACCGCGTTTCAAAAGTGGTTAAAGGTGGTCGCATTTTCAGTTTTACTGCACTAACAGTAGTTGGTGACGGTAACGGTCGTGTTGGTTTTGGCTACGGTAAAGCACGTGAAGTGCCTGCTGCAATCCAAAAAGCAATGGAAAAAGCACACCGTAACATCGTAAACGTTGACCTGAAGGGTACTACTCTTCAGCATGTTATTACGGGCAAGCACTCAGGCTCTAAAGTTTACATGCAACCAGCCTCTGAAGGTACAGGTATCATCGCCGGTGGCGCGATGCGTGCAGTACTAGAAGTTGCAGGCGTTCAGAACGTATTGTCAAAAGCATACGGTTCTACTAACCCAATCAACGTAGTTCGCGCTACTGTTTCAGCTTTAGTGAATATGCATTCACCAAAAGCAGTTGCAGCTAAACGTGGCAAAAGCGTTGCAGACATTTTGGGGTAATTGAGCATGTCTAAAACAGTTAAAGTAACTCAAATAAAAAGTTCTATCGGTCGTTTGCCGAAGCATAGAGCTACATTAAAAGGCCTTGGTCTACGTCGTATCAATCATACAGTTGAGTTAGAAGATACTCCATCTGTACGTGGTATGATCAACAAGGTTTATTATATGGTTAAGGTGGAGGATTAATTATGCATTTAAATACTTTATCTCCTGCACCGGGATCGCACAAAGCTAAAAAACGCTGTGGTCGTGGTATTGGTTCAGGCATCGGTAAAACTGGTGGTCGTGGTCACAAAGGTCAGAAGTCTCGTTCTGGCGGTAGTGTACGTCCAGGTTTTGAAGGTGGTCAGATGCCATTGAAACAACGTTTACCTAAATTTGGTTTTACATCACGTAAATCTTTAGTTCGCGCTGAAGTACGTTTACATGAATTAAACCTAATTTCTGGCGATGTTGTTGATATTCACGCACTTAAAGACGCTGGCTTAATAACACGTAATATCGTAGCTGTTAAGGTTATGTTATCAGGCGAAATTACTCGTCCAATTACATTACGTGGCATTGCAGTAACTAAAGGCGCACAAGCAGCTATTGAAGCTGCTGGTGGCAAAGTAGAGGAATAATATACAATGGCTACACCAGGAATGGCTACTCAACAAGGTAGTAAAGGCGCAGGCGGTTTGTCTGAGCTGAAACAAAGATTATGGTTCGTATTCGTTGCTTTAGTTGTGCTTCGTTTAGGATCTTTTGTGCCAATCCCTGGTATTGACGCCGCTGTATTAGCTCAGTTCTTTGAACAACAAAAGGGCACCATTGTAGAAATGTTTAACATGTTCTCTGGTGGTGCACTTGAGCGAGCCTCAGTATTGGCACTTGGTATTATGCCGTACATCTCAGCTTCAATCATTATGCAATTGCTTACGGTTATGCACCCGGCAATGGCAGAGTTGAAAAAAGAAGGTGAAGCTGGACGTCGTAAAATCAGCCAATACACACGCTACGGCACTTTAGTTCTAGCAACAGTACAGTCGATAGCGATTGCCAGAAGTTTACCGGATATGATGCAAGGTCTTGTTATTAATGCAGGCTTTGGTTTCTATTTTACTGCGGTTATTAGTTTAATCACCGGCACCATGTTTTTAATGTGGTTAGGTGAACAAATTACTGAACGCGGTATTGGTAATGGTATATCAATTATCATTTTTGCTGGTATTGTTGCTGGCATGCCATCCGCAGTTGGTCAAACGGCTGAAATGGCGCGTCAAGGTGAAATACACTTATTAGTATTATTGCTTATCGGCGTTGTGGTATTTGCAGTAACTTACTTAGTAGTATTTGTGGAACGTGGTCAACGACGTATTGTTGTTAACTATGCGAAACGTCAGCAAGGCCGTAAGGTTTTTGCAGCGCAAAGCACACATTTACCTTTGAAAGTTAATATGGCGGGTGTTATTCCGCCTATCTTTGCCTCAAGTCTTATCTTGTTTCCAGGCACGCTTGCGAGCTGGTTTGGTCAAGGTGACGGCCCCGTTGCTGATTTCTTACAAGGTGTTTCTCAGGCGATGTCGCCAGGGCAACCTTTGTATGTAATGATGTTAGCGGCAGCAATTATATTTTTCTGTTTCTTTTACACGGCTCTTGTTTTCAATCCGCGTGAAACAGCAGATAACTTGAAAAAGTCAGGTGCATTCATTCCAGGGATTCGTCCGGGTGAACAAACATCCAAATATATTGATAAAGTTATGACACGTTTAACCCTTTGTGGTGCTGCGTATATTACCTTTGTCTGTTTGGTTCCACAGTTTATGATCATGGCATGGGACGTACAGTTCTATTTCGGCGGTACATCATTATTGATTATCGTGGTTGTGATTATGGACTTTATGGCACAGGTACAAACGCATATGATGTCTCATCAATATGACAATGTACTTAAAAAAGCGAACTTAAAAGGCTATGGCCGTTAGGCTGAGCTAATTTAGTTAACGGAGTATAAAATGAAAGTACGTGCATCCGTAAAAAAGATCTGTCGTAATTGTAAAGTGATTAAACGTAAAGGCGTAATTCGCGTTCTTTGTGTTGAACCAAAGCACAAACAAAGACAAGGTTAAGCTTAGACTTTAACCTAATATCTTTTAGAAGTGGCATTATGTAGATTTATCTGTATAATGCCGCTTCGATTTGCAGAAAAAAACAATGGTTGGGTATCCTAACGGGCTTTCCAACCAATTAATTTTAATTTTAAATAGGAGATGTGTTTAGTGGCCCGTATCGCTGGCATTAACATCCCTGATCGCAAGCATGCAGTAATCGCCATTACTGCGATTTATGGAATTGGAGCTACACGTGCGAAAGCAATTTGTGCAGCTGCTGGTATTCCAGAGTCAACAAAGATCAGTGAACTAGACGAAGCAAAGATTGATTTGCTCCGCGCTGAAGTGGATAAATTTACCGTAGAAGGTGATTTACGCCGTGAAGTTTCAATGAATATTAAACGTCTTATGGATTTAGGTTGTTTCCGTGGCATTCGTCACCGTCGCAGTCTTCCTCTACGTGGTCAACGCACTAAAACTAATGCGCGTACCCGTAAAGGTCCTCGTAAGCCAATTAAGAAGTAAGAGGAACTAGACAATGGCTAAAACACCCGTTCGTACGCGTAAACGCGTAAAAAAACAAGTTGCTGATGGCATGGCTCATATCCATGCTTCTTTCAACAACACAATCGTGACTCTTACAGACCGTCAAGGTAATGCTTTATCTTGGGCGACTGCTGGTGGCTCTGGTTTCCGTGGTTCACGTAAATCAACTCCATTTGCTGCGCAAGTAGCTGCAGACCGCGCAGGCGCTGTTGCAAAAGAGTTTGGCTTGAAGAATATTGAAGTTTTCGTTAAAGGTCCAGGTCCAGGTCGTGAATCTGCTATCCGTGCCTTAAATGCTGCTGGTTTTAAAATCACCAACATTACTGACGTTACACCTATTCCTCATAATGGTTGTCGTCCTCCTAAGAAACGTCGCGTTTAATCGTAATTTTTTTTAGGATAGTTGGAGAAAGAAAATGGCTAGATATTTAGGTCCTAAGTTAAAGCTTAGTCGTCGCGAAGGTACAGATTTGTTCCTTAAAAGCGGTGTTAGAGCAATTGACACTAAATGTAAAATCGAAACAATACCAGGTCAACACGGCGCCCGTCGCGGTCGTTTGTCAGACTACGGTGTTCAACTTCGTGAAAAACAAAAAGTTCGTCGTATTTATGGCGTACTAGAAAAACAATTCAGTAATTACTACAAAGAAGCAGCACGTCAAAAAGGCAACACAGGTGAAAACTTGTTACAGCTTTTAGAAACGCGTTTAGATAACGTAGTTTACCGTATGGGCTATGCAAGCACTCGTGCTGAAGCTCGTCAACTAGTTAGCCATAAGGCTATCGTGGTAAACGGCGGTGTAGTTAATATTCCATCTTTCACTGTTAAAGCTGAAGATACTGTTTCTGTTCGTGAGAAGTCTAAAACTCAAGCGCGTATTATCGCTGCTTTAGAATTAGCTGATCAACGTGAGAAACCACTTTGGGTTGAAGTAGATACTAAGAAGCTTGAAGGCGTTTTTAAACGTGTTCCAGATCGCGCTGATTTATCTGCCGAAATTAATGAACAGTTGATTGTTGAACTTTACTCTAAGTAGTAAAGTTGCACTTTAAGAGAGGACATATATGCAGGGTTCAGTAACCGAATTCCTTAGACCACGACTTGTTGGCATTGAAACTATTAGCCCTCGTCGCGCTAAGGTAACTTTAGAGCCTCTAGAACGTGGTTTTGGTCACACTTTAGGTAATGCGTTACGTCGTATTCTTTTATCTTCAATGCCGGGTTGTGCCGTAACTGAAGTTGAAATTGACGGTGTTTTACATGAGTACAGTAGTAAAGAAGGTGTTCAAGAGGACATCATCGAAATATTGTTAAACCTTAAAGGGCTTGCTGTTTTATTAGAAGGTAAGAATGAAGCCGTTCTAACCTTAACTAAGTCTGGTGAAGGCCCTGTAACGGCAGCTGATATACAACATGATGGTGATGTAACTATTGCAAATCCAGACCATGTTATCTGCACCCTAACAGGTGAAGGTTCTATCAGCATGCGCATTAAAATTGAAATGGGACGTGGTTATGTTCCAGCTTCAGCGCGCCGTGATGCCGAGGAAGAAGATCGTGCTATTGGTCGTTTGTTGGTTGACGCCTCATTCAGTCCAGTAGTTAGAATTGCTTATGATGTTGATTCTGCACGTGTTGAACAACGTACAGATTTAGACAAATTAGTTTTAGATATGGAAACCAATGGTACATTGGATCCAGAAGAAGCTATCCGTCGTGCTTCAACTATTCTTGCTGAACAGCTTGATGCGTTTGTTGAACTACGTGATATCAAAGAAGTTGAACAAGTGGAAGAAAAACCATTATTCGACCCAATCTTGCTTCGTCCGGTAGATGATCTAGAATTAACTGTTCGTTCAGCCAACTGTTTAAAAGCAGAAGCAATTCAATACATTGGTGATTTAGTACAACGTGCAGAAGTTGAACTTCTTAAAACGCCTAATTTAGGTAAGAAATCTCTTACAGAAATTAAAGACGTTTTAGCGTCACGTGGTTTGTCTCTAGGCATGCGCTTAGAAAACTGGCCACCTGAAAGCATTGTTGACAACGACTAGTTCGATCATCATTTTTTTAATAGTTAGAGAGAAGGGATTAACTTATGCGTCATCGTCAAAGCGGTCGCCAGTTAAACCGTAATAGCAGTCATCGTCAAGCGATGTTCCGCAATATGGCAAGCTCTTTAGTTAAGCACGGCGTTATTAAAACGACTGTAGCTAAAGCTAAAGAACTACGTCGTGTTATTGAGCCACTAGTTACATTGGCTAAAACCGACAGTGTTGCAAATCGCCGTTTAGCGTTTGCTCGTACACAAGATAAAGAAGTAGTAGGTATTTTATTCAGCGAACTTGGTCCTCGTTACCAAGAACGTCCAGGTGGTTACACTCGCATTTTAAAATGTGGTTTCCGTACTGGTGATAAAGCGCCTATGGCATACATTGAGTTAGTAGACCGCCCAGTAGTAGAAGATGCTCCTGAAGTAGTTGAAGAGTCAGCTGAAGCATAAATTTTACTTAATTGTTAAATTGTACTTCAATTAAAAAACCGAGTTTAGGCTCGGTTTTTTATTGCCTAAATTTTGTTAAATCAAACGGCACTTGACCTAACCCCTAATTCACCGTATAAAATATCTATTGCACTTTAGCCTACAACTTTGAGCCTTTATGTCATCAAGAAATCCAATTATTGCCGTTACTGGTTCATCAGGGGCAGGAACATCTACCACAACCGCTGCCTTTGAGCATATGTTTAGAACCCTTGGAATTACTTCTGTAAACGTAGAGGGTGATAGTTTCCATCGTTTTTCACGTCCTGAAATGGATATGGAAAAGCGTAAAGCCAAAGAAGCCCGCGAGAATATTAGCTATTTTGGCGATCTGGCTAATGACTTTGGAGCTTTAGAGAAGTTATTTTGCGACTATGGTGAAACAGGTAAAGGGAAAATAAGACGTTACTTACATACCTTTGACGATGCAGTACCTTTCAACCAAATGCCTGGTACTTTTACCCCGTGGGAAGACTTAGGAGAAGGTACAGACTTATTATACTACGAAGGGCTTCATGGCGGTGTAGTTACACCTGACAACGATGTAGCTAAACATGTGGATCTTTTAATTGGTATGGTGCCTATTGTTAATCTTGAATGGATCCAAAAAATGGTCCGTGATACGGATAAACGTGGCCATACTAGAGAAGCTGTTACAGCTAGTATTGTTCGTAGTATGGAAGATTATATCTCTTTCATCACTCCACAATTCTCACGAACCCATATTAACTTTCAGCGTGTGCCAACGGTTGATACGTCTAACCCTTTTAGCGCTAAAGCGATCCCAAGTTTAGATGAAAGCTTTGTAGTCATACGCTTTCGTGAAGTCAAGAATGTTGATTTTCAATATTATCTACGCATGATTGATGGCTCCTTTATGTCACGTATTAATACTCTCGTTGTTCCTGGTGGAAAAATGGGTTTAGCGATGGAATTAATTTTAACACCACTTATACAAGATTTGATTGATCGCAAAGTACGTTCAAATAAGCAAATTGATTGGATGAGTGATATTTAATATTGTCAAAAGTCTTAGTGAGCCAATTATCTTGAATTTTCCTGCTTTTACGTGTTCATTTATCCTATTGTTCATGCCCCTTCAATTAAGTGCTCAATGGTATCAACACACCTTTAATACCATGGGCACTCGTGCTCATATCGAATTTTGGTTAGATAAGCCTAAAACAACGAAACTTAATACCGAGGCTAATGAACAAACGGATCTAAAAGCCCAACAATTAATTCAACAAATTGTTACCGAAATGAGCCGCTTAAACAACGCAATGAGCCCCTATATTGCAACAAGTGAATTAAGTTTACTTAACAATGATGCAGGCAGCAGAGAAGTAACTATTTCTAGTGAACTCTTTTCGTTATTGACCATTGCGCAAGAAATATCAGTGTTAAGTCATGGTGCTTTTGATATAACTTACGCCTCTATCGGGTATCAATATAATTATCGAGAAAAAATCAGGCCGCAAAAAAATGCAATTGAAAATGCTTTACCTGCTATTAATTATCAAGGTATTACATTAATTGAGGCTAATAACACAGTTAGCTTTGCTAATAATGCTATTAAAATAGACTTGGGCGGTATTGCTAAAGGTTATGCAATACAGCAATGTATTAATATCTTAAAGTTAGCAGGTGTCGAGTCTGCTTTAATGAGCGCAGGTGGAGATACTATTTTATTAGGCGACCGACGGGGTAGACCGTGGTTTGTAGGTATAAAACACCCTCGAGCAGAAGATAAGAATGCAGTTCATATACCGTTGAGTAATGAAGCCATTTCTACTTCAGGGGATTACGAACGTTACTTCATAGAAGATGGCACACGTTATCATCATATTATTAATCCTAAAACTGGTGATTCAGCACGTGAAGTGGTTAGTGTCTCAATTATTGGTAAAGATGCAACTGTAGTGGATGCATTATCAACAACCGTCTTTGTTAAAGGCCTTAAAGAGGGAATGGCATTTATTGACACTTTACCAGAGTATGAAGCGATTATTATCGATAATAATCAAAAATTGCATTTCTCAAAAGGGTTACAGCAATAGCCTGTAATTTTAACCTGTGTCTTGAGCGATAACCTCGTCATTCCCGAAGTAGATACCCTGTCATCCCCGAGGTGTCTGATCGGGGATCTATAAATTTTGGGTATTTGGTGTTGGATGTTTATTCAAAAACTGCGTTTTTGGCTCACCTGCAGGGCAGCTTCCTACAGGTGTACCAAATACCTACAAGTCATCCGTGGCTCACCTGCAGGGCAGCTTCCTACAGGTGCACCAAATACCTACAAGTCATTCGTGGCTCACCTGCAGGGCAGCTTCCTACAGGTGCACCAAATACCTACAAGTCATCCGTGGCTCACCTGCAGGGCAGCTTCCTACAGGTGTACCAAATATCTACAAGTCATTCGTGGCTCACCTGCAGGGCAGCTTCCTACAGGTATACCAAATACCTACAAGTCATTCGTGGCTCACCTGCAGGGCAGCTTCCTACAGGTGCACCAAATACCTACAAGTCATCCGTGGCTCACCTGCAGGGCAGCTTCCTACAGGTGT
>NZ_PJAI02000026.1 GCF_002843355.2 Colwellia echini
GTAAAGTTATAAGCGCACGTATGATTTTCGTCATCCCCGAGTTCTCTTGTCGGGGATCCAGTTTTGATTTCTACGTAATTAATCTAGTTATTTAATCAAGCAACTCTTTAACAATCAATTTAAGTAAAAAGGTTTCACGTTCAATCGATAAACCTTTCTTGGCGCTTTTAGCTATAGTCTCTTCATTATGGCTGATTGCTTCGTGAATATTCATCCATACTGGGTGCATACCATTATTAATTTCGTGGGCTTCAAGCTCAGGTTCTTTTAGTACATCGTCAATGGTGCAGGTGTAACAATAAGATTGCATTTGCACAATATCAAAGTCAGGTTTGTACCAAGGTCGGTATTCTTCATAACGACCGAAAGGCTGAATATTATCAACATTATGTGCGCCAGTTTCTTCTTTTAATTCACGAATTAATCCATCTACATTACTTTCACCGTCATCAATTCCGCCGCCTGGTAAGCTATAGTCGTGGTAACGTTTGGTGTATAGCAGCAATATATCTTCACCTTTTAAAATGATAGCTCTGGTGGCGTTTCGGGTAAATGTTGAGGCCGATAAGTCGGTAATGTCAGGATGAATTGTTGATTTAAGTAAATGCATAATAAATTGCCGAGTGAATTTTGTATTGACGAGGCTTCAGGGTTGATAATCTTATCATATGAAACTGTTTGTGCTTTTTTCAATAAGCAGAATAGTTAAACTGGGGGCTGTTGAGTTATTTATCAATATTGATCAGAAATTATTGACTAGGAATAAATAATTGGTAATAAACAATTAGCAGTAATAATGCGAGTTGAAAATTTGCTTTGCATGTCACACGTATTATCTATTTCCCCTTCGCTTTAGTACAAAATGTAGTGGTAGTTATTTTCTTTTAACTCTGCTTACTGTATTTTTTGTTACTTGTAGTTATAATTTATGGTTTTAAAGTCACGAATACCACTTGAAATAATAAATAAATGAATTATTTTCAAAAGGTATTAATTACTTAATCTAGTTGTTTTTATATTTATAATGTTAGGAAAATTATGTTAGAAGAGTTTCCAATAGACTTTAAGCTGATTTGGTTTCACCTATATCAACTTGGTATTGCTTTCATTTTGTCGTTACCCATAGCACTTAACCGAGAATCAAGAACTAATGGCGCGGGCTTAAGGACCTTTCCGTTGGTCGCTATTTCTTGTACTGCTTTTATGTTAGTCGCGATGAGTGTTTTTACAGAGCCAGGAGCACAAGCGAGAGTGATGTACGGCATAATAACAGGCATTGGTTTTATTGGGGGTGGGTCAATAATTAAAAGCTCAGAGCATGTACAAGGTACTGCTAGCGCAGCTGGAATTTGGTTAACTGCTGCCATTGGCGTATCGGTCGCATATGCTCGTTATGAGATAGCTATTGTATTAAGTTTAACAGGGTTTATGGTTTTGCAATTTCTTGAACCTTATAAAAAAGAAGTTAAAGATGTTACTTAATTCTTTAATTTTTCAAACGTTATATGAGGCTTTATATAAAATATAACGATAATTATTTGGCGTTATATAAAAAATTGGCGCCATTTAATATGACGCCATGAGTCTGCAAAAATACTTATACTGACTTGTATAGCTAATAATTACTCATAACTATAAGTAATTATTAGTAAGATTTCTCGAATTCTTCTTTTGCCTCATCTTTAGCCATTCCATATTTTTCTTGCATCTTGCCTTGGAATTTTTCAAGATTACCATCTATTTCTTGTAAGTCATCATCAGTTAATTTACCCCAACTGGCTTTGAGTGAACCTGATGCTTGCTTCCACTTACCTTCAATAATGTCGTTATTCATAATCTAATTCTCCTTTGTTTTTAGCTTAGTTTTAGCTTTGTTTAAGCATATTTAATAGGCGATATGGATATTGAAAAGTACAAAGACCTAAACCGAAGTTGGTAGTTGTATTTAATATACCCATCTTTGAATATTCAAATCCTGTGCCAATAGCCAATGTGCTGATTTTTAAGCGTAAATAATGCAGCGTAATAATAAAATTATATTTATTGTGTAATTATTACGAAGAGGTTTGTAAGGATTTCAATGAGTATTAAAAATGATTTTCAGAGTAAGATATTAAAAACTGGCTAACACAAGATGGGTAAGTTATATGATAAACAAAACAAAAATAGCAAATTCATACTAAAGCTAGGTATAATTCTGCTGAAAATTTATGTTCACTTTTTAAGTTTTACTCTTTGAATCTAAGTTGCTTGTTGGCTTTCAGTTTTATCTTTAAATAAAATCCTTGGGGATCACAGTTGAATAAATTTCTAGTACCTACATTACCTACCTTATTTTCCACACTAGCGCTAACGTTACTATTGCAAAGTTGCGGTAGTGATTCAAAAGATGCTCCCTCAGTACCAGTAACTCCTGTTGAGCGAACTTTCACATTAACTTCGCAGTTAACAAACGATTGCGGTGTTGTAACTGCTTTTACCGATGTTGAATTATTATTGCAAGATGATACTTGGCAAACATTAAGTACTCATAAGCCAGATGAAAGTGGTGTTATCAGTGTTGTTACCACAAGTGAGTTTATTAACTACACCATCATTGCTAAAGATCAAAAAGGTAGTGAAGATGAAGGTTTAAATGTGGTGAGTTATTACCAAGCCAGTAGTGATTCAGCTTCTTATTATCAAGCACAGTTTGATAACTCGGTTGATAACTCAACCTGTGAGTGTGTAACGCAAAACCTTGAGTT
Source organism: Colwellia echini (assembly GCF_002843355.2). Classification (GTDB taxonomy): domain Bacteria; phylum Pseudomonadota; class Gammaproteobacteria; order Enterobacterales; family Alteromonadaceae; genus Colwellia; species Colwellia echini. The sequence goes on from NZ_PJAI02000026.1 coordinate 2,748, forward strand.
ATCACATAGACCTTTTGATTCCGTTACCTCAGTAACGAGTTCATTAGCTTATGACAATTGGCAAACGGTTGATACAGAAACAACGCTTTTTGAGGGAATTAATGTTTGTCGTTCAATTGATGGTAATTGGCCTCAGCATTCTTTTTCAGTATCGGGGGTTGATGCTAATCAAAAAGCGATAGCTTCGGCTGATTTTATTGATGACTTTAGTGCCAATGACGACGGCGTATGGTCACTTTCTGCCTTTCAAGTAGCAGACAGTGTTGATTTAGCACAAGAGCATCAAACCTTTACTACTAATCAACTTATTGGCAATACCAAACATTTTTCAGCTGTAGTCGACAGTAACGATCAATCATTACTTGTTTTTAATACGCATAGTTATATTAGTGAAGCGTATTATCAATCACAAGCTAGTGTGACTTTTGATGAAAGCAGTTCTATTTTTGGTAGCTCGACGATTAAAACACACCAACAAGTGATATCAACAACTGCTCAAGAATCTTTTTCTGTAAAAGCGAGCGAACAAAAACCGTCAATAGATGATCGTAATTTTTCTGAAATAAAAGATGACGGCAGCTATGATTACAGTGCGGTATCTGGCTATCCTATGGCCGTAATTAGCTTTGTTTTTACTGCTTATGATCCAGACACTAAATTAGTAATGCCAGCTAAATGGACATTCTACGGTCCCGATACTGGTGTACTAGCGATTAGCGCTCCATTAACTGGATATGAAGATATTATTGATATTAATACCGATAAGCAATCAACTGATATTAGATTAATTCAAAGCATTAGTAATAATAACTACTCAGATTATATTAAGCATTATCAAGGTTTGAGTCCATTAGCATTGAATAATGACTTTGTGAAAAACTTGAATCAAGTAGAGATTAATATCGCGCTAAAATAACTAGACAATTAACGACATAAAAAAGCCTGTGATTCACAGGCTTTTTTGTATCTAACGGTTGGTTATAAAATTGCTTAGAACCTAGAACCTAGAACCTATAATCTAACGTTAATGTATAACCACGCTCAGCACCAGGGTAAGTACTAGCAGTTTTATAAAACTCGTCAGCAACGTTGGTGATTTTAGCAAGTAAGCTTACTTGGCTGTTCAGTCGGTAGTTTAAACCAAGGTCAACTAAGGTATACGAATCCAATGTTTTCACAGGGTCACCAGAAAGGTTATATCTATCGCCTTGATAATTAATATCAAAAGTAAAGTCTAACTGCTCCATTGAGTAAATAAAATTATAGGTTGCAAAAAAGTTTGGTCGTCTCGGTAAGTCGTGATCAGTCTCTGCATCTTTAGCATCAAGATAACTTAATGTTAATCTGTTATCTGTGCCATAAATATCAGCAGTAAAGGTAGTTTCAACACCAAAAATTTCAGCTTCAGCAACATTTGACGGTTTATACGCGCCTGAATCAGTTGGTGCCCATTCTATTAGGTTATCAATGTTAGTTTGGTAAACAGAAAGCTCAGCAGTAAACAACTCATGGCGGTAGCGAGTTAAAAACTCAGTACTTTCTGAAGTTTCAGCCATTAGATCAGGGTTACCAGACCAAGGGTAATATAAATCATTAAAACTAGGCGCTTTAAATGCAGTACCGTAACTTAATGAGAAAAGAAGCTGTTCACTAGCTTCATAACCCGCTGCAACTTGGTAGGTTGTTTCTCCATCAATGCTACCAACTTTGTCGTAACGCACAGAGCCTTCAATTTTTATGTTATCTATATCATGACGACCAGTAACAAAAAATGCTCTTGTAATACGCTCAGTGCTGTCGTAAACCAAGCTACTTTCAACATCCTCTTTATACCACTCAAAACCAGTGGTTATTTCTGATGCTTGTGCTAATGGCATTTGTACTAATGCTGTTATTTGATCACGATTAGTAACATATAAGCTATTTGGATTTTCAAAGTTATTATCAACATTGTAATCACTATAATTATCTTCAGAGCTGTCTTGCGCCGTACTTAAACCAAGCTGCAAATAAATATTGTCTAATTGCAGGTGATTTCTTAGTAATACGAAGTAGTTTTCATAACTGGTCTCGTCGCCACTGTACGCGGTGTTGGCATCTATTTCAGTAGTACCTTGGTCATACTGAGTATTTAATTCGAGTGAATATTCTTTAGTAAATTGGCTTGTACCAGAAAGACCAACAGATTGACGGTCGTAACCATCTTCATCAGGTTGGTCAACGGTATATGCGCTACTACCATCAGGAACGACTACATCAACACCGTCAGACTTTTCAGCCATAGCTGTTAAGGTATAGCTATTAGCTTCGTTACCAAAACCTAACGCGCCATAACCTTGAACTAAACTATTACTACCTACTTTTAAGCCAACTTGGCCTTCACTTGGGGCTAAGTCACGAGTGAATATTTGTATAACACCACCAATAGCATCAGAGCCCCACAATGCAGCTCTTGGTCCTTTAACTACTTCAACACGTTGAATTAATTGCACAGGAATTTCAGCAAGGCTTTTTGAACCAAGGGTTGCAGAGCCAACACGAACACCATTCACTAATACCAGAACATGATCAGAGTTAGTACCACGTACAAACGCTGATGATTTATGAGCAGAAGTACCTTGAGTGCTAATTGAAATACCCGCAACACGGCTAAGTAAATCACCGACAGATAAGGGTTGAATTTTTTCTATGTCTGCTTGGGTGAATACGCCAACAGAAGCAAGGGTATCAAACTTGTCTTGTACACTTCGAGTCGCAGTGACAATCATGTTTTCATCGGCTAGAACTTGTCTATCGATTATTTCGTTTTGAACTTCTTCAGCAAGTGAAAATGATGAATAAAGTAGGCTGCTAATGCTTAGTGCTATTAATGTTTTTTTCATTTTGTCCTCAGTTATAAACACCCACCGTGTTCATAATGATAAATTAAATTTTAGGCCGGTCTCCGGACTTGAACACTCAGTAATAGAGCCTTCACACCGTTGCGGGGGCAGTATTGGTTTAACCAATTTCCCGTTTAATCTGCAGCACGAGATGTATTTCACAAATAATGCGTCCAGACACCTAAAATATTTTTAGTTACTAGCCGTTTTGACTAGCTATGCTTTTGTTGCAAAATCTCCCTTGTTTGGTCGACTTCTACACACAAATCTTTTAATGCAGATACACTGCGTAATGTCATACGATGCATTTTGTCTGCATCTGGTTGAATTATTTGTTTGTTTTTTACCGCAGGAATAATTGACCAATCTTGCCAATTAAAGCCTTCAAGCTGTTTTTGATTTTCAGATAATGGCTGAATAATTACTTGTATTTCAGCCGGTAATAACTGTTCTATATTTACTTGCGGATAAGGCGTTAATACCTGCTCAAAAGGATTTTTGACTTGGCATATATTAAGAAATTGTTGTGGCCAACTATTTTTAGCAACGGTTGTTAATGGGCGAGACCACTGCTCATAAAACCCAGTTATTTCGCTTTTGTTTTTATAGGTTTTTGTTATTTCTTCTATGTCTTGTTCAAACTTCGCAGCTACTTTTTCACCTTGTTTTGCATGACCGCTTATCTCACCAAATAAACGTACTTCGCTGGCTACATCGGCAAAGGTATGCGGCTGTGAATAGACAATGTTAAAACCAAGTTGCTCTAATCTCGCTAGGTCATCACTGGGGTTACCACTTTTCCATGCAATAATTAAATCAGGCTGCAGCTCTATCACGCGCTCAATTTGTAAACGTACATAACTACCAATAATCGGTATTTTCTTTGCTTGCTCGGGATAATCAGCAAAAGTAGTGGTACCAATAATTTGCTTACCTGCGCCAACATCAAACAGCATTTCGACAATATGCGGTGATAAGGCAATAATTGTTGGTTTAGTTACTTCTTCGCTCTTAACTTCGCTCTTATCTTCATTATAATTTTCACTTGTTTGTGCAAGCGATGAGTTAGCAATAAGTATTAGTGATAGCAGTGAGTAAATTAATTTCATTATGTTTCTATAGAGTTAAATATATTGGCTTGAGTAGTGTTGTACTAAATATTTAATAATCACTATTCAAGCTGATTTTTTCAGGGAATAATTGGTTTACCAATCAATACCTTTTTGCGCTTTAATACCGTTATCAAAAGCGTGTTTGATTGATTGAACTTCACTAACCGTATCAGCCATATCAATAATCGCGCGATGACAAGCACGACCCGTAATAATAACGTGTTGATTTTTAGGACGGTTATTTAACGCTTCAACTACTTCATCTAAATCAAGGTATTTGTACGAAAGCATGTAAGTCATTTCATCTAATAACACGACATCTATATTATTATCAGCAAGTAGGTCTTTACACTTAACCCATACTTGTTTGGCCGCGGCAATGTCTTTTTCTTTATCTTGCGTGTTCCAAGTAAAGCCTGTGCCCATTACTTCAAATTGCACGCCGGCATTTTCTAGTAATTGTCGTTCACCACAAGCCCATGTACCTTTAATAAACTGAGCAACTGCAGCATTAAGACCATGACCAACAGCACGAGCAATAGTACCAAAGCCTGAAGTACTTTTACCTTTACCATTACCTGTTATAACGATTAATAAACCACGTTCATCGGTTGCGCTGTCAATACGAGAATCTACTTTCTCTTTAAGCTTTTGCATACGCGCTTTGTGCTTATCAGAGGTGGTTTTATCTTTTTTGCTAGCTTCAGACGACTCACTTTCAGGTAAGTCATTCTTAGGTAAATCACTTTCAGGTAAATTGTTATCAGTCATAATTTTTTCTCTACGTTGTTAAGATATAATTTTTATCTGTTAAAGCTTAGTTTATTGGGCGAGATCGATACATGATAAATAAGAAAAATAAACTACCTAAGGCTGAGGTAATAATACCAATAGGTATTTCAGCATGCGGTAGTGAAGAGCGGGCAATAACATCAACCCAAATTAAAAATATAGCGCCAATAAGTGCGCTGCCAAGAATAAGTTTTAAGGTAGTTACGCCAATAATTTGCCTAACAATGTGCGGGATCATCAAGCCAACAAAGCCTATACCGCCACAATAGGCGACAATAGTGGCGGTAAGTGCGGCGCATAATCCGAGCATAAGTAAACGAAGTTTATCTACATTAACACCTAAACTAGCAGCACTTTCATCGCCTAGTAACAAGGCATCAATTTGTCGGTGCAATGCAGCGACAATAAGCATGGCGATAACTAATACCGCGCCAATAACATAAAAATTACTCATTTCAACACGCGCTAAGCTACCCATTAACCAAAACATTACCCGGTTAGTAGCAAAGGGTTCACCAAAATATAAAATGAACTGGGTAATTGATGCGAGCATAAACGATACCGCCACACCCGCTAACAGTAGTTGTTCCATACGTTGAATAACTTTAGCGACAAACACAACAATAATAACTGAGAATAACGCACCAAGAAATGCCGCTAACGGCAGAGCTACTGTGAGATGATTCGCTAAGGTGATATTGGCGATAGTTGCGCCTAAACCCGCGCCTGAAACTATGCCAAAAAGATAAGGATCAGCCAAAGGGTTACGCGTGGTGTTTTGTAAAATAGCGCCAGCAATCGCTAAGCCCATACCGGCAACTAAGGCAACTAATACTCTAGGAATGCGTATTTGCCAAATAACCACATTGGAAATTTGGCTTTGACAATTACCAACTAAACAAGCCATTAACTCTGATGAAGTTATTTCAGCGGGCCCAAAGGTGATTGACGCTATTGCAGACACAATAACCAGCGCAGCTAAGGTAAATAGAGTAATTGACGTTTTATTCACTTAACGACCCCGAAGCACATTGTGTATCAATAGGTGCTGCAAGTTTATCGTCTATAATTTTATTCTCTACAAGGCCATTTTCTTCAAGCCTATTCTCTTCAAGCCTATTTTCTTCTAAGTAAAAGGACACTTGCGTTGCACCAGTAATTGCATCAATATTTTGTTGGCAAGGTAAGCCAAATATTTTACTTAATTGTTTTGGCGCTAAAACCTCTTCAGGCGTGCCATCACTAATAAGCTCACCTTTGTTTAATAATAATAATCGCTGACAATAGAGGCTTGCTAGATTGAAATCATGCACTGTCATTATGACAGTAATATGAAGCTTACTAACAAGTTGCAGTACTTGATGCTGATAATAAACATCAAGATGATTAGTGGGCTCATCCAGAATTAAAATTTGGCTGGCTTGTACTAACGCGCGAGCAATTAGTACTCGCTGTTGCTCACCACCTGATAATTGATTGAAGTGGCTATGTAATTCGTGACGTAAACCGACTTTGTCGAGTGCCAATGCTATCTGAGCTTTGTCGTGATCGTTATCTAAAGCGAAAAATGATTTATGCGGTAATAACCCCATGTTCATCACGTCTTGCACAGATAAAGCAAATATACTGTCATTTTTTTGCATAACTAATGCAAAATGTTGAGCTATTTCTTTAGCACTGTATTGTTTTAAATCACGGTTTTTAAGCTGAACGCTACCGCTTATATTTGAGTTGGCAAGAATATTGGCTTGGTTAGTTAAACAGCGTAATAAGCTAGTTTTACCTGCGCCATTTGGGCCTATAATACCTATAACTTCGCCTTTGCGAACATTAAAGCTAATGTTATGCAAAATGTTTTTTTGCTGAATTTTCCAGCTAAGCGAAGTGATATTAATTAGGGTAGACATATTTAAACTCGTGTTTTCCCGCACGGTAATAGGTTGGTTTTTTGGTTAGCTATCTGACTTTGAACGATTATTTATTCATTAATTAATTAATTAGTCATTAATAAGTAATGATTAAATAAAACTTCATTTACAGTTGCGGGTACAGTGATGGATTTACACCATCTTCGTTAACACGAAAAAACCTTTAGGCGCGTATTCTATCGTGCCTCTTGTTTATTAGCAATATTTAGAAGTTTAGATGGCTATTTATACTCGCTACTTGGTTATTCATTTCTATCTTATAGGAAGAAAAAACAACCAAATATAAAGGGTTTACTTAACACTTCTTGCTCTAATTACTAACAATTCATTTATACATAATGCTATACGTTATATTAATTGTTTGGGTAAATACTAATAAGAATAATTTTCACTATAAAAAATAGTTACTTAGCTAAATAAAAATTAAATAAAAGTTACATAAAAAATCTAGATTAATTCGATAAATCGCTATCAATCTACTAGGCTTTACAGTAATTTATATTGAGTGCTTTATAAAATAATCATTATTTTTATATGTGGAGGTGAACAATGAAAGGCAGTTCTAAAGTAATAGCAAGTTTAAATAACTTGCTGCACAACGAGTTAGCAGCTATTGATCAATATTTTATTCATTCTCGAATGTATCAAGATTGGGGCTTAGATAAGTTATTTGATCAACTTGAACATGAGATGCAAGAAGAGATCACCCACGCCGATGCGCTAATTAAACGTATTTTATTTCTTGAAGGCATACCTAATCTAGCCAATAGACGTGATTTAATTATTGGTGATGATGTGCCTAGTATGTTGAAAAATGATTTGATTTTGGAAATGGAAGTAGTTGACGCGTTAAAATCGACTATCGCTTTATGTGAAAGTGAAGGTGATTACCAAACTCGTGAAATGTTAGAGAAGCTACTTTTTGATACTGAAGAAGATCATGTTTATTGGCTTGAAAAGCAGTTGGGCTTAATTGAACGAATTGGTTTACAAAATTATATTCAATCGCATATGGGTCAACATTTACCAGGGTAGGGAGCTGTTATGAAAGGTCATCAAAAAATTATCAGCTTATTAAATAGCGTACTAGCTATTGATTTAATAGCGATTAACCAATATTTTTTACATGCTCGCATGTATAAAAACTGGGGGTTAGAAAAGCTCAATAAAGCAGACTATAAAGTCTCGATTGAAAAAATGAAGCAAGCAGATAAGTTAATTGAGCGTGTTTTATTTTTAGAAGGTTTACCTAACTTACAAGATTTAGGACGTTTACATATTGGTGAGCATACCCAAGAAATGCTGCAATCTAATATGGAATTAGAATATGTTTCTCGTGATGCTTTACAAACATTAATTGTCGAAAGTGAAAAGTTACACGACTTTATCACCAGAGATTTAGCAGAAGAATTACTTGAAAACGTAGAAGAAAAAATTGATTGGGTTGAATCGCAACAATATATTATTGAGCATGCAGGTATTGAAAATTACTTACAGTCAATGATGGAATAATATTTTTCAGAACTTCACTTTAGTTAACTTATATAGCGATACGAAGAGTGCTACGTATCCTTGTATAAGTTAACCCTGTCTTTTATAAGTTAGAGTTAGAACTTTATAGCTTGGTAATATATAGCATTAGTAATTTATAGCATTAGTAATGTATTAAGTTAAGGCTAAAGGTTTACTACATGCCTTGTAATACCTAAGCTACTTGAGGTTGTGCTTCAGAAATCTGCATTAATTTATTGTTCAATACACGCTTAGCACATTGGCAGCACTTACCGCACTGTGTGCCAACTTTCAGCTCTGTAGCTAACGACTTCATAGTCTCAGCGCCATTATCAATAGCAGTCTCTATTTGTTTATCGGTAACACCGTGGCAAAGACAAACGTACATATCAAAATATCTCACATGGAAAATGATTAAAATTCAATATGTGCATACTAACCTTAATGATAATAATTATCAATAAGGTTGTTGTTTGTATCAGCTGATTTAATGTTACTTTTTGTTCAATAATTTGTTTTATAAAGATATTTATTTTTAAAATAAATTGTGCTCGAGATTGATTTTAGAGGGGATGATAAATTGTTATATGGCTTCAGGCTTCAGGCTTCGGGGTTAGGCTTAAGGTTTAGAGGACTGGCTCTTCATCGCGCTATTTGCTCCTAGCTAAGTACACCTAAAATTACACACTCATTAACTTAGTGAAAACCATACAATTTAATAACAATTTGCTGCTACCTATATCAATACGTTTCGGCTAGTATCATGGTAATTACGTTAGCAATATGTTAAATTTCGCGCGAATTATTAATCTCAATCCCAGTGCTTAGGCATATATTAATGACCTATGACATAGTTTCTGAGTCAGTAAATAAACAATAAATAAATTAACAAGGACGGTTATGAATAAACCATATCTAACAACCAGTGCAGCAACAAGCTCAACAACTTTAGCTGCAACCCTAACGCAAAAGCTTTCTTTTAACGCATTTGTTAACAGCGTTAAAAACTTTGCTAAAATTACCATTGCGCTTAGCGCCTTAACTCTTACTGCTTGTGGTGGCTCTTCAGATGCAGAACCGACTCCTGAACCAAATCCTGCGCCAGTTACGCCAACACCAGATACCACAGCCCCGGTTATCACCTTAAATGGCGAAAGCAGCATTACGCTTAGTGCTGGTGTTACTTATGAAGATTCGGGCGCAACAGCGGTTGACGATACCGATGGTGATGTCACCGTGACCTCAACAGGCGTAGTTGATATAAACGCCGTTAATACCTACACACTCACCTTTAACGCAACCGATGCTGCGGGTAATGCAAGTAGCGCAACACGTACCGTAACCGTTATTGATGATACATCACCAAGCCTTAGCCTTAATGGCGAAAGTATTGTTACCCATAACGTGGGTGATATTTATACCGACGCTGGCGTAACTGCTACCGACAATATTGATACAGCAAATGACTTAACCATAGATACTACAGGTAACGTGCTTGGTGCTGTTGTTGGTACTTACACGCTTACCTATACCACTACCGATACCGCAGGCAATAACAGTAATGAAGTTAGCCGTACCGTAAACGTAGTAGACAACCTTGCGCCAGTTATCACCTTAATCGGCGATGCTAATGTAATGCATAATTATGGTGAAATTTACACAGACCAAGGCACAATCACAACAGATAATGTAGATACTTCAATTACAGCAACCACCAGTGATGTGGTTATGGTCGAAACGTTGGGTAGTTACCTACTTACCTATACCGCAACCGATACGGCAGATAATCAAAGCACTATTACCCGTACCGTTAATGTTATCGATAACGTTGCGCCAGTATTAACCCTTATTGGTGATGCAGAAATTACCCTTAACGTTGGTGATGTTTATACAGATGAAGGTGCAACCGTTACCGATGCAGTTGACAGTACTGTTACGGTTAATGTTGAAAGCAACGTTGATGTAACCGCAGTAGGTGATTACTTTATTACTTACACTTCAACTGATGCATCAAATAATAGCGCAATAGCAATTACCCGTAGTGTTGAAGTAGTAGACACCATTGCGCCAGTGCTTACTTTAAATGGCGACGTTAGCATTACCTTAGGTCAGGGGCGTACGTTTGTAGATTTAGGCGCTACCGCCGTTGATAATGCTGATGGTGAATTCGTTATTAAAGCAACCAGTTCAGATTTAGATATCACAGCGCTAGGTACTTACACCGCAACTTACACAGCTACCGATAGCTCAAGCAATGTCAGTAATGAAGTTACCCGCACTATTGAAGTTGTTGCGACACGTCCGTTTATTACCACATGGAAAACAGATAATGACGGCATTTCCGACGATAATACCATTGTTATACCAACCAACAGTACCGTTGATGGTGGCGATTATACCTATAACTACACCGTAGAGTGGGGTGATGGTGACTCAGACACGGGTATAACAGGTGACGCAACGCATTCCTATGCAACCCCCGGTGAATACGAAGTGAAAATTAGCGGTGATTTTCCTCACTTAGATTTTTATGGGCAGCTTGATAATAACAAGCTTATCTCTATTGACCAATGGGGAGATATTGCTTGGTTGACTATGGAGAGGGCATTTTATTATTGTCTTAATGTCACCAGTGTAGCTACCGACACGCCTGATTTGTCGCAAGTAACACATATGACCAGTATGTTTATTAATGCCAAATCATTCAATGGTGACGTAAGTCAATGGCAGGTTGGTAATGTTATTAAGGCTCGTAGTGCCTTTGAAAATACAGATGCTTTTAATTCTGATATTAGTAAATGGGACGTGAGTAGCATGGAAGATATTGATTTGATGTTTAAGGCGGCTATTAATATTAACCCAGCAGTAAGTAACTGGGACACCCACAATATTAATACTATGCGGGGTACTTTTGACGGTACCACATTATTTAATCAAGATTTAAGTCAGTGGAATGTGACTAATTTAGAACAAGCTCAGTTAGATTTCATCTCAAATACTGCAATGTCAGTTGAAAACTATGATGCGTTATTAATTAGCTGGAGCCAACAGCCGGTAAAGTCTGGAGTAAGGCTCGATGTTGATAACACACAGCACTCTATTGCGGGGCAAGCTGCCAAAGATATTTTAATTAATACTTACGGTTGGGAGATTACTGATGATGGTTTAGCGCCTTAGAACAATTATAGCTGACACTCACTTTAAATTATTACAAAAATAACGATTAATAATGAACAGGTATAGCTATTTAGGTTTGTATTTTAATGGAATATAAACGCATTTTTCATGCGTTTATAAGTTTTGCTTATTATAGCTGACACTCACTTAATATTATTGGCTGTCCTATTCTCATCTATATCGCTTCAATCGACTATTTCAGTAACAGCTTTTGTTACTGAAATAGTTACCCACAAATAGCACTTGCTTCAAACGGCATTTCACCCTACTACCAAATTTTAACGCGCTTCTCAGGCGCGATATACATGGCATCACCTTCTTTAACATCAAATGCTTCGTAAAACTCATTCATGTTTGATAGTGTACCAAGTGCACGAAATTCAGCGGGAGAATGACTATCAGTAGCAACGCGGTTACGCAAAGACTTTTCTACCATCTTGGTACGCCAAACTTGGGCATAACCCATGAAGAATCGTTGATCGCCAGTTAAGCCATCAATAATGGGTGCCTCTTTACCGTTTAATGAATCTTGGTAAGCTTTATAAGCAATGGTTACTCCTGACAAGTCACCAATATTTTCGCCTAAGGTTAGTTCACCGTTTATAGCGAGATCATCAAAAACATGATATTCATTGTATTGCTCAACTAAGGCTTTGGTGCGGTTAGCAAATTCAGCTAAGTCTTGCTCGGTCCACCAATTTCTTAAGTTACCTTCGCCATCATATTTACTGCCTTGATCGTCAAAGCCGTGTCCCATTTCATGTCCTATAACTGCACCAATAGCGCCATAGTTAACCGCGTCATCGGCGGCCATGTTAAAGAATGGTGGTTGTAATATTGCTGCGGGGAAAACAATTTCATTAGCGGTTGGGCTGTAATACGCATTAACGGTTTGTGGGGTCATATGCCATTCCCATTTACGGGTTGGCTCAGATAGTTTTTCAAGTGATTTTTCATGAGACAAACGTGAAGAGCGGATAATATTACCCACTAAATCATCAGCACTGATGGTTAGCTCTGAGTAATCTTCCCATCTATCTGGGTAACCAATTTTTGGGGTAAAGGCGGCTAACTTAACTTGCGCTTCTTTTTTGGTATCAGCGGACATCCATTCAAGTTCGTTAATACTGGTGCCGTATGCGGTTCGTAAATTTTCGACTAATTCACTCATGCGTTGTTTAGCTTCAGGGGCAAAGTGCTTTTTAACATAAACCTTACCAATAACTTCGCCTAAGTTGCTGTTAACTACGCTAACACCACGTTTCCATTGTGGGCGCTGTTCGTTTCGGCCACTTAATTGTTTTGAGTAAAAGTCAAAGTTTTCATTATCAATTTCTGTTGTTAAGTAACTAGCAAAATTACTTAAGCTGTGAAACTGTAAATACGTTTTCCAATCTGCTAATGAGGTTTGTGCAAAAATATCGCCGAAGCCTTCAATAAAGTCAGGTTGATTAATAACAATATCTTTTATAGAACTAGCACCTTGGGCGTTAAGATACGCAGACCAATCAAACTCATCGGTTAATTGATTTAAGTCAGTAACGGCATATTTATTATAACGTTTTTCACTATCGCGACTTTGTACCTTGGTCCAGTGATATTGTGCAAGCTTGGTTTCAATGTCCATAATGGTTTTAGCGGCTGCTTTACCATTAGGAAGGCCTGCAAGTTTGAACATGTTTTCTATGTGAGCGACATAACCTGCGCGTAATTCAGTAAAACGCTCGGTGTCATTAAAGTAGTAATCTTTATCAGGTAATCCTAAACCACTTTGCCAAATATGGGCGGCATAACCGTCTGATTTTTTAGCATCTACACTAATATAAAAACCTAATGGGTTACCCACGCCAATAGCTTGATACTGACCAAAAAATGCCGCTAATGCAGTTTTATCATTAATGTTATTAATGGCTTCAAAAATAGGTTGTATTGGTTTTATACCTAGGCTGTTGCGTTTATCGTTATCCATGAATGAACGATAAATATCAGCAACTTTTTGCTCGTCACTACCTTGGGTTAGGTTTTTTGTGGCGGCTAATTCTTCAATGATGACATTAACGTCTTCATCGGCTTGATCGCGTAAATCATAAAAAGAGCCAATGGCGGTTTTATCATCAGGAATTTGGGTGTTATCTAGCCAGTTACCATTAATATATTGATAAAAGTTGTCTTGTGGACGACTATTGGTGTCCATATTGGCCATTTCAATACCAGAAACTAATGCTGTTTTTACTGGCGTACCTTGTTCTGCAGTTTGTTCGGATGCAGTTTGTTCAAGAGCAGTTTTTTTAGGTGAAGAGTTCTCAGCTTGTGGCGTACAAGCGGTAATAAGTAATAATGATGAACATACTGCGCTGGTAATCGTTGCTTTCATGGCGTTTCCTTGTCTATTACGCTAAGTTGACTTGATTGAGTTGTTTATTACTTTGAAATCACTTTAAAAATTATTTTTAGTCAGGCGGTAATAAGTAATGTAATTGGCGTTAGGGATCTATTATTTTTTGATTCTACGGAGTATTGATAGGTATTTCTAGAGGGTAAAACAACTGTTTACAATTATGTTATTTTATAGGAATGCATTGGTTTGCGATGTGATGATATTCAATGTTAAATTGCATGCATGATAAATAGTGCAGTTGTTGTTTAAGTTATGCCTTAAGTTATGGCTTGGGCTATGTTACGAATTTGGAGAATATTGATGACATTGTTAATTATTTTGGGTTGTGTTTTTTTAGCCGTATTTTTAATGGTGGTATTAGGCGAGCGTTACGCTAAACCTATGACCGAAGAGCAGCAGAGTAAATACAGTAAAATTTTACCTATTTTAGTTTTTGTATTAATCGGTGCTGCTATTATCAAAGCGTTTATTTAACCCTAGTAATCCTAGATTCGCACTTGGATTCAAGAATAATAAGTTCTGCGTATTAACCTATTATATTTAACTTAATATATTTTAAACGGCTTTAATGCCTATTCATCATCAGGTAAAATCTGTTCATAAGTTCCATTTCTGTAACAAAGAGCCCATGTCATGCATCAATTGCCTAAACTTGATTTAAAAAACAAAGTATCCCCAGAAGAGTGGCAAGTACGAGTCGATTTAGCGGCTTGTTATAGGTTATTACAACTGCATGGTTGGGATGATCTTATTCATACCCATGTGTCGGCTCGTATTCCAAACTCTGAGCATTTACTCATTAATGCATTCGGCATGGCTTTTGAGGAAATTACCGCCTCAAACTTAGTTAAAATTGATATTGATGGCAATATTATTGATAAAGACTCTCCGTTTGAAATTAACCCTGCAGGTTTTACTATTCATAGCGCGGTACATGAAGCACGTCATGAAGATCTTTGTGCTTTGCATGTTCACACCAATGACACTATTGCGGTAGCCAGTGTCGAAGATGGTCTGTTACCCTTAAGTCAGTACTCAATGTTTGCTTTAGCATCAATGAGTTATCATGATTATGAAGGTTTAGCGGTAAACGCAGAAGAAAAATTGAGATTACAAGATGATTTAGGTGACGCTAACTTTATGTTATTACGCAATCATGGCGCATTAACCATGGGCAAAACCATAGGTGATGCATTTATGCATATGTACGATTTAACCAGAGCTTGTCAGATACAGTTGCAAATAATGGCGACAGGTATGAAACCTATCTATGCGCCGCAAAGTATTATTGACGGTATTAAAGCGCAAGCGAATGTTGTGCACAGCGGGAAAACTGGCGGACAGACCGCTTGGCCGGCCATGTTAAGAAGGGTGTATCGCTCCGATCCTGATTTTTGTAAATAGTCAGTGATCTTTTTGCTGTATGTTTAAATTTAGGCGTTAAAAGTACTTATTGACTAACGTCAACTCCGTGCTATTTCCTTTAAATTGAACCATTCAACTTTAAGAAAAAACATTATTATTAGAATTGACTTAGAAGCATAGAAGTTTATAAAAATTGAAAAACAATTAAACAGAATTAAATAGAATTAACTTATTCGGGAATCACATGAAAATTACACACGTTGAAATATTTGATATTGAGTGCCCAAAGCGCGCTGGTTGGAACCCTGTTTTTGTACGTATACATACCGATGAAGGTATTACCGGTGTGGGTGAAGCAGGTTTAGCGTATGACTGGGGACACAGTGCTGCAGCGGCGATGATTAAAGAAATTACTGAAGCAGTACTTATTGGTTTTAATCCGTTTAATACCGAATTACTTTGGTCGCGTATGTTACGTGAAAGTTTTTGGGGTTTAGGCGGCGGACCGGTACTTTATTCTGCAATGAGTGCTATTGATACTGCACTTTGGGATATAAAAGGTAAAGCCTTAGGCGTGCCTGTTTATCAATTACTTGGCGGTAAAGTTAACGATAAATTACGTACTTATGCCAGCCAATTACAGTTTGATTGGGCTCCTGAAATAAGTAAATTAATTGAGCCAGAGCAATATGCTGAAGCGGCATTAAGAGCCGTTGCAGAAGGTTACGATGCGGTTAAAGTTGACCCAATTGTTTATAACCAAGATGGCAGCTCTTCGTTTGACAGAACCAAGTTATTTACTAAACCGCAAATGCGTTTGTTTGGCAACAGACTACGCGCTATTCGTGATGCGGTTGGCGAAGACGTAGATATTATTTTTGAATCTCACTCATTAATGGGTGCAGCATCAGCAATACAAATGGGCAGAGTTGTAGAAGAAGTTGGCTGTATGATGTACGAAGAGCCAGTAAATTACTTAAACCCTGCGGTACATAAAAAAGTATCTGATAACGTAAACGTGCCAATTGCTGGCGGCGAACGTTTGTATCATCGTTGGGACGTTCGTCCGTACTTTGAAGATCAAAGTATTGATGTATTGCAACCAGATGTTGGTTTATGTGGTGGTTTTACTGAAGCGAAAAAAGTATGTGATTACGCGGATGTTTACGATATTCGTATTCAAGCACACGTTTGTGGTGGGCCTGTAGCAACTGCAGCGTCATTGCACTTAGAAACAGCAATTCCTAACTTCTTAATTCATGAGCATCACACTTACGCCATTAAAGACTGGAACCGTGAGTTATGTTTACAAGACCCACAACCCGTTGATGGTTTTTTCCAAGTAACTGAAGTACCGGGTATTGGTATTGAATTGAATGATGCGATAGTGAAAAGATCACCACACGTGACGGTTAAATAAGCCTAAGTAACGTTTAAACCTTTAAAAGCTTATAAAGGTTTAAGTTTATAAATATGAAGCGCATTGTTAAATAACAATGCGCTTTTTTCATTTTCAGAGCACTGTGTAATAACTGACGAATCAATAACCATTTGCCAATAATCGGCATAACTTGTATTGCTAAATAAGCATAACGGAAAGTTACTCGCTAACATTACTCGTTTATATGTGAACGCGTTAATGCAATAGCTTACAACCTCATTAAACCATGACATTGAGTAGTCTCTATCTGTCATTTCCCAACCTGAACATTTTATCGAGCAATTATCAAAGCGACTTAATAAGGTGATTGATTGCTGCCAATTTTGCCAGGCGATTATTTTTTTGAAATCAATGGCTTCGTTATTTTCAGCAGTGCCAGTTATTGCATTAGCAGGATTTATTGATGGAATTTTAGCCAAAGTTTCAGAAGAAAATTCAGCCGGAAAGCCAGCATGATTAATAATAATGTGCAGCGTTGGTATTAAGGCTAACACTTTAGTTAATTCGCTAACCGCATGAATATCATCAAGCGGCATTTGCACATCAAAACTAAAGTTATGTTGTGCCAGTGTTTTGAGGTTTTCAATAACTTGCGGTTGTTGCAATATGCTTAACGCGTCATCATCTAAAATATATCGGCAACCGACGACACAATCAAAATTTAATAACTGCGTTAGTTGCTCATTAAATGTTAGCTCGCTAGCGGTGATATCGATAAAAGCTACTGCGCTAAAGATGTTGGGGCTTACTGAATCAGACAACCACTTTATTTCACGCCAAGGTTGCTCGTTATCAAAGCCCGCTTCAATATGTACAAATCCTGCTAAATGAATTGCTGGATTTAGGGTTAAATCACTACAGCTAAAGTTTTGATTGATGAGGTGTTTATCAGGCCAAAAAGGTGGATTGTCACTTTTTAGCCATTGGTAATTTCCAGTCGCTAAGTCGAATAAATGTAAGTGAGGATCAATAATATTAATTGTCATAATGAATGGTCATAGCGTCTTGTTGTCGTGTTTAAGCTCAGAGTTTAAAACCTGTAATGATGCGTATTCATCTTCTTTTTTTTTTAAAGCTACTGAGCCGTATAACCGCCATCAATCACTTGCAAACTACCGGTAATAAACTTGGCTTTATCAGAGGCTAAAAATAACACCAGTTCAGCCACTTCGTCAGGTTGACCTAATCTACCAATCGGTTGTAAAGCGGCTTCTTCGGCATGCACTTCAGCTTTATCTGCACCTGATTTTTCACAGTAATTATTAATTGCTTGATGATATAACGGCGTTTCAATTGTTCCGGGGCAAACAGCATTAGCGCGAATGTTAAACTGCGCATAATCGAGCGCGGTGGTTTTTGCAATAGAGGCGAGGGCGCTTTTACTTAAGTTGTAGGCAAATGAATTATGCTTGGCGATAAGTGCTTGATCAGATGAGATGAGAATAATAGCGCCATTGTTATTGGCCTTCATTGACGGTAATACCGCTTTAACTGCCGCATAAGCACCTTTAACATTAATGTTAAAAACCTTATCTAATTCTTCTTCACTGGTATTTTCAATGTTGGCGGAAAAGTGAATGCCCGCATTTGAAATTAATACATCAATAGTGTGTTTGTTGGCAATAGTATTAATAATTTTGGTCACTTGGCTCACGTTAGTAACATCACATTGGCAAAATTCACCGTCAGTAGATGGCGATAAATCTAAATTAAAGACTTGGTAATTATTCTCAACGAACAGTTTTACCATGCTCAAACCAATACCTGAGCTACCACCTGTGATCACACACACTTTTTTCATCTTACTTACTCAACTAACTCATTTTTTAACAGAAGAATTTAACACTAGAATTTAAGGTAATAATGTAACGCAATAATTTAGCGCAAGAATAAATGATACAGGTAAGTTTCATCAAGTGCTATAAAGTTCCTGTGAGTTATGTAATCTCTATCAATATGATTGTATCAATTCAATTTATCCGTTTTGTCTCTGTGATTTGCGTGTATAATATCTGCAATTAGATTAATGAGGTTTTTCCATGAGAGCTTGTGGCGTAGAAATTAAAAGTAATGATGCAATTATTTGTATTATGACCAAAGAAAACAACTTGTATGATATTCCGCATACGCGCGTACAAAAAATTAGCCTTGATAATGCAGGCGATGCCGAATCAGTACGTAAATTTCAATTTGCTTTTGCTAAGCTTATGGAAGATTACAAGATAACCAACGTACAAATTAAAGGTCGTGCATTAAAAGGTAAGTTTGCTGGCGGACCTATTGGTTTTAAAATTGAAGCTGCTATTCAGTTAATTCCTGAATTAGAAGTTGAAATTTTAGCCGGTACTTTCATCAAAAAAGAATTATCAAAAAGCCAAATAGATATCGATTTTCGTGATACTGGTTTAAAACAGTTTCAAGAACAAGCATTCACCACTGTTTTTGCTTACTTAGAATCTCAAAATTACCCACGTAGAACTGAATCTGAAGATTAAAAATAGATCTATGTCCGTTACCATTCGGGTATATTTAGGTCAAATACTAAAAAAGCTTAGTGATGAAAGTCACTAAGCTTTTTTGTTAATGTTTAAGTAATCTCAAATTTCAGGCATAAAAAAACCGACCTAAGTCGGTTTTTAAATATTCATATAGTCAAACAAGTTAACCAGATGAAGAGTTATTCATAATAACTACAGCGAAAGCAAAAATTAAAGTGCTTTGATTGCTGCGTTTAAACGGCTCTTAGAACGAGCAGCTTTGTTTTTATGAATAAGACCTTTACTTGCGTAACGGTCTAAAACAGGTGTAGCAGCAGCGAATTCTTTTGCTGCAACTTCTTTGTCGCCAGCTTCAATAGCTGATAGTACTTTTTTAAGTAAAGTACGCATCATTGAGCGACGACTTGCGTTATGTTGACGGCGCTTTTCAGATTGTCCTGCGCGCTTCTTAGCTTGCTTTGAGTTAGCCAAGGTGATCTCCTAAAAGATTGATTATAAGCTTAAATTTAAGGCGACGAAATATGCCTTTTTTTTAGCTCGTTGTCAAATGTTTTAATTGTTTAATTTACTATTAAGGGTAAAAACTAACGTTAAAGCCCTCAAAACTAATTAAAAAGAATTTGGTCGATGTTTACGACTAAAAAGTAGTCGATAAAAACAAACACGTTGTGAACGGTCGTAAGTATACATTGTTTAAATAGCTAAAATCATCACATAATATATATTATTTATTTTTGTGTGTTTAGTTGGTGTTGAAATTATGCGCCAAAACAACTTGTAACCGTAGGCTAAAGGATTGTTTTTTGAGTAAGAAGTTAATTAAATCAGGACTGATTGTCAGTGTTATGACACTGATTTCAAGAGTGTTAGGACTTGTGCGTGACGTGGTTATTGCTAATGTCATGGGAACGGGAATCATGGCGGATGTATTTTTATTCGCCAATAAAATACCTAATTTTTTACGACGACTTTTTGCGGAAGGCGCTTTTGCTCAAGCTTTTGTACCTGTATTAAGTGAATATCAGGTAAAAGATGAACTTCATGCTGAGCAAGAACAAAGTAAAAATAATCATGATGAAACGCGTTTGTTAATCGCCCAAGTATCAGGAACTTTAGGTGTTATTGTTACTCTAGTTACTTTATTTGGCATGATAGCGTCACCGTTATTTGTTATGTTATTTGGTTTTGGTTGGTTCATTGAGTGGTTTGATGATGCGCCCGGCGGTGAGAAATTTACCTTAGCTAGTAATTTACTGAGTATTACCTTTCCTTACTTATGGTTTATTAGCTTTACCGCACTCTCAGGCGCTGTTCTCAATACCATGGGGCGCTTTGCTGTTGCCGCATTTACACCTGTGTTATTAAATGTTGCCATTATCAGTATGGCTATTTATGGCGCTCCTTATACGCAAAGTCCCGCACACGCATTAGCTTGGGGGGTGTTTTTAGGTGGTTTGATACAATTTTTGTTTCAAATCCCTTTTTTATACAAATCAGGCATGTTGGTTAAACCCAAATGGGCTTGGCATAGTGAAGGCGTGAGTAAAATACGAAAATTGATAATTCCTGCATTATTTGGGGTTTCTGTTACCCAGATTAATTTATTACTTGATACCTTAATTGCTAGCTTTTTAATTACAGGATCAATCAGTTGGCTTTACTATGCAGATCGATTATTAGAATTTCCGCTTGGCTTGTTTGGAATTGGTATTGCAACCGTTGTATTGCCTAGCTTGTCAAAATTACACAGTAAAAATAACCCTATAGAATTTAATGCAACGCTTGATTGGGGACTTAAAGTCGTTAGTTTGTTTGGTTGGCCAGCACTTGCGGGATTAATGGTGTTAGCGCAGCCAATTATTATGGTACTTTTTATGCGCGGAGAATTTAGTCAACAAGACGTAATACAGGTCTCTATGGCATTATTTGCGTATCTTTCTGGTTTGTTAAGTTTTATGTTCATTAAAATATTAGCCCCTGGATATTACGCCAGACAAGATACTAAAACACCGGTTAAAATAGGTATTATCGCTATGGTTGCTAATATGGTTTTTAACTTAATGTTAGCGCCATTTTTTGGCTATGTAGGATTAGCTATTGCTACCACCATGTCGGCCACACTCAATGCTTGGTTGTTATATCGCGGTTTAAAAGCGAAGGGCGTTTATGAATTATCATTGAGTACAATTACTTTTATCGGCAAGTTGATACTTAGCGCAATGGTAATGGCCTTGGTTGTTTATCAGCTGTCGAGTGATTTTGATGTTTGGCTAACAATGGGGTTTTTTGAACAAGTACAGCAGCTTACACTATGTATTTTTGCAGGTGTGGCAAGTTACCTGGTGATGATTGTCTTGTTAGGTATACGTTTTAGTGATTTTAAAGTTATCAGTAAGTAGAACTAAATAGTGCTAAGTAAGCTTAAGCAAGACCAAATAATATTTGAGTTAGTTTATTGTCTGTTAAAAATAAGCGCCTAAGCCCGTTGCTATGAGTTTAATAATAATAAACTCATAAATTAAAAATAAGATAAATAAGCGTAAAAAAAAGTGTCTGAACTACTGATTATTAGTACGTGCTGGTATATAATTTGTCGATTTATTTTATGCGAATGTCAAAATTGAGGTTCGTTGGTGGCTTGCTTTGTTATTATTTGAATGTTTATTGAGTGTTTTGTAAACGCTTATTTAAGCAGTTATTTGATTAATTGAAGCCGATTTTATAGCGTAAGCGTTATAAAACTAGTGTGAAAATGAAGGCAGAATAATAGCTAATGCAGTTAGTTCGCGGTATACATAATATTAAATTAGCAGATCATGGTTGTGTATTAACTATTGGCAATTTTGATGGTGTACATTTAGGTCATCAGCAAATTATTACTGCCCTAGTTAATAAAGCTAAAGCATTAAATAGTGTCGCTGCTGTATTAGTTTTTGAGCCGCAGCCACAAGAGTTTTTTGCGCCGCAAACAGCTCCTGCTCGACTATGTAGATTACGAGATAAATATAATTTATTAGCGAAATTGGGCGTGCAGCGACTTATTTGCGTCAATTTTAATGCTAAGTTTGCTAACCAAACTGCTGAAAATTTTATAGAAAACTTATTAGTTAAAAAATTAGGCGTTAAGCACCTTATTGTTGGTGATGATTTTCAATTTGGTAAAAACCGTCAGGGTGACTTTGCCATGTTATCGAAAGCAGGCCAGGCATTTGGGTTTACGGTTTCAGATACTCACAGTTTTAAAATGGCGGATTGTCGTATTAGCTCAACGGTTATTCGTGAAGCGCTAGAGCAAGATGACTTACATTCTGTTGAGCAAATGTTAGGTCGAGAGTATTCGATTATAGGCCGGGTTTTTCATGGTGATAAGCGAGGCCGGCAATTAGGTTTTCCAACAGCTAACGTTTTATTAAAAAGACAAGTATCACCACTTAATGGCGTTTTTGCTGTCATAGTAAAAACTGCTAAAGGTGAATTTAAAGGTGTTGCCAATATAGGCGCAAGACCGACAGTTGCAGGAATAAGGCAACAATTAGAAGTACATATTTTTGATTTTGATGAAAATCTTTATGGGCAAAGTATTGAAGTGATAGTGAAGAAAAAGCTACGTTCAGTAATAAAATTTAATAGCCTTGAAGCGCTTACTGCACAAATTCATCAAGATAGTGAACAAGCAAAACAAGTATTAGCTTAATCAAGTGGTATTAATATTTGAGAAAGCACAAAAGAACATCATCTAATTAACATAAGTTAACAGTTATAAATCAGGTTGATCTTTATAACTACTTGTTACATTTGTCAGCCAACTTAAACGGATAATGATTTAAATGAGTGATTACAAACAGACCCTAAATTTGCCAGACACTTCTTTCGCTATGAAAGGTAATATGGCTAATCGTGAACCTAACATGCTCAAAGACTGGGCGGCTAAAGATCTTTACGGTAAAATTCGTGAAGCTAAAAAAGGTAAAAAGTCATTTATTCTTCATGACGGACCTCCTTATGCCAACGGCAATATTCACTTAGGTCATGCTGTTAATAAAATATTAAAAGATATTATTGTTAAATCAAAAACCTTATCAGATTTCAATTCACCGTTCGTTCCTGGTTGGGATTGTCACGGTTTACCGATTGAATTAATGGTTGAGAAAAAAGTAGGTAAGCCAGGTCATAAAGTAACGGCTGCTGAATTTCGTAAAAAATGTCGTGAATATGCAGCTAAACAAGTTAGCGGTCAACGTGAAGATTTTAAACGTTTAGGTATTTCAGCAGATTGGGAAAATCCATACTTAACTATGGATTTTGACACCGAAGCTAATATCATTCGTTCGTTAGGTAAAATTGTTGAAAATGGTCATATTCACCAAGGCTTTAAACCTGTGCATTGGTGTACAGACTGTGGCTCGGCTTTGGCTGAAGCTGAAGTTGAATACCAAGATAAACAATCACCAGCGATTGATGTTAAATTTACTGCGTTAGATCAGTCTATTGCTAATAAATTCTCTCACCCTGACGGTCATGAAGGCGAAGGTGAAATTGCTTTTGTTATTTGGACAACAACGCCTTGGACATTGCCTGCTAACCGCGCAGTAGCGCTTCACGCTGAGGTTGAATATACCTTAGTACAATGTGAAACATTATCTGCTGGCGAAGAAGGTAAACAACGTTTAGTTATCGCATCAGATCTTGTTACTTCATGTATGGACCGTTTTGGTATTACTAAATACCACGCTTTAGGTTTCTGTAAAGGTGCTGATTTAGAATCGTTACAAGTTCAACATCCTTTTTATGAATTCTCAGTACCTGTAATTTTAGGTGAGCATGTAACAACTGATTCAGGTACTGGTGCTGTTCATACTGCTCCTGGACATGGTGTAGAAGATTTCGTGGTTGGTAAAGAATACAACCTTGAAGTGGCTAACCCTGTTGGCGCAAATGGTGTTTATTTAGAAGGTACACCATTACTTGCGGGCCAACATGTATTTAAAGCGAACGCGAGCGTTGTTGAATTATTAAAAGAAAACAATGCCTTGATTCATCATCATGCTATTGAGCATTCTTATCCGCACTGTTGGAGACATAAAACGCCAATTATTTTCCGTGCTACGCCGCAATGGTTCATTTCTATGGATCAAAAAGGCTTACGTGATGCTTCATTAAAAGAAATTGAACAAACACAATGGATCCCAGATTGGGGGCAAAGCCGTATTCAATCAATGGTTGAAGGACGTCCTGATTGGTGTATTTCGCGTCAACGTACGTGGGGCGTACCAATGTCATTATTCATTCATAAAGATACTGGCGCGTTACATGAACGCAGCCTCGAATTGATTGAAGAAATAGCGCAGCGTGTTGAGAAAGAAGGCATTCAAGCGTGGTTCGATCTAGAAGCGCAAGAGCTTATCGGCGACGATGCAGAAAACTTTGTTAAAGTACCAGACACATTAGATGTTTGGTTCGATTCAGGTACTACACATTTCTCAGTAATTAATGAACGTGCAGAATTTGATGGTATTGCTGACTTATACCTTGAAGGCTCAGATCAACATCGTGGTTGGTTTATGTCGTCAATGATATCTTCGGTTGCTATGACGGGTGAAGCGCCTTATAAAGAAGTGCTTACACACGGCTTTGTAGTTGATGCTAAAGGTCACAAAATGTCTAAATCAATAGGCAATGTGATAACTCCAGGTGAAATAACCAAAACCTTAGGTGCAGATATTTTACGCCTATGGGTAGCATCAGTAAATTATACGCAAGAGATAACCGCGGGCGATGAAATATTTAAACGCCAAGCTGATGCTTATCGTCGTATTCGTAACACTTCACGTTTCTTGTTATCTAATTTAAATGGTTTTGAACCAGCTAATCATTCAGTTGCGTTTGATGACATGGTGGCGCTTGACCGCTGGGTAGTTGAGAAAGCTGCACAATTACAAGAAGAGATTATTGCAGCATACGATAAGTATGAACTGCATGTGGTAGTACACAAAATCATGAACTTCTGTACGAATGAACTAGGTGGTTTCTACCTTGATATCATTAAAGACAGACAATACACAGCAAAAAGTGATTCAAACGCACGTCGCTCTTGTCAAACAGCAATGTACTTAATTGTTGAATCAATGACAGCATGGATGGCACCAATATTGTCATTTACCGCACAAGAAGTTTGGGAAGCGTTACCGTTACCTGTAAGTGGTGAGCGTGATGACTTTGTATTCACTGGTGTTTGGTTTGATGGTTTAGCGAAACAAGTTGCTAGTAGCACTTTAGAAAATGAGCTTCCTAATGAATATTGGGCTGAGTTACTTAGCGTTCGTGGCGAAGTTAACCGCGCATTAGAGCAAGCCCGTAAAGAGAAAACGGTGGGTAAAGCATTAGAAGCACAAGTCACTTTATATGCCACTCAAAACTTAGCTACTAAGTTAGCTAAATTAGGTGAAGAATTGCGTTTTGTATTAATTACCTCAAAAGCAACCATTGAAACCGTTACAGCGGCACCAGAAAATGCACAAGCAACTGAAGTTGAAGGATTGTGGTTATCTGTTGCACCTGCAGAAGGTTCTAAATGTGACCGTTGTTGGCATGTAACTACCGATATTGGCGAAAGTGAAGCGCATCCAGAACTATGTGGTCGTTGTATCACAAACGTTGATGGCGACGGTGAAGTAAGACAGTTTGCTTAACTCGTTTGTTAGTTTTAATTAGCTAATGTTTCGTTGGTTTAAGTTAAGCCAGTTAAGCCAGTTAAGCCAATTGGCCAAATTGTCGATGATGGACGAATAAACAACTATTTATAATCAGGCTATTACCAACTATTTAGTGCTGCAACCAAGTACTAATATGTTAGTAATAGCCTATTTAATTCTGCTATATGAGATTATTTTCAGTGAAAAAATTATTTAGTGAAACAGGTTTAAGTTGGTTATGGCTAACAATACTTTTTGTGGTAATTGATCAAATCACGAAACAATGGGTAGCTAATACTTTCGATTACCGTGAAACGTTGGCGGTATTGCCTTTTTTCAATTTAACTTATGTTCACAACCCTGGCGCTGCTTTTAGCTTTTTAGCTGATCAAGGTGGTTGGCAGCGTTGGTTTTTTACTGCTATTGCCAGTATTGCCAGTATTATTTTTATTGTCTGGATGGCGAAAACACCAAAGCAACAGCGCTTATTATGTATTGCGTTTGCGCTTATTTTAAGTGGTGCGGTTGGTAATTTAATTGATAGAGCGATGTTTGGTTATGTTATAGATTTCCTTGATTTTTATTGGGGAGATAAACATTTTGCTGCATTTAACATTGCCGATTCAGCTATTTTTGTTGGCGCAGCACTAATGATCTTTGAATCTTTTACTAACAAAGAAACAACCACAGAAGAAAGTACAGAAGTTAGTAAATAGGCAACTAAAGCATAACTGTTAGAGCAGGCCAGCGATTAACATATTGGTCGTGCAACAAGGCAAAATACCACTAATTTAAGTAAGGCAGAAAGCTAAAAATGACTGATTCAACCCAAGCCACAATTCAAAATGACTCTAGCATTCTTGTTCATGTAACCATGAAATTAAGTGATGGTTCGGCAGCAGACAGCACCAAGGTTAATAATAAACCCGCTAAAATCATCATGGGCGATAACAGTATTTCACCGGCATTTGAGGCTGAATTATTAGGTATGGTAGTTGGTGATTCAAGAGAATTTACCTTAGAAGCAAAAGATGCTTTTGGTGAGCCAAACCCTGATAATATTCATTACATGGACGTAGATAAATTTACTGCAGAAGTGCCAGCTAAAGTCGGTAATATTATTACTTTTTCTCAACCAGGCGGTGAACTACCTGGCATGATTAAAGAAGTTAATGGTAGCTCGGTAACAATTGATTTTAACCACCCTTTAGCAGGCCAAACGGTTACATTTGTTATCGATCTAGTAGAAATTTTATAATTATTTGTTCGCCTAAATGCTGTTTTTCGGCGTTACTTGTCGCTCGAATAAGAAACTATGCGTCGTTCCAAGTGCCTTGAATAACAAACATTTATTTCGAACAAATATTGTTGTGTTGGCCTAAATGCTGTTTTTCGGCGTTACTTGTCGCTCGCATAAGAAACTATGCGTCGTTCCAAGTGCCTTGAATAACAACATTTATTTCGAACAAATACTTTTTTGCCTAAGTGCTGTTATTCGGTGTTACTTGCATAAGAAGCTATGCAAGCAACAAGCTCTTAATAAAAGTATTTATTTAGTATACAAATAGCTTGGTATAAAGCTATTTGTATACGCTAAATTTCAGCCGTCATCCCCGAGGTGTTTTGTCGGGGAACCAGTGTTGTAATGTAATAATTTTTTGAAAGGGCATTTTAAAAAAGGCACTTGCCATGCCCCTAATAATTAACGATATCAAAAAATTAACCACACCAATATGGCTCTAATATATTTACCCGCATTATTTCAAAGGAAATTAGTATTGTGAATTATTTAGCACTTGATGCTTCAACAGAAGCCTGTTCTGTTGCGTTAGAAGTTAACGGTAAAATGTTTTCTCGATATGAACTTTGCCCTCAATCGCATAGTTTACGTTTATTACCAATGATTGATGATGTGTTGCAAGAAGCCAATATAAAATTAACAGAACTTGATGGGCTTATTTTTGGTCAAGGTCCAGGTAGTTTTACCGGTGTTCGTATTGGTGTTGGCGTTGCACAAGGTTTAGCCTTTTCAGCTAACTTACCTGTTGTTGGCGTGTCTAGTTTACAAGCTATGGCTCAATCAGCTTTTTTAACACACGGCGAAACTAAAGTGGTCGCTGCAATAGATGCGCGTATGGCAGAGGTGTATAACGGCTATTTTGAGCTTGATGAAAATAACATTATGCAAGAAAAACAGTCTGAAGCAGTTACTCCTCCTGAGCAATTGGATGCACATTTATCTAGTGTCGTTAAAAGTACGTTTTATGCTGTAGGTACTGGCTGGGATGCGTATTTTGAAAAACCAAATGAAGCGTTAGGCGAGAAATTAGTTGCATTAAAGTCTAATCAAGGTAGCCCTGAAATATTATTTCCTACCGCCGAAGCCATGCTAGTTATCGGTAAAACTAAGCTAGAGCAAGGGCAGGGGGTAACAGCAGAAAATGCCCAACCTGTGTATGTTCGTGATACCGTGTCATGGAAAAAGCTTCCAGGTAAAGAATAAAATATTATCGATAGAGTATCTGGTATTAATTAACTTGTTATATTTTATCGATATGCATTTTACTGTTATTTTTATCTGACTTTGGTAACAGATACTGCTTATAATTTATCAACAAACTTTTAGCCTAAATTCTAATAATAAAGATGAAATGTTAAATTGTAATGTAACGTTATTTTTTTGAAGTAAAGATTGTCGTTGCCGATTATAAATAAGAGAAATAAGTTATGACCAACGCTTCGTTTAAACCCTCAGCTAGTTTCTGGCAAAAGTATCAATTATATTTCCTTTTATTAGTAGCAATTGTCATCAGGCAAATCCCTATTGTTTCTATTCCGCTTAATTGGCTAGAAACCTATTTTCATGAAATTAGTCATGGTCTTGCGGCTTTAATAACTGGTGGTCAAATAGTTCGCATTGAATTATTTCCTAATGGCTCTGGGCTTTGTACAACACGAGGTGGGTTAGGTTTTTTTATTACCTTCTTTGGGTATGCAGGAGCAACAGTTTGGGGGTGGATGCTATTTAAATTAGCAAATAGTCATCAACGTACTGCACAAATTATCTCGGGTTTAATGATTGTATTATTACTGGCATCAATTGTTTTATGGGCAAGAGATCTGTTAACTATTATCATCATCTCAAGTTTAGCGGTTATGTTTTTATTCACAATTAAAGTGCGTAGTCTGTCTTACTTGCAGTTACTTTTAAAATTCTTTGGTTTGAGCATAATATTAAATAGTTTAGTTAGTCCAACTTATTTATTTGACGGACGAGCATTAGGAGATGGCTCAGCCTTAGCTTCAATGACATTCCTTCCTGAATTTATCTGGGTAATTTTATGGTGTGTAATAGCGCTTGCGGCGCTTTATTCGTTAATTAAATCGAATAAAAGACGTTAATTATTTTTTATTTACGCTTATATTTACACTAACAGCTAGATTACTAAAAGGTTTGATTCTATGGAGAATAAAACAGAAGGTAAATTTGAGCAAGTTAAGTCTGAGCTGGCTACTTCTGGGCAAGGTGGTGCTAATCAAGAGCATTCAGTTCATAAGGTGGCCGCTCCTATCGAAGAGGTAAGTTATCAATTAGAGGGCTTAACTCTTACAGCGCTTGCATGTGGCAGTGAAAGCCATCAACCAGTATTGTGCTTGCATGGTTACTTAGATAATGCGGCTAGTTTTATTCCTTTGATGCAAGAAAGTCATTTACTGCCAAATAAACGGATTATTGCCCTAGAATGGCCAGGACATGGCCATTCATCACACCGTAGTATTGGTGCTCATTACCATTTTGTTGATTATGTAAGTGACTTACTCGCTTTGTTTTCTCTGAATGATTGGCCTGCTATTGATATTGTTGCTCATTCAATGGGAGCTATGATTGCCAGTGCCTTTGCTGCAGCATTTCCAGAAAAAGTAAAATCATTAACCTTAATAGACGCGTTTGGCCTTCTTTGTGCCCCTGAAGAGCAAACGACTATACAGTTACGTGAAGGCTTGCTGAGTCGGCATAAATCAATGTTATCAGCTAAACCACCTAAACCAACACGCAGTTTTTCTTTAAATACAGCTATTAAAGCAAGAATGCATGTATCTGATTTAACTTATGAACATGCGGCATTAATTATTCAACGTTCTTTGATAATAGAACAAACTGACCTTGCTTGTATTGTTAGTGATGATAAAGTAAGTGAATTATACCGTTGGCGATCCGATCCGCGTTTAAGATTTATATCCCCTTATCGTTTAAGTCTCGCTCAAGGCCAGCAGCTATTTAGTGATATCAAATGTCCGATACAATTAATATATGGTGATAAAGGTATGAAAATGGTGGTAACGGGATTAACTCATTTTTCAGCTACAGATAATAAAGCAGCCACGATTAAATTAACTGGGGGCCACCATGTTCACATGGAACAATCTAAAGCGTTGGCATCATTACTTAATAGTTTTTTTAATAGAATTCAAACAAGCGTTTAAAATAATGGCTTAATGCTGAAAAATTTGATAAAACAGTTTATTAAAATAATTCAAATAAAAGTGTTTTTACAATAAGTGTTGCTAAAATATAAATTAAAACTACATCATAAATAGCAACATCATTACCTATGAGGAAGTCACTGTGGAAAGAATCTGGTTAGAGAAAAGTTACCCTAGTGAGGTACCATTTGAAATAGATGCGGATAAATATCCATCGATTGTGGCTATGTTTACAAGATATTCGACCAAGTTTAGTGATAAAACTGCGTTTATTAATATGGGTAAATCTATAACTTATGAAGAGTTATCAGTGCAGGCAACCGCTTTTGCCGCATATTTACAGCAAGACTTAGGATTACAAAAAGGTGATAAACTCGCCATTATGGTACCTAACTGCTTACAGTATCCTATTGCATTATTTGGTGCTTTATTAGCGGGCCTTACGGTGGTTAATGTCAACCCATTATATACTTCACGTGAACTTGAGCATCAATTAAAAGATTCTGAAACTAAAGCAATATTGATCATCGAAAATTTTGCCGAAACCCTTGAGAAGATAGTTGAAAATACTGATGTTAAACATATCATTATGACATCACTCGGTGATCGACTTGGCTTAATTAAAGGCACTATTGTCAATTGTGTTGTGAAATATGTTAAAAAAATGGTGCCTGCATTTAGCCTTCCTCAAGCCGTGCGTTTTAACGCTACCCTAAAAAGAGGTGCTGATTTGACATTTTCACCGGTAGAGTTGTGCGGTGATGATCTTGCCTTTTTACAATACACTGGCGGTACAACTGGGCCTTCTAAAGGAGCAATGTTAACTCATAGAAATATGGTAGCAAATCTATTGCAGGCAAAAGCTGCTATTCGCCCAATGCTAAAAGAGGGCGAGGAGTTAGTTGTAACGGCTTTACCGCTTTATCATATCTTTGCGCTAACCGCTAATTGCTTAACCTTTTTTACCTTAGGCGGAACCAATTTATTAATTACTAACCCAAGAGATATGCCGGGTTTTGTTAAAGAATTATCTAAACATCGTTTTACTGCTATCACAGGCGTTAATACCTTATTCAATGGATTATTAAACACTCCTGGTTTTAGCGATCTTGATTTTAGTAGTTTAAAGATGTCTTTAGGTGGTGGTATGGCAGTACAACGACCTGTTGCTGAGCGTTGGAAAAAAGTCACTAATACACGTTTACTTGAAGGTTACGGTTTAACAGAGTGTGCGCCATTAGTGACAATAAGTCCTTACACAATTTCAGAGTATGATGGCAGCATTGGACTTCCGGCTTCTTCAACAGACGTTAAAATTATGCGTGATGATGGCACTGAGGCTGATATAGGCGAGTCAGGTGAAATGTGGGTAAAAGGTCCGCAAGTAATGCTCGGTTATTACAAAAGTGAAGCGGCAACTAATGACGTATTAAAAGATGGTTGGTTTGCAACTGGCGATATTGCGGTGATGGATGATAAGGGATTTTTTAGTATCGTAGACCGTAAAAAAGATATGATTATTGTTTCTGGATTTAATGTTTATCCTAATGAAATTGAAGAAGTATTAGCGATGCATGAAGATGTACTTGAATCAGCAGCTGTTGGTGTTAAAAGTGATAGCTCTGGTGAAATTGTTAAAGTGTTTGTGGTGAGTAAATCAGGTGATTTGGATGAAGAAACCTTGATCAAACATTGTCGTCAATACCTCACTAGTTATAAAGTACCAAAACTGGTTGAATTTCGTAAAGAGTTACCTAAAACCAATGTGGGTAAAATTCTCCGCAGAGAGCTACGTTAGAAACGTTTTAATACCAAATTGATTAAGTTCTTTCCCACTCAGCGAGAATTAAAAGGTTTAAAA
>NZ_PJAI02000027.1 GCF_002843355.2 Colwellia echini
CGAGTAGATAACTTAGTAAAACAAGCTCTTGATGATTCATTTTGCGTGAACCCCTTGGAACTGGAGCGCATTGTAGAGATTTCTTAGTAATGATCAAGTGTTATTTTCATTTTAATTGCTTTTACTGTTTGTTAGGTTACAAATTAAACATAATGGTTGTTTAACCGCTAAGTTCCAATGCATATAAAGGTTTACCTTTTGTATATACCTTATAAATATTTAAAAAATAGTCTAAAACCATCAACTATCTCAAGTCTTTTTATTCATATAATAATTCAAAGGTTCAAATAAAGTTATTTATAGATTAAATAACGAAATATTAAGTAATTGTTATTAGATAAATAATTTGCTAGCTTATCGGTATAAAGTTTAACTATAAGATTGCTATCCTAAGATTAAGCTAAGGCTCTTTTTGTATTGGTTTAATAGCTAATATCTAGCTTAGATATCTGTTGTACTATTGCTTGTAGATTACAGACTGTAATTTACTTAAGAAGGTTTAATTATGAACATTACAAAAATATTTTTTAATGGTGCTTTATTAACTAGTGTATTACTAACGTCATCATTAAGTAATATAGTTAACGCAAAAGAGATTGCTATATATCGCTGGGTTGATAAAAACAATGTTGTTCACTTCAGCCAAAACCTTCCCCATGGACATGATTATACAGAGCTAAGTACTGTTTCATCATTTAAAGCTTTATCTAAAGCAGAGCGTGCTGCTCTTGAAGGAGATGATATAAGCATGCAAGATCCAGATAAGCAGCAAGAAGCAACTATCGCTAAAAACAAGGAAATATTTGCAAAAAACTGTAAAGCAGCCCGCTTAAATATAAAAATGTTAAATTCATTAGATGATATTCATATCAGTGAAGAAATGCCTGATGGAACAATTGGCAGTCGCCCGTTAACTGCTGAAGAGAAGTCGTCAAAATTGGCATTAAGTAAAAAACATGAAGAACTCTATTGTACTGAATAAACAATATTAATCAGTCTTAAATATTATTAAACAAGACGTTAATTAACTAGACTTTCCGCTAATTAACCTCTTGTTTGAAACACTTACTTAACCTGAACTAATCATGATTTAATATACATGATTAGTTGCCTGCTTCATTGGCTTTATAGAAAACATAACGCTCCATCAGCAACACTCACATGGATTTGACTACCTCTAGGAAATTCATTACTGAGAATTTTTTGTGCTAATGGGTTTTCTAGCTCCTGTTGAATAGCTCGTTTTAATGGTCTTGCTCCAAATATAGGATCAAAGCCGTTAGCAGAAATTAACGATAATGCCTCATCAGATATGGCCAAGGTTATTTCTTGATCTAGTAACCGCTGCGCTAATGCTTGAATTTGTATTCCGGCAATTTGTTTTATTTGCTCTGCAACAAGCGGGTGAAACACCACAGCTTCATCTACTCGGTTAATAAACTCAGGCTTAAAATGTTGACTCAATATATTCATAACTTGCGATTTCATCGCTTGATAATTACTTTCACCTGAAAGAGATTGAATTACCTCTGATCCAATATTTGAGGTCATAATAATAACGGTATTTTTAAAATCAACTGTGCGGCCTTGACCATCAGTTAATCTACCATCATCCAAGACTTGTAAAAGAATATTGAAAACATCCGAGTGCGCCTTTTCTATCTCATCTAATAAGATGACAGAATAAGGCTTTCTGCGAACTGCTTCTGTTAAGTAACCTCCTTCTTCATAGCCAACATAACCTGGAGGTGCACCAACTAAACGAGCTACAGAATGTTTTTCCATAAACTCAGACATATCAACACGAATTAATGCATCTTGAGAATCAAACAAAAACTCTGCTAATGACTTAGTTAATTCTGTTTTCCCCACTCCTGTAGGTCCCAAAAATAAAAAAGAGCCTATAGGTTGATCAGGATCACTTAATCCTGCTCGAGATCGTCTTATTGCATTTGCAACAGACGTTACCGCTTCATGCTGTCCTATAACACTTTCATGTAAATATTCTTCCATATTGAGTAATTTATCACGCTCTTGCTCTAACATTTTTGCGATAGGAATGCCTGTAGATCGACTAAGTACATCGGCTATTTCGACTTCAGTGACTTTATTTGCTAATAAAGTCATTTCTTGCATTTCAGCTTGGCTTGCTAAATCGAGTTGTTTTTCAAGATCGGGAATACGGCTATACTGCAGTTCAGCCATTTTATTTAAATCACCTGCACGACGTGCAGCTTCAATTTCTATTCGCGCTTGCTCAAGCTCTTCTTTTATCGTATGTGCACCATATAAAGCGGCTTTTTCTGTGGTCCAAATTTCGTCTAACTCATCGTACTCTTGTTGTTTATCGCTCACTTCTTTAGAAATAATGGCTAAACGCTTAATTGTTGCCTCGTCTTCATCTTTTTCTAAAGCTTTTTGTTCAAGCTTTAATTGAATTAAGCGACGCTCTAATCGATCCAAGTCTTCGGGTTTAGAATCCATTTGTAAACGAATACTTGAAGCCGCTTCGTCAATTAAATCAATAGCTTTATCAGGCAATTGTCTGTCACTAATATAGCGATGCGATAAAGTAGCCGCAGCAACAATAGCGGGATCAGTAATATTAACTGAATGATGTAATTCGTAACGCTCTTTTAAACCACGTAAAATGGCAATAGTATCTTCAACACTTGGCTCTTCAACTAATACCTTTTGAAAACGACGTTCAAGTGCGGCATCTTTTTCAATGTATTTACGATATTCATCAAGCGTAGTTGCGCCAACGCAGTGTAAATCACCTCGTGCTAAAGCTGGTTTGAGCATATTGCCCGCATCCATAGCACCATCAGCTTTTCCAGCGCCAACCATGGTATGTAATTCATCAATAAAGAGAATGACTTGCCCTTCTTCTTTTGATAATTCATTTAACACTGCTTTTAAGCGCTCTTCAAATTCACCGCGATATTTGGCGCCAGCAACAAGCGCGCCCATATCTAGCGATAATACACGTTTGTTTTTTAATCCTTCTGGAACTTCGTTATTGACAATGCGCTGTGCTAACCCTTCTACAATTGCTGTTTTACCAACACCGGGTTGACCAATTAATACCGGATTATTTTTAGTCCTGCGTTGCAATACTTGTAAGGTACGACGGATTTCATCATCTCTGCCGATAACAGGATCAAGTTTTCCTAGCTCTGCTCGTTCGGTTAAGTCAATTGTATATTTATCTAATGCTTGACGCATATCTTCAGCATTTTGTTCTTTTACATTTTCTCCACCACGAATGTGATCGATTGCTGATTTGATCCGTTGTAAGTTGGCTCCTAGTTCAGCAAGAATTTTTCCTAAAACACCTTTGTCATCGATAGCTGCAAGTAAGAAAACGTCGGATGAAATGTATTTATCAGACATTTTTTGCGCGTGTTTATCACACAAGTTAAATAATCTTGCTGAAGCGGCTGATAACTGCACATCACCATTACTATCTTCAACGTGAGCAAGTGAAGCTAGCGCGTCTTCAATTTTATGACGCAAAGTGCGTACATCAATGCCCGCACTTTTAAGTAGTTGAATTACCGAGTTACCATTTTGATTTAGCAAGGCTAACATTAAATGAATAGGCTCAATAAATTGATGATCTTTGCCTAATGCCAGAGATTGAGCATCGGCAATAGCTTCTTGAAATGATTGGGTAAAACGGTCTAAACGCATTATGTTATCTCTACTGTAATAAACGCATAGTTAAGTTATAAGGCTTAATGTAAATTTATCAACTAGATTACTTGTTATTATGATTAATAAATTTTCGGTTTTGCTCTAAATAACCTGAATTCAAGATAATGAATTTGATAAGCAGATGAAAATTAAGCTAGTTAAATTAACGTAAACAAATAATACTCGCCATCCGACCAGTAATATTATCTTTTCGGTAGGAATAATATTTATCCGTTTGCAGATATGTGCATTCTGCTAACTCACTAATAGCCGTAACCCCTAAATTAGTTAACTGCATACGGGCTATTTTATGTAAATCAGCTAAGTATTTAGCTTGTTGATGTGCGGTACTTTTCTGTATGAAAGCATTGGAAAATTCATTATTAAGTTCGATAAACGCCTGTCTTACTTCAGTGTCCACTTCAAAAGCGCTACTACCGATAGAAGGACCAAGCCAGGCAATTATATCGCTAGCACAACTGTTCATTTCACTCAGAGTTTCCTCAATGATATTTGCCGCTAATGGTCGCCACCCCCCATGGATGGCTGCAACTTCAGTGCCTTGTTTATTAGTTAAAAGTATAGGCAAGCAATCTGCGGTCATAATGGCCAAAGCAACATTAGGCAGACGCGTAATACTTGCATCAGCAACAATAGCTTCTTCATCAACGGTAGTAACTGTTACCACGTTATTACCATGAACTTGCTCTAACCACTGAATTTTAATATCAGCTTTGTGAACTGTATCAGACACTGAAAGTTTAGCTTTTTTCGCGTCTTGATTTGTAGGTGCAGAAACTTGCTGATTAAGAAATTGTTTTAACGTATCACGATTTTTAGTAACTTGATCTGGTAGATCATTGACATGTAGACCTAAATTAAAGTGAGCAAACGGTGAACCATGCTCAGATGAAGTATCGTTTGAGGACTTTTCTACAGAGGTTTTTACTGCAGAAAATTCTGCTGAAAGGCGAGTTGTTTGAATGGCGATAATTTTATTATCAATTTCATCTTTTTCGTCAACCAGATTAGACGAAAAAGATGGCCATTTCACCAACTCAAAGGTAGCCTTGTTAAAATGAAAAAGCTCATTCGTTAAATGAGCTTTTTTGTTGTTCTTAGTAATCGACTTTCGCATTTAGCTTATTGTCTTCTTGCAGAAGTTGAATTAATTCAACGAAATCTTCAGGTAAATCGGCATGCCATGTCATTTCTTCACCTGTTATAGGATGAAATAATGACAACATTGCAGCATGTAAAGCTTGGCGTTTAAAGGTACGCAGCTTCATCAATAACGCTTCGGTTGAGTTTTTTGGTGGGCGCGGACGACCGCCATAAACAGGATCCCCCACCAAAGGATGAGAAATATGTGACATATGAACACGAATTTGATGTGTTCTACCTGTTTCTAAACGTAGACGTAAACGCGTATGTAAACGATATTTTTCCATAACACGATAGTGTGTTACTGATGGACGACCAATAAAAGATACCGCCATTTGCGTGCGTTTAGTTGAGTGTCTGCCAATAGGTTCATCAACTACACCACCTGCGGTCATCACACCATTAGCGACCGCTTCGTATTCACGAGTGATCTCACGTAATTGTAATGCTTCAACTAGGTTAGTTTGTGCAGCAATTGTTTTTGCCACAACCATTAAGCCTGTGGTGTCTTTATCAAGACGATGAACAATACCCGCTCTTGGTACTATATTTAATTCTGGGCAATGATGTAACAACGCATTAAGCACAGTACCATCGGGATTACCAGCACCGGGATGCACAACTAAACCAGCAGGCTTGTTAATTACTAAAATATGTTCATCTTCATAAACAATATTTAGCGGAATATTTTGCGCTTCGAAACGAATTTCAGGCTCAACAGTTGCATTAATTTCAACTTCTTCACCACCGTACATTTTCTCACGAGGCGTACTAAGTATTTCGCCGTTCACTTTTACTTGTCCGGCCAAAATCCATTCTTTTATTCGCGAACGTGAATAATCGGGGAACATTATGGCTAATGCTTGGTCAAACCGTTTACCTAAACATGATTCAGGTACGGTATCTTTATGTTCAATTATTTCTGACATTAAACTCTCTTTAGACTCTCTTAAAACTGGCGTAAACCTAGCGTTAAACCTTACAAAAGAATCAAATTACTATTTGCACTGTGCAAGGTAAGGTTGCTAGGGTAGAATGTATTCTTCTTAACTATAGAAACATTTTACCCGTTTACGTGGTGGTTTGATATTTATTTTAATTAAAACAAAGTAGCGATAATAAATTTCATGACAAAATTGACAATAAAAATTATTTTAACCGTTTTAGCATTGAGCTTAGCGGGTTGTTCTTCATCAGATGAAGATGACTTAGATTTAGTACCAGATAAATCAGCGCAAGCGTTATTCGTTGATGCTCGAAATGCACTTGACAGAGGCCAATATCAAAAAGCAATTCAAATACTTGGCGCTATTGACTCACGCTTTCCGTTTGGTCCAGTATCGCATCAAGTGCAATTAGATCTAATCTACGCTTATTACAAAAGTGGTGATGCACCAC
The DNA here is from genome assembly GCF_002843355.2 of Colwellia echini. GTDB lineage: Bacteria > Pseudomonadota > Gammaproteobacteria > Enterobacterales > Alteromonadaceae > Colwellia > Colwellia echini. The sequence goes on from NZ_PJAI02000027.1 coordinate 6,262, forward strand.
AAGGCATAGCTTTAGCGGATAGGTTTTTACGTTTAAATCCGAATAACTCTAATGTTGACTATGCACTCTATATGCGTGCATTAATCAATCTATCTACCGAAGAAAATATATTTCAGGATGTAGCAGGAATTGATCGTGACGATCGTGATCCTGAAGCTTCACGAAGTGCTTTTAAAGACTTTAAAACCATAGTTACCGAATACCCTGATAGTAAATATGCTAACGATTCTCGTATGCGCATGATCTCGATTAAATCTAGATTAGCAAAGTATGAATTGGCAGTTGCTCAATATTATATTAAACGAGAAGCCTATGCTGCTGCTGCAAACCGTGGCCGTTATATCATTGAATACTTTTCACCTAGCCCTGAAGTAGAACAAGCATTAGTGGTTATGATCACTAGTTACGACAAACTTGGGTTAAAAGATTTAAGAGCAAATGCTATGCAGGTGCTTGCTGCTAATTATCCAGATAATTCATTAGTAAATTAATTATTGCTTTTAGTTATTTTTAATAGTTAACAATATAAATTATTAAAAATAAAAATGCCGCTTCATAATATGGAGCGGCATTTTTTTATATGTTGCTTTTTAATATATAACTTAAATTAAATTGCTTCGTGATTTTCTTCACCTGTTCTAATGCGAACAATTCGATCAACATTAGTCACAAAAATCTTACCATCACCAATTTTTCCAGTTTGTGCTGCTGCGACAATAGTATTAACACAGCGCTCAACATCTTCTTTCGCAATAACTATTTCAATTTTTACCTTAGGTAAAAAATCAACCATATACTCCGCACCACGGTACAGTTCAGTATGCCCCTTTTGACGCCCAAAACCTTTAACTTCTGAAACAGTCATGCCTGTAACACCAATTTCGCCAAGGGCTTCTCTTACGTCATCCATTTTAAATGGCTTAATAATCGCTTCTATTTTTTTCATCTGCGTTACTCGTCTTTGATATTTATATGAATAATAAAGTTATTACAGCGTGTTTATTGTTATTTAGCAATATCCAATTGGCTTTTAATTTTGTTAAACTAGATAAAATCCTCAACTTTTAATCAATCCTTATTAGGAAGTATTATGGATCAACCAACCATTATAGCCGAAATGAAAGTTTTAGCCGAAATTGATGTTCAATTCGAAATAAATCGCCGTGTCGCCTTTATTAAAAAACAACTGACTCAATCGGGACTGAAAAACCTGGTGTTAGGCATAAGCGGCGGTGTTGACTCTTCAACCTGTGGCCGCTTAGCGCAACTTGCCGTGAATGAACTTAATGCAGAACACAGCAGTAATGATAACTATCAGTTTATTGCCGTACGTCTGCCTTATGGCGTACAAGCTGATGAAGAAGATGCTCAACAAGCACTTACTTTTATTCAACCGAGCCATTGTTTAACCACCAATATTTTAGCCGCTGCCGACGGTATTAATAATGAAGTACTGCAAGCGTTAGGTGCGGCAAATATTTTAACCGCAAGTAAAGCACAAATTGACTTTTCTAAGGGAAACGCAAAAGCCAGAGCCCGTATGGTAAGTCAATATCATATTGCTGGTATTGTTGGTGCTTTAGTATTGGGAACAGATCATAGTGCAGAGAACATTACTGGCTTTTTCACCAAATGGGGTGATGGCGCTTGCGATCTTGCACCACTATTTGGCTTATCAAAAAGACAAGTTCGCGCTATTGCTAAACACCTAGGAGCGCCAAGTATATTGGTAGAAAAAGCACCTACTGCTGATTTAGAAGACTTAGAGCCAGGAAAAACGGATGAAGATGCTTTAGGGATCACTTATGATCAATTAGATGACTTTTTAGAAGGTAAAAAAGTTACTTCTACAGTTAGCGATCACATCATCAATATCTATAAAAAAACACAACATAAAAGACAAGCTATTCCAACAATTTACGATTAACCCTTGGTTCAGATTGTTATAAAGCATAGATAAATCCATTTTTATCACCTATACCTAAAGTAGGATAGTTAATAAAAAATGGATTTTTTATGCTGTATATTTTTGCTCGTTCGTATTTACGCCGTTTGTATAATTTTTATTACCAACAGTTCATCAAGCGCTCTGCTAATTCCTCGGTTAAACAATCAATAACCGCGCCTAATAAAGCACCTTCTTACAAATTTAAATATACTGAAAAACCAAAATCCCATCTTGGAATGACATTAATAGAGTTAATGGTAAGTATTAGTATAACTTCGATACTTACTTCTGTTGCCTTGCCTAACTTTAACGACTTTATTGTGCAGTTAAGAGTAGATAATGAAATTTCCCGAATATCTCGCTTACTATTAATTGCACGAAATAACGCAATTAATAATCAAACAAACGTTATTATTTGCCCTTTGGATGATGACAATAAATGCTCCACTAATTGGCATGAAGAGCTAAGTGTATTCATCGATAACAATGGCAATAGTTTATTTGATCCACTCGATGGTGAAATATTAATTACCACAAAAGAAGCGATACAATCAGGCGATATATTGATGTATGCAAAGACGAGAGACAAAATAACTTATCAACCAACAGGGCATTTGTTTGGTTTAAGTAATGGCACCTTTAGATATTGCCCTAAAGAGTATGAAGAAAAATCAAGAGGTATAGTGGTAGCTCGTTCAGGAAGATTTTACGCAACAACCGATGAAGATAATGATGGGCGCGATGAAACCCGAAGTAATGTGATTATTGAGTGTGACTAAGCTAAATTAATGCTATTGCTGGTCTTAGTTTTAGGTTTTAGGTTTTAGGTTTTAGGTTTTAGAAAGCAGATTATACCAACATTTTTTAAAGCCCCATAAAAAAACCAGCAATAATAGCTGGTTTTTTGACGTTAACTGCTCAATGAATAAATTTACTGAGCAACTTTAACTCGAATTTTATTCTTAGCAACTTTTGTCTCATGTAATGAGGAAAGTGCTTTTTTAGCTTCAGCTTCGTTAGGCATACCAACAAAGGCAAAACCTTTTGACTTACCTGTTGCTTGATCTAACACTAAAGTACATTCTGTGACAGTACCATGCTCAGAGAATAAAATGCGAAGCTCTTGCTCAGTAGTAGAGCGAGAAAGGTTACGAACTAAAAGTTTCATAATGAACCATTAAATTATTATTGCGAACTGAATTGTCTCATACATTGAGCATAGACCAAGCTATTATTATCTATAAAACGAAAATAACTGCTTATTTTCTTATGTTAAAGATAAGCCTTCTCTAAGTTGGGTTTTAATTAGTGTATTCGCGAAACACTTTAAATAATAAAAACATGTAAAGTGTTTCGCTAAATTCAAGGAATAACTTTATTAATGTTAATCTGTTGCTTGTTCAATTTCTTTAGCGATAGCTTCTGGTGATCCAGTATTACGACATAACCAATAATAAGCTCCTGGTACAATAAATAAAGTAAATATACTGGCTAAAGATACACCAGCAAAAATTACTACACCGATAACCATTCTACTTTCAGCGCCAGGACCAATAGCAAATACCAAAGGAATAGCACTAGTTACTGTGGTGAATGTTGTCATCACTATTGGACGTAATCTTTGTTTTGCTGCAGTAATTAACGCATCCTCAAAGGCAATACCTCGGTCACGTAATTGATTGGCAAACTCAACAATCAAAATACCATTTTTTGCCGCCAATCCAATCAACATAACAATACCAATCTGACTATATATATTTAAACTCATTCCCATTAATTCTAAACCAGCTAGTGCGCCAACTAATGCTAACGGTACAGTAAGCAGAATAACAAACGGGTGAATAAAGCTTTCAAATTGCGCAGCTAACACTAGATAGGTAATTAGCAAGGCGAGTAAAAATACAAATAAAATTGAGCTACCTGATTCTTTAAGCAATAATGACTCACCTTTGTAATCAATTTGCACATGATCAGGTAATTTAGTTTTAGTTACTTCAACCAAAAACTCTAAAGCGTCCCCTAAAGCATAACCGTCAGCTAAATTCGCACTAATAGTAATACTTCGCAGTCGATTATAACGGTTTAGTCGTGATGAGGTTGCACTCTCACCAATACGTAATAAATTAGACAACGGAATAAGTTTGTTTGTAGTTTGCGAGCGTACATAAATATTGTCGATGTCAGTTGGGCTAGCAAACTGCTTCTCATCACCCTCTACAATCACGTCATACTCTTCACCGCGATCAACAAAGGTTGTTACTCGGCGTTGCCCCATCATTGTTTCTAACGTTTCGGCAATATCTCCCACTGGTACACCTAAGTCGTATGCTCGTTCTCGATCAATTTTAACAAGAAGTTGTGGGTACGTTTCTTGATAATCGCTATCAATGTTAGACAAGTTAGGATTTTTTTCAGCTTCAGAAATAATGATATCTCGCCACTGCGCCAATTCAGCAAATGTATTGCCTTGTAAAACAAATTCGACAGGCGAGCTATTGCCACCGCCGCCAATACCTTTACGCATCATGGCAAAGGCTTTTACATCGGTAACACTTTGTACCTCACCGGTTATTTGTTTTATAAAGCTAAAGGTATCAATACTACGCTTATCCCAATCTGGCATACCGATAATTGCCATACCGCCTTTATCACCAAAACCAGGTACGCGAACAAGTACACGATCTAATACACCCGCGTCTTGATGCGCTATTAACTTCTGTTCAATAACCTGCATGTTTTTAACATTACTTTCGTAACTAGCTCCTTCAGCAGAGTTCATAATTAAAAATAAATTCCCGCGATCTTCTTTAGGCGTATATTCCGAAGGCAATTTATTGAATAGTAAAAAAACGGCAATAAGAGACAAGGCTAACACTATTATAATAAGCATAGGTTGATGAATAGTGTTTTTTAAAGCTCGGCCATAAGCACTTTCAAATCGAGCAAAACTGCGATCAAGAATTTGACCAAATGACGAACTACGTTCGCGATGTTTTAACATTTTAGAACACAACATAGGCGTTAGAGATAGCGCTGTTATGCTGGAAAAAATAACTGCTGCAGAAATAGCGATTGCAAACTCAGTAAAGAGTCGGCCAACATTACCCGATAAAAAAACTAAAGGCACAAAAACAGCAACCAACACTAACGTAGTGGCAATAACCGCAAAGGCAACTTCTCGCCCTCCTTCATAAGCCGCCATTAACGGTTTTTGACCATTTTCAATACGGCGATAAATATTTTCAAGTACTACAATGGCATCATCTACCACTAAACCAATAGCTAAAACTAGTGCCAATAATGTTAATAAATTAATAGAAAAACCAAACCAAGATAAGGTCATCATTGAGCCAATTAAGGCAACTGGCACAGTAATAGCGGGAATTAACGTTGCGCGAACATTCCCCAAAAAAAGAAATATAACCAACACCACCATTAACATAGCAATAACTAAGGTGTTGTATACTTCGTCAATTGAGCCTTGAATAAATACAGAACTGTCGTAACTATTAACAATGGTTGTGCCTACAGGTAGTGAATTACTAACATTCTCCATTTCTTCTCGTGCGGCTTTCACTACTTCTAAAGTATTTGCTTTAGATTGCTTGATAACCCCAAGACCCACCATGTTTCGGCCATTGCCACGAAACATATTTTCGTCGTCTTCTGCGCCAATAAACACTTCAGCAACATCACCTAAACGCACAACAGAACTATCTTCAAAACTGTTACTGTTGTTAGTTGAATGACCAATAACCATGTTAGAAAAGTCATCAGGTGTTAAGTAACTACGCTCAACCCTAATCGAAAAATCTCGATCTATTGATTCAACCTTACCCGCCGGTAACTCAATATTTTCATCGCGTAGAGTATTTTCAATGTCGTGTACAGTAATATTACGTGCTGCCATTGATGCGCGATCTAAACGAATTTTCATCGCATAGGTGCGCTCGCCGCCCAATCTAACTCGCGCCACACCGTCAACTACCGAAAAACGATCGACTATGTAACGAGTAGCATAATCAGTAAGCTGTAAGGTATCCATGGTATCGCTTTGCAAAGAAAACCAAACAATAACATCTTCATCATCATTAGCTTTAGATACTTCGGGAGGATCAGCTTGATCGGGTAAATTGTTTAATGCCCGGGAAATTCTATCGCGTACGTCATTAGTCGCTGCATCAATATCTCGGTCTAAATTAAATTCAATAGTAATACTTGAACGACCAACACGACTGTCTGAATTGATGCTTTTAATACCTTCAACACCACTGATTCTATTTTCCAGTATTTGGGTTATTTTAGTTTCTACTATTTCAGCAGAAGCCCCTGGATATGAAGTTTTGATATTAACAACAGGTGGATCAATGTCAGGGTATTCTCTTAATGGCAACATTAAAAAAGCGACAATACCAAAGGTTATAATCAGCAGGTTAATAACGGTGGCAAAAACCGGCCTTTTTACCGATAAATCAGACAAGATCATTAGTGGCTGCTCCCACTATTATCAGTACTGGTTGCTTCTACCTCGTCAGCAGCTAATTTATCTTCATCTACCTTGCCAATAATACTTACCGCTGTCCCCTCTCTAAGCTTAAGCGCTCCTTCAACAACAACTTTTTCACCTTCAACTAAGCCCGAAATCACCTCAACAATACCTGGTTGACGTCGACCAATAATAATACTTTTCCGTACCGCTTTATCTCCATTTATAACAAACACATATTGCTTGTCTTCAATTGGAATGATACTACCTTCAGGTAATTTAAGAATATTTTCCATTTGTAATAACACACTGATATTTAACAACATCCCAGGACGGAGTTTTAGATTATCATTATTAATTATGGCACGAACTTTAATACTGCGTGTACTTGAATCAATACGACTATCAATGGCGGTAATTTTACCGATGAAGGTTTTATCTCGATAAGCGCTATTTATTGCACTCACCTGTTGTCCAACATGAATTTTGGTTAATAAGCGTTCAGGTAGATGAAAGTCTACTTTAATTTTACTTATGTCATCTAAACGGGTGATCACATCTCCAGCGTCGATATAACTACCTTTACTAACTTCACGAAAACCAAGTATGCCGGCAAAAGGGGCTTGAATAGTTAAATCATTCAACTTAGCGTTGGCACTCATTAGCTGAGCATCAATCGCTTTAGTTTTAGCATCTTGCTGTTCAACGACAGAAGTGGAAGTGGCTCGACTAGCCAATAACTCAGTTAAACGTTTTAAATGTGCTTTAGACTCTAATAAATTAGCGGTTAACTCACTTACTTTGGCTAGCGCTTCTTGGTTATTGAGCTTAACTAGTATCGCCCCTGCTTCAACACTTTGACCGTCTTCAAAATAAATACCTTCAACTACATCTGAGTATTTACTAGTGATATTTACTTGTTCGTTAGCTCTTGCTGTACCAACGCCTTCTACTGTTTCAATGAATTCTGATAAAACCACAGGTATCATCTTTACTGCAACAACACGTTGCGATGAACTTTTTTCAGTCGAATCTTCTGGCCATTGTAAATAAACAATTAATCCAGCTAAAATAATAATTAATAATAACAACGGTAAGCGACGAGAAATAGCTGAGCCAGTTTGCTCAGTGTTTGATGTTACATAAGTTTCAGTTGGAGGCGTTGATTGTTTTGACATGTAAATATGCTCTATAACGTTTGGTTAACGTATTAAAAATTCAGGTTTATTTAACTGTTTAATGTTGTACACAAATACTATAACGTAAACTTAACGTTTGCGGAATAACATTTACCTTACTCCTTAGTTAGCTTAAAATATTAACCGAAAACTTAAGCTAAAATAAGCCTAAAAACATACACTCCGTTAACTTTTATTTCACTAAAAAGAGATATCCTTTGAATAGATTAGCCGTACTAGCCTTTGCCCTTCTGTTGTTTTTTAGCACTATGTCGTGGTATCTCGCCAATGGCTCTTTAAATGATTATCTTAAAAGCCAAGTCATTTTACAAAGTGAGTACTACACTAGCGAGCCGGCACAATTAGTTAGTGCACACTTCTCAGAAACAAGCGGTATCACTCAGTTTGAAAGTTTCAGCCTAAAAAATATAGAAGGGTTACAACAATCTTTGATATTAACCATTGATAGCATTAACGCACAATTAGCTGAAATACCTATTGAACAACTTGATTCGCCAAGCATACAGAAAAAAACTACTACCTTAGTGCATATCAAAGAACTACGTTTAGCGCAGGTAAATGCTTGGTCTGAAAATTTACCTAGCGTTGAAAATTCACCCCGTAACAAAAAGTCGCAAACCAATTTAGATTTATTTATAGAGCGTATTAGCATTGTGCTTGCTAAAGACTACCCTGCTTTATACCCACAGTTAGGTGCGAAAATATATGCTCAACAACATCCTGAGCGAAATGAAGAATTAGCTTTAGCAGGGTTAGAACATAAACCTACAGAAGCTATTATTGAAACCAATAAGGCTATTATCGCCTCAAATGCAGCTAAACAACAAAAACGTTTATTAGGGAAAGCGACTACTCGGGTGAAAATATCTTCTGTTATCATTGAGCAATTAACTTTGACCACAATCAAAAACAACGAAACAATCAGCTTACCTTTCAAAAATATATCGCTCGGTAATATTGGTGATGAAAATGGATTAGCGAGTAATCAGCTCGGTGGAGAATTACTTAAACAATTATTTACTCAATTAAGTGCGCTTGATAAAGCTAACCGCTAAACTTGTTATGTCATAACTTTCTATAGCCTTGCATCATTCATCTAAATGTAATCAAATCGTCATATTTATTATTTAACATAAAGAACAAGCTGCTATATCAGCATAAACACTTCCATTGTAAATAACTTCTGAGCCAATATCACGGCACTTAGTAAGCAGATTAGAACATGATAAACATAAGTAAACACGGATATGGTTTGGTATTTTTATTGTTAGCGGCTTGTACTAGCACAGATAATGAACCTAAAGATGAGCCGCCTGAATTTAATGTATCGAGTGAGCAGATACGCGACTTACAAATAAAATTTATAGACTCAAGTTATGATGTTTTAACCTTATTAATGATTGATAGAAAAGGTGAGGTGATTAGCTCAAAGTTAATTACTTGGAACAAAAAAACAACTGATGAGAAAACCGCGAGAAGGTTTTCCTTGCAAATGCGTAACGCCTTAAAGTTTAGCGAAGATAATAAGCGAGAATCTGAATATTTATTAATGCCTTACGGTTTTATTATCGAAAGAGAGTACGACATTAATTAAGCTAGCTTAAACCAATACCTGCTTGTTTCTATATTTTAATAAAGTAAGGAATAATAACCAAAATAGCGCCAATAATCAGCAACATAGTTACGTTAGGTATTATATAAGGTAAAATAAAAAGTGTTATACCAACACATAAAGGTACAGCAGATTTTTGTTTTCGTCCGTACATAAAAAATCCAAAACCAACGCCGCTAAATAGAACACTCCAAACCATAATTGTTGACATATCCATGCTAACTCTCCTTATTTTCAATAAAAGCGATACAAGTATTATCTAATAGCAAATGATTTAAAGAATTGCTCAAAATTCAATGAAGCCTAAATTCGGATAATGATTCAAGTTTAAGATAGGTAATTGGGAAGTAGCTAGCTAACCTTGAAGAAATTGATGATTTATACCAATTAATTTATTATATCAATTGGTATAAACACATGAAAAAAGATGTTGTATCTTTTTAACTCTTCTTTAACTCATTCGCTTTTAATAACATCGACTTACTTTCTTCTAAAAAATCACCTGCATAATCGCCAAACCATTCAGAAACACTTTTAAACACAGAGGTAAATGCCTCTTTATCATCAAGCTTAACGGTTTCAAGTAACTCTAAAAAACGATGCGCAAAACGCTTCATCATATCTACATTGTCTTTATTCGAAAAAATAATGTCGGCATAAAGATTAGGATCTTGCGCAAATAACCGGCCAACCATAATGAGCTCTAATCGATAAATAGGTGAACTCATCGCCACTAACTTTTCAATATCTGCACCTTCACTCATTAAATGAAAACCATAAGCAATAGTTGAAAAATGACGCATAACTTGTACCATCGACATAGTTTCATCATGCTCATGTGCTTGTACTGGGTAAATTTTAGCGCCCCATACCTCAAACTGTTCAAGCAGCCATTGGTATTGATCAGGGTAGCGTCCCTCGCAGCTAATTATAGTTTGTTTAATTAAACCTGTAACATCTGGGCCAAACATAGGATGCAAACCAACTACAGGGCCAGCATGTACCGCTTTCATTTCAGCTAACGGACTTTGTTTAATACTAGTTAAATCAGCAAGCACACAGTTGGTAGGTAAGTTATTTAATTGCTGAATAACCTGTGTGGTTAAATTAATAGGTACTGCAACAATAACTAAACTCGCATCATTTAAAATTGTTTCACTATTTACCCAGTCAGTTTGCTCAATAATGGCAACTTGATAATGAGAGCGTTGAAATAAATCAACAAATACCGCCCCCAACTTACCTTTACCACCAATTACAACAACTTTTTTACAAGCAGGATTAACACAACGGTAACCGCTGGCATCTTGGCTAATATACGAGTCACGCATTAAACGGCGTAAAACATCTTCAATTAAATCAGGCGATAAACCTGATTCAGTTGCTTGTAAACGACGCTTTGCAAATAAACTTGCTTCACGAGCGGGATCGTAAATAGGCTTACCAACACTACTTTTTAATTGCCCAACTTTACTGGTAACACTCAGTCGTCTTTGCAATAAGTTAACTAAATCACTGTCAATTTCATCAATTTCATCACGTAGGTGAGTTAATTTTGTATCAAAGTCGCTTGCTGAATTCGTCATTACTATCTCTTATCAAACATTTACCATCAGTGTCTAAATACACTTTATGGCGTAAAGCCTATTGGCTCAAAATATATGGGTTAAAGTATATTGTGTAAAGTACGTGGGTTAAAGTCTTTAAAATAAAAAACGCGGCAAATAGCCGCGTTATATTTTATAAACCAAATATTTAAAAACTAAATGTTTAACTTTACCAATTAGCGGTTCGCTTTAAGCAACTCTTGCTGATAAACGACCAGATAGAATCGCATCCATATCAGCTAATAATTTAGTTGTTTGGGCAAAATCAATACAAGCATCAGTTACTGACACACCGTATGCTAATTTTTCTTTAGGTAAACTACTGCTTTGATTACCCGCATTAATATTACTCTCTAACATAATACCAACAATCGATGTATTACCAGCGCAAATTTGCTCAACAACATCTTGCGCAACTATTGGTTGACGAGTGTAATCTTTATTTGAATTACCATGACTACAATCAACAATAATCCCGGCTTCAACCCCTTGTTTAGCTAATGCTTTTTCACATTTAGCAATGCTTTCTTTATCGTAGTTAGGCGCTGCGCCACCACGTAAAATTACGTGACCGTCTGGATTACCATTAGTTTGAATCAACGCCACCTGCCCTTCACGGTTAATCCCCATAAAACGATGCGGATGTGCTGCTGATTGCAATGCATTTACGGCTACACCTAAACTACCGTTGGTACCATTTTTAAAACCTATCGGCATAGATAAACCACTGGCCATTTCACGGTGAGTTTGTGATTCAGTAGTACGCGCGCCGATTGCTGACCAGCTAAATACCTCAGCTAAATATTGTGGGCTAATAGGGTCAAGCGCTTCAGTTGCAAGTGGTAAACCAAGCTCTGTTAAATAAAGAATTAATTCACGGGCTTTACGTAAACCTGCTTCAATATCGAACGAATCATCCATGTGAGGATCGTTGATCAAGCCTTTCCAACCAACTGTTGTACGTGGTTTTTCAAAGTAAACTCGCATCACAACAAATAATGATCCTTGATGTTGCTCTTGTAGCACTTTTAATTGACGCGCGTAATCTTTAGCAGCTTCAACATCATGCACAGAACAAGGTCCAGAAATAACCAACAAACGTGGATCACGTTTGTGCACAATATCACTAATCGTTTTACGTGATTTCAGTACAAATTCACGCCCTGCTGCGGGTAAAGGCAATTCAGCACGTAACGCTGCAGGAGTAATTAATACTTGTTCTGAGTTAACGTGAGTATTGTTAGAGCTAGTTGTCATGTGTTTTCCTTAGGGGAATTCGGCCCCCTATTTGCTTTATATAAATAATGTTTAATGCATCAAATTACTAGAAGAAGTAAGTTAAAAATACATTACAAAACGTTTTCGCTAGTTAACTAATCAGATTTAACTTGATATTAAGAAAGGAAAACAGAGACTCAATAAAGGCTACAGCTCAACCAAAAACAAAAACAAGATAGTGTAAAGATTTAATTACGCGATGTGTAAGGTTATTTTTACACATTGAAATTTATCTGTACAGGATTAATATGGATAAAAGCCCACTTAAATGAAAATTTGTACAATAAAAAATATATCACTTGAGTGTTTCTATCTTGGTTTATTAAAATTTACCCATAAAAAAACGCCTTTCGGCGTTTTTTAATTATTTATTCATCTAACTCTTAGAGACTTCAGCTTTAAGCACCATGAATAATGCGTTGTGAGATTAAGTTATCAACAACACTTGGATCTGCCAAGGTTGAAGTATCGCCTAACGTATCTACATCATTTTCGGCAATTTTACGTAAAATACGACGCATGATTTTACCTGAACGTGTTTTAGGTAAACCTGGAGCCCATTGAATATAATCAGGCTTAGCAAAGCGACCTAACTCTTTAGCAACAAACTCACGTAGCTCTACATTTAACTCATCAGATTCGGTTGCGTTGCCCATCAATGTTACATAACAATAAACGCCTTGGCCTTTAATTTCATGTGGATAACCAACAACGGCTGCTTCTGCTACTGCAGGATGAAGTACTAATGCACTTTCAATTTCAGCTGTACCTAATCTGTGACCAGATACGTTAAGTACATCATCTACACGCCCGGTGATCCAATAAAAACCATCTTCGTCACGTCTTGCGCCATCGCCAGTAAAGTAGTTACCCGGATATTGCCCTAAATATGTTTGATAAAAACGATTATGATCGCCAAAAACTGTACGTAACTGTCCCGGCCAACTTGCCGTCATCACTAATAAGCCTTGGTTTTCACCTTCAAGTGTATTGCCATCAGCGTCAAATAACGCAGGGTTAACGCCAAAGAAAGGTTTGCCTGCGGCGCCTGGTTTCATGCCTACCGCCCCAGGTAATGAGGTAATTAAAATACCGCCAGTTTCTGTTTGCCACCAAGTATCAACAATAGGACAGTTGCCTTTACCTACCACTTCATGATACCAATTCCATGCTTCCGGATTAATTGGCTCGCCAACAGTACCAAGCAAACGAAGTGTTGATAAGTCAGATTTTTCAACCAATTCATTACCGACACTCATCAGTGCACGAATAGCCGTAGGGGCTGTGTAAAAAATATTTACTTTATGCTTTTCACATACTTGCCAAAAACGTCCCGCATCAGGATATGTTGGTACACCTTCAAAAACTAAAGTGGTTGCGCCATTTGCCAACGGACCGTAGAAAATATAAGAGTGACCTGTGATCCAACCCGCATCGGCCGTACACCAGTAAATTTCGCCTTCTTTATAATCAAATACGTATTTATGAGTCATGGCTGCATAAAGAATATAACCACCACAAGTATGCACTACGCCTTTTGGTGTACCAGTTGAACCTGAGGTATAAAGAATAAATAATGGATCTTCAGCATCCATTACTTCTGGCTCACAAGTTGCCGCTTGTTTAGCTACTTCTTCTTCGTAGCTAATATCAATTTTATCATTCCATGCAACATCGCCACCGGTACGAGCAACAACAATCACGGTATTTACATTTGGACAATCGGCAACCGCAGCATCAACATTGGCTTTTAACGGAATACGTTTACCGCCGCGTAATGATTCGTCTGCGGTGATAACAACTTTACAATCTGCATCAACTACACGTGCTTTAATAGATTCAGTAGAGAAACCACCAAAAACAACCGAATGAATAGCGCCAATACGAGCACAGGCTAACATGGCATAACCTACTTCAGGGATCATCGGCATGTAAATACAAACACGGTCGCCTTTTTTAACGCCACGTTCTTTTAAAAGGTTGGCTAAACGACATACGTGGTCGTGCAGCTCTTGATAAGTAACTTTTGAATCATCGTTAGGATCGTCACCTTCAAAAATAATAGCGGTGTCATTAGCTTTAGTGGCTAAATGACGGTCAATACAGTTATAACTTACGTTAAGTTTAGCGCCTGAAAACCAGTTAATTTCTGAATTTTTCAAATCAACTTTTGAAACGGCATCCCAAGGTTTATACCAATCAATAAATTCTTTCGCTTGCTCACCCCAAAATAGATCTGGTTGCTCAATTGATTGCTTATACATAGCATCGTATGTTGCTTCATCAATATGTGTATGTGCTTTAGCTTTCTCTGAAACTGGGTAATAAGATTGTAATTCTTTCATTTATTTTCCTTCGGACTTAGCTTTGGACTTAACTATAAAATTCACTATTAAATTAAGTTTGGGTTATTAACTTAAAAAATTTCTATTTTTTTCACATGATTCTTTGCATTATTTATAAGTATTTTCACGCACATTTTGCTAATAATGTATTTTAAGTTAGTGCTTTAACAATAGAGTTTTGCCTAATGTTTTAACGTAATACTTACTATATTTCCAGTAATAAAAATCAGTTGACTCTTATGACTGCAATTAATTCAACAGCCCATATCCTAAAATCTTTCGATTTCTTTTTATATACGCCTTTAGTCTTAATTTACGTTTTTACTCTATAAACAATTAAAAACAGTAAAGTATAAAAACATAACCTATTGAAAAATTTGATTTATTATAATCAACTATTCTTTTTTATTTTTAATAGTCAAATCATTTGAATAATATTATCTGATAAAAAAAGAATATAAAAAAAGCACCTTCTGTATATAAAAGGTGCTTCTAATGTACTAAATCTTATGTTGTTACAGTTTGTACGACTAGGTCATTTTTAAATCGCTATTAGATATTCAGCTAAAAAATCAAATAATAAAATGTTAAAACTTTACTTTAAGAAGTAATGCTAAGTTATTAATAGAGCCGCTGTTACTAGTAAAGCCTTCAAATTCATTACTGTAACCTATGTCGTCATTTCCATTACCATAACTATTATCCCAGTCTATATTAAGTACAGTGTATTCTAATCCTACGCTAAATCTTTTATTAATATTATATTCGCCACCAATACCATAATAGATATCAGTCCCGTCTTGTTTTTGGTTTTTTACTTGCGCAGGTGCAGAGACGTCTGATGAAGACGTTTTGATATCCCAAGTTGCGCTACCTAAACGGGCAAATAATGAGAAATCTTTTGAAAGAGGTAAAACCCCTTTAATACCTACACTTGTAGCTGAAGTTTCAGCTTGGTCTTTAATAGTTTCATTATTCTCATTAACAAAAGTATCATCCCAAGTTCCATATTGATGATAGCCAATTTCAGCCGTAACATACTCATTAAATTGATAACCTAATCTAACACCATAAGAGGTACTATTACCGGATGATTTTAGGGTACCACTGTCACTTCCTATTTGAACATCTCCCAAAGAATCAGAGTTGTAATCATAAGAATAATCAGTCTCAATTTCGTTGTTAGCAGATCCTAAAGATAATTCACCATAAAAACCTTGGTTTGCCAAAGCCGGAGCCGTTAAGAGAAAAGCTGATAGTACAAGGGCGATTTTTTTCATTGAAAACATCCTATTTGTTTAGGTTATATACCAAGTTAGGAGAGCTTACCCCGAACCCAGCTTATGTCGTATTTATTTATTAATGATTAGGTCTATAACATGAACTAGAGCTATGCATAACATGTTGAATATATTATCAAGCCATAAAGAACGATTCAATTTGTTATTCGCGTGAAAATAAAACAAGAATCAATTGGCATAAAAAAACCGAGTAAGCAACTCGGTTCTTTCGTTTATATTCAATAATAAATTTATAACTAAATTGACGAGTTAACCTAGTTATTATTCTTCTAAATCTAGATCTTCTTCATCTCTTGGGGTGAAAGTTCTAACCCCTTCTTTTGCGATAATTTCAATATAGAATGAAGTTAAACCGTCAATTTGCGTTTTATCAATGCATTTATTAATTTCAGATAATTTTACTGGTACTGCTTCTTCTTTGGTGTTTCCAAATTGACAATCAAAATCCCAAAAATCAGCGCCTGATGGAAGCTTTTTATTGCGCTCTCTTTTTAAATACTTTTTAACTTCATGTTTTACCGCATCAACGCGTCTTTCTAATTTCACTTTTGGGTGAGTTAATTCAAATACTTTTTTCATGGGTGGCCTTAAGTCTATGGCGATAATTGCTTGTCTAATTATTTACCTATTTTAAAGGCATTTAATAGAGGCACTAACAATCGGTGTAAATAATATAATTGCCGCTATTTTACGTTACTTTTATCCAAGTAGCGAGATAGGGATGACAACAGAAACATAAAAAATTACTACACAGTGAATAAGCTCATGTAAACTTATATCTATAGTGAAGTTTAACGAATAGTAAATCGCTATTAAATTTCTATACTGTTAAATGTCAGTAAATAATTAACTTAAATCTAAAGCGAACTTTCTTAATATTTCCATTGGTATTATTTCTAACGCTTTAATATGTGTTTTTCTTAGGTGCACTCTAGGTGCTCTATCATCTTCATAAGCTTCTAACCAACGAGCCGCACATAGACACCAAGTATCGCCTGGCTTTATACCTGAAAAATTAAATTCTGGTATTGGCGTAGATAAATCATTGCCTTTAAAACGAGAGTATTCCAAAAACTGCTCGTTGGTTTCTATACAAACAGTATGTGAGCCAATATCTTGAGCGCAGGTATTACACATATTATCACGAAAAAAACCTGTAACAGGATCCCCGCCACAAGCAATTAACTCTTCACCAAATACATTAATTGATTCATCCATTTCCATACATTTTCTCGTAATTTATGACTAATAAAACCATACTATACCTCAACAGCTATAGAGATACATTTTTTGTTAATAAAAAATGAAGCAATATTGGGCATGTTAAATAAAGATCGTTTTGATTATATTTCTGGAGGGATTCATCAAATTTTTTGATGAAGTATCAAGCAGAGCTAATAGCCTACCTAATATTCTTATTGAACCCAATTTAGCTCTATATTGTCCTAGCCCTGTTTATCTTTTTGTTTCACCTGCGTAACCCAAAATAAGTGAAAAGGTTAACATGAAGATTAGAAAAAATGATTGAACAAGGTAAATTGAAAGATATTTTTGAAGCTTATTATTTGGGGAGTATCAATAAAGCTGATTTACCCAATCGAAAAATAATTAACCTTGGTAATCCGTTATTACCTAAAAGACACCATTAGATAGGCCTGAACTTTGGCATTATTTCGAGTTAAGTGAGCAAATTAATTACAAATTAAAATAGAATATTTGTTACAAGCTGTTGAGCAATTGGGTATTACACATAAAAAAAACGCCCGTAGGCGCTTTGCGTTTATGTAATTAATTTATTTAACCTGAACTAGGGACAATGAATATGTATAACCCTATAATATCAATTAGTTACTATCACACTTCTACAATGGTTTTAATTGTTCGTAATTAAAGGCGAGAAAACTCCCAATAACTGGTTATTGGGAGTTTTCACAACACAGCTAATATAAGTGACTACACATAATTAGAGCTGTTGTCGTATTTTTCTTACCCCGAATTCAAGTTATTTAAGCAGGCTAAGGTTAGTTAAGCATAGCTAGCTGTATTTCATACTGCTCTTGTTCACGCTCAACATATTTACTCCATTGTTCAGCAGATTTTTGTGTGCTGCTAAATTGAGTTGCTTTATTGAATGCTGACAATGAGCGATCAAATTTTTTCAGATTAAAGTTGGCCATTCCTAAAATTAAATACATGTTGGCTACGTCTTTTTCATTATTTATAGTGTTATTATCAGCTTGTTTAGCTTGGTTAGAAAAACGGTTTAAAGCAACGTTCGATGCTTCAATCGCCGCTTGCCATTGCTCAGTATTTAAATAGGTTTGCGCCAATAATGCATCGTATTCGCCTGTTTGCGAAATATTACTTACGCGTTGTAATACCTTAATGGCTTTCTCGTCTTCTTTGGCTGTTAAATATGAACGAGCCAGACGATTTAAGTTATTTTCATCAGCAGTAACCGCACCTTGCTCTATAGCCATTTCTAACACTGCCGCACTTTTATAAGGTGCACCGTGGAATAAGTAAAGTTGAGATAAAGTACTAATGTCACTTTCTTCTACAACATAACCTGCTTGATAAGCAGCTTCCATTACTGCCATTTGTTTAGTTTCTTCACCAATTTCGCCATACATACTTGATAGTTGTAACCAATACTGTGGTTTGTCGTACAAACGCACCAGTTTTTCCATAACCTTAGTTACTTGTTTAGGCTGTTTTAATTCATAGTAAGTTGCACGCTGTAACGTAAGCCAATTTTCTTTTGGGTCTTTACCTTCAGCTTCAACTGACTCAATAGCCATTTCTGTATGTTTTAAACTGTTTACAAAGTCTTTATCTTGATAATAGACTTGCGCGAACAACATTTCTTGCGTCGCTGTTAATGGTTTTCCATTAAGTGTTTCCCATTCTTTGAGGTAAACCAACGCTTGCTTAAAGTCTTGCTGTTGCATGCTTAATTGCGCAAGAGAGTACAACGTAGATAATACCAAACTGTCTGGTATTTCAGTTTCTGCAACAACATTATTAAAACTTTCAATTGCTAAAGCTAGATCATCATTTGAATAATACATAAAGCCATAGAAGTTATATAACATAGCGCGTTCATAACTATTTAAGTTATCGAGTTGCTCTTTCACTTCATCCAGTACTTCAAAACCTGCTGCTTTATCACCCGCATCAGCAAGAGCTTGTGCGCGCGCTAATTGTGCATAAACACGATTACGCATTGCGGGTACTTTTTTACTAGCACGTGGTTCGTCAGCGCTACTTTCTTGTGTTGTGTCTGCGCTATCAGTATTTGCTTGTTCGGCAAAAACGTTGTTTGACGTTAGTGTCACGATTAAACTAAACACGGTTGTTAGTAATAAAGTGTTTTTGTTTCTCATAACTTACTCCTTAAATATATAAAGTGTAAAAATTAAAAATGCATTCCCAACTAATAATTAGTTCAGGAATGCTTGATTCATATCGCGTGTTTATTACGCAGTTGCTAAGCCCAATACTTAAGAGGCAAGGCTAGCCGTCAATTTCAAAACTAATTTTGTTTTGTACACCAGCAACTTCCATAGCAACACCGTCTACAACACGAGGCTTGTATTTAAATTTAGCTACCGCATCAAGTGCTGCTCTATCAAATACCCCTTCTGGCTCTGATTGCACTACAACCGCATCAGTAACTGCACCTGTTTTAGTTACAACAAACTCAACTACAACAAAACCTTCAATACCGCGAGATTGTGCGCGTCGAGGATAAACTGCGGCAACTTTAACAATGGGTAAGTAATCACCATCACCTGTGTCTAAACTCAATCCACCTGACAAGCCCATATCCGTTTGAATATCTGCCGCAAAACTACTTTTAGCTGCATTGGCATTAGGGTTAGATTGCTGCATTTGTGGTGCGTTCATCGGTGGTGGTGGCTCTTTTGGCTTAGCCGGTTTTTGTGGTTTACGTTCTTTTTTTACTACCGCTTCATCTTTTTTCAAGCGAATGAAATCTAGCACATTGCCTTTTGCAGGCTCTGTCATGACATCATTTCCACCAGCAATTAACTTTTGCATTCCCCAAAGTAGAAGAAAGGTCATGCTTATTGCTAATGCGCCTGCAATAACGTATCTAGCGCCACTGCGGATAATAACTTGTTGTGACATATTTGTTCCTTAACCTTTTTCCGTTAGCTTTATCATTAACTGTTATTTGCGTTAAAATAAAACTAGCCTTCTTGTGCGGCAATTGACACATCATAAACACCCGCTGCACGAGCAGAGTCCATCACTTTAATTAAGGTGTCTGTAGTCGCTTTTTTGTCGGCTTGAATAACAACCGTACCTTGTGGATTTTCCGCTTTTAAACGTTCAATGTTCGCTTGTACACTGCGTACATCAACTTTACGTTTGTTGATCCAAATATCACCTTTGTCGCTGATTGCTACTAAGATGTTAGCGCGCTCTTTTTTAACGGCGGTCGCGGCTTCTGGACGGTTAACATCAATACCAGCTTCTTTTACAAATGAAGCGGTAACGATGAAGAAGATAAGCAAGATGAAAACAACATCAAGCATAGGTGTCATATCAATTTCTTCTTTCTCATCTTGATCTTGTAACATTTGATTTAAATGACGCATAACTAACTCCAACAACTCTTATTTTGGGTAACTATTATTAGTGATTACTACTTATTGCTATTTCATGTTTTGTTGTTTGCATGAAATACGCTTAACAATAGTGACCTGTTATTTTTTAAAGACCTTACTTTAAACTCTATGATTTAAAGTAAGGCCTAACACTAAGGTAAGCTTAATGCTTAACCGTTAGCTTATCGGCAAGTAACTCGGCTTCTTTTTTCGCATTACGACGTAACCAAGTCACTGTAAATACACCCGAAAGTGAACCAACCATGCCAGCCATAGTTGGGATCGTTGCGCGTGATACTCCCGATGCCATTGACCTTGCATTACCACTTCCAGAAATAGCCATCACGTCAAATACCTCAATCATGCCGGTTACTGTGCCTAACAGACCTAATAACGGACATAAAACAACAAGTGATTGAATCAGCGCTATATTGCGATTTAACTTAGTTGTACCGCGAGAAATTAACGCGTTACGTATTTGTGTGCTATTCCAAGAGGTTTGATCTTCACGACCTTTCCACACACTAACAATGTGTTTTCTTAAGCTACGGTAGCTATAAAAAACAAACACGAAGCGTTCAAAAATCAATAACCACATAATGAAGATTACGGCGGCAATCACGATTAAAACTTGACCGCCGGTATCCATGAATTCATTAATGGCATCAAACATTTCCATTAAAGCAATCACTAGTTATGCTCCTTGGCCTGCTTTCTCTTGGCTTTCAGATCTCTCAGCAATAATGCCCGTACTTTCTTGTTGTAAGATATTTACAATGTTGCGGCTACGACCGTTTAAGTAAGCAAAAATGAATACCATTGGAATTGCAACAACCAAACCAAGAACAGTAGTAACAAGGGCTTGAGAAATACCGCCAGCCATTAATTTAGGGTCACCGGTACCAAATAATGTAATCGCTTGGAAAGTGTTAATCATACCGGTTACTGTACCCAATAAACCGATTAGCGGAGCAACCACTGAGATGATTTTAATTAAGGTTAAGCGTTTAGATAACTTAGGTACTTCACGTAAAATAGACTCTGATAATTTCAATTCTAATGTTTCAGTGTCTAAGCCAGGGTTGTTGTCTTTAACCTGCATAACACGACCTAACGGGTTATCGTTTGAAGCAACTGGAGACTTAAGTTGACGCTCTACTTTTGAACCAATAATAACTAGGCTGATTAAACGTTCTAAAGCGATAAGTAAACCAACTAAACCGATAGCTAAGATGATGTAACCTACTGGACCACCTTGGTCTACACGTTCTTTTAAATCAGGTGCTTGTACTAACAAACTTAAAATTGAACCGCCTGTTGGGTCTAATGCAAACGCAGCCGTTTCACCAGAGCTATTGAATAAGTCAGTTGTGGTTGCTAAATAACGGCCCGATGGCTGTCTGATAAGCTCAGCAACAGTACCTGTTTCATCAATGTATTCTAGGTATTTACCATCTGAAATTAAGTTAAAACCACCAACGCGTGTAACCGTTTCATTGCTACGGTCACCGTTTGCTTTAACTACTTCACGGTCAAATTTAACAACCTTACCGCTTTGCGTCATTTCACGTTGTAATTCAAACCATAAGCGTTCAATTTCTGCAATTGAAGCAAGTTTTGAGCTAGACCCCATGCTTTGTGCAAACTCATCTAAGAACACACCGCGGCCAGGAATTTGCGCTGATATAACAGAAGTTTGAAATTTACTGCGCGTATCACCAGACACTTGCTGTAACACACCAAACAATTCTTTTAATTCACCTAAACGCTTATCAAGTGCATCGGCATTATTGGCTAAATCAATTTCATTGGCAGCAAACGCTTGCTCAAGCTCTACACTCAACTCTAACGCTTGATCACGTTGTTCGTTCATGTCGTTTAACATGGCTTGCTGTTGATTAACTTTCGCTTTAAATTCAGCTTCACGGGCTTTATTTTGCTTAGTTTGCGAAATATTACCTTGCTCTAATTGAGTAAGTAAGTCATCTAAGCTTACTGCTTCTTGGGCGTAACTAGCAGTGCTGAATGAAGCTATTGCAAATGTTGAAATAGCTAACGCTTTTTTGATTGTTTTAGTTACTGTGCTTTTCATTTTTGTAGGATTAATAGTCATCATTATTACTCTGCTTGTGACGTTGTGGCATTAGTCGGTGCTGAAACAGGTACCATAATCAAGTCTGGTGCTAACTGTTTGCGGGCGATACGTAAGGATTTATTAATACCTAAACGATAGTCTTGCGACAATTCTTGCCATTGGCCTTCACCGTTTGCAGATTGTTTCCATTCACCTAAACGACTACCGTCACGTGTTTGATAAACCAAGCTCACACGACCAATACGTAGAAAATCAACATCCATTGTTGTTCCATCAACATCTAAAAGACCGCTGTATGCTTCAATAGTACGCCCGTAATCCACTTCAATTTGATACGCTTCAAGTACACGACGAAACTTCTCAGACACAGAGATATCAGCACGTGTCATCATGGTTTTTAGATCGTCAACACGTTTAGCACGCTCTTCCGGTAAAAATGGAACATCAAGATTTACAAAAGTATCTAAAGTGCTAATCATGCGCGCCATTAACGGTGATATTTGACGTTCAATAACACTTACTTCTTCCATTGAGTTAGCTAACTGAGTTAGTTCGCTCATTTGGTTATCAAGTTGCGCTTGCATTTGTTGGTTATAAACAGTTAAACCATCCACTTCTTTCGTCACCACATGAAACTGCTGTAACTTGGTAAGTACCTGATCAGTTAAGCGATTTACTTTTTGCTGTGACTTGGCAGCTGAATCATTTATTTGCTGACCCGCATTAACAACATGTGTTAATTGATCATTGTCGGATGTCGCTAGCGCCTCTGAATATGACAGAGATGAAAACATTAAGCTTGTGGCACTTACGCTTAACAATAAACTCGCTTGCGCTAGTTTAGATAACTTCATAGGTTTACCTTCTTCACTAAAATTAATTATTTTTAAATAATTATTCATAATTAATAATGCTTAACATCAGAGCGCAGTATTGCGCGCTGCATCTTCAGCATTAACTGTATGCCGCGAAGTTTACCGATGAAATGTGACACTTAAACTGCAGAAATATGACACTTAAGTTTCAGTAATATTTCATTTTGATGACAGCCCATTTTAATTGGCTGTAAAGCGAATAAGTTATCGCTTTAATTGATTTAAATAAATATGATGGGCTTGTATAGTATAAAAAAAACGCAGCATAGACTTGGGAAATCTATACTGCGTAAAGTCAACAGGAATATGAATAATGAAATACAAATTTGTTCAAGCAATGGTTGTATTTAAATAAATCATGTTGAGCATTATGCGCAGTAGTTATGACATTAATATGACGATAATATTTCGAGTTAATGACAATATGGGGCTTGACTATATTACCGTCATTCCCACGTTGTCTTGGTGGGAATCTATTAATTACCGTCATTCCCACGTTGTCCTGGTGGGAATCTATTAATTACCGTCATTCCCACGTTGTCTTGGTGGGAATCTATTACTTGTTACTTTTTATTCTTGAGTGAGAATCCATTACATTGTGCTTTCTTACTTAAAACAACCAAACTGGATTCCCGACAAGCCACTTCGGGAATGACGTGGGTTGTTCGGGACGGAT
>NZ_PJAI02000028.1 GCF_002843355.2 Colwellia echini
TTAGTCATTCTAAATCAAATAAATTTAACGATGTTAGTGGGTATCGAGATAGCTCTGAGTGGGAAAGAACTTAATCAATTTGGTATTAAAGGGGCTTTTATCGTTAAAAACAAAAAAGCGCCCTGCGGCGCTTTTTTAAAATGAGATTATTTACATCATTTATGAACTTAGTTACATGTTCATAAGTCAACTAGATTAGTTATGACGTTGTGCTTTCTCAGGACGACGGTTTGAACGTTGCTGGCTAACAACAGCTTCATTTGACGTTGTAATAGCAAGTGGTTGACGACGAACACGTACACCTTTTAATTGGTTAAATAAGTCTGCTGGGATACCTTTAGGTAACTGCACAAAACTATGTTTGTCGTGTAAGTTAATTGCACCGATATAGCTACTATCAAGTGAAATTTCGTTAGCGATAGCGCCAACAATATCACCTGGACGTGCGCCATGCTCTTTACCTACTTCTAGGCGGTAAGTCTGCCAATCAACATCTTCACGTGCTACTTTCGCTTTGCGTGGTTTGTCATCACGGTTGTTACGACCTTCACTGCGAGCATCACGACCTGCGCCACGACTATCATTACGAGAGTCTCTACGGTTGTCATTACCACGGCTGTTGCGATCACCACGGTCGTTTCTGTCGTTACGTTCACGCGTTTCACGACGTGGTTTTGGATCTTCTTTCGGTTGAAGTGGTTGCTTCATTTGCTTTTGGAAAAGGAAAGCAGCAGCAAGATCAAGCATTGATACTTCAGACTCCGCAGCCATACCTTCAACAATTTCACGCATACTTGTAATGTCTTTATCGCTAATGATACTAGCAACTTCAAGACGAGTACGTTCAATACGGATTTTACCAATTTCTTGAATATTCGGTAATTGGTAATCAAGTACTGTACCTGAGGTTAAACGCTCATAATGACGCAGTGAGTACATTTCACGAGGACGTACGAAAGCAATTGACATACCTTCACGACCTGCACGACCAGTACGGCCAATACGGTGAACATAAGCTTCATTATCACCAGGTAAGTCATAGTTAATTACTAATGAAATACGTGGAATATCTAAACCACGAGCTACAACATCAGTTGCTACTAAAATAGATGATTTGCCTGATTTCATTTGATCAATACAACGTTCACGTTGTGCTTGGTTCATGTCACCATTAAGGGCAAGTGCCGGATAACCAGCACGCTCTAACTTTTCAGCAATATCAACAGTGTCGTTACGAGTACGTACAAAGATAATCATTGCATCGTATTCAACTACTTCAGCAATACGCTCTAAAGCTGTCATTTTAGTAATGCCAGTAACTTTCCACGCGTATTGAGTAATGTTTGCTTTAGCTTTTTTAACAGCTTCAATTTTAATATGCTCAGGATCTTTTAAGAACTTGTTAGCAATTTTACGAATCGCTGGTGGCATAGTTGCTGAGAATAAACACATTTGTGCAGTTTTAGGCAAGTGATCCAATATCCATTGAATATCTTCTAAAAAGCCCATGTTTAACATTTCGTCAGCTTCATCTAATACACATACGCGTAAATCATCTAGCTTAAGACTTTTGCGACGTAAGTGGTCCATTAAACGACCTGGTGTACCAACAACTACTTGCGCGCCGCGCTCTAATTGTTGAAATTGTGGTCCGTAAGATTGACCACCGTATAATGTAGCAACACGTAAGCCAGGCATATCTTTACCAAAAGACTCTATTGCTTCAGCAACTTGCATTGCTAATTCACGCGTAGGCGCTAAAACCATTAATTGTGGCTTTTTAATTGATGTATCTACTTTGGCAAGACCAGGTAAACCAAAGGCAGCTGTTTTACCAGTACCCGTTTGTGCTTCACCTAATACATCTTTACCCGCAAGTAAAGGTGGGATAGTTTTTGCTTGAATGTCAGTAGCAGAGCTAAAGCCAATAGAAAGAACAGCAGATAATAAGTTTTCAGGTAAACCTAAAGAGGCGAATTCTACAGGTTGAATTTCAGTGTTTTTGTCAGTCATAAATAATTTTCATCTTCTCAAGGCAGGCACATTACTTGAGCATAATTACGGGAATGTAATTATAAAAATCAATAACCAAGCTACCGCCAGCTAACAATAGATTTGTTAACTTACAGTACTTAATATTGCTAGCAATAGCGTTTGATTTAAATTGCTAAGTCTTAACCTGCGTAAATAGTTACGAGGAAACCACCAGGAAGACTTTAGGCACATAGCGTTCGTTGACACTATATTTCTTGCTAACTCTAGGAGTGAATCAGCTGGGCAAGTCTATTGGGCGGTAAAACCCCACTCATCTCGATACTCTTATACATCCATTGAACTAAGTTATTTCTAAGCTAGTTGGTATAAGTAAGTCGTCTACTATAGCGTTACATGTTATGCACACATACATAACGTATATACATACTGCATATGCTGCACTTTATAGCACTAAATAAGGTAAATAAGCGTTTAATGCTTACCCTGTTATCGAGGCGCGCATTATACAGGGGTTAAGGTTAATAGCAAGCGCTTTATAAAATAACATCTTGATAAAGGTTGGCGTACTTTAGCTTATGGGAGTTAAATAAAAATTTTCTCAACGACTCTCTGCCCTGTTGTATATCTTTAAATTTAGCGGCAACAACATTATTTTCATGTCGCACTAAATCAAGCTCTAATTTAAGTGGAGTATCGCCTGCTAGACTCATTTCAAAAGTAGATTGGAGTAAATCTAAAGCATTCCCTTTAAAACTTGGCATGCTCAGAGTTAAGCCAGTTGCCGATAGTGATAATACTTCAATTTTTTGTTCACTAAAAACATCAATTAGGGCTACATCTTTAGGGGTATCTACTCGCCAACTACGTTCAATACCTTGTACATCAATTATTTCAGGTGTACCTAATTTAGGTAAAAAATCACCTTTTCCCGTAAATGATAAAGCAACAGGAAACCATAACTGATAATGACTAATTTCGGCGAGCAATGTTAACTTACTTTCAACTAACACTTGGCGTAAATACGGAGGTACATTAGTTTCCACGCGCAATTTTTGACGTGTAATACGAGGCTGTTTACCTGAGTCATCAGCCTGATCATCTTTTAACTGACCTTCTGCTGATGTTTCGGTAAAAATATTGCTGAAAAAGTCTAACTCTTCCGACGAAAATTGCATTTTAGCTTCAACCATATGTTATTTTTATGTAAAGACAATATCAAAAACAAAACTAAAGTGCAATAATTGAACGGTTAACGACTATTTTTTATATAAATGTAATATATTATCAACACACTACGATAACTATTCTTCATCGCCATTAAGTATATCGGCAAAATTTTCTAATTTGACTAATGCTAATCCGTGAATTGATTTACGTGGATAACGGCCTGTTTTACTCATTTTTCCTGCATCTACGTTCATTAATAATTCAAGCGCTTGATCTATGGTTTCAACAGCATGAATAACAAATTCACCACGAGATACCGCATCAATAACCTCATCATTAAGCATTAGGTTAATCACGTTAGTTTTAGGGATAATAACGCCTTGCTTGCCGGTTAATCCTTTGTCTAAACATAGTTGAAAGAAGCCTTCAATTTTTTCATTCACTCCACCAATAGATTGCACTTCACCGTGTTGGTTTATTGAACCTGTTATCGCAAGGCTTTGATCGATTGGTAATAAGGTAATCGCTGAGATAAGCGCACAAAGTTCTGCCATTGACGCGCTATCACCATCGATATGCCCATAAGATTGTTCAATAGCAATGTTCGCAGAAATACTTACTGGGAATGTTTGTCCGTATTTATGGCCTAAATACCCAGTTAATAGTAATACACCTTTTGAGTGAATAGATTTACCTAAATCAACCTCTCGTTCAATATCGGTAACGCCTTCACTACCGGCATACACTGTTGCAGTTATGCGTGCAGGAGTACCAAATACACTGTCACCTATTTCAAGTACTGTTAAGCCGTTTACTTTACCTACAAATTTACCTTCGGTATTAATTAATACTTGTTGCTCTTTAATTTCACTAAGCCAAGTTTCACTTAATCGTCCAACACGACGTTTTTTAGCAGCCTGTGCTAATGCGATATGCTCTGCGGTTAATAGCCCTTCGCCTCCTTGTTGCTGCCAGCAATAATTAGCTTCATCTAGCAAATCGTTAACTTGTACTATGTTGGCTGAAACCTTATGTTTGTGTTCACCACGTCGCAGTGCATAGCGTACTAATTCTAATACAGCGTCGTCACTTACTGGTGGGTAATTATATTGCTCAGCGCGTTGTCTTATTAATTGACCAAACGCTATAAGGTTGTCGTCGGTTTTATCAAGATGGCGATCAAAGTCTGCTAGTACTCTAAATAATTCTGTAAACTCTTGATCATAGTCTTGTAGGGTATAGTAAATTTCTGCATCACCCAGTAATACTACTTTTACTTGTAACGGAATTTTTTCCGGCTGCAAGCTATAACCACTTGGTTGACTAAATTCTGAATAAGGGTTTTCAATGGTAATTTGCTGGGTTTTTAAAGCGAGTTTTAAGCGTGACCATATCATTGGTTGACTCAATACTTTTTCCGCATCTAATAATATATAGCCGCCATTAGCTTTGTGTAACGCACCAGGTCTTATTAAACGATAACTGGTATAGCTACTACCTTGAAAACTGGCAAAATCATTATGCCCAAATAAATTTTGATAGGTTGGGTTTTGTTCATAAACTACTGGTGCGCCTTGGGCAAGGTCTCTTGGTACCAATAAGTTAGGTAAGAAACGTTCAACCATTAATTTACGTAATTCTCTGTCGGTTGGTGCGTCATCCGATTCTGTGATTAAAATCTCTAAAACCGCTTCAACCACATGGTTTTTAACTGTGCCTAAATATTTTAAAACCCCTGCATTATTTTTAAACTCTTTTTCTAATTCAGTTAAATACGGTTTAATGGCTTGTTCGGCGGTTTCATTTTTTAATTTTTTCAGTTGCTCGAAGGACAAGCGTTTCCACTGCGGTAACTCTAATAACTGTTCAGTTAAGACAATCTCTAGTTCGGTGATCAGTTGATAAAAGCTTGCTCGAGCAGTGTCATCAAGATTAGCTAACTCTTTTTCGCTTAACGGTTTACCGTCAACTAAAGGTGAAAAACCTACTTCACCATTTTCTTCAAATAAAACAACATTTTCTTTTAACGCTATTTCTTCAACAACACTAATAGCTTGATCGTATTTTTGATTAAACTCTCTATCAATCGCCGACTTTTTACGTTGGTAGCCTGGGTTATCAAACACATCAGGAAATAAGCTAATTAAGCCATCAATAAACTTATTCATACTAGTAAGTAGTGCTTTGCCCTCACCCGGTCTTACCGATAATGTTAACGGAATATGGCTTTCATCAAAATTATTGGTATAACACCATTCATCAGGTGCTGGTTTTTCCTTGGCAAGTGCGTTTAACATCTGCTTAATCAGGGTTTGTCGCCCAGTACCATGCTCGCCCATAGCAAAAACATTAAAACCAATGGCAGACATAGACAAGCCAAAATTCAATGCCTCTTTTGCTCTTTCATGACCAACAAAACTTTGAGTGTTCGACCCATTAACGTTACTGACTGTTTTTTTATTGTGAGAAAATAATGAAGCGGATAAAGAAGAAGTGAGTTCATCAACACCCAAACGGGTTTGTTCAGTTAAGCCGGTAGACGTTTTAGTCATGTAAATCCTTTATAGGGAGTAATTGAAAAGTGATCAAATTACAGAATGTTAGCAATTGGAGCGAGTACTTATAACCGTTATAATTAAAGATACAAAATTCAGCTATATATAGTTAGAGAAACACCTTTAGACAAAGCGTTTCTGAACCAGACCTTGGTAAGGCTGAAACGAGCATTTTCAAGTGGAACGAATATAATTATTTTTTGCTAGTGTACTCGCTAACATTTTGGCTAACAAGTTGATTTTATGTTTTCAATATTAGGGTTTAAGTGGTAAACGAATAAAGTCAGTTGCGCCACAATTGGCACAAGTTCCAATTTCGCTAAAGTGAGTTATGGTTAACTTTTCATCGCATTGTTCGCACTGCAATTCACCAAAACCAATATAATCACCGCTTTTATAAACACCATCATGATTAAAGTCATCAACGAGTTCTGCCCATTCAACTTGTGACTTATCAGTTAATTTACCTAAGTTCTCCCACAGCGCTTCATTTAATAAACCTAAATACACTGAATGTTTTGCTTGGCTTTTATTAAGTTGATAAAAGTCATGTAAATCATATTTCAAGTTATCAGTAAATTGTTGTAACTTTTCTTCAGTCATTGCCTCTGCAGCGCCTGCGTATAACTTAGCTTGTTTAATAAATTCATCAATATTTGGTTTTTGTTGAACTTTAACTTCAGTTAACCAAGTATTGAGCTTTTGATATATATCCGCAAAGTAATCATTTTGTTGTGGCATTAGTATTCCTTCTCAAGTTCATTGATTCGTTAAGTTAAATCATATAGCTAATTTATATAGGTAACTATAGATCTAACCTAGGTATAACCCTAGGAAAATTTCAAAGTTATACTTGTTGTTACCCCGATAGATAAGGTATTCTACTGCGATAATCTCACATCGATTTACTCGCAATTTTTGCTAGCTATTTTACTTTAGGTACTTCAGCGTAATGATAAATCGGTAACACCCCAAAAGTATTAGAGAAATCCTTAATGGAAGCCATTTATAATCCCCAATCAATAGAAGCCACAGTACAAAAATTTTGGACTGATAACAATACCTTTCAAGCTGTTGAAAACCCAGACAAAGAAAAATTTTACTGTCTAGCTATGTTTCCTTACCCAAGTGGTCGTTTACACATGGGTCACGTACGTAACTACAGCTTAGGTGATGTAATTTCTCGCTACCAACGTATGCAAGGCAAAAATGTTATGCAACCTATGGGTTGGGATGCGTTTGGTTTGCCTGCTGAAAACGCAGCAATTAAAAACAAAACAGCGCCAGGTAAATGGACTTATGAAAATATTGATTACATGCGTAATCAATTACAATTATTAGGTTTTGGTTATGATTGGGGGCGTGAATTAGCGACCTGTAAACCTGATTACTATCGTTGGGAACAATGGTTTTTCACTCAGCTTTTCGAAAAAGGCTTAGTGTATAAAAAGAATGCCACGGTAAACTGGGATCCGGTTGATCAAACTGTTTTAGCTAACGAGCAAGTAATTGACGGTAAAGGTTGGAGATCAGGCGCTATTGTAGAACGTAAAGAAATTCCTCAATGGTTTATTAAAATTACTGATTACGCCGAAGAATTACTTGACGATTTAGACAAACTGGACGAATGGCCAGAGCAAGTAAAAACCATGCAACGTAACTGGATTGGTCGCTCGCAAGGTGTTGAGATGACTTTTGAAGTTAGCGATTCAAATGAAAGTTTTGATATTTATACCACTCGCCCTGATACTTTAATGGGTGTTACTTATGTAGCACTTGCCGCACAACATCCTCTAGCGTTAGCTGCAGCAAAAGATAACAGTGAACTTGCGGCTTTTATTGATGAGTGTAAAAACAGCAAAACCACTGAAGCTGACATGGCGACAATGGAAAAGAAAGGTGTTGATACTGGTCTTAAAGCTATTCACCCACTAACAGGTAAATTAGTGCCAGTATGGGCAGCTAACTTTGTATTAATGGATTATGGCTCTGGCGCGGTTATGTCGGTGCCAGCTCATGATCAACGTGATTACGAATTTGCTCTTAAATATGGTTTAGATATTGAGCAAGTTATTGCAGGTACTGAGGCTGACGATATTAGCAAAGCAGCAATTACCGAAAAGTCTACGTTAATTAACTCAGGTGAATTTGACGGTTTAGATTTCGAACAAGCATTTACGGCTATCAGTGAAAAACTTACTAGTGAAGGTAAAGGTAAAGTAACCACTAATTATCGCCTGCGCGATTGGGGGGTTTCTCGTCAACGTTACTGGGGTACGCCAATTCCAATGGTGAACCTAGCTAATGGCGAGTCTGTTCCTGTACCAGAAAATGAATTACCGGTAGTTTTACCAGAAGATGTGGTAATGAACGGTACAACATCACCTATTAAAGACGATCCTGAATGGGCAAAAACCACTTATAACGGTGAAGACGCATTACGTGAAACTGATACTTTCGATACTTTTATGGAGTCTTCTTGGTATTACGCGCGTTACTGTTCACCAAACGATGATACACAAATGCTTGATCCCGCTAAAGCCAATTATTGGCTACCGGTTGATCAATACATTGGTGGTATTGAGCACGCTATTTTACATTTACTTTATTCCCGCTTTTTCCATAAATTATTACGTGATGTAGGTTTAGTTGATTGTGACGAACCATTTAAAAAACTTTTATGTCAAGGCATGGTATTAGCTGAAACATATTACCGCCAAGCAGATAACGGCGCTGAAGAATGGATTGCACCAAGTGATGTAACGGTTGAACGTGACGAAAAAGGTAATATCACTTCTTCTATTAGTAAAATTGACGGCTTACCAGTGCTATCTGCTGGGATGAGCAAAATGTCAAAATCTAAAGCAAATGGTATTGACCCACAAGAGGTTATTGAAAAGTACGGCGCTGATACAGTACGTTTATTTATCATGTTTACTTCACCACCAGAGCAAACCTTAGAATGGTCTGATGCGGGTGTTGAAGGTGCACACCGTTTTGTTAAACGTGTTTATAAATTAGTACATGACTTTGTTGAAAGCACTAACAATGAAACGATTCCTAACATTAGCGATGTGACATTAAACAGCGATCAGAAAAAACTACGTCGTGAGTTACACAAAACCATTGCCAAAGTAACCGATGATATAGGTCGACGTAATACGTTTAACACCGCAATTGCTGCCGTGATGGAATTAATGAATCACTTAAGTAAAGCTAAGTTAAATAGCGATGAAGATAAAGCGGTAATGCAAGAAGCAATTCGCGCGGTTGTGTTAATGCTTACTCCTATTACTCCGCATTTATGTCATCACTTATGGCAAATAGTGGGTGGTAGTGAGTTAAGTGTTGAAGATGCAAGCTGGCCTGTTGTTGATGAAAGTGCATTAGTTGAAGATGAGAAATTAATTATTGTGCAAGTTAACGGTAAGTTACGTGCAAAAATCACGGTTGCTGCTGACGCAAGTAAAGACGATGTTGAGGCGTTAGGTTTAAATGATGAAAACGTATTGAAATTTACCGACGGTAATACCATACGCAAAGTAATCTATGTACCTGGCAAGTTACTTAATATTGTTGCTAACTAAGTTATGTTTAACTCTGTAACTAGGATCAGCGTGACTAGAATAAAAAAAGTACTTAAGGGCTTAACTTTTAAAAGTTTAGCTCTTGCCCTACTGACCACAAGCTTATTAAGCGCTTGTGGTTTTCAGTTACGTGGCGATTATTTACTCGATGATGACTTACAATCACTTTACGTAACCTCAAGTGATGTACATGGTGAATTGACACGCCTTGTGAAGCTAAGTTTAACTAACAACCAAGTTAACGTATTAAAGCACTCTAAAACAGGTATACCTGAATTACGCATTGTTTCTGATAAACTCGACAGACGTACTTTGTCATTATTCTCTAACGGTCAAGTTGCTGAGTATGAATTGATATATGCTGTGCATTATCAAGTACGTTTTCCTGAACAAGATGCTCGTGACTTTCGCTTCGAACTTTATCGCGATTATCAAGACGATCCAAACCTTGCTCTAGCAAAAAGTAGAGAGTTATCGTTATTATTAAGTGAAATGCGAACCTCAGCTGCAGATAAAATATTACGCGATTTATCAAGAATACAGCGTAACTAATTATTAGTTAAACAGATTCGTTCTGAATAAGTCAAAGTTAAACCGGGCCGTTCTGAACAGGTCATAAAGTTAAACAGTTTAAAGTTAAACAATTTAAAGTTAAACAAATCAAAGGTTCAGCATGAAGATTTACCATAACCAACTAAGCAATACCCTACGACAAGGTTTCAAACCTGTTTGGTTGGTTTTTGGTGATGAGCCTTGGCAAAAAAATAATAGTTTAAGCGCCATTAAAAACCATGCAAAAAGCATTGGCTTTAGTGAAGTTATACGCCTTAGTACAGAAACCAGTTTTGACTGGCAATCAATCATTGATGAATATCAATCGTTAAGTTTGTTTGCTAGCCAACGTATTATTGAAATTGAGTTAACCAGTATTAAGGTAGGTGATGTTGGCAATAAGGCGCTACTTGCACTTGCCGAACGTTTAAGTAACGATATTAACAGCGGTCATGCTCCGCAAGATGTTATTTTTATTTTTCATGGCGGTAAACTAGATGGCCCTAGCGCTAATAGAAAATGGTTTAAAAGCTTAACCGAATTAGGCTGTTATCTCCCTTTATATGACATTGAACTTAAATCAATGCCGCAATGGTTAAATAACCAAGCCAGACAATTACAGCTCAATATATCTCCTGATCTCAATGCATTACTTATTGAATTATTTGAAGGTAATTTACTTGCTCTTGAGCAAGAATTACAAAAACTTGTACTATTGTTTGGCTCACAACACATCAGCATTGAAGATGCTGAAAGCATAATTCTCAAACAAGCAAAATTTAATCCCTTTCAAGTCATTGATGCATTATTGCTTGGCGATTGCGCTAAATGTATAACCATGCTCGATCAGCTTCAACAAGAAGGCATGGTACCGGCTAAACTAATATGGGTATTTCATAAAGAAATTACTCAGCTTTACGCCATGTTAACGCAATTATCACAGGGTGAAAGTATTACCCAAGTGTATAAACAGTACCGCATTTGGGATAAACGAAAGCCTTTATATCAACATGCATTAACCCACATAACATTAGCCAATGTAAAAATTGCGATGATGCGTATTGCCGATATTGATTTATTAAGTAAAACTAGCAGCGAATTTAATATTTTTATTTTATTAGCTGATTTGTGCATCAGCCTATATCATGGTGAAAAAACGGCCCCCCTTAGCCTTAACTATGGCTGATTTCATCTATGAACATTAAAACACATTTTAGAGCAACACCAATGAGAGTTGCACCAATACTTAGTAGCTCTCATTCTAGAGCAACAACATTTAAAGCAAGTATTAATAAAAGTAAAAAACGCGGATTAGGTATATTAGGCGGAAGTTTTGATCCTATTCACCTTGGTCACACGCAATCAGCACAAGCAGTTGCTAAAGAGTTAGCATTAAGTGAAGTGTTGTTAATTCCAGCCTATATTTCTCCCCTTAAAACAACCCCTGATCTTGTTCCTCATGCAAGTGCAAAACAACGTGCTGAGATGGTAGAGATGGCTTGTCAGAGCAACGAGTTATTTAGTTGCGACACGCAAGAGTTATCGCGTGCAGGGCATTCATATACCGTTGATACGCTTAAGGCATTAAAAGAATCTCACCCAAATCATATTCTGTATTTTATTATTGGCATGGATTCTTTAATTACTTTTACTCAGTGGCAGGACTACCAACAAATATTGACCTTATGTCATTTAGTAGTGAATACTCGACCAGAACATGATTTAAGCCAGCTAGATAACCACACTAAAAAACTGCTCAGCCAACATCAAATTAACGACAAAGAAGTGTTATCAACACTAGACTCAGGTAAGATATTTTTTGCCGATCCAGTTTATTACGACATATCTTCGACCCAAATCCGTCAGCGAATTGCCCAACAGCAAAGCTGTGAGAAACTACTTACACCAATAATTACAGATTATATAAAGAAAAATAACCTTTACCGTTAACCCTTGGCTTAAAAAGTGTTAATATTGCAGTAATTATTTAATGTAGCTCACTTAAGAGCCCATCCAAGTTACGATTAACGATAGGAATAACACCTTGCAAACTGAACAACTTAAAGCATTTGTCATAGAACAACTTGAAAACATGAAAGGCAGAGATATCATTACGCTTAACATTGGCGAAAAAGCAAGCTTTGCTGATTACATGATCATCTGTTCAGGTAATTCAAATCGTCATGTAAAATCTATCGCCCAAGCTGTCGCTATTGAATGTCGCGCTCAAGGTGTTGAACCTCGTGGTATGGAAGGTAACGATGTGGGTGAATGGGCTTTAGTCGATTTAATCGATATCATTGTTCATGTAATGACTGATGAACAACGCGATAAGTACAACCTTGAACAACTTTGGGCTGAATAAACTGACATTATAAGTTACTTATTCAAACGAATTACCCGTAGGTTTTAGATAAATAACGTTATCTTTTCGTTATTTATCGCCTGCGATGGTTAATGACTAATCGTTCCCTCTCTATAATAATTGCTTTAGTTAATGCCTGCTTGGATTTAAAACAGCTTTAAAAAATCAATATATCTACAAATTAGTGCTAGTAATTGCCACTATAAACTTGCTTTAATAAGCCTAGATAAAAATAAACCTATAAATCTTACTCATGACCATAACTTTAATAGCAAATAGTGATTTATGAAACTTACCTTATATGCCGTAGGTAGCAAAATGCCTGCCTGGGTTAGTCAAGGGTTTGCTGAATACAGTCGCCGTTTTCCACGTGATTTAAGTTTTCACCTTGTTGAGATCCCTGCTGGAAAACGTGGTAAAAATGCCGATATTAGCCGAATATTAGCTAAAGAAGGCGAGTTACTCCTAGCTGCCATCCCTAAAGGAAATCGCATTGTAACCCTTGAGGTAGAAGGTCAGGCTTGGACAACACCAAAACTTGCTAAACAACTTGAAAGCTGGCAACTTGACGGCAGAGATGTAGCGTTACTCGTTGGCGGCCCTGAAGGTTTAGCACCAGCGTGTATTGAAGCATCTGAGCAAAAGTGGTCATTATCAGCATTAACTCTGCCGCACCCTATGGTAAGAGTACTTATAGCCGAGAGCTTATATCGTGCTTGGAGTGTCAATACTAACCATCCATACCATAGAGAATAGCGTTGTTAATGATGATGTTAACTATGTTTTTGAACAATAATTTAACTTTTAATAGCGAGCGCTAATGACTAAGCGTCGCGTTGCTATTCGAAACCAATCCGCTGAAGCAAACCTCTTTGCTCGACGCACTTTTATTGCCTTTTTTGGCGTTGTGCTTATTATATTATTATTGTTAGGTAATATTTATACTTTGCAAGTCGAGTCATTCGAAAAATATAAAACACGCTCTAATTCCAATCGTATTAAACTCGTAGCCGTTGCGCCTAACCGTGGATTAATATTTGATAGAAATGGTATATTACTCGCGGATAACAAACCTGTATATAGCTTAGAAGTTATCGCCGAAGATGTCGATGATCTCAAAACTAGTGTTGATGAAGTAAGCTTATTACTTGATATTACTCCTGAGCGTAAAGAAAGATTTTTTAAAGAGTTAAAAAGCGAGCGTCGCTTCAAACCGGTAGAGCTACACTCACGTTTAAGTGATCAACAAGTGGCTTTATTTTCAGTTAATCAACATAAGTTTCCTGGTATTTTCGTTAACGCACGATTAAAGCGTTATTATCCATTTTCTGATTTAACTACGCATAATCTTGGTTATGTGGCACGAATCAATAAAAGAGACACTAATAAACTCGCATTAGAAGGCAAGCTAGACAACTATGCTGCAACCTATGGTATTGGTAGATTAGGCATTGAGCGTTATTATGAAGATATGCTGCACGGTTTTATTGGCCATCAAGAAGTCGAAATAAATAACCAAGGTCGCGTTATTCGAACCTTAGATTATACCCCGCCAATTCCAGGTAAAGATCTGAC
Source organism: Colwellia echini (assembly GCF_002843355.2). GTDB lineage: Bacteria > Pseudomonadota > Gammaproteobacteria > Enterobacterales > Alteromonadaceae > Colwellia > Colwellia echini. The sequence goes on from NZ_PJAI02000028.1 coordinate 13,797, forward strand.
GTTAACCTTAGATATAGAACTGCAAATGATTGCCAAACGAGCATTGTCTGGTCATCGCGGGGCAATTGTTGCGATGGACCCTCGCAGCGGTGAAATTTTAGCCATGTATTCAAATCCAAGTTACGACGGTAATTTATTTGTGCACGGTATCAGTAGCAAAAATTATAAAAAATTACTTAACTCGAGCGATTTACCGTTAATTAACCGTAGTGTGCAAGGTTATCCGCCCGCCTCTACCGTTAAACCTTTTCTTGCGTTAACCGGTTTAGAAGAAAAAGTGATCACGCCCGAGACAGAAATATACGATCCTGGCTGGTATCAACTTGAAGGTTTGCCAAATAAATACCGTGATTGGAAACGATGGGGTCATGGCAAAGTTAATTTAACTAAAGCTATTGAGCAGTCTTGTAACATTTATTTTTATGATCTCGCCTTTAAATTAGGCATCACTAAAATCAGTAATATGATGGAACAATTCGGTTTTGGTGATTATACCGGTATTGATATTCATGAAGAAAGTAAGGCTATTATGCCAAGCGTTGCTTGGAAACGTGAGCGCTACAACAAATCTTGGTATACGGGTGAAACATTATCTGTAGGTATTGGTCAAAGTTATTGGACAGTAACACCACTGCAATTAGCACAAGCACTAACAACCTTGGTTAATCATGGTGAGCGTAAAATTCCACACTTATTAAAAGCAACCAGTGAGCTTGTAATTGAAACCGGAGGAAAAGCTTATCATCAAGTAACACCGACGGTTTATGAGCCTCGTGCCCCATTAAAACTAAATAATGATAAAAACTGGGATGTAGTCCTCAAAGCCATGCACAGTACAGTACAAAATGTAGGTGCTACAGCACATACGCCTTTTAAAGGGACAAAGTATGATGCTTCAGGTAAAACGGGATCTGCGCAAGTTGCAGGTATTAAACAAGATGAAGAGTACGATGCTCAAACGCGAAGTGAGAACAAACGAGATAACGCCATGTTTATCGCATTCGCCCCTTATAACAATCCTGAAATTGTTGTTGCTGTTGCTATTGAAAACGTAGAAAAAGGTGGTGGTGCAACTAATGCTGCACCTGTTGCCAGACAAATTATGGATCAGTATTTTGGCAACAGAGACATACAAGCCGAAATAAAAACAGCGAAATTACAAGCAACAACTAAGACTAAGCTTGATGCGAAAACTAAAGCTATAACCACTAATAACATTTCATCGTACGAGGCTGATTAATGCGCAGTAGCGGACAAGACCATCAAAAAGTGCACTCTATCTGGCAACGCCTGCATATTGATGTGCCGTTATTATTAGGCATATTAACCTTATTAGGCTTAGGTTTGTTTTTGGTTTACAGTGCTAAAGGGCAAGAAACCGCTTACGTCTATTTAAAAGCGAGAAGCATTGCCGTAGCCTTACTCGGTATGTTTATTGTCGCGCAAATACCACCATTATCCTATCGAAAATGGGCCGTACCTGTATTTGTGGTAGGCTTGTTAATGTTGTTAAGCGTATTACTTTTTGGTCATGTGGGTAAAGGCGCACAACGCTGGCTAGACTTAGGTTTTATAAAGTTTCAGCCCTCTGAGATCATGAAACTTATTGTGCCTATTATGATTGCTTGGTTTGTTAGTCAACATAACTTACCTGTAAAACTATCAACTGTAATTCAAGCCTTTATTTTGGTGTTATTGCCCACCCTATTAATAGCTAAACAACCTGATTTAGGAACATCTCTGCTTATTGCTAGCTCAGGTATTTTTGTTATATTTTTAGCAGGGGCTAGTTGGAAGCTTATTGCGGTTTGTCTTGGCTTAACCTCTGCATTTATCCCGATTTTGTGGATGTTTTTGATGAAGCCTTATCAAAAGCAACGTGTACTCACCTTTTTAAATCCTGAACAAGATCCCCTTGGCTCTGGCTACCATATTATACAATCTAAAATAGCCATTGGCTCTGGCGGCATTGAAGGTAAAGGTTGGCTACAAGGTACGCAATCACAATTAGAGTTTTTACCTGAGCGGCATACCGACTTTATTTTTTCTGTATTTAGTGAAGAGTTTGGTTTAATAGGTGTTGCAGCTTTATTGGCTGTGTACTTATTTGTAGTAATGCGTGGTTTATGGATAGCGGTAAATGCCCAACATGCTTTTACTAAATTATTGGCTGGTAGCCTTACCCTGACCTTTTTTGTGTATGTATTTGTGAATATAGGTATGGTTTCAGGTTTATTGCCAGTTGTTGGAGTACCTTTACCTTTAGTGAGTTATGGCGGAACGTCAATGGTGACATTAATGCTAGGTTTTGGCATATTAATGGCCATAAGTACGCATCGTCGATTTCACGTTTAATTTGAAGTTATGTCTTAATTAGGTTCTTCTACTAATTTATTTAAGTTCAAGTTTTTGAAACCCGTGGGTTGGCTATAAATGTAACACTGTACACAACACCTTAAAAACATACTGAGTAAAGTACCCTGAATATAAAAGTACTCTGAATATAACTATGGTAAACATATATAACGTCATGAAAAAAATAATTAATACCCAAGTTAACAGCTCATTCTACAAATTACTTTCTGCGTTATTATTCATCAGTGTGTTAAATGCATGTAGCTCTGGTCGTTATGCGGATAAACATGACAGCACCCCCACCCGTTTACCTAACCAAGCCGAACAAAAAGATGCGATTGCCCGTGCCGAGCCACACAGCCGTGGCGGCAATAAAGATTATCAAGTGTTTGGTAAACCATACAAAGTAATGAACTCTGCTCAAGGTTTTCAACAAACTGGTACCGCCTCATGGTATGGCAACAAATTTCATGGTCATTACACTTCAAATGGTGAAATTTATGATATGTATACGATGAGCGCCGCACACAAAAACTTGCCATTACCTACTTATGTAAAAGTCACTAATACTGCTAATAATAAATCAGTAATTGTACGTGTTAATGATCGAGGTCCTTTCCATGAGTCTCGTATTATTGACTTATCTTATAGCGCAGCTTATAAGCTCGATATGCTAAAAACAGGTACCGCCGAAGTGCATATTGAGGCCATTACAGAGTTTGATCTAAAAACTGGCCTTGTTAAGCTACCCAGCGATGACTCACTTTTACCTGAAGCCAATTCAACCGTTATAAACAATGAAGTGTCTATTGCGGTAAATGATACAGGTACCACACCAAATGAACTTATTACTGTTACAAGCATGGGTATCGCTACACCTTATATACAAGTACTTGCAACGAGTAATAAGCAACTCGCAATAGAAACAGCAGAGCAATTAACAAGCCTTTATAAACAAGCAACAAGTTATCCTGAGCAAGATGGGCTATATCGCATTCAAATAGGCCCGATAAATGATCTAACCACTTTAAACACCTTGTTATCTGCTTTAAAAGAAAATGGTTATCCTAACGCTTACCCGCGCAGTTCTACCCGTTAACGGTATAATTAACGCTGAACTGAGTATAAATCAATCTCAATTAAGCTTAATTGAGATTGATTTACTACATCTCCCCAAGCTGATCTTATATTCTATTAATGGCTAATATTGTTTGACGATGTGCCGTGATAAAGGAAATTGTTACACTTTAAACAACTTTTATCCGCAATTTATCAGACGATATTAACAATATCTTTTTTTGACCATAGCCAAGACTTTTAGAGATGTTATACTTTCGCCTAGTTGATTTTCCTAAACTGCGAACCCATGACAGATACTATGACTAAAAATATAAAATTTTCTAGCGCCACCACTTCAACAAGTCAAAGCGCAAACAAGCTAACTTCCTTTTTCAGTGGAGCATTCTTTAGCGCAGCAATGGTTAGTGCTGCAATACTACTTTCACCAGCTTCGCATGCGCTTTCTATTATTCCTGAACCACCACAAATTAACGCCAAAGGGTACATCTTAATTGATTACACCACTGGTAAGGTTATCGCAGAAGAAAACGCTGATGTTTTATTAGCGCCAGCGAGTTTAACCAAAATAATGACCAGTTATATCATTGGTAAAGAGCTTGAAAACGGCAATATAAGTAATGATGATAAAGTACTCATCAGTGAACGAGCCTGGGCAAAAAAATTCCCTGACTCATCAAAAATGTTTATTGAAGTAGGCACTGAAGTACCGGTGAGTTTATTAAACCAAGGGATAATAGTCGCCTCAGGTAACGATGCTTGTGTTGCTATGGCTGAGCATATTGCCGGGAGTGAAAGTGCTTTTGCTGATTTAATGAATGCTCATGCTCAGCAACTAGGTATGACAAGCAGTTTCTTTGAAAACAGCCACGGTTTAGATAGTTCTTCACACATGACAACGCCAAGAGATATGGCAACACTCGCTATTGCTCTTATTCGTGAAGTCCCTGAAGAATATGCTATTTATAAACAAAAATCATTTACTTACAACAACATCAAACAATATAACCGTAACGGCTTACTATGGGATAAAAGTTTAAATGTAGACGGTATGAAAACAGGTCACACCTCTAATGCAGGTTACAGCTTGGTTACCTCTGCTACCAAAGACGATATGCGTTTAGTTACCGTTGTTATGGGTACTTCTAGCGAACGAGCTAGAAAGGTAGAGAGCAAAAAATTATTAAATTATGGCTTCCGTTTTTTCGAAACGATTACCCCGTATAAAGCCGGAGAAAAATTTATTACCAACCGTATTTGGATGGGCGATAAAGAAAACGTTGATTTAGGTATTATTTCAAATACCACTATTACAATTCCTCGTGGTCAACGCAAAGATTTAAAAGCTAATTTTGAGTTAAATCAAACATTAACTGCGCCTTTAGCAAAAGGCGCTGTGGTAGGCACACTATTCTTACAATTAGGTGATGAAGATATCGCTCAATACCCATTGGTTACTTTAGAAGAAGTAAACGAGGGTAGTTTATTTAGTCGCGCAGTAGATTATGTTAAATTGCAATTTGCTGATTAATATTACGCAAACTGAATAAAATGTGTAAAGCCTCATTATTTATAGATTAATGAGGCTTTTTTGTTTTTATACTTTCATTCTTATTTATATTTGTATAGTGGAGATTCAACAAAATAATATCAGCCGTTAACGTTTAATGATAAAATACTGCCCAAAGTTTTAACCTAGCTCAAAAAAGAAGTAATCTATGAAAACCCATTTTGACGAATTATTAGATTTTCCTACCGTACTAAACTTTAAAGTAATGGGCATTGCCTGTGACGAATTACCAGATCTTATAATAGCGGAGCTACAAAAGCATACGCCTGGTGATTATGTGCCAAAAATAAAGCCAAGTTCAAAAGGCACTTATCATGCAGTGTCTATTGCGGTAACGGTTACCAGTAAAGAGCACATTGAAAAAGTTTATAAAACGTTAACAGCTATCGAAGAAGTACGTTACGTTTTATAAAGCGACTTTAACTTTTATAAATAATTTCAAATTGACGAGGTTAACCTAGTGCTCTCAAGCTCAACCATAGAGAAAGAAGCTATCAACATAGCTGATTCATTAGTGATCCGACAATTAAATACCATGGATTACAGCCAAGTTTGGCAAGCCATGAAGGACTTTACCGATAACCGGGATGACGCTACAGCCGATGAACTTTGGTTAGTAGAACATCATCCGGTCTTTACCCAAGGGCAAGCAGGTAAAGCTGAGCATTTACTTGTCCCTGGTGATATTGAAGTAGTAAAAGTAGATCGTGGTGGTCAAGTGACTTATCACGGCCCAGGCCAATTAGTGATATACGTACTAATCAATCTACGTCGTAAAAAACTAGGCGTTAGGCAATTAGTCACCTTGATAGAAGACAGTATAGTCTCAACACTTGCTGAGTTTGCTATAACTGCTTACCCAAAAGCTGACGCTCCTGGCGTTTATATTGACGAGAAAAAAGTTGCCTCACTAGGGTTACGTATACGTAAAGGTTGCTCTTTTCATGGTTTAGCCATGAATGTAAATATGGATTTATCCCCTTTTCTACGCATCAACCCTTGCGGTTATGCTGGTTTAGAAATGGTTCAAACTGCAGATTTACAAGGTCCACAAGATATAGCTAGTGCTAGTAACGCATTAGTAAAACATTTAACAAACTTACTTGAAGCTACTAATATTAGCTATCATACTGGTTTACCAAACGAGATTAACACGCATCATGAGTAGTGATTTAACCACTGAAAATAAAACGGCCGATCGTGCTGCTGGCGAAAAATTTCGCGATGCAGACAAATTAGCTCATATTCCAATTAAAGTAGTTAGCTCAACTAAAGCGACTATGCTACGTAAACCTGATTGGTTACGTATTAAATTACCTCGCTCTAGCGACAAAATAGAAAGCATTAAGGCTAATTTACGTAAAAACAATCTGCATTCGGTATGTGAAGAAGCCTCATGCCCTAACCTTTCAGAATGTTTTAACCACGGTACAGCTACCTTTATGATTTTAGGTGATTTATGTACTCGTCGTTGTCCGTTTTGTGATGTTGGTCATGGTCGTCCATTACCACCAAACCCAGATGAGCCAAAAAAACTAGCCGATAGCTTAAAAGACATGGGCTTAAAATACGTAGTAATTACCTCAGTAGACAGAGATGATTTACGTGATGGCGGTGCTCAACAATTTGCTGATTGTGTAAAAGAGTTAGCTGAGCAAGCACCAAACACTAAAGTAGAAATTTTAGTACCCGATTTCCGTGGCCGTATGGACCGAGCGCTTGAGATATTAAATCAACATCCGCCACACGTATTTAACCACAATATGGAAAACGTTCCGCGCCTTTATACTAAAGTTCGCCCAGGTGCTAACTACCAATGGTCTTTAGATTTACTGAAAAAATTTGGTGAAGCGAATCCTACGGTAGCAACTAAATCAGGCTTAATGGTTGGCTTAGGTGAAACTAACGAAGAAATATTAGAAGTGATGCAAGATTTACGTGACCATGGGGTAACCATGTTAACGATTGGTCAGTACTTACAACCAAGTAAAGATCATCTTGCGGTTGAGCGTTACGTTCACCCTGATGATTTTGCTATGTTTGAACGAGAAGCTAAAAAAATGGGCTTTGCCCATGCTGCTTGTGGACCACTTGTTCGTTCTAGCTACCATGCCGATAAACAGGCTGCTGGTGAAGAAGTTAAGTAATTTAACGTTTATATAATCTGATTTATAAAGACCAGTCATTGTACTGGTCTTTTTATTTATAGCGTAAATTTACGAGCGTAAGGTAAGTGTAATTAACACAACACCATGATCGGTACTTTCACCATCTCTATCAAAAATAGGGTTAATTAAATGTCTATCATAAGTGTGATAATCACTCACTTCATAAAGACTGTCGTGATAACTAGCATCAAAATCACATGATAATAAAATATAATCAAGTACTGAATTGGTGGCGCCAAAGTAATGGGTAGGGTTACGTAAAACGTTTTCACTTTGATTCGGATCAGAAGCGTTAGTAAGCTTTTCGTTTAGCTGTTGTTCAGCTAGCAGGCAACCATCTGCCTGACTTTCATTTATATAGTCAGTTTTAACCGTTTTTACGGTTTGATATAAATCCCACGAATCTTGTAAGCAATACTTAGCAAGGTATGCATCTCGATCAATCGTTGATACAAATCGTAAGGTGTTAGTCAGTAAATGCGTTAATACACCATCAACCAAGGTATTATTAAAATCTCCCATTAATAGCATCGGGTTATTACTTTGTTCACGGCGAGCTATCATTTCTACCATTAATAACGCGGCTTCACTACCACGCTGTATAGTTGAGCCCCAGCCGCCGGCAACTTGTGCTTTTAATGTTTCGATAATTATTTGTTCAGGTGATAACTTTTCCCCGTTTTCAGCAAGGCAAGCTTCATCTATTTCAATCATGGTTCGCTTTGACTTAAAGTGCACGACATAACAATCACACTTACCAAGGTGAGGTACGTCAATCGTTGCTCTTATCACTTTTCGGCTAAACGAAAAATCACTACTTAAACCTAAAGTTTGCACAAGTGCCATATTAGCTTTTATCGCTTCGCATTCAACGATAGGGAAACGAGAGGCGATGCCGACAACAGGACGAGAATAAATAAAATCATCAACTACTTGTGGCTCATCAACAACAGCAAAATGTTCATAACCCTGTTCAGCGACTAATTCTTTTAAAGAATCAGGGCTAAAAACTTCTTGAAAACCAATAATATCGGGTTGGTATTCAGCCAAGTAATCACGTATCCAGTTTTGTTTTTTATGCCATTGTTCGGCACTATAAATACGTTCAAATTCATAGCACGCATTAGGCGGCTCAAGATAATTAAATAAATTGAAGGTAGCAATTTTGAGTTGAGAATCTGATATTGCATCACTTTGCGCTGAAGAGTTATTATGTGTAATAGTAATAATTTAGCCTGTGTTTGCTGAGTTGACTGACGTTAACCAATATTAAACATGGTATTTCTTTAATATTTTATACAAATATTATTTATTAAGTATGAATAAATGGTTTTATTCTAAAGTATAAATTAGTAGCAGAACATTGAAAGCCTACTACTAAATTGTGCGATAAAATAACTATTAGCGTTTGTTTTTACGCCCTCGACCACGAGCTGCCTTTTTAGCTTCTCGGGCGGCAATACGCTTTTCTTCAAGCTCTGCAAAGTGAGTGTTTTCGGCATCAATCATCTCAGGTAATTCAAAAGAGAGTGCCCCCAATGTTTTATCTCGAATTTCATTAATTAAAATAACTGCTGCTTTATGTAAATCAACTCTTCCGCCACTTTTAACACAACCTCGCTTTCTGCCGATTGCTTCAATTAAGTCTTCTTCATGCTCAGGTAGCTCACTCAGTTTATAACGCTCCATTACTCGTTCTGGATAAGCATTTAATAAATATTCAGCTGCAAAGTAAGCAATGTCATCGTGATCAAAGGCCGTATCTTTTACCGCGCCAGAAACAGCTAAACGATATCCTGAGTTTTCGTTAGCAATTTTAGGCCACAACATGCCAGGCGTATCATACAGATATAAACCTTCTTCTAAACGTATACGTTGTTGCCCTTTTGTAACCGCAGGCTCATTACCTACTTTTGCTTTAGCTTTACCTACAAGGGTGTTAAGTAATGTTGATTTACCTACATTAGGGATACCAACAATAACAGCATTTATCTGCTTACCGTCTTGATCTTTATTTGGCACTAACTTGCGAATTAGCTGCACTAAGTTTTTAGCTACGGCTGGATTATCCGTTGTTAAGGCTATCGCTTTTACATTATGTTGAGACTCTAAATAATCTAACCAAACTTTAGTGATATCAGGATCTGCCAAGTCACTTTTATTGAGAATTTTTATGAGCGGTTTATCGCCTCTGATCTCAGTTATCATAGGGTTTTCACTACTAAAAGGTAAGCGCGCATCACACACCTCAATCACCACATCTATTTGCGGTAATATCTCTTTAATTTCTTTTTGCGCTTTGTGCATGTGACCAGGAAACCAGTTAATCGCCATGAAAATCCTAACTTAACTAAAAGGGTAAATTATAATGCGATGATTTTAACAAGCTTTGAGGCAAAGTGGCAGGCATTTATATTTTATAGGTTTATAAATAATACTAAACGAGTGCTTCACAAAAAATAATTTTAATCACACAAATCCAAGTCCGATAAGGCTTAGAAAACATACGAAAACTTTCGGATTAAAAAATAGTCAATTTAAGAGTTTTTGCTCGAAAAATAATCAAGTATTATGCATTTCACTTTACTGTAACTAAAATGTAAACATATGGTAATAAAAAAGTATCAGTTACTTATATAGGCGCTACAGTAAAGATGCTCATACGGATATATGTGTTTCAAAGCTGCTCATTAATTCAATACGGACGAAATAATGAACTGAAACCAAAATAATAATAACTTTTAATAATATACATATAACGAGTGAATAAAATGAAATTAAAAACAACACTAAGTTTAGTTGCAATGGCTTTACTACCAGCAATTGCAAATGCGGCAACGTTTGTCATGGAAAAAAATAATACTAGTTATTCTATTGATGGTAACGGTGGTGCTATTCAAGGCCAGCAACTTTATCTTTGGAATACAAATACTAGCAATGTGAATCAACAATGGGTTCAAATTAGTCATGGTAACAGCTATTACTCTTATAAAAAACAAGGTACTAATTTATGTTGGGACGGAGGTAGTGGTGGTGCAAAGCGCCAGCCAGTTACGTTAGAAACATGTGATACTAGTAACCAAGATCAACATTGGAAAAAAGTAAAAGTTATCTCAGGAACAGAGATATATCGTTTTGAAAAACGCAATGCATCAGGCTACTCAATTGATGGTAATGGTGGCGCTAGTAAACGACAATCCCTTTACTTATGGAGCTCAAATGACACCAATGTAAATCAGCAATGGGATCTTATTCGTACCGATACGGGCACGGTTACACCGACTCCTACACCGACCCCGACTCCTACCCCCACTCCTACGCCCACACCAACTCCTACACCTGGTTCGGCAACTTACCCGCATGAATTAATGGAAAATTACGATCAATGGAAAATTACTTACCCTGATGGTGTTGAAGACAAAACATTATATAAAGCGGAAAATGAGTACTTCTATATCAACGATGACAAAAACGGTATTGTATTTAAAGCACCTGTTAGATCAAGCAATGGTACAACACCAAACTCAAGTTATATTCGCTCAGAGCTTCGTGAACGTAAAGAAGACGGTAGCGCAGATATTTATTGGACTACGAGCGGAACCCACGTAGTTTATGCTAAGCAAGCCATTACTCATTTACCAATAGTTAAAGATCACTTGGTTGCTACGCAAATTCATGGCAATAAAGACGACGGTATTGATGATGCCATGGTTTTAAGACTGGAAGGTTCTCATTTGTTCTTAAGTTTCAACGGCGGTAAATTACGAAGTGACTTAACCATCAAAACTAATTATTCATTAGGCAAAGTACACGAGATTATTTTTGAAGTGGTTAATGGCAAGCATTACGCCTATTACAGTGAAGATGGAAATCTTAAGAGTGCTTTTGCTTCAGGCAATGCTGACCAATACTTAGTGAAAGATGGCTCTAACGATTATGTAATGAATAAGAGTTATGGCGAAGCTTATTTTAAAATAGGTAATTACACACAAAGTAACGCTGATGAAGAAGGCAGCCAAACAGGTAAGTCGAATAACTATGGTGAAGTAATAGTATACGACTTCTATGTTGATCATGATTAATGAATAACTAATTCAACATACGGCTTAAATATAGCGCTTAAATATAGCGTTTTAATATAATGAAAAGCAGCTCGTTCGAGCTGCTTTTTTGTATTTAGAACATAAGTTAAACTATTTTATACCAAGTTCAGATTCTTTGCCTAAATGTGATGAGTCTTCACAGCTATTACGGCAAAGTTAAATTAATACCTTTAGCCATATACAAGTCGTCGTATTGTAAGCCGCCATTACCATACGGTTTTTTATGAGGCCCGGTATTACAATTCATTAAAAAGTAAATTAACGGCAGTTCGCGCTTCTTTCTAAATTGCGCCCCTTCATACACCAAAGTTTGCTCACTAAACTCACCACCTTTAACGTACACATCATAACTTTGCCCACCATTTGCAACGGTGTCATTATTGACAACAGTCCAAATATCGTACCACTGCCCTTCTACAAGCGGCTTAGCAGAACGTTTTTCTGCAAAATTTTGCACATTACTGTAACCATTATCAGTTTTAACCATTAATGCGCCATCATTTTTTAAACCGCTCGACTCCGCTTTATCGGTTACTCTAAGGGTTGGTTCAAAAGCATCGTAACCTAAGGTTTCAATATCTTGAGGTGATTGATTACTTATACCAAAAGCATGATTATTAGGAAAGTACTCGACATTAATGCGGCTAAAAAAGGTATAAGTTTCACCTACATTTACACTAGTAGGCAGCGCTTTATAAGTTAACGCTTTGCGGTTACCTACTAAACCATCTTTCGCCGGTTTTTTAATCATGTATTGATTGTTGGTTTCTGCTTTTAGCTCGGTAACTTGTGGGTTTTCAGTATAAGGGATTGTGTTATTGGCGGTATCTGCTTTAGTCCAACCGTGTAATGAAGTTTGTTCAAAAGTATCAATGGCGATCCAGCTATTTGATTTATTCACCTTAGGCGTACTACAACTAGTAAGTAACAAAGCTATTATTGACGTTGATAATAATGTGCAGCTTTTTCCTAACATTGCTTTTCTAATATGCATTCAAGATTCCTCTATAATCATTATTTGACGAGCTTATAATTAACTTATAGTTAGAATAAAGTCATCATGACTGTGATTAGTCACTATTTTTACTAGCTAACAAGCGAAGTATTACTGATAATACTCGTTATTAACCATTTTAATTAATTTATTTTATCACACAAAAGTTGCTAATCGTTTATGAGTAAAAAATTCTACGTTATTTGGAAAGGTGCTAAAACAGGTATATTTAATACATGGCCTGAAGTTCAACAACATACCGCAGGCAGAAGCGACGCGCAATACATGGGCTTTGAATCAAAAAATGATGCTGAAGCTGCCTTTGCTTCTACTTATACCAAAGCGCTAATGCAACGTTCATTGAGCAAAAAAGGCGGCGCAAGTGCGGCTCCTTCCTCAAGTCGTAAATCATCAAGTAAAGCTTCGACTAAAACAGCAACTGTTAGTGCTAATGGCCCAAGCGATATAGAGATTTATTGTGATGGAGCTTGTTCACCAAACCCGGGTAAATCGGGCACGGGGTTAGCTGTTTATGAACACGGTAAAGTCACTTCATTGTATTATGGTTTATATTTAGCAAATGGCACCAATAACACTGCTGAATTAAGCGGCTTATTATCTTCATTTCAAATTGCCCAACACTTTATTGACAAAAATGCTAAGCAAGGCAGTGAATACAGCATTTGCATTTTGTCTGATTCAAAATACTCTATCGACTGTATCACCAAATGGGCAAAAGGTTGGCAAGCAAAAGGTTGGACACGCGGTAAAGGTGAAGAAGTTAAAAACCTTGCCTTGGTACAACAATGTTACTCGCTATATAAAACTATTCAGTCAAAAATCACCATTCGTCACGTTAAAGGGCATGCTAATATTGAAGGAAATGAATTAGCGGATAGAATGGCTGTACTTGCGAGAAAGCAGCAACAAGAAAGTATGATCAGATATGCTGAAGTTATAGATATCAAAGCGATCCTTGCCATGGAGTCAGCTTAATCTTAAATTTTAACTAGATGTAATATAACTAGGTTAACCGATTTTAATGTGTTGGTTTAGATCACTCTATTTAATTTGATTCGTTCAAGTATGTTCAAAGTAGCCAATTTGACTAAGTTAATATGCTAATAAATATTTTTATAACCCTTGCTTTGTTACTGATAACCGCACTGATACTTTCTCGTGTGTTCAGCTTACCGAGAAATATTTGGCTGTTATTTCTTTCACAGCCGTTAGTTATGTCATCAGCGCCTATCATTGTTTTTATTGGCGGTATTTTGTCGAGTAAAATGGCGAGCGATCCTTCCTTAGCTACCTTACCTATTACCTTAATGATTCTAGGTGTTGCCGCAGGCTCTATTCCTGCTGCAATGTTAGCTAAAAATAAAGGCCGTAAATTTGCTGTTTATAGTGGTTTTTCTTGTTCATTAATTGCTGCATGTACGGCGATGATTGCCGCTAAAATAGCAAGTTTTGAACTATTCACATCTGCTAGTTTACTGTTTGGTATTGGCAGTGCATTTACTCAACAACTGCGCTTTGCTGCTATTGAAAGTAGTATAACCCAAGAAGATATACCCAAAATATTATCACTCTTAATGTTAAGTGGAGTGTTCGCAGCTTTTTTAGGTCCCGAAGTTGCGTTAGTGGGTAAAGAGTTACTAAGTTCACCGCATGGTTATGCGGGGTCTTTTTTATTACTCATTATATTGATCCTCTGCTCTGGAGGAATAATGACATTTTTTACAAACCCACCACTTAAAGAGAATGAAGAAAATGGTGAAGCCCGGTCTTTAAAAATCATTGTTAAACAGCCTATTTTTTTAATCTCTGTTTGTACCGCCACTATCGGTTTTGCGCTAATGAGTTATTTAATGACTGCAACGCCTATTAGTATGCATCAGATGCACGGACACGATTTACAATCAACCAAGTGGGTTATTCAAAGCCATATTGCTGCTATGTATATTCCTTCGCTATTTACTCCCTGGTTAGTTAAGTATCTAAAATTAAAAGGCTTAATGTTCATCGGTACACTAATTTATACGATTGTCGCACTTATTGCGTTATCAGGTCATGAAGTGATGCATTATTGGTGGGCGTTAATTTTACTTGGCATCGGCTGGAACTTCTTATTCTTAACGGGAACTTCCTTATTGCCGCAGAGTTATCAGGCAAGTGAGCGCCATAAAGTACAAGCAACAAACGACTTTATACTCTTTGGTTTTCAAGCTATAGGCTCATTATTAGCAGGTTGGTTGTTATTTACTGCGGGTTGGCACTGGGTAGTTATCACTAGTTTACCATTTATTGCCATATTGTTTATGGTGTTTACTCACTATCATTATTATCAAAAGAAACTCATATGTAAAACGCTAGATCAAAGCGATTAATTGGAATAGCTATAATGAGAGATACTTTACAGAATTTGTCATATAACCGTTAAATAATAGGACGTTAATCAATGAAACTTATCATGAAAACTGAGTTTGATAATTTAAGACTAAATCCGCTACATGATTATGAAACGGATAGTAACGGTGAAAAACAAGTCGTGAAAATTTACTGTGGTGAGTTATTAATTGCCAAAAAATTAAAGCAAAAAAAGTCACTTAGATTTTTTGGCGTTAACGGTTATGAAAAATACTTAACTAAAGATGATGTTAGTTAACCTGGGCTCGGGATAATAAAGGTAAGTAGAATAATAATATCAATCACTTAGAAGTTTACCTCTACAATAGTTTTAATTATTCCTATCTTGTCCTACGAATAATTAAGGCTGTTGTAGCATTTTGCTTATCCCGAACTCAGGTTAATTAATTCGTCAGAAGGAGTTGGTTTAAACCCCCGTCTTTAGACGGGATAGCTTTC
>NZ_PJAI02000029.1 GCF_002843355.2 Colwellia echini
TACAAATAGTTGATATTGTTATACTTTACAATTTCATTATCCCGAACTCAGGTTATTTAGCTCAAACCCTAAATGTTGCTATTTATCCTTTATCAACCCAACATTGATTGAGTTTTCTATCATTACTTGTACTGTGATCGCATAGTTGAATACAACTAGACTTAAGTAGTAACTGTTCATTTAACTAATAAGTGTACATAAACAAGTATTTAACTATTATCATAAGGTTAACATTCAACTTTACAAAAATTAACACTAGTTTTATATAAATAACTTAGGCATTATGCAAGATAGCTTGATAATAGCAATAATAAAAATGCAATGGATACAGTAAGATGAATAAAGATCTGTTCACTTGGTATACACAAAGCGATACACTTGCCGATTTAATAATAGGCCTACGCCTTGCGGAAAGTAGCGGTGCAAAAAGTTTATTACTATTAACGTGCAACCAAAACATTTATCCCGAGGAAGAGCTGTCTAGTTTATTAACCCATTGTAGTTTACCTATTTTTGGTGGTATTTATCCTATGATCACCTACCAAGAAACCCTACTGAAACATGGCGCTTTAATTATTGGCTTTAACCAAGCTTATAACGTGACACTTTTCGCTAACTTAGATCTTTGCAAAACTGAAGAGCATTTCGAAAGTGTGATAAATTCTCAATTATCCGCCACACAAGATTTTGCTCAAAATGACAGTTTTTTGATGTTTTATGATGGTTTAATGACCAACATTGAAGACTTTATAGATAGTTTTTTTGAGTGTTTAGACCACGGCATTAGCATTGTAGGCGGTGGAGCAGGATATATTGATTTTATTCAACGTCCCTGCTTGTTTACTAACCAAGGTTTAACTAGCAATGCGGTATTATTGGTTACTTTACCAAGCAAGTTAACAGCGCAAGTAGCGCATGGCTGGAAAACTTTTCAAGGACCTTTTTTAGCGTCAGAAGTCGAAGAGCAAACCATATTAAGTATAAACTACCAACCTGCTTTTGAATTATACTCCCAAACCATTGAAAACGAGAGTCAATACAGGTTTGCTGAAGAAAGTTTTTTCGATATTGCTAAGCACTTTCCATTAGGTATTGAAGATATTAATAATAATCTTACGGTGCGTGAGCTGCTTGTCACAGAAAATGGCGCTTTGCAATGCGCTGGAAAAGTTCCTATTAACTCTATGGTTTATTTACTTGAGAGCAACGTAAATAACTTAATTGAAGCTATTGAGACCGCAGCCATTGAGCTATATTCTACGCCAATTTCTACGCCAACAGAGGAAAATGAGCAAATATCTATGGTATTCGATTGTATTGGTAGAATGCTATATATGGGCGATGATTTTGGGAAAGAATTAGAGGCGATTAATAAACATAGAAATTCACCTGCTTTGTTTGGGGTGTTATCCATTGGCGAAATAGCCAATAGTCAAAGCGGTGCTATTCAACTGCTTAATAAATCAACCGTCATTAGTACTTGGTAGCAATGAGGAAGCAATGAGGAAGCAATGAATAAAGCACTCTTTATCATTTCATTACAGCATGAACTGGCTATGTCTATTGGTAACAAGCTTGACTTAAAAGCTATGTTGAAAGTATTTTTAAAAGTCTGCTTTAGTCGCCTTAATTTAACCAGTGGTCATATATTTATAAATTGCGATGACAATAATTTACCTAGTAAATTGACCTCGCTTGAACAAACCAACTATCTTCATTTACTCAGTATCCCCCAAAAAAATCAGGGACAAGCTTGGTCAGAAAATAACGAACTATCCTCTTTTGTTGAAAGCTTGAGTAATGCTCAGCAAAATATTTCTCAGCAATGTGAAAATGGTCGATATTTCTTTGGCTTTATTATTCCTGATCATGGTTTGCTTATTTTTGAAACCTACTATGTTCTTGAACTTGAAGTACAAAAAGCGCTCATACCTATTTTTCAAAAACTTGGCACAAGTTGTTATACCTCAATCATTCACGACTCGCTTGTCAAAGAGGTTCTCTCTAGACAGTTAGTTGAGGAAAAAGTCGCTTTTCAAGCACAACACGATGGTTTAACGGGACTGTTTAACCGTCAGTATATGAATAGCTTACTGGCCGAAGCAATAGAAGAGGCACATACTAATAACAAGTTTGGTAGTATTGTTTTTATCGATCTCAACCGCTTTAAACCCGTCAATGATGCTATGGGGCATAGTGTTGGCGACCAAATACTGCTCATCCTAGCTAACCGCTTGCAATCATTAAAGAGTGAACATATAGATGTTGCCCGTTTTGGCGGTGACGAGTTTGTTTTACTTATTAAAGACCTAGAGCACGACTACCAACAAACAGTTAACAATATAATTAACCAAATTAATGTGTTATTAGACATCCCCTTTGTTGTTAAAAATAATTCATACAAGCTAAATTGCAGCATAGGTTACGTATTCTTTCCTTTGCAAAGCAGTACAGTAAACAACCTAATTAAATTTGCCGATATTGCCATGTATGAAGCAAAACGAGCGAAAAGTCGATTTGGAAAACAATACACTCCATCAATGTCAGACAAGATTAAAAGACGTTTAGCGTATGTTGATGACATGAAACAGGGATTAGAAAATGGTGACTTTAAATTATTTTATCAACCACAATACAACCATAGTGGCAATATTATCGGCGCTGAAGCTTTATTACGTTGGCATCATCCTGTGCATGGAGTGGAATCACCCGCGGTGTATATTCCTATTGCCGAAGAAAGCGATTTAATTCTCAACATTGGTCAATGGGTACTTGAACAAGCTTGTCGTGACATTTACACCCTAGAGCAGCTTTCTTTGCCCGCAACATTTAAAAAAGTTGCGATAAATGTAAGCGCCAAACAATTAATTCAGCATGATTTTCAAGATAAAGTAATGCAAGCGATTAAGCTCAATAATATTGCCGCCGAGCACTTAGCGGTAGAATTAACAGAAAACTTACTAGTTGAAAATATTGAAGATTCAATAAAATTAATTGCCTCACTCAAAGCCAATGCAATAGATTGTAGTATTGATGATTTTGGTACTGGTTATTCGTCACTCACTTATTTAAAGCGCATTCCTGCAAGCGTTTTGAAAATAGATAGATCGTTTGTAGCTAATATTGAACAAAGTAATGAAAGTGCTGCAATTGCTAGTATGATCATCAGTTTAGGTAAAACACTGCATATGAGTGTATTGGCGGAAGGCGTAGAAACCAGTGCCGAATTTAACTGTTTAAAAATGCTCGGCTGTTATCAATATCAAGGGTATTACTTTCAAAAACCGATTCCTTTTGACGAGTTTGTTCAACTGTTAAGTAACCTGAATTCGGGATAAGCAAAATGCCACAACAGCCTTAATTATCCGTATTACTGCGTTACGAAAGCTCCCAATAACCCGTTATTGGCTTCGCTTTCCCGCCTTGTACTACGAATAATTAAAACTATTGTAGATACGTGAATACAAGTAGTTGATATTTTTATACTTTACAATTTCATTTACTTAACAGCAATGCTTAACCAATGATGCTGAGGCTATAGGTATTCAACAACAATACCAATAAATATCACCATGCCAACCCAATGATTATGTAAAAAGGCTTTAAAGCACGCATTTCTGTCACGATTTACAATCAATAATTGTTGGTAGCTAAATAACCCTGCAGTAATAATCAACGACAATTGATATGGCCAACCAAATGCCAAAATATCACCCACAGTCCACAGCAACGCTAAGGTGATTAATTGTAAAAAGCCAATAATACGCTTATCGTTTTCGGCAAACAAAATAGCGGTTGATTTAACCCCTATTTTTAAATCATCGTCTCTATCAACCATGGCGTACATTGTATCGTAAGCGACAGTCCAACATAGGTTGGCAACGAATAATAGCCAAGCAACTGCGGGAATTTCGCCCTGTGCTTCAGCGAAGGCCATTATAATTCCCCAGCTAAAAGCCGCCCCTAAAACAACTTGTGGTAAATTTGTATAGCGCTTCATAAAAGGGTAAAGGGAAGCAAGAAGTACCGCTACAACAGACAAATAAATAGTTGCCCAACTCAAGGTTAAGACTAAACCTAACGACATACCAATTAGAAAACCAAACAAGTTGATTGCTTGTATACTGGTCATCATACCATTCACTAACGGTCTATTTTTAGTACGTTCAACTTTGCCATCAATTTTTCTATCCGCGTAATCATTTATTACACAGCCTGCACTACGCATAAAAAACACACCTAAACTAAACACCAGTAACATGTGCATGCTCGGCCAACCATCACTTGCGATCCATATTGCCCAATAGGTCGGCCATAATAGTAAATATGTGCCAATGGGCTTATCCATTCGCGTAATTAACTTTATAGCTAACCACTTTTGCTTTAGTTCATTCAACATGTAAATTCGATACTCTTAATGCATTTTTATCGTTTTGATACTAAATTCATTATACGTTTTTGGCGTATAGTTCACTAATAGCGATTGTGATGATAAGCCAAAGCGCCTGGTAAAAAGACTTCAGCAACTAATAAAGGTTTATTTTCTAGAATAAAAATGGAACGACGTCCCCAAAGTTCTTTATTAATATCAATCGGCGTTTGTGCAACTGTATTTTGCTTGGCTAAACTGTCGGCCAACAATGAAATTCTTGATCCGACAGTAAAAGACGACACCTGTAACGCTTGTCGTTGCAAAGAGGGATTATTAAATAAAACCTGTCCTAGAGGCTGCGCACCTAAATGCCCAAGTACAACTTCTTTACCGGTTAAACTAGTTAACGGCAATAAACTACGGGCAAAAACTTGCGGTACATTATCACAAAATAACAAGACTTCTCGTACTAAAATAGGCTCTCCTACTTTAATTAAGTCACACGCTTCATCAGCAGTGCACAATTGTTCGACCTCACCAATCACTTTTACATGAAAAGTACGGCAATGACTTTTAAGCCTTGCGGTAAGTGAGCTCTCATCAAGCAGCCAACTTTTCAAATTTTCAGGTAATTGCGCGACTTGCTGATCATTAGGCGATTTCCATTGTCCTGATAAGGTAACTGGAAAATTTATACTGTCTTGATTCATATCGTTAATTTATTTAGCTTCTGGGTTCTGGGTATATTCTGGGTATAGTTAATTTGTAAAAAGCATAAGCAGTAAGAGTGTGCCTAGAACTACTTCATAATACCAGAGCTCAATTGTAAACTCATTCATGTAAACCTTTACGAATTAAAACTATGTAAGCGATACGACTATTAACTAATTTTCATACACTTATAAAATTCATTATCCAGAGTTCAGGTTATTTACTAAATTAATCAGGCAAAAAATATAAATAAGGGTATGATAAAGGTAAGTTAACTCTTTTCAATCAACTGTTATTTTATGTTTAAATATTTAAGTCTATTTTCATTATTACTCACCTTAAGCACCAGTGCTATATCAGTAAATGCGGGTAACTACGCTTATTATGGGTTTGAGCCTGACATAGTTACTAACTATGTAGCCTCCAAACAGAAAGTCGGCTACGTCCGCTTAACTGTTGAGCTAATGGTAGAAGGTGATAATTTAACTATTGTTGAGCATCATGCTCCTTTATTACGCGATGCTATCATCAGTATTATTGGTCAGCAGGAAGAAGCAAAAGTTAAATCAATTAAAGGTCGTTCTGATATTCAACTTGAATGTGAAGAGCAGGTAAAAGAATTATTAATTCAAGAAACAGGCGAACCGTTAGTTAAAAAATTACTGTTTACTCAATGGCTAGATAATTAGTCTTAATAACTAGCTCAGCTAATGAAGATAGAGCATGTGAGGTGTAACTAGCTACACCTCACATGCGATAACGTCTTTTAAATTACGAAAAAATTAATTCTGAAAAATCAACGCTCTCTATTTTCATCGCTTACACCGACAACCTTTACAGTATACAAAGCTAAAAAACACCCCGACAATAATCCCAACAAATGTGCAGTATTTGCTACATTGACCGGTAATAAGTCCACAAAACCCAGTACTAACCAAAACAGTAAAAAGCCTACTAAGGGTTTTGAAAGTGACAAGCCTCGTTCAGGTGCTAAATATCCAAACCACCAAACAAATCCAACTAAGGCATATACTACACCTGATAAACCACCAAAATTTGATCCCGACACTAGGTACTGCCCTACATTGGAGACAATAGCCGAAATTAGAAATAGATTGATTAAGGTCATTTTACCTAAAGTATTTTCAATGCTACCACCCAATTGCCACCACCACATGGTATTAAAAACAATATGTAGCCATGAAAAGTGAAATAGCGCTGGACCAATTAACCGTAACGGATCATGCAAAAAGGCTTCAACAGATAGTTGTGGGTAAAACTGTAAGCTATTAAAAAGTGTTTGTGCCCAACCAAGTTCACTGCCTAGAAAAACTAGCCAACAAACACTAAAAACAGCTAATGTAACGATACCAGCATGTGCTAAAAAGCTTTCTTTAAAACTATTTAACAAACTAAAATCACTTGAGGAAAGTGTAACTGTTTCGCCTCTGTTCCATGCCGCTTGCTGATATTTTTCTGCGTCTGGTTGTAAAATAAAAGCGTCGAATTCCGCTTTTGCTTGGGCAAGTTGATCCGCTGGGCAAAAAATAACATGCCCTTCTGTTTGGCTTGACTGTAATTGAGATTTGATACCTAAGGTTTGTAAATAATTACTAAACAATAAGGCAATATTTCGATCTTTAAGTTGCACTAAAGGTTGCAACGTATCTATATTTTCAGCGGACTCAAGTGACATTAATAACTATCGCTCAATTTCATTAGGAAATTGTGTTTCCCATTGAACAAAACCACCGTCGAGTGAATAAACATCAGTAAAGTCTTGGCTGATTAAGAATTCGGCTGCTTGTTGACTTGAAATTCCGTGGTAACAACAAACCACAACAGGTGCATCAAGATCTGCATCTCGTAAAAAATCAGGTAAGGTTTCATTCGAAAGATTAATGGCATCAGCAATACGCCCATTGGTAAATGAATTAGCGTCACGAATATCGACGACAACATGTGATTTATCGGCCAAAACGCTCTGTAAATCACTCACTGACATATGCTTAAAATTTGTATCTGACACGGGATATTCCTTATTAATTAGCTGCTATTAAAGCAGCTATTTTGAATACAGAGCGGACTTTTAATGCTCTTTCTTTAAGTTTGTATGTTAACGCATTTTTCTTTCATTAAAAATATACTTCCACGCTAAATCAAATAAACTTATTGTTATGCAAGTCAACTAAATTCTATAGACACTAGGGTTTCACGTTTAAAATGGTTAACCATATTTTTATAACGCACATTAGTAAAGCCTTTGATATAATCGATGCAGCAACTAATAATTGAGTAATATTTACCCACATGATTTCCTTACTAATTTACCGTGTTTTACTTTTATTATTATCCCCGTTAGTAGTTATTCTTTTACTAATTCGCTCTAAAAATAATAAAGCTTATCGTCAACGCCTATCAGAGCGGTTTGGATTCTTTCCTAATCAAGCGGCAAAACAAGGCGGCATTGTGGTTCACGCCGCAAGCGTTGGCGAAGTTATTGCCCTAAAAAGCTTTATCGAAAAATTATTACTTACTTACCCACAGTTACCTATTACTGTGACCTCATTTACCCCAACTGGCTCTGCACAAATAAATAAGTTATTTGGCGAACGTGTCCAGCACGGTTATTTACCTTTAGATTTATGGCCTTGTACCGTATTATTTCTCCGTCGCCTTAAACCAAAAACAATAATTTTTATGGAAACTGAGTTATGGCCAAATCTTATCGCTCAATGTTCAAAGCAAAAGATAAAATTATTGTTAATTAATGGTCGTTTATCTAAAAAATCACTCCACAGTTACGCTAAAATTTCTCCATTGATAACTCCCTGCCTGAATCGGTTTGATAAAATTCTTTGCCAAAGCCAAGAAAACCTAGAACATTTTTTGCAATTAGGTAGTGATTCAAATCGATGTATAAATAGCGGTAACCTCAAGTTTGATATCAGTATTAATAATCAAGTTATGGCTAAAAAAGCCGAGTTAAGTGAATTACTTTTTCAAACTACTGAATCGCACAACGCCAACGGTAAAAATGATAACAAACCTAACAGAACACTTTGGTTAGTTGCCAGCACCCACGAAGGCGACGAAGCTATAGCATTAAACGCTTTTAAAAAATTATTAATACAATATCCAGATCTACTATTGGTATTAGTGCCACGCCATCCTGAACGTTTCGATCAGGTTGCTAAACTTTGCCTTACACAAGGTTTTACCCTTGCTAGGCGTAGCGAAAATACTCAACTTAATAACCAACAAGTTTGGTTACTTGATAGTCTTGGTGAGTTAATGGCTGCTTTTGATTTAAGTAATATTGTTACCATGGGTGGCAGTTTTAGTGAAATTGGCGGCCATAATCCGTTAGAACCTGCTTTATTTGCTAAACCAATCATCGTTGGTCATAACATGAGTAATTTCAATGAAATAATGCAGCAACTTAGAGAAGAAGATGGCATTATTGAATTATCGATAAATGAGCCTGCTAATCAACTTGTTGAACAAGTCAGTAATTTATTACAACAACCGACACAGCAACAATTACTTGGTGAAAAAGCATTAAAAGTGGTGTTAGCTAATCAAGGGGCGAGTGAAAGAAGTTTAAATGAAGTGAAAAAACTGTTGTCTGCGACTACGAATAGCATAGAATCGAACCAATAAGTTTAACAATTTAATTTAACAGCTAATTTAACAGCTAAAGCATAAGGGATTACACGTGGCACAATCGGCAATTAACACAAAATTTACCACTGTTGAGCAAGGTAATATAACTTGTCTGTTCAATGAAACGTTAATTAATGATTTCACCCCAGACATGCTAAGTGCAAATTATTGGCAACAAAACCATGCAATAACTGGCTCAGCACAAGGTCGTGGTACAACTTGGTTTGTCGCTTACACTGATAGTAATGATAAGCAGCACGACTGGGTATTACGTCATTATTATCGTGGTGGTTTAATTGGTAAAATAATTAACGATTCATACTGGTTTGACGGTGTGAACAAAACACGCGCCGCACAAGAATTTTCATTATTACGTCACATGCAAACATTACAACTGCCCGCCCCTGAGCCGATTGCTTATCGTGTGATCAAGAAAGGGCCAATCTATAAAGCCGACTTACTTTCTAGTAGAATTAACAATGCCCAAGATCTTGTGGCGATATTAACTGAAAGAACATTAAGTGATGAGGTTTGGCACGAGATTGGCGCAACTATTAAGCGTTTTCATCACCATGGTATTTATCATCATGATTTAAATAGTCATAATATTTTACTTAACGATAAAGAGCAGGTATTTATAATTGACTTTGACCGTGGTGAATTACGCACCAATCCGGTTGAGACAAGTTGGCACAGAGATAATATGGCGCGTTTACAGCGTTCTTTTTTGAAAGAAAGAAAACAACTTGCAAAGTTTAATTTTACTGATAAAAACTGGCATACATTGCTCAATAGCTACTTTAATACCAAACCATAAATAGCTACTTCAATAAAGCACCATAAATAATTTAGTTAACCTGAGCTCGGGATAATGAAATAGAGTTAGCTAACTAGAATCAACTTAGCAGAGAAAATGATTCTACTAAGTATCCTGTAGAATCATTTTTTGTGAGCATTCAACTATTGTGATCATCAAACACAAGGTTAAAGGGGCGGTCTATTATGGTAAAGCATGTCCCCTGGCACTTAACCATAATTCATACCAATGCTCTCGGCTTAACGTTACATTATCAACCTCTGCACACGCTTTGATGCGCTCTACATTAGTTGTACCTATAACCGGTTGAATATTAGCTGGGTGGCGTTTTAACCAAGCTAGTACTACTGCTTCTTTACTCACTTGATAATCAGCAGCTAGTTTACCAATTAACTCGGCAGTTTTTTGGATATGAACAGGCTCGTTAGCAATATCACGCCCGGTAAACATCCCCTGACTCAAACAACCCCAAGATTGCAGCTGAATATCATTTTGTCGGCAATATTCAACTGTACCCGCGCCATAATTAACCACTGGCTCGCCAGAATTCCCTGAGGTTACGCCTTCTTCTAGCCAAGCTAAATGGCTTAAACTTAACTCAACTTGGTTAACCACCAAAGGTTGTGATAATGCAGAAGATAAATAAGCCATTTGATGTTGTTGCATATTAGAAACACCAAAGCTTTTCACCTTGCCACTGGCAATTAAGCTGTCAAAAGCTTGCGCGATTAACTCTGGCTCCATTAATGGATCAGGTCTGTGCAGCATAAGAATATCTAATTGCTCTATATTCAAGCGAGATAAACTATTTTCTACTGAACTGATAATCCATTCTGGAGAGCTATCATAGCGTTGTGGGCCTGAATCATCAGCAAATCGAATACCGCATTTTGATTGAATGGCAATTAAATCACGTAATTCGGGACGTGCTTTTAACACTTCACCAAACACTTGCTCGGCTTTACCTAAATTATAAATATCAGCGTGATCAAATAGCGTAATATTAGACTCAATAGCGGCATCAACCACATCATGTGCTTGTTGTATTTGCGCTGCGGTAATTGGGTTGTTATCCCAAGTTCCACCTAAACCCATACAACCAAAAGCAAGTGAACTATTGTTTTTGATCACACTCGTTAGTGGATATTTATTACCATTCATCAATTATTCCTCTATATTCGAATTAGATATCTGAAATTTTAATTAAAAAATAACTTGGCCAAATCTCTCTTACTTCAGACTCCCATTGTGGGTCAGGTTGTCCGCTCGCTGATTGTAACAACCAATATCTTGCCCATGTTCGTACCATTTTTCCCGATTTACTTAGCTTTAATGGCGAAAATCGACGTTGATACGAACGACCGTCATATTCAACAACAGCACCATTTTTCGCTCTTTTATATAAAAGATCCAAAGCGGTGCTAATAATTTCTACGGGGGATATTGCGAGCAATCCTTGTTTTTTCAAGCAAGCAAGGATCTCCGCTTTTTTCACACTCACCTGCATATACTCATCAATATGTGGAGTATAAACCATGCCCGTTAAGCCATAAATGGATCTACGCTCTCTATCTGCTAAAGCTTTTAACGGCGCAATTTTCTGGTTAATATCATACAGTTCACTGATATTGTGAAGCTTTGGGGGCAGTTTAGCCAATAGCTATACTCACTTATTATTTATCGGATGTGAAATTGATACATTAACGTATTAATTAACGTATTAATTAACGTGGTGGATCGATATTATTAGCGATACTATTATTTAAACGGAACCAACCAGCAATAGAGTATCTATCACGTTTTGCCGGTAACACTTCATGAGGAAATTCTTCACTTAAAAAAACCACTATAGTGCCAAAATTAGGAACAACGGTTACTTTTCTATTATCAATCACCGCTGAAGCAGATAGGTTTTTATCATAAATCACTAACTCACCACCGTCAGACGGTACCCAATTTTGGTTCAGATAAACCACAACCGATAAAACTCGATTGCCTTCACCTTTAAATGCGTCTTTATGGGTTTTATAAAAATCACCTTTTGCATAATGAGCAAAGTGACTTTCAAAAGAAAATAATCCTAAGAATAAATGCTTATTTAAATAAGATCTTAACGAGTCGGCCCAATCAATCCACGCACAACTCGCCGCACCTTGGTAAGTTATCCAACTAATCTCATCAGTACGAATAAAGTCGTTAACAACTAGATCTTTACTACGACCAACGCCGGCACGTTTAAATTTTTCGCTCGGCAATTCAAGAATATGTTGTGATAACAATAATGCTAAATTTTCAGGTAAAGCATATGGGCGAATACTATAACCCTTTTCAATAATATCATTGGATATTGATTCAAACAGTGCGGTATCGCCGCCAGAATGAATTACTTGAACTAAGCTCAATTACATTCTGCCTTAGCGGATAAAACTAACATTTTGTAGATCATTTAATAAGATGAGTAATAGCGCATAATACCATTTAGAATTAGTGTGCGTATAGCGATTAAGTAATACCGACTCCATTAATTAGATGAGCACATAATTAATCGGTCATCAATATTATGTAATCCGCTAAATTGTGTAATTAACTAAATTGTGTAATCAACTAACGCCCACCACTTCTTACCTGTTCTACTTGCTATCAATAACATCTACCGCGATTGCTGCTGCGCCAGGTCTACGTGGATCTGCCGCACCTAAAAATAAGCCATTAAATTTCATTATACTTTGTAAGCTACCTTGAGTAGCTGATTTTTTAACCACATAGCCACGAGCTTTTAATAAATCAACCGTATCTGCAGGTACATTTCTTTCAACATACAAAATATCTGGCTGCCACTGATGATGCACTCTTGGTGCTATCGTCGCTTCAAGAATATTCATGTCGTAATATAAAACATTCACTAACTGTTGAAACACTGCGGTAATTATTTTACTGCCGCCAGGTGTACCCGTGGCCAGATAAGGTTCACCATCTTTTAAAACAATGGTAGGTGTCATAGAACTTAACGGACGCTTGTTGGCTTCAATACTATTAGCTATACCACCAATTAACCCGTAACTATTAGGGCTACCTGGTTTCACCGAAAAATCATCCATGGTGTTATTTAATAAAATTCCAGTACCTGGAACCACAATACCGCTACCATAATAATGATTTAAGGTGTAAGTATTGCTTACTACATTACCGGCATCATCCATTACCGAGAAATGCGTTGTATCAGGGCTTTCATATTTTGCCGGCTCACCTTCTTTAATTTCACTAGAAGGCGTTATTTTGTAACTGTTAATACTTTTTGCTTGTGCTTGCGCATAAGCTTTACTGGTTAAGCCGCTACTTGGCACTTCAACAAAAGCAGGATCACCCAAAAAAGTACTTCTATCAGCATAAGCACGTTTAAAAATTTCAGCTTGCAGTTGGATTAAAGCCGCAGAGCCTTGTTTAATAGTTTTTAAATCAAATGTTTCCAATATATTTAACATTTGAATAAGATGAACACCGCCAGAACTTGGTGGTGGCATAGTTAAAATTTCATAGCCGTTAAAGGTGCCTTTAATTGGCTCTACCTCATTAACTTTATAATCGGTTAAGTCTTTTGCGGTAATAAGACCATCACCTTGCTGCATTGCAGCAACCATTTTTTTGGCAATATCACCCTGGTAGAAACCTGCTACACCTTGCTTCTGTAAATAAGCTAATGAGTTAGCCAAATCAGTTTGAATTAATACGTCACCCGCTTGATAAGGTTGGCAATTATCTTTTAAGAAAACCTTGCATGCTTCAGGGTTACTGGCTAATAGATCTAATTCTCGTGTTAATAAACGCTCCATATCATCGTCAACTACAAAACCATTACGGGCGAGATTTTCCGCAGGTTCTATTATTTCAGACCATGACATAGTGCCATAATTTTCAAGAGCATAATGCAAACCCGCTACTGTACCCGGTACACCTGATGCAGATAAGCTAGTGAGTGATTTGGCTTCAATTGGGTTGCCTTCTTGATCTAAAAATACATTTTTATAGGCTGCTGCAGGTGCAGTTTCTCGATAGTCAATTGCAATGGTTTTATCCTGCTCAGCTAAATGAACAAGCATAAAGCCACCACCACCTAAGTTGCCCGCTCTAGGTAAAACAACAGACAAGGTAAAACCAACAGCGACAGCAGCGTCCACAGCATTACCACCTTGACGAAGAATTTCAGCTCCTACTTCACTAGCAATACGCTTTTGACTGACCACCATCCCTTTTCTGCCAATAACAGGATGAGAAATATCTTTATAGTCAACCGCTTCCCATACCGGTGGTAAATCAATCGTTATAATTTCCTCTGGTGCTGTCACTGGCTTAGGCGTAGGTACAAGTACAGGTAATAGAAATAATGTATTTGCAACACTATGAGTAGTAGTAATGGCAAGTAAGCAACCAGTTAACGCTAATAACGGATTGCGAAATTTTATAGTGGTAAACGAATTTAACGGGAAATGATTATGTATTGCTCTTATCAGTTTATTATTCATCGTGATTCCAGTGATTTTACTAAGGATATTTATCCTGCAGAGAATATTCTATTTTATTGAGGTTATTCATACTACAAAGTATTTTATTCTATAATAGAGAGCTAACCTGTGCTTAGTTTTACTAATTCATCAATATGCTCTTTACATTCGCCACAACGCGGAAAAGTATAATTATATTGCATAATTTCATTGTATTCATTCTCACCATCTTCAATAGCTTGTTGAATTTGGTCGACATATAAATCGCTGCAGGTGCAAACGAGTGTTGGATCTTGTGCTTTTCGTGCTGTGTCCATTTTGACCTAAACTTAAACTTAAACTTAAACTTACACAGAGTTAGTGATACCAACGCGGTTAAACAGATGATCATTATACAAGTTAAAATAAGCCAGCTAATTAATGGAATTGATATTATCCATTTACACTTAACGATTAATTTTAAGTTGTAGCATGACAATTAACTATCTTTATGGTTTTTAGTGTACCAGTTTACAAAGGGTTGAGCCGTTACTCCATGAGCAATAATGCTGATGAATACTGTTACCATTACAGTAGCGTATATAGTTTCAAAGCCTGGAATTTCTCCTACTTCATGTAACACCACTAATACATATAAAATGGAAGCAATACCCCGGGGACCAAACCAAGCGATAAACGCCAAACTTGATAAATCTAGTTTTTCCCCCTCTAGCTTTGCGCCTATTAACGATATCATTACTGGTAACATGCGTAAAACGGTTAAACTTAATAATGCATAGACAACAACTTTTATTGTTACGTAATCAATTACTTGCGGTACAAATGCCAAGCCAAACAAGAAGAAGCTAATTAATATTAATAATTCTCCCTCACTTTCAGCAAAATCTTCAATATGATCTCGCGCATGACTGCTTGTATTACCAACTAAAAGGCCGGCAAAAAAGGCTGCTATAAAACCATTACCATGAAAGTTTTCAGCCAAATAGAATGCTAAGATAGCCAGTGCTATAGGAATTAAGTTCTGATAACTGTCAACCATCCAGTTTTTGTTAAGACTCGCTATCGATATTTTTGCGCCAATGTAACCAACTCCAGCACCAACTAGCGCCCCAAACCCCACTTGTTTTAATACATAACCTAACCAGTATGAATTTTCTGCTTCAGTATGATTAAAGTCACTCACAATTAAGACTAATACGGTAATCACTAGCGGAAAAATAATGCCATCGTTAAGGCCACTTTCTACATTTATACTTGCACGAACATCTTTTGGTACTTTAGGGTCTGTCACTACCGCCTTACCCAACGCAGCATCAGTTGGAGTGAGTAATAAGGCAAGCAGCAACATATATATGGCTGGTTCTTCAGGAAAAATAAACTGTGCGGTTACTGTGCCAAAAATAATAGTAAGCGGTAAACCAACCAGCAATAAGCGCGTTGGTACTTGCCAAGATTGGCGTAATAGCTTCAAATCTAATAAAGCCGCATCACTAAACAGTACTAACACCAAGGCTATTTCAACCACAACGGTTATAAATTCAGCATCAATATCCACATCACTAAAGTTAAGCCCTAAAGGTGAAAGCAGTAAGCCAACCCCGGCAAAAAGCATCGGCCCTGAAACATTAATAGAAGTTAATGCTTTTGATATATAACCGTAAAATAAAACCAATAAAGCAACAGTTAAAATGATAATGTGTTCGTTCATAAGTACTTATAATTCGTTTAAATATATTGGTTAATACAGCTAATAATGCCGTTCGCTATTTTAAGTAGATACCCACGTTTATCGAGGTATTAACTTAATAAAGTCTTGTTATTCGGCAAAATATTTATCGATTTTTTCGAACAGTCTACTTAATTCTTCTCGGCTTGGCTTTAAAAAACCATTAATATTATCAATTACCTCGGTACTTGATGCTTTAACCGTACTCCAAGCTTCATCGGCAATAAGAGAAGACTCAGATTTTGCTTGTTCCATACAAATATTAAAATCAAAGGTGAGGTTAGTATTATATAAAATGTTTTCTTCGTTAATTAACTCGCGTTTTTCTTCACAATACTCATTTAATTCAATATAAGTAAGAGTGCCTATAACTGCCACTGTACCTATAGTGGCAGCAGATATGGCAATAGCACCCACTTTCTTACCTGTGCGCTTAGCAAATTTTGTGGTCGTTTTAGTTTTTTTAGCTTTATGATTAGTTTTTAATTTATCTACTACCTGTTGCGATGCTTTTAATTTTGAGAGTTCAGCTATAGGTAGAGCCGCATACCCGAATACCCCCAAAAGGCTGCTAAAAAATAACTTACCGATAAGTAACAAGCTAACCATAGTTACAGAAAATGTTGAGATAACCGATTTAATCATCAGTACTTTTCCTTGAGGTTATATTGAGATAAGAGAAGAAGAGTAAATACAAATTTAGATTAAATACTCTACTGCGGTTATAAGCATGTATGCTAAAGTAACACTTTCAATATGAACAATCCAAATTCAGAGATATAAGCAGTGGAATATACCTTACTCACGATTATTTTAATTAATATTATCGTCTTAATCGGTAGTTTACTACAGGGACTAATCGGTTATGGCGTAGGTATGTTTTGTGCACCACTACTTTTTTTAATCAGCCCAAATTTAGTTCCTGCTCCCTTAATATTAATCTCAACCATTATTACCTTATACATGATGGTGCGAGATAGAGGTCATTTACAGTTTGAACAAGTTTCGTGGGCTATGTCAGGTGGCTTTTTGGGTGTTTTACTCGCCGGCCTCATACTTAAATTTACCTCTAAAGAACAGTTTGAGTTAGTGTTTGCACTGTTAATATTGTTTGCTGTTTTTATTTCGCTGCTAGGTTTTAATCCTAAAGTTAATAAAGTGACCAATGCAATAGCCGGTTTCACCTCTGGGTTGATGGGTACAATTACCGCTGTTGGCGGACCTCCAATGGCACTGCTTTACCAAAATGGTGATATTAAAAATATAAAAGCCAATCTTACCGCTTTTTTCTTATTTTTAAATATAATCGCTTTAATCACCTTAGCATTAGTAGAGCAAATTTCGGTTAATACTTTTATTACTGTTGGCCTAACCTTACCTGGTATTGCGGCAGGCTTATATATATCAAGTAAAGCGCATCATATTATGAAGGCACACTTGATTAGACGCTGGATTTTAGCCCTGTCTGCTATCACCGCAATTATCGCCATAGTTAGGTATTTTAATTAACTTCAGCTCGAGTTAGTTAATTTAACTTCTACTCAAACCTTGTAATCATCTCAATTAGTGAGATTTGAAAGTAATACCTACAATCGCCAATTATTCCTTATTTTTCTTCATCCTAATTACAACTTCAATATTCCTTCATTTAGTAATTATCAAGAATATTGTTATTTAATGTTTAATTTTATAAACTTAATGTTAAGATATGTTATATCATAACATTAAGTTTATAAAATAACCCACCAACAAAACATTAATTAACCCTAAATTAGGATAATAAGGAAAACATCTAATGAAAAAATCATTTCAACTTAATCTCATTGCGATTTCTATCGCGACACTTTTACTAAGCGGTTGTAACGACACCGAAGGCAGTGTAGGCGAACTATCAGAGATTATTGATGAAGATGACGGCCATGAACATGAAACTGTTGAATTAGAAGGTCGCTTAGCGGTATTGTCTGCGGACAGTGATCAAGCTGTTTTATTCGGTTTAACTGATGGTGAATTACTTGATACATTTTCATTAACTTACGACAGCAATACGTTAACCGCTTCTGCTGATTACCGTTACGCTGTTATTGCTAGCAGAGCAAACAACTACATTGGTTTTATCGATAGCGGCATTTATCAAGAAGATCATGGCGATCATTTACACCCTTACGAACAAGCACCAGTAATGCTTGATTTTACATTAAATGGCAACAGTCCTACGCATATTGTTAAACACGATGGCAATATGATTGTGTTTAACGATGGTAATGCCGATGCAGGTATTTCAGCCTCAGTACAAGTATTAACCGATAGCGATATTAGTAGCGAAAGCACTGAAATACCACAACTTGATTATACAATTAACATGCACGGTGTTGCGAAAATACAAGGTGAATACTTATTAAGTACAGTGCGCCGCGATGAAGCTGAAACAACTTCTGCGGGTACGTTACCTGATCAAGTGGGTATCTTCCATTTACACGATGGCGAATATGAGCAAGAAGGTGTGTTAGAAGAAAACTGTCCAGATTTACACGGCGCCGCACAAAACCATGAATATGTAGCTTTTGGCTGTACCGATGGTGTATTAATCGCGCATCCACATGATGACGAATATCACGCCGAAAAAATCGCTAATATTGATGAAGTAGGTGATGCACGTATCGGCAGCCTTTACGGTCATGAAGAAAGTGATTCTATGATTGGTATTGCTTCTGGGATGTTATTTGCAATTAATCCCGGCGTAGCTTCAATGGAAAAACTTGAATGGCAAGTTGCAGATGGTGTTGCTGCAGTATCTTATGGTTTTTCGCATGAAGCGGAATACTTTTTAGTATTAGATAATGCTGGTTTTCTTAATATTCTGAGCGCGCATGACCATGATGGTGAAGCACATTGGGAACTAGAAACCAGCATCGATATTTCAGAAGAAGATGTTTCAACCATGCCTGAAGGCCTGTCATTCAGTATGACGGCTGCACAAAATGGTGACTACGTTTTTGTGGCTGACCCTATTGCTAAGCATATTCTACAAATAGATCTTGAGACAAAAGAAATTATTGGTGATATAGAAACAAGCTTCACGCCTAAATCATTAATTTGGTTAGGCCTTGCTGAAGAAGGTCATGATGATGATGAAGAACACGCACATTAATTTAATGCATAGCTAAACATATTTTTGCTTAGAAAGCCTTAGAGAGGTTTCGTGATATTTAGGAGCCTCTCTTTTTTATTTAGAACTCACCAATACGAATACAATCAAATCAAAAACGATGTTAAATTTATCGTTCGTGATAAAAAAATAAAGCTGTAATACACCTTTACTGTTACAGTACTTACATTAAAGTTAACAAGACAACAATATGAGATAATGCTAAATATAAGCAGTAATTATCGCATTACCTATCTAAAATATAATATCTATTAAATCGCCAATAACTAAGTTTGAGATTAAAATGAACAACCTTGATGAAATTATCAATCATGCGGAACAATATTGTAGTAACCACGGGGCTCGTTTAACCCCAAAAAGAAAACAAGTATTGTCGTCGCTAATTCAGTCTCAAAAGGCGTTATCTGCTTACGATTTAATAGACTTATTCGAAAAAAACTTCGGTGAAAAAATTCCCGCAATGTCGGTATACCGTATTCTAGAATTTCTCGAAGGCGAGCATCTTGTACATAAATTAAATTTAGCTAATAAATACGTCGCTTGCTCGCACATTACATGTGATCACGCTCATGGTGTACCGCAATTTTTAATTTGTGGCACTTGTAATGACGTAAAAGAAATCACTATTACCAAATCAACCATTGATGAACTTAAAGAAAATATTGAAGATGCTGGCTTTCATCTTGTTAGTCCACAACTAGAAATGAATTGTATTTGTAACGGTTGTGCAACAAACGCCGCAAAGCATGACCAAAAGTAGTTTAAGTAATAAAATACTTTCCGTTCCAACCCATATCATTACTGGCTTTTTGGGTGCAGGAAAAACCTCTACTATTCTCACCTTATTAGCGAATAAACCCGCCAACGAAAGATGGGCGGTATTGGTTAATGAATTTGGTGAAATTGGCGTTGATGGTAGTTTGTTAGCCGGACAATTCGGTGAAGAGCAAGGGGTATTTATCAGTGAAGTACCTGGCGGTTGTATGTGCTGCGCTGCAGGTGTACCAATGCAAATTGCTTTAAACAAATTACTAAAACATGCCAAACCTGACCGATTATTGATAGAGCCGACAGGGCTTGGTCATCCTAAAGAAGTATTACAAGCGCTTTCTGCTCCGCACTATCAACAAGTATTGAGCTTACAAAAAACCTTAACCCTAGTTGATGCTCGTCTATTAGCTGATACACGGTATACCAGTCACGATATATTTAATCAGCAAATTGCAATCGCGGATATTATTGTTGGCAGCAAAGCTGATTTGTATCAAGAGTCAGATAAAACACGTCTTGTTGAATACATTAAAATACACGGCAAAAATAAGGCATTAACTAATACCCCAAGTAACGTTCAAGTAGTGTTTGCACATAAGGGCGAACTATTACTTGGCCAACAAGAAAAAGCTTTTTCTAATACAGAGTTTGATAATCTAGCGCCCGCCCCACTAGCAGATAAAACAGTAACGTTGAGCTTATTAAGCCTCTTGAATAAGAGTCAACCAACTCCTGCTGTAAAACCTTTTGCAAAGTCTATATTTACGCTTGCTTCAATAACCCCTGAAGCTATTAATATTAAAGGTAGTGAGCAACAAAGCATTAATCATGATAATGATTTCAGCACTATAGGTTGGCGCTTCGATGCTACTACCGTCTTCAATTACGAACAATTACTTACTGTGCTAAATAGTATTGATGTAGAGCGCTTAAAAGCCGTTTTTTATACCAATCGAGGGATTTTTGGTTATAACATCGCCCGTGATGACGTGAATGAAAATGACGCTAAAGAAATGCTAACAGAAGTTAGCTTAACTAATGCAATTGATAGTCGCATAGAACTCATTATTCGCAAACTAGATGACACTGCACAAAAGAAAACGGCAGATGACATAAAAATAAAATTAATGCGGTGTATGCTAGCGACTTAAAACCTCAAGCTTAATAATAAGCTCTATTTAATAATAACTTAACCTCAGAACGGGTTAACTTAAACCTACAATCAAATAGAGCCGATTAATGCTAATTAATGCCCGTTAATCAATTCAAAGGTGTTATAACATTTTACTTATCTCGAGTTCAGGTTATTTACCTTGATTGAAAACCAGAGTTGCGGTCACAGGTACTGCTGAAGCAATTGAAGATAACCCAGCTAACTCACGTAGTTTTTCAATACCTGCTAATAACTTAAAATCACTGGCATTAACAATTATCGGCGCAGTTGTATTAACCACTAAAGTATCTTTATTATTTTTAAATATTTGTAGCTGCGTTGAATAAGACTTGGTTTCACCATGCAGGGTAAGCGCCAAATCGACATTTTGCACGGTAACTGTACCCACAGGAGATGCGTTAACTTCATCTAGAGTAATATCGGTAGTAATAGTCGCTAAAGGAAACGTTTCAGTTTCAAATAACACTGTTTTCATGCGCTCATCACGAATTTCTATTGCGGTTGAAACACTGTTTAAATCAATAGCTACTGTGGCAATATTTTTATCATTTACCGAACCAGTTAATTGATTAAAGTGATGTACTTCAGCAATTGTATCCTTTTTAATTGAAATAAAGTTCACACTTGATTGTTCGCTATCAAGTGACCAATTAGCGCTAGCTACTGTAGAAAATACACAAGCAAGAGCCATTGCACCAAGTTTGTAATATGCGCTATTTATAAAAGAACGTTTCATCATAAGACCTTTTGATTATAGTGAGTGTGTTTAAAGCTCAGTTAATTTAAGCTAAGCGCTAAGTTCAGCTAAGCTTTGTTGAATTAGCTTAAATCGACTATTTATCGTTAGTAAATCAAGAGAGTACTCGAAGCGCTTTTTTTATTCAAATGTTAATAAGCATTAACCTTAATTAACTGTAATTACCATAACCTAATTCAAATAACTCAACCAAATAACTTAACTAAATAACTTAACTAAATAACTTAACTAAATAACTTAACTAAATAACTTAACTAAATAACTTAACTAAATAACTTAACTAAATAACTTAACTAAATAACTTAATTAACCCCAGCCCAGGTTAACCACTTGAACAAGATTGCAAAACACCTCATTATTTACCAGCAGAAAAATATCTTTGGTAGAGGGCAAGATGAAAAAAGTGAGTGAAGTTTTTTGGCAGTTTTTAATATTAGGTTGTCTGAGCTTTGGCGGTCCTGCTGCGCATTTAGGGTATTTTCAAACAGCATTTGTACAAAAGCTTAAATGGTTAGACAACAGCGCTTATTCTAGATTAATTGCTTTGAGTCAATTTTTACCTGGCCCTGGCTCTAGTCAGGTAGGCTTTGCCATTGGCTTACGCCGCGCGGGGATTTGGGGCGGCATAGCCGCATTTGTCGGCTTCACCCTACCCTCTTTTTTGTTAATGTATTTTATTGTTCTCGCCAGCACAGATTTTGCTACAAATGACATTTTATCAGGTGTTATTCACGGATTAAAATTACTAGCCGTGGTAGTCGTTGCTGATGCTACTTACACTATGTTTCAAGCCTTTTGTAAAGAAAAACTGGCTATTGTTATTGCTGCCTTTACAGCTATTTTTTTATTGTGTATACCAAGTTTAAGTATTCAAATTTTTGCTTTGCTAATCGCCGCATTAGTGGGTGCTTATTATGGTGTTCCTAACAAAAGTGGTGCTCCTAGCAAAAGTGGCGCTCCTAGCAAAGCAGTTAAACCAGCTAAACAAGGTATTAAACTCTTACCTTTAGCACTTTTTATTGCTCTATTAGTTGGCTTACCTTTTGTTGCTTATCTATCTGCACCTGTCGGTATTTTTACCGACTTCTATCAAGCCGGCAGCCTAGTTTTTGGTGGCGGACACGTAGTATTACCTTTGTTACAACAAACCCTTAGCGAGACGATTTCTACCGACCGATTTCTACTTGGTTATGCAACAGCACAAGCGGTTCCAGGTCCTATGTTTACCTTAGCGACATTTCTAGGCGCTGAGTTATCACCATCACAACAACTGTTAGGCGCCTTACTCGCCACCCTAGGTATATTTCTTCCGGGATTATTATTGGTATTAAGTTTTCAAGGAGCGTGGGAGTCACTAGCAGCCAAACCCAAAGTTGCCGGAGCTTCTTGGGGGATTAATGCCGCAGTGGTTGGTTTATTATTCTCAGCATTTTATAACCCTATATTCACCAGTGCTGTTGCTACCCCCATTGATATGGCGATAGTTGTTTTAGGCCTACTGCTTATGAAAACCATGAAAACGCCAATTATATTCATGGTTATTGGCTTTGCAGGTTGTGGCGTGCTGCTACAGCTTTAGTACGATTAAGAATTACCACCTAGCCGATAGCAAGATATTCAGCCCGCCAACACCATCCATGAGAAAACCTCATCAATAAATGAATTTAAATCAATTTTATTCATGTAATTATCCGCGTATAAATCACTCTAGGCTTTTAGCTCACTGCAAAATTATCGTTAACCTTTAAACGAATTGGCGTCATTTTCTATGCTTTTTCGTGGCAACGAGGTAAATAATTTTCACTCAATATAAAGCGACAAGAGCAAATAACAAACTTAGATTTTATCTCAAGAAGTTTACAGAAATAGGATACTTAGCCATGAAAAACACAGATTTTATATTCACCATTAACAAAGTTTGTCTCGATGAAAATTACCAACCGTCAGACAACACGCGCGTTACCACTAACTTCGCTAACTTAGCTAGAGGTAAGAGCCGTCAAACCAATTTACGCAATGCCTTAACCATGATTGATAATAGTTTCAATGCGTTAACTCATTGGGATAATGCCAATGGTGATCGTTACTCTGTTGAGCTTGAAATTGTTTCTGTTGATATTGATATTGAAGCTAGCGGTCAGTTTTTCCCATCAATTGAAATATTGAAAACCAATATTGTCGATCACAAAACCAACAAGCGTATTGAAGGTATTGTTGGTAATAATTTTTCCTCTTACCTGCGAGATTATGATTTTAGCATCTTGCTATTGGAACATAATAAAAACCAAGCCCAATTTAGTATTCCTGATAACTTTGGTGAACTACACGGAAATATATTCAAACATTTTGTTAATTCAGATACGTACAAACAAAATTTTGCTAAGCCTCCAGTCATCTGTTTGAGTGTTTCTGACACTAAAACCTATTACAAAACTGAAAACCAGCACCCTGTATTAGGCTTTGAATATCAGCCGAACGATTCATCTTTAACAGAGCAATACTTTAAAAAGATGGGCTTGCAGGTTCGTTACTTTATGCCTCCAAACAGTGTTGCGCCTTTGGCTTTTTATTTCTTTGGTGATTTATTGGCTGATTACAGCAACCTTGAGCTTATAAGCACCATCAGCACTATGGAGACATTTCAAAAAATTTATCGACCAGAAATTTATAACGCCAACGCGGTGGCAGGTAAGTGTTACAAGCCAAGCTTAAAGAACCCTGATCATTCATTAACACAAATTATTTACGACAGAAATGAACGTAGCAGCTTAGGTATTGAGCAAGGCAAGTTTGCTGAACAACACTTCATCAAGCCATACCAAGATGTTCTTCAGCAATGGTCTAACAACTATGCACAATAAGAATACGCAATAGAAGCACGATGAAAGGTGCAATGCGTTTATAACGAAAAATGAGAGATGAGAGATGATTTATTATGACAACACTTGAGAATAATACCCAGCCAACAAAAGCACAGAACCAGAAAGCGCTTTTTAATAAATTATTACTTCCTACGTCAACCGCAGGTAGTTTGCCTAAGCCTGCTTGGCTTGCACAACCTAAAACGCTTTGGTCTCCATGGAAATTACAAGATGATGAACTGATCACCGGCAAACAAGATGCTTTATGCCTGTCACTGCAAAATCAGCAACAAGCTAACATTGATATTGTTAGTGATGGCGAACAAACACGCCAACATTTTGTGACCACCTTTATTGAGCACCTCAACGGCGTTGATTTTGAGCAACGAAAAACGGTTAGAATTCGTGATCGTTATGACGCTAGTGTACCAACCGTTGTAGGACCTGTCTCGCGTCAAAAATCGGTTTTTGTTGAAGATGCTAAGTTTTTACGCCAGCAAACCAATCAGCCGATTAAGTGGGCTTTACCAGGTCCTATGACCATGATAGATACTTTATATGATGATCATTATAAAAGTCGTGAAAAACTAGCGTGGGAGTTTGCAAAAATACTCAATCAAGAAGCAAAAGAATTAGAAGCTGTCGGTGTTGATATTATTCAATTTGATGAGCCTGCCTTTAACGTATTTTTTGATGAAGTAAACGACTGGGGCATTGCCTGTTTAGAAAGAGCCATTGAAGGGCTTAAATGTGAAACCGCGGTACATATTTGCTATGGATACGGTATTAAAGCTAATACTGATTGGAAAAAAAGCTTGGGCACTGAGTGGCGTCAATATGAAAATGTATTTCCAAAGTTGCAGCAATCCAACATTGATATTATTTCACTGGAATGTCAAAACTCGCATGTACCAATGGAGTTAATTGAACTACTTCGCGGTAAAAAAATAATGCTTGGCGCTATTGATGTAGCAACCGATATTATTGAAACACCCGAAGAAGTAGCTAACACCTTACGAAAAGCACTTAAATATGTAGATGCCGACAAACTTTACCCATGTACAAACTGCGGTATGGCTCCCTTGTCTCGCCAAGTCGCCACGGCAAAATTAGAGGCATTAAGTGCAGGAGCTTCCATAGTTAGACAAGAGCTTTCAAAAAAACACTTTAAAGAACGGGCAAGTGTGTTCTAAATAAACAGCTGAAGAAGTTAAGAGGTTGCGATTTTATTGACTCAATCCCACAATAAAACCGCAATCCCCACCACTTACTATTCACTAATATTAAAGACGCAGATTAAAGAACCAGTTGCGCCAGCATGCGCAAACCAGTAAAAAGCAATACTAACGCAAAAACTCTTTTAAGTTTTATCGCATCCAACTTGGCTGCTAACGACGCACCAACAGGTGCAAATAATACCGTTAACGGTACAATACAAATAAAGCCAATAATATTAACTAAACCAAAAGTACCTACGGGTGCATCAGCGGGTGTATTACCCAACACTAACATTGTTAATGCGCCAGGTAATGAAATAATTAAACCGATAGCCGCTGCTGTGCCCACAGCTTTATGTGCAGGATAATTATATAAAGTAAGCAAAGGTACAGAAATAGTCCCCCCACCTATACCT
This sequence comes from Colwellia echini, assembly GCF_002843355.2. Classification (GTDB taxonomy): domain Bacteria; phylum Pseudomonadota; class Gammaproteobacteria; order Enterobacterales; family Alteromonadaceae; genus Colwellia; species Colwellia echini. Next base: position 26,157 of record NZ_PJAI02000029.1, read on the forward strand.
ACCATTGAGCTGAAAAAACCAATAGATATACCCATAACTGTTTGCCCTGCTTTACTAGGCAATTGCGAAAATAATGCGGGCTTTGACGTTCTGAACATCATATTTAATGCGGACAAGGTCGCGATCACACCAAATAACATTGTTAGTACCGTTCCCTCTACACGTGTTACCAACCAGCTACCCGCCAATACACCGATTAAAATAAATCCCGCCCATTGTTTAAGTAAATCGAAATCGACATTATCTTTGAGATGGTGAGATCGAATTGAACTAATTGACGTAGGCACTATGGTAGCCAGCGAGGTTGCAGTTGCAACTAACATGGCAGACTCTGGCGACACACCAAAACTCTGAAATAAGAAAAACAGCACAGGTACAATAACAATACCACCACCTACTCCTAACAACCCAGCCAAGATACCAGCGAATATCCCCGTGGCAACCAAGGCAAAAAAGGTGCTGATATTACTTGTTATAAATTCAATGCTATTCATTAATGACTTCTTATATTTGATTGACGAGTGAAATAAGTAACCTGAGTGTATTTTACTCATATATAAGTAATGAATTAAAATGGTATTAATTCATTACTTTATGAATAAAGTTAATTATTACATGATTAAATTTACTGGCCAAATACTGTCTTATCGCCTATTTTTCTATACACAGTAAATAGTGTCATATCCCCAAAAAAACACATTAACTCTCGCTATGCATGGTGATGGGGCTATTCATAAAGAAAAGTTCAAGACCGTCTAATCAACTTAACAAAGGCGTATTATACCAAATTGATTAAGTTCTTTCCCACTCAGCGAGAATTAAAAGGTTTA
>NZ_PJAI02000003.1 GCF_002843355.2 Colwellia echini
CGAGTAGATAACTTAGTAAAACAAGCTCTTGATGATTCATTTTGCGTGAACCCCTTGGAACTGGAGCGCATTGTAGAGAGTTTTTGATAGAGCACAAGCACTAATTTAACTTATTCAACCAAGTGTTTTAATATTGACCAATATGGGTTTTATTCCTACAAAAAAAGGAGGCTTTTAAATTAAAGGTCTAATATAATGTGTTTAATTGCATAATTTTTGCTCTTGCTAGTTGCACATTATAAAAAGCTGCGTAACATAGAATTGCAATCTGCATTTATTTAAACAATTACTTTTACTTTATCAAAATAATAATTAGGTATCTTTATATATGAAGTCTCCAACCTCACAAACAGTCATTGTTGCTGTTGTTTTTGCTCTTATCGCTTACGCTATTACTTATATTGTCCCTGTTAGTGCTGTTCTTTTTGCTGGCCTGGTATTTATAGCTGCTTTTCTTGCCCCGTTAGTTGCATGTAAAACATCAACTAATTCTTGTTCTTCTGGATCATCTACTAATGAAGCTATTTCAGATGAAGATGTTAGAACACTTTATGTTGGTAATTTACCTTACAGAGCAAATGAAACAGCAGTACGTGAACTTTTTTCAACTCACGGTTCAGTTCATTCAGTTCGTTTAATGAAAGATAAGCATACAGGTAAACGTCGCGGTTTCGGTTTTGTTGAAATGGCATCAGATGATTTAGATGGAGCAATAGCTGCTTTAAATGATACTGAATTTCAACAACGTACATTAAAAGTTAGAGAAGCTAAAGAACGCCCTGATCGTAATGAAGATCATAACGAAGACTAACTCAGTACAATGTTATAAATTACTAGGCCGCTAACTTAAATTAGCGGCTTTTTTATATCTGCAGTTATCAAATTTGTATTATACCAATTCCAACAATCCAATAAACCATTTACCTAATTGAACAGGTAGAACTTACCATCATTCCTCGAGAACCAACATTTAACTTATGTATCTGGCTTTAAAGTTGCCACTGTGAATGAAACTTTATCTATTAATTTTACTCGTTTATTTAGTTACTAATTGGATTAAGGGGTAGACAAAAGTTAGGTGGGTAGTAAAATTCGCGCTGATATTATTATATCGCTTTCTTTACTCTAGCTTCTTACTTACAAGGCATTACTATGTTTAGTCACATTCATCCTGATAATTACGATACACAGTTATCAACAAAACAACAAAATATGGCTAAATTATTTAGTGATTTCAACCTTCCTCCTGCGGATTTATATCCATCGGTACCGTTAAATTTTCGTCAAAGAGCCGAATTTAGAGTTTGGCATGAAGGTGATGATCTTTATTACATTATGTTTGATAGTAAAACCAAACAAAAATTTAGAGTAGATGACTTTCCTGTTGCTAGTGAATTAATTAATAAAGCAATGAAAGCTTTGATAGCTGCAATTAAAGATCACCGTGAATTACGCTTTAAACTTTTCCAAGTTGATTTTTTATCAACCTTAAGTGGTGAATTATTAATTAGCATGCTTTATCACAAACAATTAGCAGAAAGCTGGCAAACTGAAGCTGTAAAATTAAAAGCGCAACTTTCGAGGATTGCCCCTGTAGATATTATTGGCAGAGCCAAGAAGCAAAAAATTATTCTTGATAAAGATTATGTTATGGAGTCTTTAAATGTTGGCGGCAAAAGATATGTCTATCAGCAAGTTGAAAATAGTTTTACGCAACCAAATGCCGGTGTAAACGAGCAAATGCTATTATGGGCACAACAAGCAACAAAGAATGCTGGTGGTGATTTAATTGAGCTTTATTGTGGTAATGGTAACTTTAGTATTGCCCTCGCCGAAAATTTTGATCGTGTATTAGGTACTGAAATATCTAAAACATCAGTTCGCTCTGCACAAATAAATATCAGCGAGAACAATATTAAGAATATCGACATTGTTCGTATGTCGAGTGAAGAGTTTAGCCAAGCGATGAATGGCGAGCGTAAGTTTAGACGTTTAGAAGACTTTGATTTAACCGCTTATAACTACGACACTGTATTGGTAGATCCACCGCGAGCAGGTTTAGATGTCGATAGCGTAGAGTTAGTACGTCGTTTTAATAAAATTATCTATATTTCTTGTAACCCTGAAACTCTAAAAGAAAATTTAGCGCTACTAGTTGATACACATAATATAGACAACTTTGCGTTATTCGATCAATTTCCTTACACCGATCATGTTGAAGCTGGTGTTATCTTAACGAGAAAGTAGACCGATTTAAAAAACAGTTATCGAGTTTTTCTAGCTCTTTTACGGCGATCACTCAGTTCAAGTGCACCACGAGCTATAAAACGTAACTGTTGTATCGTTTGCTGCGCTAAATGATTTCGATCTGCTTTATCTGCTATATCAAGTGCATCAGAGCCCGCACTGAAAACAATAGTAACCGCCGCATTAGCCTGCATATAAGCAACCTCAGCATCAAGTTGATTTGCTTTTTGCAGGTAGTCGCAAAGCTCCATGGTAAAATAACGAATTTCTCTGATTACCGCTGCTCTAAATGCCGCAGATGTACCTGAGCGCTCACGTAATAACAGTCTAAAAATATTACCATTGCTTTCTATCAGTTCCATAAATGTTTGCACTGATATTTGGATAACAGAACCACCCTTAGCGATACGTTGTCGAGCTTGACGCATTAATTGACGTAGAGTTAAACCCGCTTCATCAACTAAGGTTAATCCTAGCTCATCCATATCAGAAAAATGTCGATAAAATGAAGTAGGCGCTAGTCCTGCTTCTTTCGCAACTTCACGTAAACTTAAACTTGAAAAACTTCGTTCAGCACTCAGTTGATTGAGTGCAGCATTGATTATTTGGCGGCGGGTTTTTTCTTTTTGTTGTGCACGTACACCACTCATTTATTGAACTCTTTATGACTATAACTATCAGTTATTCTCATAATACTGAATTAACACAATATTGTCAGTTTTAGTTCTGTTAAAATGAGCTATTATATTCCCATTACATTATTTGAGGACTTACCGTGACTAAATCAAAAACAAGTAAAACTGAAGTTAAAGACTTTGATTACGATGTCATTATCATAGGCACAGGCCCTGGTGGTGAAGGCGCAGCAATGAAACTTGCTAAGCTGCAAAAGAAAGTCGCTGTAATTGAACGTTATCATCAAGTTGGCGGTGGCTGTACTCATTGGGGAACAATTCCATCAAAAGCATTACGCCAATCAGTAAGTCGCTTGATTGAATACAATTCAAATCCATTGTTTAGTCAAAATAAACAAGCAAAGCAACTTACTTTTCAAGACATATTAAGTCACGCTTCAGCTGTTATTCAAAAGCAAGTAAGCTTACGCAGTGGTTTTTATGATCGTAATCGCGTTGATAACATTCAAGGTGATGCCTCGTTTGTAGATGCAAATACGATAAAAATAGCGTATCCAGATGGTACCACTGAAAATAAAACAGCTAAACAAGTGGTTATCGCTACGGGCTCAAGACCTTACCAACCAGAAAATGTCGATTTTACTCATCCACGTGTTTATGATTCTGACAGCATTTTAAGCCTTAACCATGCTCCACAACACGTTATCATTTATGGTGCCGGGGTTATTGGTAGTGAGTATGCCTCAATATTCAGAGGACTTAGTGTTAAGGTTGACTTAATTAATACCCGTGATCGACTACTATCTTTCTTAGATACCGAAATGTCAGATTCATTAAGTTATCACCTTTGGAATAATGGTGTGGTTATTCGTCACGGTGAAGAATTCGAACGTGTTGAAGCTACTGACGATGCGGTTGTTGTGCATTTAAAATCTGGTAAAAAAATGCGTGCTGATTGTTTACTGTACGCTAACGGTAGAACAGGTAATACAGCCGATTTAAATTTAGCTGCTGCAGGTTTAAAAGCCGATGGCCGAGGTCAGTTAAAAGTAAATGAACATTATCAAACTGATGTTGAAAATATCTTTGCTGTGGGTGATGTTATTGGTTACCCAAGTTTGGCAAGTGCCGCTTTTGACCAAGGTAGGATTGCTGCATCTTCTATGGTAGATAAGACCTGCAAGAAAAAGTTAATTGTTGATATCCCAACAGGAATTTACACTATTCCTGAAATAAGCTCAGTAGGGAGAACAGAGTTAGAGCTTACCGAAGCTAAAATACCTTATGAAGTAGGTCGTGCACAATTCAAACATCTCGCTCGCGCACAAATATCTAATAATTTAGTGGGCTCTTTGAAAATTCTTTTTCATCGTGAAACTAAAGAAATTTTAGGTATTCATTGTTTTGGCGAGAATGCTGCAGAGATCATTCATATTGGACAAGCAATTATGCAGCAGAAAAATGGCGGCAATACTATTGAGTATTTTGTTGAAACAACATTCAACTACCCAACAATGGCAGAAGCATTTCGCGTTGCTGCTTTGAATGGTTTGAATAGATTGTTTTAATAAGTGATAAAATATGAGTAAGGTGATAGTTAACCCTCACCTTACTCATGCTCTTTACATATGCTCTTAACCCTGCATATAAAAACAGATCATTAAAAGCTATGACATGTAGTTTTAGCCGATTGACATAGCATCACCGAACCTACCTCCTGTTTGTACTAAATCCCTAATAACTATTCAATATAACCTTACTCACTGGCTTAAAATCATATAGCACCAAACAAATTAAATTATGCTTTTAAAATGCTAATCAGTTATGTTTAATCATTTTAAAACTCACTAACCCGAGTTAATAGCTACTAAATTTAGAATAAAAAAAATCCAGCACATGGCTGGATTTGATTAACAATTACACATCTAACTAAGAAGCTAAAAAAGTAGCTCTTATAAGAATGGGTTTACTTTAATAATTGTTTCAACACGATCTGGGCCTGTAGAGATAATATCTACTGGTACGCCGGTGATTTCTTCAATACGCTTGATATAAGCAATTGCATTCGCAGGTAAAGCATCTACTGATGTCGCACCAACGGTACATTCAGTCCAGCCTGGCATTTCTTCATATACAGGTGTGATTTTTTCATAACCTTCAGCAGCCGTAGGTGGCACAGTGATAATATCACCTGCTTCAGTTTTATAACCTGTACAGATTTTTAATGTTTTTAAGCCATCAAGTACATCAAGTTTAGTTAAACAGAAACCTGTTACACTATTTACTTGAATTGCACGATGCATTGCAACTGCATCAAACCAGCCACAACGACGTTCACGACCAGTAGTTGCACCAAATTCATGGCCAACAGTACCTAAATGGTTACCAATTTCATCTTTTAATTCTGTAGGGAAAGGACCCGAGCCAACACGTGTAGTGTAAGCTTTAGTAATACCTAAGATATAATCAAGATGACGAGGACCAAAACCACAGCCTGTAGCAACACCACCAGCAGTAGTATTAGACGAAGTTACGTATGGGTAAGTACCATGATCAATATCAAGTAAGGTACCTTGCGCGCCTTCAAACATAATTGAATCGCCAGCAATGCGCGCTTGATCTAAGATTTCTGAAATATCAGCAGTCATCTTTTTAATAGTATCAGCAATAGCTAATGCGTCAGCAAGTACTTCTTCATAGCTTACTGGCTCAACTTTATAGTAGTTAACTAATGAGAAGTTATGGTATTCCATAATTTCTTTTAATTTAGCTGCAAAAGTCTCTGCACAGAATAAATCACCAACACGTAAGCCACGTCGAGCAACTTTGTCTTCATATGCTGGACCAATACCACGACCTGTAGTACCAATTGGCTTACTACCACGTGCAGTTTCACGTGCAGCGTCTAACGCGTTATGGTATGGAAGAATTAAAGGACATGCATCACTAATTAGTAAACGTTCGCGAACTGGAACGCCCTTAGCTTCTAACATGGTAATTTCGGTCATTAACGCTTTAGGACATAAAACTACACCGTTACCAATTAAGCATTTTACGTTTTCACGTAATACGCCTGATGGAATAAGATGTAAAACGGTTTTTTCACCGTCGATCACTAAAGTGTGACCAGCATTGTGACCGCCTTGATATCGAACTACATATTTCGCTTTATCAGTTAGTAAGTCTACGATCTTACCTTTACCTTCGTCACCCCATTGAGTGCCGAGAACTACTACATTTTTGCCCATGTTTTTGACTATTTCATAAGAAAATTAGGCGGAGATTTTACCAAAAAAGGAATAGTAGTCCAAGTTAAAAAGTAATATTTTAGGTTAATGACTCAATTAAATAAAAAATAACCAATAAAGTTAGTCATTTAGCTCCAAAAATATTAGTAATTCCTTAAGGTTTTGATAGTTATCAAAACCTAGTATTTTGAATAGTTCACTAACTATAAAACAAATAGCTTCAATTTTTGTTCTTATTAACGGATCTATTAATTAGGTGTTCTACTTTATACGTAGGAAGAATGGCCAAATACAAGCTGTTGTTTATAACTAGTTGTTCTAATTATTAAATAAATAACGAAGTAGTTGGGTGATTTAACAGGTATAAATGATCACATGTTTAATGGGATTAGTATTAAAGGGAAGACAAATATAAGACATAAAAAAAGCCAGCAACAACGCTGGCTTAGGCAATAAATATAATAAGTAGCCCTAAATGAAAGGCTACCAACTAATTATTGTATTATTTGTCTTCACCGTCACCATTTAAGAAACGGAAGAATTCACCATCAGGTTTAACAACCATGATGTCGTTTTTACTGTTGAAGCTATTTTTATAAGCTTCAAGACTACGGTAAAAACTATAAAACTCTGCGTCTTTATTATAAGCATCAGAATAAACTTTTGCTGCTAAAGCATCACCTTCACCACGTACGGTAAAAGAATTCTTTTGTGCTTCAGCTAACATGATAGTCACTTTAGCATCAATAGTAGCGCGAATGATCTCGGCTTGCTCTTGACCCTGTGATCTATGCTCTTTAGCAACAGCAGTACGTTCAGCACGCATACGGTCATAAATAGACTGACTGATCTCATCAGGTAAATTAATCGCTTTAATACGTACATCAACTACTTCAATACCTAAATCTTCACGACTGCTTTTTGCACTTTCTAACGCTTTAGCCATAATGGTGTCACGATCACCTGAAACGATTTCTTTAATCGTTCGGTTACCAAACTCAGTACGTAAACCATTGTTAATTTTCTGCTTAAGTAACGCACGAGCATTATCAACTGATCCTGATGTACGTAAATAATATGTAGAGAAATCAACAATGCGCCATTTAGCAAAAGAATCAACAATTAAATCTTTTTTCTCAGACGTAACAAAACGGTCTGCTGGCTCATCTAAAGTTTGAATACGCGCATCTAATTTACGTACGGTTTCAATCAATGGAATTTTGAAATGTAATCCTGGTTCAAATACCATCATTTGATCGGTAGCACTATCACGTTTAATTTTTGAAAATTGAAATACTATACCGCGTTGGCCTTCGTAAATAACAAAAACTGACGAGACAGAGAGAATGACAATTAACGCGATTATCGCAATGAAAAAATTCTTCATTAGTTACTTCTCCCGTTACTAAATCTATCAGAACGATCTGATGATTGAGTAGGTGCCGAATTCACACTTTGTGTTTCAACTGGTGCGTAATTAGTTCTATTAGAATTATTACTACCGTTATTACTGTTGCCGCTATTGTGTTGTTGAATAATTTTGTCTAAAGGTAAGTACATCATATTATTACCACCATCAACATCAACCATCACTTTACTAGTATTGCTATATACTTGCTCCATTGTAGCTATGTATAAACGCTCACGAGTTACTTTTGGTGCTGCTTGATATTCTGGTAATATTTTCTCGAAACGAGCAACTTCACCTTGTGCATCTAACACAACTTGACTCTTGTAACCAATTGCTTCTTGTTCCATACGCTTAGCACGACCACGAGCACGGGGTTCAATACCGCGAGCATAAGCTTCAGCTTCACGTAAAAAACGTACTTCATCTTCTTGTGCAGAAATAGCATCATCAAAAGCATCTTTTACTTCATTCGGTGGGCGGGCATCTTTAAAGTTAACATCAACAATAAGTAAACCTAAGTCATAAGGTTTAATAATGTTATCTAGCTCTTCCCATACTGCTTGACGAATCTCTTCACGACCGCTTGTTAAAATAGCATCCATTTTCGAATGACCAACAACATAACGAATGGCACTATCAAGCGCTTGTTTTAAACTATCATCAGCGTTAGTAACGCTAAAGATATAATTACGAGGGTTAATAACACGGTATTGAATTTGCATCTCTACACGTACTACGTTTTCATCTTTAGTAAGCATGAAACCTTCTGCTGGCATAGCTCGAGTACTTTGCATATCAACAGGGATGATGCGATCAACAAACGTCCATTTCCAGTTAATACCTGGGTCAACCGTGCCGGCATATTCGCCAAATCTTAAAACAATACCCTGCTCAGCTTCTTTAATAGTGTAAAAACCACTAAAACCATAAACAAGAGAAGCGACAACAAGAAGAATAGATATGCCTATACTAGAAAAGCTTTTACCAGATCCTGAGCCACCTTTAGTTGTTTTACCACCAAAGATTCCAGTAACTTTTTTACCGAGATCATTAAGTAGTTCATCTAAATCTGGTGGACCTTGATTCTTGCCACCTTTGTTTTTCCAGGGGTCTTTATCATCATTCCCCGGTTCGTTCCAAGCCATGTTACTCTCCACTAAAATTGACGACAGTATAAGAATACCTATCGCCTATAAATTAAAATTTTTACACTAGGGTCTGTTGATCTTTCGAGATTACTTTTACAGCAACTTGTTTGAAAACGCAGTATAAATTTCAACCTGAAAGTTCAACAGCTCCTACTATTCGATATAATCAGCTAATTCACTATATTTAGTAGCAATTAACCGTTCCCACTCTCGCGACGGCAAGTTTACATCAAGATGACAATTACCTTCATCATCATAATTTTCATTAGTCACGCAATTTAATTTGTATAATTCCCCCCTTAATTTCCCTTCTTTTGCAGGTATATTAAGGCGATGATTAATCACTTGAATATCCAAGCGCTCAGCCAGAGCTTGAAATAACAGTTCGGTACCAATATTTGCTTGAGCTGAGAGCCAAACCCGAATTGGCATACCGTCAGCATCTCTATCTATACGCGGTTCAATGTCATCGAGATTATCGATTTTATTACAAATGATTAATTGTGGAACATCGTGCGCTTCTATCTCTCTAAGTACATATTCTACTTGTTCAATATTTTCACTACGTCTGTCATCTGATATATCAACCACGTGTAATAACAATTCTGCTTCACGGGTTTCAGTTAAGGTTGCTTTAAATGCAGCAACTAAATCATGGGGTAGATGACGAATAAAGCCAACGGTATCCGCCAAAATAACACGACCGACATCAGCTAAATCAATTTTTCTTAAGGTGGGGTCTAAAGTAGCAAAAAGTTGATCAGCAGCATACACTTCTGCTTGAGTTAAGGTATTAAACAGGGTTGATTTACCCGCATTGGTGTACCCAACTAACGAAAGTGTTGGTAACTCTGCACGCGTTCTTTGTCTTCGGCCTTGTTGTCTTTGTACTTCAACCTTTTCAAGACGTTTACGAATACTTACCATGCGCTCGCGCAGTAATCGCCTATCCGTTTCAAGTTGAGTTTCTCCAGGCCCTCGAAGGCCAATACCACCCTTTTGTCTTTCTAAATGAGTCCAACCGCGAATTAATCGGCTACTCATATGGCGTAATTGGGCTAACTCAACCTGTAATTTACCTTCGTGTGTTCTTGCACGTTGGGCAAAAATATCGAGAATCAAAGTTGTACGATCAACTACTCGACATTCACACAACGCTTCAATATTTTTTTCTTGTGATGGTGTTAAACTATGATTAAACAGAACTACATTAGCCCCGACTAAATTCACTGCATCACGTATTTCTTCTGCTTTACCTGAACCTACAAAAAACCGAGGATGAGGCGTATTACGCTTACCGGTAACAACCGTTAATGCGTCCACACCCGCAGAGGACACTAACATTTTAAATTCGTTAAGGTCTTCTTTACTGCTTTCATCAGGAAAGTCTAAATGAACAAGTACAGCTTGTTCACCTGCTTGATAACGTTCAAACAATAGCGCTAAATCCTAGTACCGTTATTTATAGTACTCAAAAAAAGATAAACAGCTTTACTCATCTGAAGAATTATCATCCAGGTTTGGTACTGGCGTTGTATTAACAGCACGAGATGGTACAACAGTAGAAATAGCGTGCTTATATACCATTTGGCTAACAGTATTTTTTAACAAAATAACAAATTGATCGAAAGATTCGACTTGTCCTTGTAATTTAATACCGTTAACTAAGTAAATTGCAACTGGAATGCGATCACGACGTAATGCATTTAAAAATGGGTCTTGTAAAGACTGGCCTTTTGCCATTAGATGGTCCCTTTTATTATTATAAAACATTACTGAAATATTTATAAATACAGTAATAAATTGTCTGAAAAATAACTATAAAACACAACAAAAGAGCGTTGTAAAAATAGCTAACGAATTAATTATACATCAATTTTAAACTATTGCTTTAAAATTGCTTACCCTTTACGCCTTTAACTCTAACAGTGATAAAACTTGTGCTAAATTGGTATTATCGTCGGTTGTTAACCAATGTAAATCAGGCCAATTTCTTAACCAGGTAAGCTGTCTTTTAGCTAATTGTCTGGTTGCACATATTCCACGAAAGATCATTTCGTCGTGGTCAAATTCACCCTCTAAATATTGCCACATTTGCCTGTAGCCTACACAGCGAATTGATGGTAAATTTTCATTTAAATCACCGCGCTCTTTTAGCTTAACAACTTCTTGTTCAAAACCTTGATCAATCATTTGCTGATAACGTAGAGCGATTCGATCATGAAGCGTACTGCGCTCTTTAGGTGTTATTGCTAATTGTAAAACATTGCCGTCGAGCTTAGCACCTTTAATTTGTGTTAATTGTGTCAAAGTGTTGCAGGTTAATCTATACACTTCTAGCGCTCGCGTAATACGTTGCGGATCATTGGGGTGAATACGCTCAGCTGATATAGGGTCAATTTCTGCAAGTTGGTCATGCATGGCTTGCCAACCTTGTGTTGATGCTTCTTTCTCAATAGCTTCACGTATTTCAGGGTCAGCGGTTGGTAGTGGCGAAATACCTTCAATTAAACTTTTAAAGTACATCATAGTACCGCCAACTAATAACGGAATACGATTATTACTTCTGATCTCAGCAATTTCTGCTAATGCATCACGACAAAAATCTGCTGCAGAATAACTTTCCGTTGGGTCACGTAGATCAATCAATCTGTGTGGATATAATGCCAATTCTTTTTTAGTTGGTTTAGCTGTACCAATATCCATTTCTCGATATATAAGTGCCGAGTCAACACTTACAATATCGCAAGGTAATGCTTCTTGTAGCGCCATTGCCAACGCAGTTTTACCTGATGCGGTTGGGCCCATCAAACAAATGACTGGCGGTTGATTCTGCTCTGTAATGGTTTGATGAACTGACACTAAGGCTTAACTCTTTATTTGGGTTAGTTCTCTATATGATAAAAGCTAACTAAAGTAACTGCTTAATATGTGATGTGAGGTCAAGGGGAATAGAATTCAAGAGCAATTGTTGACTAAGTTGCTCATTGAATATTTTTTGAGCCTGTTTTAATAAAATTCCAGCTTGAATTTCATCATATTCAGTCAAAACCATAGCAAGACCAATACTTCGTTGGCAATCTTTCTCAGTTAATTTTTCTGATTCATCATTATAAGTATTTTGTAGTACGTCGAGCAGATCATCAAGAATAATGATTAACGCATTACCAACATCTTGCTCACGTAATAGTGCAGGAAATTGTCTAATTTGTATTTTATTTTTACTGTGCTCAACAAAAATTATACCAGCTGTAGCAAATATATTTTGCATTGCTAAAGCAATGTTTAGTTGCTTATCAGAAAGACTCAACATTACAGGTAATAACAAAGGTTGACTGACTAAGCCTTGAGTTTTGTCATCATTATTTGTTTGCTGCCAACGTTGAGTAACAAGCTTATGATAAACATTATTCGCTAAAGTAAATAATGATAAAACCCTCATGCCACTTTGAGCTTTGTACAGCGCATAACCTGGCTTCTCTATGCTTAACAATATTTCTTGATTAACTTTATTAGTTGTATGCGATATAGCTTTAGCACTAACCCGCTCAGAGTTTATTAATGATAAATCTGAATGTTTATGGTGGGGTGTCATTAAGGCTTGATAGTTATTCGCTGCAGTAGAAACTGAGTTACCGCTATATGATGAGTTATTGCCATATGAATTATTGCTAGATTGTTGAGCCTGACTATTATAACTAGGCTTAGAGTGAGAATTACTGGCCTCACGAACATGTTGTAATGGTGTAATATAATCAGGACGAGAATAATCCGCACTAGGGGAGTCTACATGAGATTGTATTAACGAAGAATGGCTTCCTACAGCTGTACTCTTTTCAGTGTTAACTGAAGAGTTTTCTATAGAATATGATTGCTCAGGCTTAAGTGCCATTGCATGACTTTCTTCATTAAATAAATCTTCTCCAGCTAAAGCAGAGGTTAACGCTTTATGACAAACAGAATAAATAAAGTCATGTACATACCTACTTTGATGAAATCGAACTTCATGCTTAGCCGGGTGCACATTTACATCAACTTCACGATGGTCAAGCGTGAGAAAGAGCACAAACGCAGGGTATGTATCCGCAGGTAATAAGTCAGCATAGGCTTGACGAATAGCATGATTAATTAACTTATCACGCATCATTCTGCCGTTGACATAACTATAACTTAAATCATTTTGACTACGAGCAAAACTAGGTTTTGCTAACCAGCCTGACAGTGACATATTATCATGCGGACAATCAATCTCTAACGCATGTTCAATAAATTTAGGTCCTAATACCCCTGCCACTCGTTTAGTGCACTGTGCATGCGTGCTCGCTGTTCGATATTGGCGTACAATATTGCCGTTGTGCGTTAAAGTAAAACTTACCTCAAAATGTGCTAATGCAATACGGCGAACAACTTCGTCGATATGATTAAACTCTGTTTTTTCAGTGCGTAAAAACTTTCGTCTTGCGGGAGTATTAAAAAACAGATCGAGTACTTCAATACTTGTTCCATCGGGGTGCGCTGCTGGCTTTATTTCGACCTGCATATCTCGCCCCTCAGCAACCGCTTGCCATGCAGTAGCTTGATTTTGCGGCTTAGAGGTAAGTGTTAGACGGGCAACCGAGCTAATACTTGCTAGTGCTTCACCACGAAAACCTAAGCTGTTAATTGCTTCAAGGTCATTTAAGTCTTTAATTTTACTGGTGGCGTGACGACTTAACGCTAGGGTCAATTCATCTTTAATAATACCGTGGCCATTATCAGTAATTTTAATTTTTTTAATACCACCTTTATCCACATCTATATGAATAATGGTAGCGCCGGCATCTATACTATTTTCGATTAATTCTTTAATTACAGAGGCGGGACGTTCAACCACTTCACCTGCAGCAATTTGGTTTGCCAAGCGCGCAGGTAATATAGCAATAGTCATATCTGGTTATCCGGTACGGGGAATTTTTAACGTTTGACCAATTCTTAATGAATCAGTTTTCAAGTTATTAAGAGCTTTAAGCTCACTCATCGATATATTATAACGCTCGGCTAACACCGAAAGTGATTCTCCACTACGGACTTTATGTTTTTTATAGCCCACTGATGCGAAATAAGACCCGGTTAATGGGTGATCCATAAAATGACGTTTAATCCCCTGATGTATCGCATCGGCCAATCGTTGTTGATGGGTAGACCAAGTTAAGTTTTTTTCTTCAGCGTGATTAGATATAAAGCCCGTTTCAACTAGTATTGATGGAATATCAGAAGACTTTAATACGGCAAAGTTACCATTTTGTGGCGTCTTTTTATGCATTTTAGTGATTTTTCTTAATTCGCTAATAACATTGTTTGCCACGCCAAAACTAACACCAAGCGAATGCTCTTTACTCATATCAGCCAAGGTAAGGGCTAAATTACTATCTGCCGTGTTTTTGATAACACCACCACCACCGCCAAGTAACTCTGATTTTTCTTCTCTATTAACTAACCATTTTGCTAACTCAGATTCTGCACGACTCTTTTTAACGACCCAAACTGAAGCACCGCTTGGCTCTGGGGTATGAAAAGCATCTGCATGAATAGACACTAAAAAATCAACATTTTTTTCACGCGCCAAACTCGTACGTCGGTTTAAATTAACATAATAATCACCGGTACGGATCATTACCGCTTTCATACCCTTTTCATTATTAATTAATGTTTGTAATTTTTTTGCGATTGCCAAGGTAACATGCTTTTCATAAGTACCTTTATTACCTATTGAACCAGGATCTTCACCACCGTGCCCCGCGACAACACCAATAATAATGTCACCAACATTATTCTGTGGCGGTGGGGTTACTTTCTGGCTTCTTTCTTTATCGTAAAGATCGATAACTAATCTATTTCCATATTGGCCTGCAGGTGCAAGAGGAAATACCGTTAATTGATAAGATTGGGATAGCTCTAAGACTAAACGGGTTTTATCAGCACTTTCACTGGAGCGAAAACGCTTAACCCTAGGATCTCCATCAGCAAGACGTTGTAGAGACACAGTATTTTTCGTTTTTGTAAAATCAATAACCAAACGTTCAGGGTTACTCAAAGTAAAATATTTGTAATCTGCTTGGTTTTTGACATCAAAGACTATACGGGTATTTTCTGGTGCTGGCCACACACGAATACCGTCAATACTATTTGCAGCAAAGACGCTAACCGAAAATATACTCGATAATATAAAAATACAATGCAACATTATTAGCTGTATTTTTACGCTAGTTAAAAAGCCTCTTTGATACATTTATCTACCCCAAAAAATAATCAAACTTCTGGCAAGTCTATGAGACTTTACCTAAACCTTAGCTAAAATTTAACCACAATGTAGCTACAATTTACCTAAGGTTCAATAACCTATAACTTTATAATATCAGCAAGCGCTGTAATAACCTGTTGGCCACGTTCAGACTCGGCTTGCAAATTGATGACTCTTTGTTCATCTTGATAAGCTATAGTAATAACTAAATCGGCTTTAGCCAATAGCCCTTTGCCTTTTTCTGGCCATTCAATAAAGCAACAGCAATCATCGTTAAAATAATCCCTAATGCCCATATAT
This sequence comes from Colwellia echini, assembly GCF_002843355.2. Taxonomy (GTDB): domain Bacteria; phylum Pseudomonadota; class Gammaproteobacteria; order Enterobacterales; family Alteromonadaceae; genus Colwellia; species Colwellia echini. The sequence goes on from NZ_PJAI02000003.1 coordinate 15,270, forward strand.
TCTAATTCTTCAGGATCAGCAAGACGATATAAGTCAAAGTGAAATACTCGCCAGTTAGCTAATTCGTAGGGCTCAACAATAGTGTATGTTGGACTTTTTACATTTCCTGTATGTCCCATGCCACGAACAAAACCGCGAGTTAACGTAGTTTTACCGGCACCTAAATCACCATTAAGATAAACCACTAAAGCTTGCTGAACTACAGAGTTTTTGAGTACTGTTGCTAGGCCCGAGCCAATAGCAACAGTTGCATCTTCATCAGCTAAAAAATATTCTAATTGTTTCATTTTTCTTTTCTATGTTTATGATAGTTACTACTAGGGTCTGTTGTTCTTTCGAGACTACTTTTACAGCAAATTATTTAGCATTTAAACAAGGCAGAGCATGTGACGTGCAGCTGTCTGCACGAACAGGCGAAAACGCAGTAAAAATTTCAAACAAGTGCTGCCTTTAGGTTCATTTAAAACGAATTTACTCTTTGTTGCTCGATTTTTAAATAGAATGACTAGCGTTCAATAAAGATAAGCAAAGCTCGCGCCGCGATTAAATACGTTTTAAATTGAATAAATTTTAAGCCTGAAAGATCAACAGACCCTAGGCAAATAATTTAATATTTCACTCTTGTACAATTATTATCATGATAAGTTATTCACAGCGATTCTGCACTGATATTCTAACTGAGTATAATAACAGCTGAACAGCTCTGAATATATGCTCGCACTTAAAAAGCGCTAAGATCACTAATAACTTTTATGCTAAGCTTAGTCTAACACTACGCTTTAAACGTATTTACCGCATCAATAATTAAGCTAAAATCCATATTATCCGTATGACAATACCCCCTACTAATAACGAAGCAATAATCGAAAAGGTTAAAAGCCCTTCAGCAATAGTCAAATTTCAAGACCTAGCAAATAAAATTCAACGCTGGGCAAAAGAGCTTGGCTTCTCAGATATTGGTATCAGCGATATTGACTTATCTGCCCATGAACCGGTACTTGAACGATGGCTAGCTAACGGCTATCACGGTAATATGGATTACATGGCGCGTCATGGTTTAATGCGAGCAAGACCTGCGGAGCTAGTACCAGGGACTGTGAGAGTGATCAGTGTGCGTTTAGACTACCTACCTCATAATGCTAAATTTTCCAACATTCTTAAAGATAAACAAAAAGCTTATATTAGTCGTTATGCATTAGGTCGTGACTACCACAAATTAATGCGTAAACGATTACAGCAATTAGGTAAAAAAATAGCTGATCATTGCCCTGATTTTAATTGCCGACCTTTTGTTGACTCAGCCCCCGTAATGGAAAGACCTTTAGCCGAAAAAGCAGGACTAGGTTGGGCGGGTAAACATACTTTATTAATTAACAAAGAGGCGGGTTCATGGTTTTTTCTTGGTGAATTATTTGTTGATATTCCGCTACCAATTACCGTCAATGAATACAGTGATCGCGCCAACAAACTATCAGAAACTGTAGAGGTTACAGCATCTAAAATTAATGACTGTGGAAGCTGTGTTGCCTGTATTAAAATTTGCCCAACAAATGCCATTGTAGAGCCATATACGGTTGATGCTAGGCGTTGTATTTCTTATTTCACTATAGAATCAGCCGAGGCAATTCCTGAAGAGTTAAGGCCATTAATGGGAAACAGAATCTACGGCTGTGATGATTGCCAATTAATTTGTCCGTGGAATAAGTATGCAAAAATAGGTCTTGTTGATGATTTTCAAGCAAGAAATAATTTAGACGATGTAAGCTTATTAGAGTTATTCTCGTGGTCTGAAGAATACTTTCTAAATACACTTGAAGGCTCACCCATTAGGCGAATAGGCTTTCAAAGTTGGATGCGAAATATTGCCGTAGCGTTAGGTAATGCGCCATACAAAGAAGCTATAGTAACGGCACTGACAGATAAAATAACGTTAAGTAGTGAACTGGTACAAGAGCATATTCAATGGGCATTGAACCAACAAAACTTGAAAATGAATATGGTTGATAAAGCCGCTATCGAACTTGATAAAAACCATCGCTTAACACTTAGGTTAACGCGCTCTATTGAAAAAGGCCTGCCACGAGACGCCTAATATTGAGCTATTTTGCCGATAGCTGTTGAGATTTAGTCAATACTGCAATATCTGCATTGGCTTCATCAAGCTCATTTTGCAAACTTAATAACTTTTTAAGCGTGTCGTTTTTGTCTTTAATGGCGTCTTTTTCTCGCTCTTTTGCCTCAACTAACTGTTGTTTTGTTTTAGTTAACGCATCCATTAAATTTGCTATATCACTGTTCTTAGCAAACTTTTGATCTTCTCTTATATTTTCAAAAGTATCTTCCGCTGAATTTAACAACTCTCTTGAACGAAAACTAAAGTAGTTAAAAGCTAGGCGCCCTAAAAAAATGATACAAGTAAAAAACAGTACAAGTATAAATTGATTTTCGCCCATTTCCGAAAATGCAGTAGACATTCGCGTTAGAAAATCACCTTCTGCGCTAATAAAGTGACTAAATAATTGGTTATGCCAAGCACACCAAGTAAGAATATAGATGAGGATAAAGCTAGGAGCTTGATTTTGCTCCTCGGTAAAATCGAGAATAGATTTAAGTGTTTTCTTATCAATCACAAAGAGTCCTTCGTATTCAGATAAATATAACAGTAATGTTGAATTGCTATTTGGATGCGGTCAAATTTTACAAAATAACGGCTTAAATAACAATACGAGAAAATGAACACACGTTGAGTTTCGCGCGTTAACTTGACATGTTAAATTTCCGATTTTCTATCAGAACTTCGTTGCTGGCATTTTTTCATAATATTCTGTTTTTCTGCACTAGAGCAATCTCGCCACGCAAGTATTTCATCAAGGTGACGAAAACAGCCGAGACAAATATCTGCTTCATCTAAGCAACAGTTTCTGACACAAGGCGTATCACTTAACTTTATCTTGACGGGTTTACTCAAGGTACTCCTCATAATGCCTAACTCGCATTATTACGACAAAAAAATTATACTTCCAACATATATGCTAAATGCCAAATTTTACATATATAAGCTATCTATATAAATAGCAAGCTAAGTTACCATTATAAAACGCTGACAATATTATAAAAACTATACTTAAACCTATATTAAGCAATCGAAACGGCATGTTCACTAATAGCTTGTACTGCTGCTTTAGTGTTATTCAAAAGCATAATTTGCATTTCATCTAAGTTGTTCAAAGCTTGATTAGCTAACAACGTTTGCCATTGCTGACACAGTGATAATAAATAATCAGCGGCGAGTATCTTACTATTATCCAGTAGTGCTTGAATAATGCGCCCCGCTTTTTCAGTTTCATTATTGAGAAATACTTGGTGTAAATCCGTTATCAAATCACCGTTTTCCGTTGTGTATTCATCTAACATAAAAAGCGCTAATTCAGCAGAGCCTTGATGTTTTAAGTACCTATTAAAATCAAAACTAGCAATTTGTTTTAAAGGTGTTGGATTATCAAGTTTTATAAAACCCTGTGTTTGAGCTGACTCAAGTTCAGTTACTCTATTAGTTGTTGCACTCAATCTCTGTAGTGTTGTTATCCAAGGTTCCATTGTAGTTATTACCTCATCGATACTACTACCAACGCTAAGCTCCCCTGTGAACCAATGACTATAAGATGGATTTTGTGACTTATCTTCTAGCTTAATGCTTAAACGGTTTAAACTAAATACTCCTCGGCTTACATCAATACTTTTATTACTTTGTTCTTGCATCGGATCATCTATTAAAAATGTCGTAAATGGCTTACATGGTAATTCTGTTATTAGCACGGCAAAGCGACCGCTCTGCCAATATTTTTGTAACAGATATTCATTGTTAACAAAGCAAGTTTGTAGCCCTAAGCTTTGTAAACTGTATTGTAAAGCTTGATATTTTTCAGGTGACTTAACCGCTAATAATACCTCTATAGGCATAGTTAAGTATTTACAGCCGAATGTTGAAAACGTTTGGCTAATTTCAGGAAAACTAGCAGGAAACGATAAATCAAATTGACTATGAGTAAATTGTTCATCGGTTACAGCTAGAGGTAATGAGAAAGAAAATTGATAGAATTCATCTGTTGACGTAGCCATCGCAACATCACCGTGTTGATAACTTAATAAGGTAGAAAAATAACGCCCTAATTCTTGTATCTCAACCTTCAACTCTTGTTCATTTACTTCATTGCTTATTTCACTGCTAAAACTCTGAAGTGCTTTTGGTAATTGAGATTTGTTATTTCCATTTACTTGCAATTGACCAACAAATTCTATTTTTTGTTGGCCATTGTTTTTATCAACCAAGCTTAACCTTATCATTAAATGTTTATTGGTTTGTTCAGTTAATAATAAACAAATGAAAGCATTAAACAATTCTGCAAAAAATTCAACATCAAGAGTTACCCCAAGATTAATTTTGTTATCAAAATCAATCGATACAGTATTATTACTCGTCAATAAAGTGTTTTGTAAATTCAACAACACAACATTAATTTCAGCAATAATATTTACATTATTTAATGTTAATACTGCGCCGTCACTCAGTAAGTAATTATAATAAGCTGCACGCTTTAATTGTTTAGCTAAATCTCGACCTTGTATGTATGCCTCAAACAAATAATTATTCTGCGTTTGTATGTTTTTATTATTACTAAGATTTAAATTAGCTGATATTGAGCTTTCTCCCAACAACACAAGTTGTTTAATTGTAGCTGTATACAATGTGATAAATCGTTGATACTCAAATGAAGATGCCGTTTTAGCATCAATTAAACAATCCGACTCAAACACTGGTGTTTTGTCTGTTAGTTCATCTGCTTTTACATTAACTTTGGCAAGTTGCTCTGTCAGACGATTATTTTTTTCCGACAGTGCAAGGTACATAGATTCAGTATATTTACCGGTATTAACCTGCTCAATACTTTTAATTAATTCTTCTGTTTCAGCACAAAAATAAGGAGTGACTTCGTTTTGTATCAACGTGTTATTCCCTTTGGTTAATAACGATCTTTTTTCACTTTGAATAGCGCGTTCAATTAAATTGATGTTCACTTTATTAACTGTTTTTAATCGAGCGCGTACAACAAAAAGTAGTCCTATAATACAGCACAAGATAACAGTATAAAAAATCCAAATAGGTGGCGGAATTAATTGAACGGCTTCCTTGATTAACTTTATGTTAATTGCAAAATTAGCTTCATCATCACTCACTTTGGGTACAGACTTTCCCTCTAAGTTAGTCTTTACAATACTTGCAAGAATATGCTTAACTTGCTGTTCCTGTAAATGTAATTGCTTTTGATAATCAGCCATTAAGCTCAATTGAGCTTGCCATTTTAACAACAAACCATGTTTTAAAATAAGATCTTCAAAACGAATAAAATCTCTAACAATATCGCTCACACTTTGATTGTCTGTCTGTTGGTTTGCTAATTGTCTAGCGTAATCTTCGACAAACATTTCATCTATTTGATGACTTAATGATTCAATGACAGTAACTGGTGTTAGTAAACTTAAACTTTTAAGTGTGATAACTATATTTGAAAGTTGATTTTTTACTTTGTTTAGTAATTTTTCTTGATTGGCTGAAACCTGTTCGCCACCTAGCTCAATATTGATTGCATCAAGCAGAGTATCAAGCTGAATTAATGAATTATTTTTTAGTAACTCATGTCTCGAATAATTGTCTGCGATACCTATTACAAGGTTAACAGCCTTGTCATTGTTATTAAACCATTGTTGATAATCACTTTTATACTTTGATTTTAAAAGTGATAGTTTTTTACTTTGTAGAGTAAGTGCCTGTTGCAGTTTCACAATATCACTAGGATTATCGGTATGCAGCAGCTCTCTGAGTAGCTCATTTAAATTAATGAGATAGGTTTGTTGTAATAACTGTGATTTTAAAGCAGGTAATTGTTCTGTTGTTAACGTTTGCGTATGCTTTAATTGTTGAGTTAACAGCCATAAAGAAGAAGATAGCAACACAGCAACGACTAAAAATATACTAAATAATGGTAAGGTAAAAAATTGATGGAATAACTTTTTACTATAACTTGATTCAATTTGCTGTTCAGTTACTTGCTTATCAGAAGGTGCTTCAGGTAAATCATCTATTAATTGATTAGCGTTTTCTTCAGCTTTCCTTGCACTTTTTTTTACACTCATTTCAATCTACTTTTTTATTTTTCTTTTGGTCGATATTTTATACTATTTAGCCTAGCAAAACATTAGTCTTAAGCTTTTTACTTGCCGTATTATTAATGTTAATTTGCTTCTGAAATCTTGAACAAATACTACAGCTGTATAATCACATAAGCTTGTTTAAATTAAACAACTATTAAACAACCTGAGCACTTGATAAGCAATGTTACGCACTTATTTTTCAGTTAAGACCGTTTATTTATAGCTGTATAAAGTAGATTTAAACATTCAGTAGCTGCGCTATCTTGACCTTCAATCCAACAAGACTGACTGTAAAAATCAAAATTCAACACAAAATAGTTTTCGTTCCAATTAAAACGAATATCTTCTCTGTCAGCACCAAAATTTTGCTCTTTAATTATCACTGGTTCTACAGGTAAAAAAACCAACTTACTTAGCTCAGTAATATCTTCTTGATACCAATTTTGTGCAAACAATATGTTCAAGTGGTCTTGTTGATAGGTAATCGATTCAATACCTTGTTTAGGGGTTAGTTGCTGCATAATATGTTACTGTCATTTTTAAGAATTAGTTTGCAATTATACTGTTAAAGTTTATCGCTAATCAGTAATTTTGATAAAAAATCAACGACAAGTTAACTTATATTTCATATACTCAAACTACTATTTTATCTTTGTAGCTTAACTATATACATGAACTGCCATGTATTATAATGAGTTACAAATACTTAAATCTAAAGAGAGTGAAACTATGAATAAATTTCTACTTGCTGTTACAGCAGCAACAGTAATGATTATATCTCCTGTATTTGCAGCAGGTGATGCTGAAGCGGGTAAAGGAAAATCAGCAATGTGTGCCGCTTGTCATGGTGCCGCGGGTATTTCCGCTATTCCAATGTACCCTAACTTAGCAGGTCAAAAAGAAGCTTATCTTGTTAAGCAACTTAAAGACTTTAAATCAGGAACACGTAACGATCCAACTATGAAAGGTATGGTTATGGCTCTTTCTGAAACAGATATGAATGACTTAGCTGCTTACTTTGCTAATTTAAAATAAACTTTATTAAGTTAGCCTGAGTTCAGGTCAACTTAATAAAAAAACACCGTTTAAGTTTACTTAAACGGTGTTTTTTTATGTATAAATTTTATGCGTTAAAAATTTAGTTACTCAATACCTGAAGCTAAAAATGTTTAGATAACCTGAGTTCTGGATAAGAAAAATACTACAACAGCCTTATTTATCCGTATTTTATTATATTTAGCTGCGTTTAAGAGCTACCGATTAGCCATCATTGGCGTTACTATCTCGCCTTTAGCTTGAACTAAAACTAGAATATTTATTCTCTTTGAGTTTTGATCTATCTTTAATTTATTTGATATGGCAAATCCACAATTCTTTATAAGGTAGGCATCCTAAACTTAGCACTAAAGAAAGTTACAACTATGATATTTTAGGTATAAAAAAACCTCCCGAAGGAGGTTTTTTTGTAAACTTTAATGATTATTACATCAATTAAAGTTTAGTCATTAAGCAAATTATGCTTTACGACGTGCAGCAGCTAGACCTAAAAGACCTAAGCCAAAGATAGCTAAAGTAGTTGGAGCTGGAACTGAGTTAGATTTAAATTGACCACCACCATGATATTCATTAAGTGCAATATCGAAAGTATTATTAGCAGATATTAATGAAACATCAGCGTTATGTGCTTGTGAGTTAGTGTCAAAGTTTTTCCAAGCTGTACCAGCTATTTCATTTACATCAAAATATGAAGTAAATGACGATGAAGTTGCTGTAGAACTCTGGGTAGCAAAGATAGAAGTTAATGATAACCAAAGAGTATCAGCCGCAAGAGGATCAGCATGTTCAACCCAAAAATCTAAGGTTCCGCCCGTAACATTACCAGCTGTATCGATGTTAAAACCATCAAAAGTATAAGTAAGTGCACAACCGGCAACCACACAAAAAGTTGTTGGTGCTGTACCGTTTAAAACGCCTACTCTACCACTACCTGAAATTTCAGTAGCTGTTCTAGCTTCCACGAAAGAAGCATTAGCGATAAAGTCATTAAATGGGCTAAAGCCAAGATCATACTCTGAATCCCAAGTAATACCAGCTACTGAAAGTTGCTCAGCATTAACGCTGAAGCTTGAAACTGCAATCGCAGACACTACTGCTATAGTTTTTAAAAAGTTCATGTCATCTTCCTTATATGTTTACAAAGTTGTTTGTGATACCTACCTGTAATATGCAGAAGCTATGCCAACACATAAAAATATTTTTTTTACCATATAAAACATAATGATACATGAACATGTAATATTATAATAATTAACCTAAAAAACTATTGTAAAAATTACTGACACTCTTCTCACTTTAATAAACTAACCTATTCAGTTACATTATTATCCATAGAAACTAATTGCTTTAATTGTGCTATTCGTTGGTTAACTTCACTTTTATGCGCACTTAAATCCGTTAATAATATTTTGGCTTTTTCGAATTGTTCAGTTGCTATATATGCTTCTGCTAATGCAACTTTTGCCGTAACATCTACTGAGCCTTTATCTTGTATAGCGGTTAATACCTTTATAGCCTGAGGAAGCTGTTTATTAGCAACCAAAATAACGCCGTAGCTTTCTTGTAGCATTAAAGCATCAGGCTCAATGGCTATAGCTTGTTCAATATGTTGCTGCGCGTTAACAAGATCATTAGTTAGATATTCTTGCCACGCAAGGTTATTCAAGGCTATAACATTGTCTGGCTGAAAAAATATAGCCTCTTTATAGGTGTTAATAATTTTAGTTGACTTATCTCCATTACTATCGTTTTTCTGATACAACTCAGCAAGTAACATCCTTACTCGGTTATCGTCATTATTCTCTTTTAAATAATTTTCTATTACTTGTTCTGCTTGAACACCTTGATTAGAGAACTGCAATGCCCTTGATAAATTTATGATATTCAATGCAGTAGGAGATTTTTGATAAATACTATTATATAGGCTAATAGCTTGTTGATAGTCTTTATCTATCATCGCAACTTTAGCCGTTAGATCAACCGTTAAGTCGTTGCTAAACCCTTCTTTTTTAATAGCTGCCAACTGCTTTTTAGCTGCTTTTATATCGTTAGTAGCGAGCTCTAAATACGCTAGTATTGACATGAAGTTTTCATCTTGAGGGAAGTCTATATTGGCTTGTTTTACAGCTATTAAAGCTTCAGGGAGCTCATTGTTACGTGCCAATGCCGCGATATAAGCTGCTCGTAATATATAGCTATTAATATTAAGCCTGACACCCTCAGCCAAAGTAGCTGATGCCTTATCAAATTGCTTCGTTAATGCATAGGTATTTGCCAAAGTTGACCAGTAGCTAGTCGGTAAATTGTTCTCACCTTTTAAGCTTTCTAATAAAACAATAGCGTCAGTTAGCTGTTGGCTTCTGATTAAATTTAATGCAATACCTACGACTAGGTTTTTATGAATATAGCCATTAAGCTTATTTGCTTCATATAATGCATTTAAAAAAGAAATAGCAGAAGCTGTATCTCCCTGCATTGCTTGTAATGAGTTATATCGACTAATTGCTTCGTAGTGGTTGGGGTTTAACTCCAACACTTTTTCATAACCTAATATTGCCTCCGCGGTTTGCTTTTTATAGCCATATACCGAGGCTAAACCGTAAAGTGCAGTGACATTATTGCTTTCTAATGATAAAGCTCTATTAAAGTAAGCTTCCGCTTCTGACGCTTTTTCTTCTCGCAGAGAAATAAGACCTAACAACAGGTTTCCTGATACTTGGTATTGCTCACTAGCGAGCCACTTTTCAGCAATCGCTTGTGCTTTATTTATTTCATTATTTTGAATATATTGACTTCCTAAAGCAAATTCAGTCTCATGCAAAGTTGGGTCAAGTGTTAAGGCTTGTTCTAATGATTCAATGCCAGATAAGTCGCCTTGACTAAGTAACAAAGCCCCTTGTTGTCTTTTGATTTGTGCACTATTAGGTGCAATTTGTGCCGCTTTATTTATTAAAGTCTGGGCGTTAGCAAAGTCACCCGTATTCATTAACTCTAAACTAGTTACTTGTAATAAATCGGTATTACTTTCGCTATTTTGTAGCGCTTCAAGCCTAGCTACTGATGTTGCTAAATCATCGGTGTAGCCTAGTTTTATTTTTATTGATAATAAGATCACATTGATAGGGTGTTTTGCAGGTAACATATCTTCAAAGCCAATTAACGCATCATACGCTTGCTCTAACTCATTAAGTTTGTAGGAGCTAACACCTGCAATCATTTTTGCTGTAAACAAATTTTCATCATAACCAAGCGCTTGATTTGCAAATTCTTTTGCCTCAAGGTAATTCTCTTCTTGAAATTTTAATTGTGCTTTATATTGCAGTGGAATTGGTGATTTTTTAAATGTACTTAAAAGGGAGTTGGTAAGCTTATTCGCTTGTTCATACTTAGCCGCTTTGATTAAGGTATTGGCTTGCAAAAATTGAACATTATAATCCTGTGGGTAATTAGATATAAAACGGTCAAAAGACTCACTTGCCTGATCAAATTTTTCTAAAGCAAAGTACAAATAACCTTGTAACAATATCGCCTCTGAAAAATCATTATTCGTTACTAATAAGTTATTTATACTTTCAAGCGCCCCTGTAAAATTTTTATCACTATAGAGTAAGTAGGCGTTTGCCAGTTTACTAAAGTCAGCTTCTCTATTAATTAAGGCCGCTTGAGATAAGTAATCTTGTGCTTTTTGGGCTTGCCCATTAGCAAGCGCACTAATTCCTGCATAAGTTAAAATAACCACGTAGTCGGTATCGTTAAAATCATCACTTGCTTCAACTAATTTTTCGACGTCATCAAATTTGTTAAGTCTTGTTTTTACTTGTGCAAGTAACGGAGCTGATTGCGTAAAACTAGCACCAAGCTCAACCGCTCTTTCTAACTCTTTTTCAGCGCTAATATAGTCACCTTGATTAAGATAAGCGTTACCTAAACCTAAACGTGCATCAGCATTTTGAGGAGATAAACGAACTGCATTCTTATAATCAATAATTGCTGTAGCAAACTCACCTTTTTTAATATTCTCCTGTGCGCTGACCAGTAACTGCTCGGTATTTTGTGGTTCACTACAAGCTCCTACACTTAAAGCTAGGGCAATTGCTGAGCTTATTAATAATTTATTCATACTAATTCCTTGTTAAATATCAGCCTTATTAAGTGCTTATAAGTTGTAGCTGACACACAAATAATACAGTTAACTGTATCACTAGAGCTAAACCCAAATAAAATGATTACCCTGTAATAATTTTAAATCGACTCGATTTCATCACAGCTGCGTAATTAATTTTTCTTTCTTCTGTTTTTGTACATCTGTTGTGGTTGTTATTTGGCTTAATATATCTTTTGCTTCATTTGAGCGACTATTAGCGATCAAGGCTTCAGCATAATTAAGTTGAATATCAACATCTTGCCCCTTAGTTATTTCAACCGCTTGACTCGCATATTTCAGCGCTGCTCGGTTATCACCCGTAGCTAATAAGACTTGAGCATAAGTATCAACAACATTGGCTATTTGTGGCGCTAATTTAAAAGCTTGCTCTGCGTGCTGTAATGCTTGTTCTGTTTTGCCTTGCTCTAAATATAACCAAGCTAAGTTATTATGTGCAATAACATTTTTCGGTTGATTATTAACAACGTCCTCATAGACACCTATCGCTTTAGTGGTATCATCTTCAAGATAAATACCCGCTAACATGGTTTTAATACGACCTTCATTTGGATCAATAACTAGATAATTTTCTAATACTTCAACCGCTTTAGAATCTTGTTTATCTCCTAAATAAGCGCGCGCCAAATACATTGCATTTTGACTACTAGGATAAACCTCGTAAAGTGTTAAAAGCTTAGGAATAGCTTGTTCATAACTTTCTTCTAGTAATAAAATTTGACCAAGGAACCCTTGTTTTAATGCATCATTAAAATCCGCAGTCGCTAATGTTTCGTATAGTACTTTAGATTCAGCAATTTGCTTACTGTTCAGTAAAATTTGCATTTGTATTAGCTGCAGTACTAAATTATCTTTATGGTAATCTAGTCCGCGTTTTATAACGCTTAACGCGCGTGAATTATCACCAAGGCTCGCATGTAAGTCTGCCAATAAAATAACAGGTTCAATATGGTAAGGACTCGCTTTTGACCATTGCTCTAATGTTGATTGCACTTTCGCAACGTCATTTTGCTGTTTATAGCTGAACAACACTAATTGCCAATATCTTTTAGGTAGATTATCAGTTGTTGCAATACTTGATAATAATGTTTCTGCTTCTTTATATTTTTCTAAACTCATCATAGCTTCAGCAACTAATAGTGCTTTATCCGTTTCTACTTTATTTGCTTGGTAAGCTTGTTGTAGTTTTTCTAAAGCCATTTCATTTTGATAAACACCAAAGTATTGTCTTAATACTTTATTATTATTCGGTGCTAGGTTAATTAAGTAATCCGCTCGTTGTTTACTTAATGAGTCATTGTTTTGTTGACGAGCTGATCTAAGTTGCTCTAATAACCCGAAGATATTATCTGGTTCTAACGCTAAGCTCTGCTTTAAAGCGGCTTCCGCTTCGATATATTTTTGTTCTTTAATTGCAATACTTGCCATCAGATTATAACCACCTGATTTTTCAGGGTAGTCTTTCTGCCATTTAGTCGCAATTGATGTGGCTTTTTCAATATCATTGTTTTGCAATGCGGCGTAAGCTAATGCTAATTCAGCTTCAATAAACCCGGGGTCTAACGCGATAGCTTCTTCTAAATTTTGAATGCCTGAAGGGTCATTCATCATTAATTTTAAAATCCCCTGCCTGGCACTATCACCCGCGTTAGTCGTTGCTCGCTCATTTTGGGCGAGTAGCTTTTTAGCTTCGTCGGTTGCACCTAACTCTAATAATTTATAACTCATTGAAGATAAAAATTGTGCATCTGCCTCAGTTTCACCATTAAAATCGCCAATGGTTGCATTTATTTCATCAAGTAAGCCTAATTCAAGCTGCGTAACCGCTAACATTCGTCTCGCTTGATGGTCTTGAGGTAAATATTCAACGACTGTATTTAAATGATAATGGCTTCGCTCCCAATTTTTTAAATAAAAGGCACTCGCACCCGCAACTAGCTTTAAATTAAATTGATTAAAGTTTGACGATAACGCAAGCTCAGCGTGCTCACTAGCCTTATCAAATTCTTTACGGTTAAAGGCAACCATGGCTTTAATATAATGAGCGAAAGGTTGGTTCTCAACTTGAGCTAATATTTTATCTGCGTATTTCTCAGCTTCATCATCTTGTCCCGATTTAAGCAAAGCGTCAGCTAACAATAATTGCACAATGCCTGAGCGAGGTTGTAAGTTGAGGAATTCTTTAAAACTAATAGCCGCTTGTTGATAATCTTTAGTTGCCATTGATACTTGCCCTTGCAGCATGAGGGCATCAACTTGTTTAGCGTCTATAGATAATATTTTTGCAAGTAAGGCTGTTGTTTCATCATAATTTTCCTCTGAAAGCTGTAAATACGCCAAAGCAAGCATGCTGTATTTATTTTCCTCTCCCAACGACTGCGCTAAATCTACGCTTTCTTTAGCAACTTCTACTTGTTCGCTGCGCAATGCGGATAAGGTTTTATAAGCTAAATAGTGACTTTGTTCATCACTAGCCAGTACGGAAGCTGCTTCACTTAACGCTAAGACATCTGCATCACTTTCTGTTAATACATAAGCTCGGGCGAGTAACGGCAACACCTTGTTTGCCATATAATTATATTGTTGTGCGCGTTCAAGCTCTTTTAACGCCGCAGCACCGTCACCTAAATTTAAATATATTTGACCTAATAAAAAACGTGCTTCGGCATTTTTGTTATCTACTCGAATAGCATTTTTTAATTCAATAATACTTTCATTAGTTTTATTTTGGCTCAGGTAGCTTTTTGCACTTTTTAAATGGGATTCAACAGAGGCAGGTTCACTACAGGCTGTAATTGCCAGTGCGACACTTAAACATAGAGAGGCTTTTACAAATTTCATGCTGAATTTCCTTTAATGCATTATTATTTTAAATATATTTTTATACGAATACTTAGTATCAATACTTATACCAATATCACTCACTTTATACAAACTCAGATTTGAGTGAATAAAAAATAAAGCCCATTAACAACAAAGTTAACAGGCCTTATATTCTATAGGTTTTCAGTTTAGCAATAAGTTGCGAAACTTTAGTGACATTAAACAACCTAACTCGCTGAAATTTTTTCTTCTAACTCCGCTAGCTTAGCTTCAAGTTCAGTTATTTTTGCGCGAGTTTTGATCAGTACTTGAGTTTGTATATCAAACTCTTCACGGGTTACTACATCAAGCTGCGATAACTTACTCTGTAATACAGATTTTGCTTTGTCTTCAAAGTCATTCGCCATATTTTTTAAGCTAGGCGGAATAGAATCCGTTACTTGTTTCGCTATTTCTTCAATCTTTTTTGCATTGATCATAATTATTTCCTTCAATTGATGCTTGTTCGCATTGTAACTGTTTTGCCGAAGACTAAAAACAGGTAAAATCTCTACCACTAAAAATATTTACATAGAAAGTAATTTAAAGTCGATGAAACTCAATCCTGGACAAAATGAAGCGGTAAAATTTGTCAGTGGCCCATGCTTAGTATTAGCTGGTGCTGGCTCAGGTAAAACTGGTGTTATTTGTCAAAAGATAGCCTACCTCATTCAAAAGTGTGATTACAAAGCACGCAACATTGCAGCGGTAACATTTACCAATAAGGCTGCGCGTGAAATGAAAGAGCGTATTCAAAAAATGTTGGGACGTGAGCTTACTCGTGGATTAACCGTTTCTACCTTTCATTCTCTTGGTCTTGATATTGTTCGTCGTGAAATTAAAACGTTAGGTTACAAACCGGGCTTTACTTTGTTTGATGATCAAGATTCTTTAGCTTTACTTAAAGAGTTAACCATTGATGAACTTGATGGTGACAAAGATTTACTAAGTCAATTACAGAGCAAAATATCAAACTGGAAAAACGATTTATTCCTACCTGATGACGCATTAAAAGCAGCTAATGACGCACAAAGTAGCGAGTACGCTGAGTTTTATCAACGTTACCACATTCATATGAAAGCTTATAACGCTTTAGATTTTGATGATTTGATCCTTATACCAACACTGTTAATGAAAAACTACCCGGAAGTACGTGAACGCTGGCAAAACAAAATTCGCTACTTATTGGTAGATGAATACCAAGATACTAACGCCAGTCAATATGAGCTTGTAAAACATATTACTGGTGAGCGCGGCCGATTAACCGTAGTAGGTGATGACGATCAATCTATATATTCATGGCGCGGTGCTAAACCTGAAAACTTGATATTACTTGGTAAAGATTTTCCTTCACTAAAGTTGATTAAACTAGAGCAAAATTATCGTTCAAGTGGACGTATTTTAAAATGTGCCAACGTACTTATTGCCAATAACCCACATGTTTACGATAAAGCTTTGTTCAGTGAACTTGCTTATGGTGTTGAGTTACGAGTTATCCAAGCGAAGAATGAAGAAAATGAAATAGAACGTGTTATTGGTGAATTAATTGGTCATCGCTTTATGAATCGCAGCCAATACAAAGATTATGCCGTTCTTTACCGTGGTAACCATCAATCTCGCTTGCTTGAAAAAGCTCTAATGCAAAACCGTATTCCATACAAAATCAGTGGTGGTACATCATTCTTCTCGCGTTCTGAAATTAAAGATGTGATGGCTTATTTGCGTGTACTTGTAAATCCTGATGACGACAATGCTTTTTTACGCATTGTTAATGTGCCAAAACGTGAATTAGGTCCCGCAACCTTAGAAAAGCTTGGCACTTACGCCAACATGCGCCAAATAAGTATGTTTGCAGCAAGTTTCGAATTGGGGCTAGAGCAAACCTTAACTGGTCGCAGCTTAATGAAAATGCAAGCATTCACCCAATGGGTTGTTGATATTGCTGATGAAGCTGAGCGCGGCGACACTGCTGCGGTATTGCGTTCTATGATCCGTCAAATCAATTACGAAGATTATCTATACGATACTTCACCTAGTGCAAAAGCCGCCGAAATGCGTATGAAAAACGTAACAGAGTTATTTAGTTGGGTAACGCAAATGCTAGAAGGTAGTGAAGACGAAGAGCCGATGACCTTACCACAAATTGTTACGCGTTTAACCTTACGAGACATGATGGAACGCAACGAGGAAGAAGACAGTAACGATCAAGTACAGTTAATGACCTTACACGCTTCTAAAGGTTTAGAATTTCCTTACGTATTTTTAATTGGCATGGAAGAAGGTTTACTGCCACATCAAACCAGTATTGATGAAGGCAGTGTAGAAGAAGAGCGTCGCCTCGCATACGTTGGTATAACGCGCGCACAGCGTGAGTTAATATTTACTTACGCGAGAGAGCGTAGACAATTTGGTGAAGTTTCTCGCACCGAAGCTAGCCGTTTTCTACATGAATTACCGCAAGATGATTTAAATTGGGAACTTGGTGCAGCGCAAAAGAAAACTGCCGAACATGTTGAGCAATCAAATAAACAAGGTATAGCCGATATCAGAGCAAGGTTAGCCAAAGCCAAAGAAGCTAATAAATAAAAGAACAGAAGCGCTTTAGCTGTATTTGTTAAAGACTTGAACTACCTTGATAAAAAATGTGCCTTGAATTGATATCGCTTTGAAATATGCATTTTTATTAGTAGCAAGTATTCGGGTAATAAAATAGTAAAGTTATAAAGTAACGCTTTTACATTGTGATTTAAAACTAACAGCTCTTTTACAAATTTTTACCTATCTGTGATGCGCTATATAGCACACCACCGCCATTTTCGATAAGACGATTAACAGACATTTCAGCAACCGACAGGTTATTCAATTCTTGATCTGAATTATCACTTTGCTCGGGATTCTCGCCAGCAATAGTTAACACTAGATCTCCCTGTTCGGTAGATCTCACTAAACGCATTGGACTTTTTATTTTTGGATAATAATTAATAAGATCTAATCGACCATCGGTATATAATATTGATAACTCGTTATTTTCAGATAATAATAATACTGCGTCTTTATCCGCATACCAACTCATAGATAACACTTTGAAAGGTAACGGCCAACGGCTAATAACTTGTTGCTGTTCATCTAAAAAAAGTAAATATCCTCCGCTCTCGCCCAAATCAGAGCTTGAGCCAGAACCTACACTTAAAATCGCTGCTTTTTTATTATTAACAGCCACTAATTGTAAGTCTTCTTCTGTAATAGCTTCAATTGTATCTTCTGTTAAATATTGAGTAAGATTACTTAAATTTTGCTCCGCAATACCATAACCATATAATTCGTTTGGAAAGTTTTTACTTTCAGATCCCGTGAAGATTAGCGTACCTTCGTCCCACCAGGAAACACTACTAACATTACCTTGCCAATGACTGAGTAAGTTTTTTTCTATTATTTTTTCAGCTTTAAAATCTAGCGTATAAATATGAAAACTATAATAGTTGGCTTTATCTTGCTGCTCTGCTATTACATTATTTTTATGATGCGCATCAACCGCAACTAAGTTTCGACCACTAGGAGACCAAGCTAGGGCAATAAAATTTCCCCTTGCTGTCCCTATTTGCCACTGGGTACCTTTAGTACCTTGAATAAATAACTGGCTTTGCCTTTCTTTATTCTCATCGAGTTCTGCATCACGTACAAAAGCGACACGTTCACTATAAACATGGGGCTCAATCAAACGCTCTCGACCTGTATTCGATACAAAAGGCTTTACTTGGCTAAACACTGTCTGAGATATTTCCGTTTTTAAGATATCCATCGTTGCGGGAGAATAGAGCATATAAAAAGCCATACTCATCGCAAGTACTGATAGAACTAAAGCTACGCCTATAACAGTAAACTTGTTACCACTAGTAGTTACAACACTATTATTCACAGCACTATCGTTACTACTTCTGGAATTTTTATCTACAATGACGCTAGGCACAACTAATTGATAGCCTTGTTTTGAAAAGTAAACTATATATTCTTTATCACTATCGAGTTCAGCAAACGCAGAGCGCAAAGCATTCATAGATTTTTGTATAGAATTATAGGTTACAACACGACCTTGCCAGATTTGTTCCAGTAATTCTTCATTATTTATGACACGTGTTTGATGTTTCGCCAGGTAATCTAATACCGCCATTGCTTTGGGTTGCAAACGGCAAGTATGTTCACCCAGCGTCATTGTGTTGTGCTGTGGTGAAATAAGAATACTGCCCACCATAAAATCGTCGTTCGTTGCTTCCGTCATCAAGGTTATATTCCTAGCTTTTTATTATTTATACTTATTACTTTAGATTATATTAGGTGGATAATTCAACTTACCACTAAAAAAGACACCTCTGTAACCAATTGTTATAAAAGTATTTTTTAATGGTAAGGAAAAGGTAAGTCTATATTCATGGTTGGGTTAGTCTTAAAAAACAAAGTTAATATACAGTAATAACTGATTACAAAAACAACTTACAGCAAAACCACGACTAAAGAATGGAGTTACTTATGAACATATTATTATCACTTACAGTAATTAATCTTTGGGCAATAGCACTCATTACCCAAGCGAATGCATCAGAAGCTGATGTGTATATTAATCAAAATATAGGTTTTAACGTTGAAGGCTATAATTACAATCAACCTGCCCTACCATGTGATATTGATAAAAGTTTAGTAGAACTTATTATCAAAAAAAGTAAACAGCAAAATATTGAGATAGAAGCCGTTACCACTACTGAAAAAATTCATAATGGTAAAATACCGGTGGTGAGTATTGATATTGAACAATTAGTGCTAAGTAAAGATCATATTTACGGTAAAATAACCGACTTTAACTTACCTAAACTTCAAATAACCGCAGGTATTATCAAGGGTGAAGATATACAAACAGCGAAACATACTTGTGCAGTTGCGTCTACTTCAAGTGAACATATCAAGCCTACAGATGTAGTAAAATATAATCAGCCCGGTGTATCTATTTGTGGGGAAGCACAGAAGTGTTTAGAAGATTTAAGCAAAGATGTTGTGCAGTGGTTAAAACCTCAGCTTTAGTATTATTTATCCGCTGACAGTATTTATCCAGGGTAATATTTATCCTAAGATAGTATTTTTATACTGCTAAAGATAAAACATTAATGAATAGTCCTTTTTATAACTTTATAAAAGGGACTCTTTTATTCCGCTATTTTGTATTCAACTTTCTCTCCTGCATTACTACCCAACTCTATCTACCCGGAACTGTCTATCCCGCACTAGTCATTGTTAAAGTTTAAATAAGTTATTGATTTACGGGTAGACACCCTACTGCTCACTTAGTAAAGTAAGAAGGATTCAAATTATTTACAATCAAGGGATAAAGGATTTTATGATTAACATGTTTAAAAAGTTAGGAACCGCCATTGTATTAATGGTTACGATGATTATCGTTTCAGGTAATGTACAAGCTGCCGCCAAAAAAGATGTACTCGCTGAAATTATCAATAGCGGTATTTTAAAAGTTGCTATGTCTGGCGATCAACCACCTTACAATATGAAAGACCGTAAAAAAAGCTTAATGGGTTTTGATGTTGATTTAGCTCGCGCTTT
Source organism: Colwellia echini (assembly GCF_002843355.2). GTDB lineage: Bacteria > Pseudomonadota > Gammaproteobacteria > Enterobacterales > Alteromonadaceae > Colwellia > Colwellia echini. Next base: position 35,164 of record NZ_PJAI02000003.1, read on the forward strand.
CGCTAGTGCAATGCATGTAGAGCTTGAAATAGTAGAAGTGCCTTTTGGTGACCTATTACCAACGTTGAACAGCGGTAAAGCAGATATGATTATTTCTGGCATGGCCATTACAGCAAACCGTTCACAGCAAGCAACTTTTGTTGGTCCTTACAATGTTTCTGGTAAATCGATGCTAAGCACTCGTGAAGTAATGGAAAGAGTAACAAAAGACGGCTTCGATAATGCAAACACTCGTATCATTGCGTTAGAAAATTCAACTAGCCAAATATTTGTTAAAGAGAATATTCCACAAGCAACGTTATCAACCATTAGTAATTATGAAGACGGTGTTGAAATGTTATTAAAAGGCAAAGCAGATATATTAGTTGCAGATATGGCTATTTGTAAGCTGTCAGTTTTACGCAACCCAGGGAATGGGCTTGTAACGTCTAAACAACCATTATCTATTGAACCTATTGGCATTGCTTTGCCTACAAATAACCCTAAACTTGAAAACTTTGTACGTAACTACCTAAATACTTATGAAAACATGGGTATGATAGATGCATTACAAAAGAAATGGTTTGAAAACAGCAGCTGGATAGTTGCACTACCTTAAATTACAGGTTGAATTAAAAGCTAAGTTTCAATCCTAAATATTAAGTAAAAGATTAACGATAACTTAATTATCCGGAACTCTGGTTAATTAGAAAGAATTTTTAAAGCTCTGTTTATCAGAGCTTTTTTATTTCTATTTTTTAGTATTTTAAAAAATATAATTCAGCAACTTATACTTGTTTAAATGGTTAGTGGCTAATGGCTCAGCAGAATAGCAGCTGCAACAATAATGGCTGCAATTATAATGCTATAAATAACACGAGTGTTTTGTTTATTTTGCGCAAGTAGCATAGTTTGCATTAATTGCGTTTGTTGGCTTTGATTGGTACGACTTGTTTTTAAATAGTCGTAAATCAAATCAGGCATTTCAGGAAGTTTTTCATTCCAAAAAGGTAGGTTAGCTTTAATTTTACTAAAAACAGCTTTAACACCCATTTGCTCTTTTACCCAATTTTCTAAAAACGGTTTCGCCGTTTGCCATAAATCTAATTGTGGGTATAACTGACGACCTAAACCCTCAATATAAAGTAAGGTTTTTTGTAGTAAAACTAATTGGGGCTGCACTTCCATATTAAAACGACGAGCAGTATTAAATAGATTAACTAACACTTGCCCGAAAGATATTTCAGACAATGGTTTATTAAATATTGGTTCACAAACAGTTCGAATAGCAAATTCAAAGTCATCAACACTGGTGCCCGCTGGCACCCAACCAGAATCAACATGTAGCTGTGCAACTTTTTGATAATCACGATTAAAAAAGGCGACAAAATTTTCGGCTAAATAGCGCTTATCTTCTTGATTTAACGTACCAACAATACCGCAATCAATGGCTATCCAAGTAGGGTCAGCTGGGTTACTAGTATTAACAAATACATTTCCTGGGTGCATATCTGCGTGGAAAAAACTATCACGGAACACTTGGGTAAAAAATACCTCAACACCACGTTCAGCTAATAACTTCATATTCACGCCAAGCTGATTTAAGGTGTCTACTTCACCAACACCTATACCGTAAATACGCTCCATCACTAATACGTTTTTAAAGCTGTATTCACTATGTATTTCAGGTACGTAAAGGGCTTTATCAAATTCACTACCCTGTTCAAAATTACGCTTTAATTGGATAGCATTTGCAGCTTCTCGGTTTAAATCGAGTTCGTCTAAAATAGTTTTACGATATTCTTCTACTACTTCTTTAGGGCGTAAACGTTTTCCATCAGGCATCCATCGCGCAACAATCCCAGCAAATAAGGACATAACCTTAATATCGGCTAAAATCGTTTTACTAATATTCGGCCGTAAAACCTTGATAACAATATTTTGCTCAACATTGTCGTTGATTAGGGTAGCGGTATGTACTTGCGCAATTGAAGCAGAGGCAAGTGGAATTAAATCAAAACCTTTAAAGTGCTGCTCAAAAACCTCTTCTCCCATTGCAGCAATAATAATAGTTTTAGCTTGCTCTCCATCAAAAGGGGTAACTTGATCTTGTAATACAGCAAGCTCATCAGCTAGCTCTGGGGGTAACAAGTCACGCCTTGTTGACAACATTTGACCGAACTTAATAAACACTGGGCCTAACGATTCTATCGCTAAACGAAAACGCTGTTCAGGCGTTTTATCTTTGTGCTTATTTCCAAGCCAAAATAAACAAGCTCTACCAGCTTTGGCGTACCAAGGTAAATAACCTGCCGGTATCATTTTGTCTAAACCAAAATTTAAGAAAGTTTTAACTATTTGATAAAGACGTTGACTACTCACGACAGTATTTCCTATGCGTTAGTTGGAGGGGTGTTTTTAGTGTGAATAACATGATTTAAAGCAGTACGCTTGTCGATTTGTATTGCCAAGTTGTTAATGCGAGTAGACAAGTCATCAACTTGATTAGCAACATCTTTAGTTTGCTGATTAAAAGCTGTTATTTGACTGTTAGTAACAATTAGGCGTTTTTCGTGCACTAAGTATTCTCCCACATCGGCCTCAAACTGTTTACCTTTAGCACGAACTGATTGGCTGATTTTATTGCTAAATTGTAATAATTTATGGGTTGGCACATCACCAAGGTGTTTTGCTAACTCAGATTGCCAATCAACCTCTAACGATTGAGCAATACTAGCAAATTGCTGCGCGACTTTAATATCACCGATAACATCTAACTCGCCTTGTTTAATAAGCGTTGTTAATGATTCTTCTGCTTTGATTTTTTTAAGCGTTTGTAAACTGGTTTGAATAGTACAGTCACTTGCTTCAGCTTGTGACCTAACAATAATTTCAGTCGAGTTAGCTACATTTTTTACAGTAAAGCACAATGAAAAAGGTAATTCTGTTAACGTCAGCACTAATGTTTTTTGCGCTAATGCAGTAAATGAAATTGATTTATTATTTAAACTGAGTGCTTTATTGATAACAAACTCAATGGTTGCTGTTGCCATTTGTGGTAATAAAATGCTATTACTCACTTTATCGCTTAGCGTTAAAGGCTTCTCATCTGTCATCGACATGATTAGAATTTATAACCTTTATGTAAAGCCACAACCCCGCCTGTTAAGTTTTTGAAGGTGGTTTGTTCAAAGCCCGCATTTTCCATCATAGCCTTTAAGGTTTCTTGATCAGGGTGCATACGAATAGATTCAGCTAAATATTGGTAACTATCACCGTCTTTAGCAACTAATTCACCCATTTTAGGTAAGATGTTAAACGAATAAAAATCATAAGCTTTATTTAATAGTTCATGCTCAGGTTTTGAAAACTCTAATACTAGTAAACGACCGCCTGGTTTTAATACCGAATAAATAGAGCGCAGCGCTTTGTCTTTATCGGTTACGTTACGTAAACCAAAAGCTATGGTCACAATATCAAAGGTATTTTCTTCAAACGGTAAGTATTCTGCATTCGCCTGCACGTATTCAATATTTTGCACTAATCCTTTATCACGTAATTTGTCACGACCTACATTAAGCATTGAACTATTGATGTCTGCCAGAACAACCTGACCTTCACGACCAACAAGTTTCGAAAATTTAGCCGTTAAATCACCGGTACCACCAGCTAAGTCTAACACCTTATTGCCAGGACGTACGCCACTTGCATCAATAGTAAAACGTTTCCATAAACGATGAATACCAAATGACATTAAATCATTCATTACATCATATTGCTTAGCTACAGAATGAAAAACCCCCGCAACCATAGAAATTTTATCGTCTTTTTCTATCGTTTTATAACCAAAGTGTGTGGTATTGCTTTCTTCTGAATTACTCTCGGTTTTAACATTTGTGTCAGCTAAAACTTGCTGATTGATTGAAGAGTCATTTTCTTGAGAATTTTGTTCGGTAGCTGACATGATATTTTCACTTAAACAAGATTAAAACGATAATTACCGATAGTTTACTGTATGCGTGCTAAATCACCAAATACCCAGGTTAATTTTTATTAATTACAGCTTATATTGTACTAAAACAAAATTTTTAGAATAAAAGTACAATTTTTACTTGTCCGACTAGAGCATATACTCTATACTCAGTTTTGTTCCTCGTGCGAACACTTGTTGTAATTATTGTATATTCTAGCTTTCCTCATAAGCTAATCACCGATAGCCCCTGCTATCGGTTTTTTTTGTCTAAAATTTGACATTATACCTCTACACATTCTGTCTCTACATAAATCTGATATAAAGATTAACGCTTTAAATTATTGTTCAACTATAGCTATTAAATAACTTATTTTTCTATTGCATCAATCAAGCACCTTATTATCTACGCCCACCCCACTTAAAGATGATTGATTTATTCTTTCAATCGGTATTACACCGTTCAGCACTTAACATCGTGTTTAATGCTATCCAGGCAAACAATAACCTTGTGCCATTGTTTGCTGACTGTTAACGAGGTAAAATGTTGTTTCTCTATAGTTGATTTATATAGCTGATTTATCTAATCATTTAAAATTCCGATTAAAATAACCTTTTAATTCAACTAATCTACCTATACAACTTAACGCAGGTTTTTATGTCAATCAGCAGCGAACAACTCAATATCATTGAACAATATGATGAAGAAAAACGCTTAAACTATTTACTGCAACAAGTTATTAGTAATAAAGAAATATGGATCTTAGCTGACGAACACGGCTGTGTAATGCTAAATACCGATGATGAAGATTGCGTACCAGTTTGGCCAAATGAAGAGTTTGCTTTACGTTGGGCAACTGATGAATGGCAAGAGTGTAAAGCGCAAGCAATATCATTAAACAAGTGGTATAGCCGCTGGAGTAATGGACTAGCTGATGATGAATTAGCTTTAGTAACATTTCCTAATCAAGATAATGAAGGGTTAGTTTTGTTTCCTGAAGAATTTGAAGAAGCACTATTAAAAGAAACTAAAAAACAAAACCGCAAGTAAGCAACCTAGATAATGATGCCTCCATTCATAGCGTTCAATGATAATAAACTAATTAAATTAGCATAGAATTAAGTATCTCCCCTCCCTCCATATAACCAAATTGAATGGTTATTTCGATCTGCGGTTATTTAACCTTAATGATCAATAACCTCAGCTCAATCAATCATTGAACCTTAGTCATAGTTTGTCTATATTGTATTTAGTAATAAATACAATATGCACTGAAAAACAGTGCGCAAGGAAACAATGTCAGATCTTAGCCTTCAAAAAACTACTCAATTATTTGAACTTCAGCCAGGTAAAAACTTGGATCTGCAAATAAGTAATCCGTTATCCGTTCGTTTAAAGGTACCGTTAATTGGTTTTGAGTTAGGTAATTACATTATCTTAAAATACCCAAAAGTTGCTAATAAACTAGAATATAAAGATGTATTAGTAGAAGGTAACGTTGTTATTGTGCGTTATTTAATGGAAGGTAATAAAGGCGAATGTTTTGCTTTTCGCTCGACTATAAAAAACATTACGCAATACCCAGAAAAATTTATATTTCTTGAATACCCAAAAAACATTGAAAATAGACAGTTACGCCTACAGCAAAGAGCCAGCATTCATTTACCGGCTACAATCATGATGGAAGATAGTACAAGTAAAAAATCTACCCAAATCACTGGTGTTATTGGCGATATTTCAGCTAAAGGTTGTGGCTTTTCTTTTAAAACAGAGAGCCTTAACGCCAAAGTGAATAAACGTGATATTTTTGTTTGCTTACAAAGCCCTGCAGATGGCGAAGTGAAAATTCCGGCAAGGGTATGTAACAGTCGAAATGAAAATGGCACGGTAAGTGTTGGTATACAATTTATAGATGAAGGTACTATTGTACCTAAACTACTAACTCAACTGTTTATTGAAAATACCCTCAGCTAGTTAACGATAAATATTGAGCAACCTATTAGTATTAATTGATATAGCTATTAACTACTATTAATTACTATTAACTACTTAGCGATTTAGAAACTTCCAATGAAAGCGTAAATGCTCTTCAATAAAGCTACTTATAAAGTAATAACTATGGTCATAACCTTGATGAATAGTTAGTTCAAGCGGATAATTACTCTGCTCTGCCGCTAACATTAATGACTCAGGTTTTAATTGCTCGGTGATAAAATTATCGCCTCCACCTTGATCAACCTTTGCCGCGACAAAATCTATGCTAGTTGCCATTAATTTACTGGCGTCATATTCAGACCAGGTTGCTGTGTCGTTTCCTAAATAAGCAGTAAATGCTTTTTGTCCCCAAGGACAATTAATAGGATTACTAATAGGACTAAAAGCAGAAACTGAACAGTAAAATTCGGGATTCTTAAGAGCTATGATTAACGCACCATGCCCCCCCATTGAATGTCCTGAAATGGCTCTTTTATTATTTACTGGGAAAGTATTCTCGATCAGTTCTGGTAGTTCATCAACGATATAGTCGTACATTTGATAATGACTTTTCCATGGCGCTTGCGTTGCGTTTACATAAAAACCTGCACCTTGCCCTAAATCATAGCCTTCATCATCAGCAACGTCTTCTCCTCTTGGGCTAGTATCAGGTGCAACAATGGCAATACCTAACTCAGCGGCAACACGTTGTATGCCTGATTTTTGCATAACATTTTCATCACTACAAGTTAACCCAGACAACCAATAAAGTACCGGAACTTTGTGAGTATTAGATGCTTGTGGTGGCAGGTAAATAGCAAAACGCATAGTACAATTTAACGCGCGAGATTGATGGCTATATTGCTTATGCCAGCCACCAAAAAGTTTATTACTACTGATATTTTCAATTGTCATTTGTAGAACCTTTTCATACTTTTATATAGATAACAGCTTAAGGCTGTTATTGTCGTTCAAAATATCGACAACAACAGTCTATTTATAGCGTGAATTAATATAACTAACAGCTACTTATCAAAATGAATAACGGTGCGAATACTTTCACCTTTATGCATCAAATCGAACGCGTCATTAATACTTTCTAAGCTCATAGTATGGGTTATAAAATCGCTTAATTTGAACTCGCCTGCTAAATAACGCTCTACATATTCTGGTAACTCAGTGCGACCTTTAACCCCACCAAAAGCAGAGCCGCGCCATACTCGACCGGTTACTAATTGAAATGGGCGGGTTGAAATTTCTTGTCCGGCGCCAGCAACACCAATAATGACTGACTCCCCCCAACCTTTATGGCAACACTCTAATGCTGATCGCATCAAGTTAACGTTACCAACACATTCAAATGAGTAATCAACACCACCATCAGTTAATTCTACAATCACATCTTGAATGGGTTTATCGAAGTTTTTCGGATTAATACAGTCAGTTGCACCTAGTTTTTTAGCCAGTTCAAATTTGCTTTCGTTAATATCAATCGCGATAATGCGCGACGCTTTTGCCATAACAGCGCCAATAACCGCAGAAAGACCAATGCCACCAAGGCCGAAAATAGCAACCGTATCCCCCGCTTCTACTTTCGCTGTATTCATTACCGCGCCAATACCTGTGGTAACGCCACAACCTAATAAGCAAACTTCCTCTAAAGCTGCTTTTTTATTTACTTTAGCTAACGATATTTCAGGTAAAACTGTGTACTCAGAAAAAGTAGAGCAGCCCATATAATGAAAAATTGGCTGACCGTCTTTATAAAAACGCGTAGTGCCATCTGGCATTAACCCTTTACCTTGGGTTTCTCTAATTTTTTGACATAGGTTAGTTTTGCCCGATAAACAGAATTTACATTCACCACATTCAGGAGTGTAAAGTGGAATAACATGATCGCCCACTTGTACAGAGGTGACACCCTCACCAACTTGTTCAACAATACCGCCGCCTTCATGCCCCAAAATTACCGGAAAAATACCTTCTGGATCTTCACCTGACAAGGTAAAAGCATCGGTATGACATACGCCAGAAGCGATAACTCTAATTAATACTTCACCTTTTTTAGGCAACATAACATCCACTTCTTCAACTACCAGTGGTTGTTTCGGTCCCCAGGCAATTGCCGCTTTAGATTTAATAAATTTAGTTGGATCAAATGTTAGGTTACTTGCTGTAGTTTCAGACATAAAGGCTCTCGTAATGTGTAGATAAATTTGATTTCAAGTGTAGTTCGTTCAAACAGAATTTAACCAGAGTTTAGCAATAAAAGCCGTTTATCTTTTCACGACTTTTAATGATCACTTAACTCATTCCTATGATATGAAGTATAATTGTTTACATAAAAATGATAATAGTAAATTTATCAATTAACTTTTACACACGGGTAATAATAAATGCAGTGGCAAGGTATTAGTGAATTTGTTGGTGTTGCCGAGACTGAAAGCTTTACCCTAGCAGCAAAAAATCTTGCGCTTTCAACCGCCCAAGTCAGTCGGCAAATTACTGCATTAGAAAAGCGCTTACAGGTAAAGTTACTTTATCGTACTACCCGTAAAGTAACTTTAACCCAAGAGGGAAGTTTATTTTATCAACATTGCCGTGCAATACTCGATGGTCTAGCGCTCGCAGAAACAACAGTCACTAATTTACAATCAATTCCACAAGGCATAATAAAGCTGACAGCTTCAGTTACCTATGGTGAACAACAAATATTGCCATTGATTAATGACTTTCTTCTACAATACCCCGATATTCAAGTATCTGCGTATTTAACAAATCAAAAAATTGATTTAGTCGAAAGGGGGTATGACTTAGCTATTAGGCTAGGAAAGCTCCATGACTCAACTTTAATGGCAAAAAAATTAGCGCAAAGAACTAATTATGTTTGCGCCTCTCCTGCTTATATTAATAAGTATGGAACACCACATACCTTATCAGAATTAAGTAAACATGATTGTTTACTTGGCACTATGGACTATTGGCGTTTTTTAGAAAATAACAAAGAAAAAAATATACGGGTTAGCGGCAGCATGCGTGTTAATAGTGGCTATGGATTAATGGACGCTGCATTAAAAGGTGTTGGCATAGTACAGTTACCCGACTATTACGTTAAGCACTATATAGAAACCGGTCATTTAATTACTGTACTTGACCACTACCGTGAGCCTGATGAAGGTATTTGGGCGGTTTACCCTAATAATAGACAGCTTTCGACTAAAATAAGATTATTAGTTGACTACCTTACTAAGCATCTCAGTTAATACTTAATTTGAGCACTTAACTCTTTACGTAACTCTTCACATAACTCACTGTTATTTAGCTATATGTTTACACCATACAATAGCATTTCTTGTAATGCCTTTGTCATTTTAACTAAACAAAAAGTGAGTTAAGATATCCTTCCTTAAACTTGGTAAGTTTTTGGAAAATTCTTAGCAAGTTTTTAGTAAGTAAACACTTACCCGCTACACAACTAATCAATTGACAAAAAACGATAAAGGAACATCATGAATATAACAAAATGGCTTATAGTGATCATTATTTTAGCACTCACTATTTTTGGTTTGTATAGCTATAAATCGTCTCTACAACAAGCTGCCCATGAGCAAGCCGCAATGATGCCAGAGCCTGCAGCGACAGTAACCGCAATAAACGTTACTGACATGCTTTATCAAAAAATGATTAAAGTCAGCGGTGAAGTTCAAGCGTTTAAATTTTTAATTCTAAATAATGAACTTGCTGGTGAAATTACTCGTTTAAATGCTCCATCTGGCGCTACAGTTAAAAAAGGTCAGGTATTACTCACGCTTGATCACCGTGACGAAGATGCGCAACTATTAGCAGCTAAAGCAACCTTATTACTGCGCCAACAGACCCTAGACCGTAATATTGCTTTGCAAAAAAACCGTGGTATTAGTGAAGATAAAGTTGATGAAGCCCGTGCTGCGGTACAAATAGCCCAAGCAGACATTAGTATTATTGAAACAGCTATTGATAAAAAAACCTTAATCGCCCCCTTTAATGCCAATGTAGGTATTCATACTTTAGAAGTGGGTCAATATTTAGATAAAAACAGCCAAGTAATTGAGCTAGTTGGCGTTAATGATTTTACTTGGGTTGATTTTAACTTACCGCAAATTTATCAAGAATTAAGTTTAGGCTCGACTGTTAACATTAATCCTATTACAGCTAATGACCAAACTGAAAGCTTGTCAGCACAAATTATTGCTATCGATCCGAAGTTATCACGTAACTCACGCCATTTAAAATATCGAGCACAAATTGATTCATCTACGGTTAGCCTCAAACCAAATACTCTGGTCTCTGTTATTGTTCCTATCAGTAAACAAGCTCGTTTCACCGCAGTACCTGATTTGGCCATAAAACGTGATGCGTTAGGTAGTTATGTTTTTGTGTTAGAGCCTGCTGAACAAGGCAGTTATCGCGCAAAACAAGTTCCTGTGAAGTTAGGTGAGCGACAAGGTGATACCGTTATGATCCTTCAAGGTCTAGAACAAGGGCAATTAATTGCTAACAAAGGTGCGTTTAAGTTATTCCCAGGTATGAAAGTTTACCTTGCCCAAGAAACAAGCGAAACAGCAGCACCTGCTGATACCAGTGCGCAAAAATAAGGGATTATCATGCAAGAAAATAAATCATCGATAATGGACATTTTTGTTAAACGCCCTGTAGTTGCGATTGTCTTATCTGTCATCATTTGTATTGCAGGCATTTGGTCGGCAACTAAAATTCCCGTACTACAGTTTCCTAAAATTGATAGTGCTTCACTGGTTATTGAAACCTATTACATTGGCGCTTCAGCAGATGTAGTGCAAGGCTTTATCACCGAGCCTATTGAGCGTGTTGCTGCAACCGTGCCTGGTGTTGAATACGTTGATTCAACTAGTACTTCGGGCAGCTCTAAAGTTACCGCTTGGCTGCAATTAAATCAAAATCCAACGCTAGCGCTTGCTGAACTAACAGCTAGACTAAGCCAAATACGATTTGAATTACCACAAGGGGCGCAAGATCCTATGGTATCGGTTAGCCGTGCCGATAGACCATTCGCGGTATTTTATTTAAATGTTCAAGCTAACGGTAATGATTTATCACTCATTACCGATTACTTAACACGCCAAGTTAATCCAGTATTAAATGCAATTGAAGGTGTACAGCGTGTTGGTATTGAAGGCGCAAGAACGCCAGCTATGCGTATTTGGTTAAATGCACAAGCACTACAAGTATTTAATCTAGGTGCTAACGATGTTTATCAAGCGCTTGCCGCAAACAATACTATTGCCACCATGGGTTATGTCGAAAATAATCGCCAAAAAATAGATATTGTTGCCAATACCCAGCTAAGTAGTGTTAAAGAATTTGAACAATTGGTTATCACTGAAATAGACGGTGCAAGCATATATTTAAAGGATATTGCTGAAATAGAACTCGCCGCCGAAGACACTAACGTAACCGCAAGATTAAATGATGAAGATGCAGTATATATCTCAATTTGGCCCTTACCTGGCGCGAATGAAATAGCCATTGGCGATCGATTGTATGAAACGGTTGACGAGCTAAATAAAACCTTACCACATGGGCTTTCTATTAATTACGCCTACGATGGCACGCTTTATATGCGTGATGCTTTAAGTGAAATTTTCACCACCCTCATCGAAACTGTTATTTTAGTGGGCTTAGTAGTACTACTATTAATGGGGTCATTTAGAACAGCTATTGTACCATTAATTACTATTCCTATTTCTATACTCGGCGCTATTGCCGCTATGTCGATGATGGGTTTTTCATTAAATCTATTAACCGTGTTAGCTATTGTATTATCGGTCGGTTTAGTCGTTGATGATGCCATTGTTGTGGTAGAGAATGTGGCCCGCTTAATGCGCCAAGGTATGTCAAAATTTGATGCTGCGTTACTTAGCTCTCGACAATTGTTAGTACCTATTATTTCAATGACCTTAACTCTCGCCGCTGTGTATGCCCCTATTGGTTTCTTATCCGGATTAACAGGAGTATTATTTAAAGAGTTTGCTTTTACTCTTGCTATTGCTGTGATCATTTCAGGTATTGTCGCAGTAACGTTATCACCAATAATGAGCGCTTATGCCTCACCTAAAGGCGGCGAAGAAGGTTGGTTAACACGTAAAGTAAATCACCTTTTTGAAAAGGTACAACGTCGTTACACCAAACTCTTACAACAAACATTTAAGTGGCAAGGCCAGGTGTTTTTAATCGCCATTGTCGTCTCACTACTTACCCTACCATTTTATATGTATTCGAAAAAAGAGCTCGCCCCGATAGAAGACCAAGCAGCGGTAATGTTTGTTATTCAATCACCGCCTGACGCGTCATTAATCTATAGCGTTGAACAAATGAATCCTGTGGTTGAAAGCCTACAAGAAATTGAAGGTGGTAAAAAAATCTGGCAAATAATATTTGGTGGCGGCGGTTTTGGTGGTTTAGAGTTAGTCACTGCCGATCAACGTGATTACAGTGCACAATCATTAGTACCGCAAATTTATGGTAAATTGGCACAAATACCGGGGCTAAATATGTTCCCTATTTTGCCATCATCTTTACCGAGCTCAGGGCAATTTGAAATAGAAATGATTGTTAAATCTTCTGCGCCGTATAGCGAGATGAAACAATACGCTGATCAACTTGTTGGTGCAGCTTTTGGTAGCGGACAATTTCTGTACGCCGATACCGACCTAAAAATTGATTTACCTCAGGTAGAATTACAATTAAATCGCGATAACATTGCCGATTTAGGCATGAATGTAGGCCAAGTAAGTGAGCAATTAGGCATTTTATTATCAAGTAACTTTGTTAATCGTTTTGATGCTCACGGTAAAGCTTATCGTGTTATTCCTATTGTTAATGATGATGTACGCAGTAAAACTGAAGCTTTGCTTTCATTAAACATTAAATTACCAAACGGTGAACTTGTTCCTGTTTCAGCGGTTGCTGATTTACATTGGAAAACAGTACCAAGAGAATTAGGCACTTTTGCCCAACAAGCCTCGTTTAGAATTTATGGTGCTGTTGCCCCAGGTTCAAGTAAAGAGCAAGCATTATCAGCTATTGAGAATGTTGCCAAAGAAATACTACCTCCTGGTTACTCTATTGATTATGCCGGTGAATCAAGACAATTACGTAAGGAAGGTAATACACTTATAATGGTCTTAGCGGTATCACTAGTTATTGTATTTTTAGTACTAGCGATACAATTTAATAGCTTTAGAGATCCATTAGTAGTGTTACTTGGCTGTGTGCCATTGGCCTTATCAGGCGCGTTACTTATCCCTTACATTGAATTAACTACTATTAATATTTATTCGCAAATTGGTTTAATTACCTTAATTGGCTTAATTGCAAAAAATGGTATTTTAATTGTCGAATTTGCTAACCATGCGCAAGAGCTGGGTATGAATAAGCTGCAAGCTGTTACCGAAGCTGCAACAACCCGCTTACGCCCTATTTTAATGACAACTGCTGCCACTATTTTAGGGCACTTTCCGTTGGTATTAGTTACAGGCGCAGGCGCAGAGGCACGTAATAGTATAGGTATTATATTAGTGGCGGGTATGTTTATTGGTACAGTTTTTACTTTACTAATTTTACCGAGTTTTTATTTATTGTTAGCTGAAAAAAGACAAAAAATTACTAACGAGCCGGAAGTTGAGTTCGATGAGGAAATCATTGAAAAGTCACTTCACGTTTAAGAACTAAATTTACAAGACAATTTAGCAACTAAATAAGCCACCTACATCATTTATCTAGGTGGCTTTTTTGTTCTACAATTTAAGCTCAGATCACGATAGGCGATATAATTTATGCTTACCCTTTTTATCATTATCTTAGCCGTTGCTTTAAGCTACGTAACTTATCAACAGAGTAGCAAAAAAAAGAATACGAATATTCACCAAACGATTAGCCGCGGTGTAAAAAAGCAAAATCAAAATAAACAACAAATTCAGTACGAAAACATAAAAGCGCTCGATCATAACTTTGATGAACACAAAATGGTTCTTCGCGTTGAAAATGCTTTTTATCTAATAAAAAAAGCCTGGTCTGAGCATGATATGTCTTCGGTTAGAGGCTTTATTACTGATGGTATTTTTCAACGTTACAGCATTCAATTTGAAATTCAGAAAAACCATCAACGCCACCGTAAGCTAGTTGATGTCGCAATTCATCATTGTGAACTTGTTGGTATTGAAGCTGATAAATTTTTTGAAACCTTACACTTTAAAATATCTAGTCAAGCTCGCCATATTACACTTAACACCAACAAAACCAATTCAGACAAACAACCACATAAACTTCCCGCTTTTACTTATTCGGTCGAATATTGGACCTACATTCGCTTGCCCGGCGTAAAAACGCGATCTCAACCAGGTTTATTAGAAGGAGTCTGCCCTAATTGCGGATCTACTTTATTGTTAAATAAGTTTGAGCAATGCCAAGCATGTGACTCATTAGTTACCTCAGGTGAGTACGATTGGATTTTAGCTAAAATAACAAAAGAGGAAGAATGGCGCTTTCAAAATGCCAAAAGACAGGTTAAAGGTGTTGCCGCTTTTCAAGTAGTAGATCCTTCTTTTAATTTACCCTTAATTGAAGATAGAGTTAGCGTTATATTTTGGCGTTTACAAAAAGCATGGTTAACCCAAAGCTCTGCACCATTACGTTCAGTTTCTGCAACAAATTACATTAATCATTTTGAACACAACGAACTACATGGTTTTTACTTTGACAATATCGAACTAGGGCTTTGTGAAGTCAGCAGTGTTGAGTTTGGCGATATCCCACAAGTTAGCTCGTTAAGTAACACATTAGAATGCTCTAAAGAACATTTTGATAAGGTATTTATACTGGTCAAATGGAAAGCCTCTAAAGTTACAATTGATACAGGACAAACTAAGCCAACAGGCTATTATGCCCATCATTTAACCTTAAGTAGAAAGCCTGGTGCGCTCAGTAACACTAAAAAAGGATTACATTCTCTGCACTGTTATTGCTGTGGTGCGCCGCAGTCTGAAAAAACAATAGATTACTGTCAATACTGTCAAACTCCTTTTAATCAGGGTGAGCTTGATTGGGTGTTAACCGATTTTTCACCGCATATAAATCGTGTGTTAGATTTAAAAGGTAAATATTTTTCTGTTGAAATAGGACAAAATAAAATAACTGACAAAATATTTGATCCTATATCACTGTTATCTGGTTTAGTGTTGGTTTTACTTGCTGATGGACAAAAGCATCCGAAAGAGCAAGCCTTATTAAATGAGTTTGTTAAAAACCGTAGAATTCCGCAACAGGTGTTGGATGAGATAATAATTGCGGCTGAAAATGGTGAATTAAAAATGTTAACACCTGATGAATCGTTAGACGCTGCCGCTTGGCTAATAAAAATGATTGAAATGTGCTTGATAGATGGCGAAATATCAGCAAAAGAACATGAGTTATTAGTGCTATTTGGTAAAAAATTTAATATTTTAGCAATAGAAATTGATATACGCATTAAAGAAACACGTTCAAAATTATACCTTGATGCTAAGCTAGCTTTAGCCCAAGATAAAAACATTAATACCAATTTATAATAATGCAGATAACTAATTTTAATAGTTAACCTGAGTTCGGGATAA
The DNA here is from genome assembly GCF_002843355.2 of Colwellia echini. Lineage (GTDB taxonomy): Bacteria > Pseudomonadota > Gammaproteobacteria > Enterobacterales > Alteromonadaceae > Colwellia > Colwellia echini. The sequence continues at coordinate 50,756 of NZ_PJAI02000003.1, forward strand.
TGAAATTGTAAAGTATAAAAATATCAACTACTTGTATTCACGTATCTACAATAGTTTTAATTATTCGTAGTACAAGGCGGGAAAGCGAAGCCAATAACGGGTTATTGGGAGCTATCAAAACGCAGTAATACGGATAATTAAGGCTGTTGTAGCATTTTGCTTATCCCGAATTCAGGTTAGTTACTTGAGTTCAAGTATTAACTGCAACGTGCCGATACCCTTTCTGATAAGTACTAGGAATAACAATGGATATAATTGATCGAGTCAAATACCAAGGCCCCAATGATGTATTTGCCTGGCGTTGGCCTCATGACGGTTTAGTATGGGGCACACAAGTTATTGTTAATCAGGCGCAACAGGCGGTATTTTACAAAAACGGTAAAGCGCTTGACGTATTAGAGCCAGGTCGTCACACCTTAAAAACGGCAAACATTCCGCTACTTGAACATATTGTTAATATTCCATTTGGAAATGAAACTCCGTTCGCTGCCGAAATTTACTTTGTTAATAAAGCAGTAAACTTAGCCATGAAATGGGGCACACAAGAACCTATCCCTATTTTAGATCCTGTCTATAAAGTATTTGTGCCTGTTAGAGCGTTTGGTCAGTTCGGTATGCAAATTAATGACGCTAAAAAGTTCGTTGCTGAGCTAGTTGGCACAGTTGACGAGTTTGATGCAGAGCAAGTATGTGATTATTTTCGTGGACACTTAATGAGTCGCATCAAAGATTTTATTGCCGCTAAGATTGTTAACGATGGTATATCGGTTTTAACCATTAGCACACAATTAAATGAAATGTCGGCTGCTCTAAAACAAGATATTAGTGCTGAATTTAATCGGTTTGGCATAGAAATAGTTAATTTTTACCTAAGTTCAATTAATGTCCCGCAAGACGATGACAGTGTTGTTAGTTTAAAAGGGATGCTTGCTAAAAAAGCAGAATTTGAACTTTACGGTGAACATTACAATACGGTAAAGACATTTGATGTGGCCGAGCAAGCAGCGTCCAATGAATCAGAAGGTAACGTTGCAGGTGCAGGTGTTGGCATGGGTGTTGGCATGGGCATAGGTAATCAAATGATGAACATGAGTGCCGATATGATGAACACAGGCGTAACAAATACTGATGCGCGACACAAACCAGAATTTAATCAATCGAGCCAAGGTAATAAAATAGATCAAGCAAGCACGAATACTTGTAGTAACTGTCAAAAGTCATTATCTGAAAATGCTAAGTTTTGCCCTGATTGCGGCGGAACAGCGACGCTAGAACAACACAATAAGTTTTGTATTGGTTGTGGCTGCGAAATATCGACTTCGGCAAATTTTTGCTCAAGTTGTGGCACAAAACAAAGATAATAAAAAGTATATATTAGTCAATTAAGTAGTTGGGTATTTTAACAAGTATAAATGTTCACTTATTTATTAATGTTGGTATTGCACCATTGATTTTATAGGTAAATATAGTTAGCGTTAGGTTAACTTTGCTATCAAAACATTAAGTATTTAACAAGTGTTAACAAGGAGTCAGCAATTGGAAATTTTTTATACTGCAGCGATGACGTTAAATCTACTTTGTGCATTAGTGATTATGGTCTCCGGAATTCAAAAACAAGAAAGTCATTTTCTCTCTTTAGCTTTACTTAACGTGCTTGTATTTCTTTTTAACCTATTTTCTTGGCAATTACACGCCTCCACCACGTTAGAAAGCATTATTCAAATAAGCCGGTACCAAACAATGGTTACGATTATCGGCTTACCTTTAATGACATTCACTTTTGGTAGCTGGAGTAAATATAAATATACCAAACAACTTACAATGGCATTAAGCATTGCAGTTATCCCTTTCTTAATTCTTAATTTTCTAGGTGACTCATCATTACGCTACAGTGGTGAAACTCAGCTGGTACAGTTTACCAGTGTTTTTGGTAATACCATTTCGTTATTAAGCGGAGAAACAAATCCTATTTTTGTCGGTATTCATATAATTTTTGTTATTAATAGCCTTATGCTTGCGTTTTTCTCTTACCGACTTTTCCGCCAAGAAAAAAATACGGTGGCAATAATATTAGCTTTTCTTTTATTAGCTCAAGTTTTCGCCAATTACATAGGTTATAAAATAGATAGCTTAGAGCTGCCATTTTTTTATGTGGGTGGACTCCCTTTAACCTTAATCTCAGTGGTCTGCTTAGTATTAATAAGCTCTCGTTATAAGACTAACATTGAAAAATTAAAAAAAGGCGAGCAACAAAAAGCAGATATAGATAAGGCAATCAGTGCATTGGCGATAGAAGTATCTAACACTGACGATTTTCAATTCTACAATAAAACTGCACTTAACATTCAACAATTATTTAAAACTAAATTTGTCAACATCGGGATTTATTGTGAAGGTGAAATTGAACGAAGAATAGAAACCTTATCAGTAATAAATAATGGTAAATTAATGGAAAACTTTAGTTATCCACTAAAGAATACCCCCTGCGATGAGGTGGTTGGCAAAGATATATGTATATATGAAAATAACGTCGATAAACAGTTCTCAGAAGATGAATGGTTAACAAATCAAGAAATTAAGGCTTATATAGGTATACCACTCTTTAATAAGCAAAAAGAACCCTTAGGTATTGTCACGTTAATGCACGATACAAAATATCAGTTAGATCTTAACTTACGGTCTTTACTCGATGTTTTTGCTAACAGAATTAGCGCCGAATTGGCCAGAGACAATTTAGCCAAAAAATTAAAAATGCTCGCTTATTATGACTATATAACTAAGTTACCTAATCGCGCCCATTTATTGGAGCAAATTAATTTAAGCTTTAAACGTAATGCTTACAATCAAACCAATGCATTATTGATACTCGTTGATTTAGATAACTTTAAAGAAATAAATAAGGTTTATGGGTATGACTTTGCAGACGATATTTTAAAAGAAATAGGTCATCGTCTTAAAATATACGCAGGTGAAAATATTTTTGTGGCGAGAAATGGTGGTGATGAATTTGCCATTATAATTGATCAACTTAGTGGCGATAAAACATCGCTCATTGAAGTGAATTGGCAAGCAATTTCTGCGGTTATTAAAGCGCCAATTCGCATTAATGATCAAGAAGTTATTGTTGAATGTAGTGCTGGTAATGTAATTTATCCACTACAAACTGATGACATGCACAGTGTTATTCGCTATGCAGAAAGTGCCCTTCAGCAAGCTAAATATAACGGCAGAAATCAATACGCGGTATTTGATAAAAATATACAAGCAGTGTTTGAACGCCAGCAAATAATTTTAACAGAAGTGCAAGCGGCTATGACCGACAACAACCAACTCCATATGGTTTACCAACCACAAACCGATGGCGATGGTAATTTAATGGGTGCAGAATCCCTAATTCGTTGGATAAGCCCTGAATACGGTTTTATTTCACCTGCTGAATTTATTCCAATAGTAGAGAAAACTGAACTAATACATCAACTTGGTTATTGGATCATTGAAAATGTATTCAAACAATTACAAAGTTGGAAGACTGCAGAATTAAAAACTCCTGCGCATATTTCAATTAATATTGCGGCAAAACAATTAATTCATACTGATTTTGTTCCTAAACTCGTATCACTGTGTAATGAATATCAAATAATACCGAGTGAAATAGTGTTAGAGTTAACAGAGTCTGGCATATTAGAAGATAAATCAATTGCTATAGCGAGTTTACTGTCATTAAAAGGTCATGGCTTTATGATTGCACTAGATGATTTTGGTACTGGCTATTCTTCATTGTCCCACTTAAAAGATTTACCAATTGATATTTTAAAAATAGATAAGTCTTTTATTGATGATGTATTCTCACCAGGTACCAAGCAAATTATTCAATCTATGTTCTCAACCAGTAAACATTTGGACTTAGATACTATTGCTGAAGGTATGGAAACAAAAGAACAAGTTGATGAATTACTACATTTAGGTTGTACTTGTTTTCAAGGTTATTATTTTAGTAAACCTTTGCCGGCAGAAGATTTCATTCAATGGCGTCATCTAAAATAATCTTGAGTTAACCTGAACTCAGGTTAACAACTCTGTCAAAATTCATAAAGGAAGCTTATGTCTGACCAACCAATCCCCCCTACCCCTCAAAGCGCCTCAGACAATAATTCTAAAACTATTTCTAAAATGATGAATGAAAAGAAAAATGTTTCAATCTTACTTGAACTTATTCAATTTATTGCCCCCTATAAAGGCCAAGTGATCGCCGCTTTTATTGCACTAATTTTTACTGCTGCGGTTATGCTATCTGTTGGCCAAGGGGTAAGAATGTTGATTGATGAAGGCTTCGCTCAACAATCTATGCAGCAATTGCAACAAGCAGTTCTATTTATTTTAGTGATTACTTTTTTAATTGCAGGCGGCACTTTTACACGGTTTTACTTAGTATCATGGCTAGGAGAGCGGGTTAGTGCCGACATTCGTTTAGCCGTGTTTAATCATGTAATTACCCTGCACCCGAGTTATTTTGAAACCAACGGTAGTGGCGATATTATGTCGCGCATCACCACTGACACGACCTTATTACAAAGTATTATTGGTTCGTCATTTTCTATGGCTATTCGTAGTGTATTAATGATGCTCGGCGGCCTTGTTATGTTATTCGCTACTAACATCAAATTAACCTTAATTGTATTAATTGCCGTGCCGTTTATTTTAGTGCCTATTCTATTTTATGGCCGCAAAGTTAGAAAGCTATCTCGTAAAAGCCAAGATTCAATGTCCGATGTTGGTAGTTACGCTGGCGAAGCCATTGAGCATATCAAAACCGTACAAAGTTACACTCATGAACAACAAGAAAGGCGTTCATTTTCACATGAAGTGGAGAAATCATTTGCTATTGGTCGCAGTAGAATAAAACAACGTGCCACTTTAATAGCCGGCGTTATTGTTATCGTATTTGGTGCGATTACCGGCATGTTATGGGTTGGCGGCAGTGATGTTATTCAAGGCAGAATGAGTGGTGGTGATTTAGCGGCTTTTGTTTTTTATGCCATTTTAGTTGCCTCTTCGTTAGCGACAATTTCAGAGGTGTTGGGCGAATTACAACGTGCTGCAGGCGCAACAGAAAGACTAATTGAAATTTTACAGGTAGAGAGTCATATCCTTCCACCAATAGAAAACACCATTCCCGCAAAACAACTTAGCGCCCAAATAGCGTTTAAAAATGTTAGTTTTAATTATCCATCACGCCCCGATCAAGCGGCAACAAAATCACTTAGTTTAGTTGCCGAAAAAGGAAAGGTACTCGCTTTAGTTGGTCCTTCTGGCGCAGGTAAGTCTACATTGTTTGAATTACTACAACGCTTTTACGATCCGCAATCTGGCTGTATTACTTTTGGCGATACCGATATTCGTCAATTAGATCCTAAAGATCTTCGTCAACAAATGGCTTTAGTGCCACAACAACCGGCACTGTTTAGCAGTGATGTATTTCATAATATTCGTTACGGTAAACCTGAGGCAACCGATGAAGAAGTGATCTCCGCCGCTAAAAAAGCCCATGCTCATGAGTTTATTGTTAATTTACCTGACGGATACAATAGCTTTCTCGGTGAACGCGGAGTAAGACTTTCTGGCGGACAAAGACAGCGTATTGCTATTGCTCGCGCCATATTAAAAGATCCGCAAATATTATTACTAGATGAAGCAACTAGTGCCCTAGACAGTGAAAGTGAACATCACGTACAACAAGCTTTAGAAGAATTAATGCGAGATAGAACCACTCTGATAATTGCTCATCGATTATCCACTATTCAACATGCCGATAAAATAGCGGTATTAGACAAAGGTGCCTTGGTTGAAATAGGTGATCATCAAGCTTTATTAAAGAATTGTTCGTTGTATCAAAGGCTGGTTGAATTACAGTTTAAAAAATTATAACTTTGCGAGAACCTAGTACCTAGGTTTTAGGTTCTAGGTTCTAGGTTCTAGGTTCTAGGTTTAAAAATTGTCACAAAAAAAGGGAAAACTATTTAAAGTTTCTCCCTTTTCTCGATCAATAACCTAAAAACAGGATAAATTGATGAAGTGCTTAATCAATAAATTCATCTGATTCGTCAACGTTTTCAAACTCATCTTCTTCTGGTAATTCATAATCTTGTGCTTCTTGCTCTAACCATTCACAAATAATAGCATCAGCTTGTTCTGACCCCGTATATTTAAGTGAAGAGAAAGCTTGAACTCGAATATCAGCATTTAATGAAGACAACTTCTTTTTCACTGCCAATACTTCAGCACTACGTTTACCTTGTGAAAGCTTGTCACACTTAGTCAATAACGCTAATACGGGTAACTCACTGTCGGCAGCCCACTGAATTAAATCCATGTCTAAATCTTTTAACGGATGACGTATATCCATCAATACCACTAAGCCTTTTAAACTTTTACGTTTTTCTAAATATTCACCAAGCGCTTTTTGCCACTTTTTCTTCATTTCAAGTGGTACTTTAGCAAAGCCATAACCTGGTAAATCGATAAGACGTCTGTTTTGGGCAACTTCAAATACGTTAATTAATTGAGTACGGCCAGGCGTTTTACTGATGCGAGCTAAGCCGCGTTGGTTAGTAAGGGTATTTAAAGCACTTGATTTACCCGCATTAGAGCGACCAGCAAACGCCACTTCAATACCAGAATCTTCTGGTAAACGGCGAATATCAGGCGCACTAATGGTAAATGCGGCTTTATTTAAATGTATCTTTGTAGAAGACAAGGGCTTCTCTCATGAAAAAATTTTCGCCATTATAGCGTTTTTTTAATTCATTTATTATCAAAAAAATGCATAAAACGTTAAATCACCTGTTTTTTTGATCTATTTTTTCTCCTCAACTCTTACAAGGTGCTAATATTCGTGTAAAATGCCGACATATCAATCGTACTTTTTATCATTTTTAATTAGATAGCGACTATAATATCAAACAAGCTAGCCAATTAATGACAAGCAGAGAGCAACTCAATGAAAAAAATTATCTTTTCGCTATTTGTAGCTTTAAGTTCAGTAACTACTGTACAAGCCGCGGATGCTAATGCAGGTAAAGAAAAAGCAGCCGTATGTAGTGCCTGTCACGGCCCTACGGGTGTTAGTGCAAGCGGAATGTTCCCTAACCTGGCGGGACAAAATGATGCTTATATTATTAAACAATTAACCGACTTTAAATCTGGTGCTCGTAACGATGCTATGATGGCACCTATGGCAGCTAACTTATCTGATGAAGATATGGCTGATTTGGCGGCTCACTTCTCAAGCTTACCTAATGTGAATGAGCAAGCAGCAGCGTCTTCAGGTCCAGCTGAAAGTACAGGTTCAACAGTAGCAGCTAGTCCTGCTGGAAATGTTGAAATTGTTTCTTCAACGCCAGCTGCTGCCATTTACCAAGGCGATGTAGCAGCAGGTAAAAGCAAGTCAGCGGCATGTGCAGCTTGTCATGGTGCAGACGGTAACAGCCTAGCGCCTATCTACCCAGTTTTAGCGGGACAAAGTGCTAACTACTTAGCCAAACAATTAGAAGATTTCAAATCAGGCGATCGTAAAGATCCTGTAATGGCTGGTATGGTTGCAGGTTTAAGTCCTGAAGATATGCATGACTTAGCTGCTTATTTTGCTGTACAAACCACTAAAGCGGGTACTGGCGAAACAAATGAAGCAGGCCATAAATTATATATTGGCGGTGACTCAACGCGTGAAATTGCAGCTTGTATCGCTTGTCATGGCGTTACCGGTAAAGGTGTTAAACAAGCTGGTTTTCCTGGTCTTACCGGACAAAGTCAAGAATACTTAACAAAACAATTAGTAAGTTTCCGCGATGGAACTCGTAATAATGACAATAACGGTATTATGCGTAATATCGCGATTAAATTATCTGACGCTAATATCGAAGCTGTAACACAATATATTACGTCATTAAAATAAAAATGGCGTTGTTGCTTTAATTAATAGTTAATAGCTAATAAGTTTTAAAAAAGCAGCGTTTATCGCTGCTTTTTTTTGCATGATTTAAAATTTAATAGGTAAACAACGCCCAATCAATGAACACACCTATCGATACTGAATTACTTGTCGCTTGTCAACAATGTGATGCGCTGTATGACAAACCACAATTAAAACAAGGACAAATAGCCAAATGTACCCGTTGTGGAAGCACCTTAATTGAACGTAAAGTTGATTCAATTAATCGTAGCTTTTATTGGTCTCTTGCTGGTTTGATCTTTATGCTGCCCGCCATATTGTTACCCATTATGGGTGTGACCTTAGCAGGACAATTTCATCAAGCGTCTTTATTAGATTGTATTATTGTATTGATCGAACGCGACTTCTTCATGATTGCCTGTTTAATGTTTCTTTTTGCTATTGCAGTGCCGATAGTCAGACTTTCTGGTGCACTGTATATTGCTTATTCTTTTAAATTTAACCGCTTAAAGCCCTCACTCCTAAACTTTTTCCGTGCGTATCACCATCTTGACCACTGGGCTATGCTCAACGTATTTATGCTGGGTATAGTTGTATCCATGTATAAATTAACTGATGACACAGAGCTATCGGTTAATCTTGGTTTATTAGCATTTATTTTTTGGTTAATTTGCTCCACTATGTCTGCAGTGGCGCTTGATCAAGATTATATTTGGGACAAGCTAGAAAAAGCATTTACTAATAAGGAGGTTAACCATGAAAACAGCTAAAGATACTAATCTCACCTTATGCCCTAAATGTCATAAACTTAATAATTTTATTGCTGAGCCACAACAATGTACTCGCTGTCACGGTCATTTTTACCAGCGCCAACATAACAGTTTACAATATACGCTCGCTTGGAACTTAGCAGCACTAATAGCCTTTATTCCTGCAAACCTTTACCCCATAATGATTGTTTATCGACTGGGTATACCGACTGACGCAACAATTTTATCGGGTATTGGAGAGTTTGTTGACCATGGTTTATACCCAATAGCCGTTATTATTTTTACCGCTAGTATCATAGTGCCTTTGTTTAAAATTGTAGGCTTATTTGTACTCGTATATAAAGCGTATACGGGCATTCGTTTGAAGCCCGGTAAAAATAGTAATTTTTATCGGGCTCTTGAACTACTAGGACCATGGTCAATGCTTGATGTATTCGTAGTTGCTTTAATGGTTACCGTAGTGGAACTTGGCTTTATTACATCGGTAGGGGCTGGTCCTGCCATAAACTACTTTACCATGACGGTTATTTTTACCATGTTGGCAGCCAACAACTTTGATCCTCGATTACTTTGGGACAAGCACATAGAAGATAAAAATTTACGTGCTACAAAATTAAGTGAATAATAATCAAAATATTACTTAACCATTTATTCAAAAAAACATCTGCGAAAAGGATATAAATGAACACTAAAAAGGATAGAACTGCCGCCGAGCAAAATAATCAAGGTAACAGTGCTGCTGATATTGTTCCTCGTCAAGGGATCTCTATTATTTGGTTTGTACCTTTTATCGCTTTAATTTTCGGTTTATGGCTAGCAGTAAAAACTATTTCTGAACAAGGTACCATTATCACCATAGAATTTGATAATGGCTCAGGCATTGTGCCTAATAAAACCGAAGTTCGTTATAAAGGTTTAGTGACAGGTTTAGTGAAGAAAGTTGTCCCGTCTGATGATTTAACACATGTTATTGCTGAAGTAGAGATTTCTAAAGACTTTACCGACTATCTAACCACCAACACTCTATTTTGGTTGGTTAGCGCGGATATATCACTACAAGGTATCTCGGGTTTAGACACACTTATTTCAGGTAGTTACATAACTATTTTACCCGACACAGATAAATCTTCTGAAAGTAAATTTCATTTTGTAGCCTTAACTGAGGTACCAACACTTGATATGTCTACACCAGGTTTACACCTCACCTTACAAACCGATGTATTAGGATCGATTAGTGAAAACTCCCCGATTAGCTTTAAACAGATCCCAATTGGTCATGTTACCGGTTATCACTATATTGAAAGCAGTAAAAAAATTGGTATCAATATTTTCATCAAACCTGAATTTGCTCACTTAATAAAAGAAAATTCTTTATTTTATAATACCAGCGGCATGCAAGTTACCGCCTCGCTTTCAGCGGGTATAAAAATTAATACCGAATCATTATCTTCAATTCTAGCGGGTGGAATTTCAGTTGATACTTTAAGTTATCAGGCCGACTTAGCCCCGGCAAAAAATGGTGATACTTTTCCGCTGCACCCTGACTTTCAAGCCGCTGAAATGGGGCATACGATTGAGCTAACCTTAGACTGGAATTCAGGTATAGATCATAATGCGGCTATCATGTACCAAGGCTTAACGATTGGTGTTATTGAGTCATTCAGCAAAATTGACCCCGTAAGTCGAAAGATTACAGCTATAGCGCAAGTTAACCCTCGTGTTGTGCCTTACTTAACAGATCAATCGCAATTTTATATTGTTTCACCGCAAATAAGTTTAACAGGATTAGCCAATGCTAAAACACTATTAACGGGAAGCTATATCAGTATCCGAGCTTCTTTAGCTGGTAAACCTAGCAATAAATTTAAGGTGTATAATGACATTCCGCCTTATACCTACAGCGAGCCGGGCCTACACTTAATGTTAACCAGTAATGACCGTAGCTCTTTACAGGTAGGGAGCAGTGTTTATTACAGACAACAAGTGGTAGGCAATATACAAGCGATTGAAACAAGTGCACCTGAACGTCATTTAGTACATATTCATGTATTGCCTGAATTTAGCCATTATGTAAATGCGGACAGTCGATTTTACAATAATTCAGGGTTAAAAATTTCTGCTAATTTATTAGGAGTTGATGTTCAAGCACAATCATTACAAACCATTCTAAATGGTGGTATTTCTTTTATTAATCAAGGTAACAACCAAGAATCAAAAGAAAAATCAGTAACCAATGGCGATAGTTTTTCATTATATGCCAATGAAAAACTTGCTGAACAACAAATTAGTTTTACCCTCAATGTTGCCGCCGATGAAATTATCAGTAAAAACACACGTGTTTTATATCGTGGTATTGAAATTGGGGCAATTCATAGTATTAAAAATCAAAATGCACAGCAGTACTTGCAGGTTGGTTTATTACCCGAATATCAACATATTTTAAAAGCAAATACTCAATTCTATTTAGTCAATCCGAGCTTAAGCCTCTCAGGTGCGAGTGATAAAGATGCTTTATTCGGCGGCGCTTATATCACTTTTAATATTGGTGAAGGCAAAGCAAGATCACAATTTCCATTATATACCACTCCTCCCGTTAAGCATGCTAGTTCACCTGGCTTACAATTAACTTTAATCACTGATCATGCAAGTGTCGCCACACCAGGTAGTGCGGTAAGTTATCGAGGTATCACTATTGGCCAAGTTGACAATGTTAGCCTCAATAAAGCCGATGATAATATTCACGTAAATATTACTATTGATGATAAGCATCGTAGTTTATTACAAAGTACTACGCGTTTTTATAATGCCAGCGGCATTACTATTTCAGGTGGGTTAAGTGACTTTGTTGTAAAAACTGAATCGCTAGACGCTATTTTACGCGGTGGTATTAGTTTTTATAACCCTGAATCACCTCAGGTTAATCCACATGATGATACACAGAAAACTAAAGATAATATTGCAGAGTTGGCGCAATTCACTTTATTCAAACACCAAGAAGAAGCTAGAAATGCAGGTAAAAATATTAGCATTCATTTTAATGATGTTAGCGGATTAAAAATTAATACCAAGGTTATTTATCAAGAGCAAACCTTAGGTACAGTGCAACGGTTAATCTTTAATAACGGCAAAGTTGGCGTTACCGCACTGGTATTATTAAATGATTTAGGCAACCAATATGCTCTTAAGGGCACAAAGTTTTGGAAAGTAGAGCCTGAAATTGGTTTAGTGGGATCTAAAAATGTTGCTTCCATACTTGATGGTGCTTTCATTGGCCTACTACCGTCTTATGATGCCTTATCAGGGCAAGAAGCAGAACCTAAAACCGAGTTTATCGCTCTTGAAATTGCGCCAACAGTTGAGCGACTAGCTTACGGGCTGAATATTAAGTTAACCACTTCTCGCCTCGGCTCTGTACGTGTTGGTAACCCCGTTCTTTATCGACAAATTAAAGTCGGTAAAGTTATCGGTATCGATTTATCGCCAACCGCTGACCAAGTAAATATATTTGTTAACATTGCTAAACCCTACGCAGCACTAGTTAATGGGCAAAGTAAGTTTTGGAATACTAGCGGTATAAGAATTGATGCGAGTGTTTTCTCTGGTGTTAAAATAGACTCTGAATCAATAGAAACTCTTATCGCTGGTGGAATTGCCTTTGCGACACCAAGTATTGATGATGAAGACAAGCCAGAATTAGCGCCAATACCGGCAAGTTTTATTTTACACCAAGATATTGATGAAGATTGGTTAGAGTGGCAGCCTAAAATACTAATAAACGCAACAGACGAGAGTACAATCGATACTGAAAATGATAATGACGATCGATAAGGGTTTTAATACAGCCGATGAATATGTCGGTTATATAAAAACTGAATAACGATTAGAACAAGGTATAACTAATAATTAACGTTATACCACACACAATGGTTGACAAATTAAGCTATTTGCCTGAACATATAGCCATCTAAACGTCCACAAAGTAAAGAGAAGTATTTTGACGATAACATCAGAGCTACAAGCCCGATACAATGATATTAATCGAGGTGTTTACTTTATTGGCACCACGCCACCAAAAAGCGATACGCCACTCGATACAGTGTCTGACATTGCCGAGAAATTACTCGATCGCGTTAGTGACATCGATTTTGATGGTTTGATTGTTTATGACATTCAAGACGAAGATTCACGCATTAGTAAGCCTCGACCTTTCCCGTTTAAATCAACCCTTGATGCTAGACTTTATTCTTCATTATTAAATAAAAAGTCTAAGCGCCCGGTAATCACATACAAAAGTGTTGTTCAATCTAATGGCGATGACTTTAACAACTGGGCAAATGAAGCCTGGGAAAAATACGGCGTTAAAGATGTTGTATTAGTTGGTAGTCCATCAAAGAATAATGAAATTTCATTACCCTTAGCTGACGCATACAAAGCCTTAGTTGAAAACCAACATGAATTTTTTATTGGTGGTGTTACCATTGCTGAGCGCCATGCTAGTAAGGGTGACGAGCATGAACGTTTAATTAGTAAACATAAACAAGGCTGTAGTTTCTTTATCTCGCAGGCCATTTACGATCCACAAGCGACTATCGACTTACTAACTCGTTATGCGCTTGAATGTAAAAAAGAAGGCTTAAAACCACAACGTTTAATATTAACCTTCTCACCGTGTGGTAGTAAGAAAACCTTAGAATTTATTGATTGGTTAGGGGTAAATGTTCCTGAAGCAACAAGCTTACGTATTCTTAATGCAGAAAACCCGTTATACGAGTCAATTCGTATCTGCGTTAACAGCTTACAACAAATTTTAGATGCTATTTCGCCGTACGATTTACCGTTAGGTTTAAACATAGAAAGTTTAACCAACCGTAAAGAAGAAATAGACGGTTCAATTTTGTTATACAAGTTACTACGCTCAAAAATGGATAACTTTTTAGCGAAAAAAGAGTTAGCCGCATTGAATAAAAAATGCGCGAAATAAAAAGCCTGTTGTAAGTTAACTTATCAACGATTTAATGACTAAGCAGTGTTTTTTAACACTGCTTTTTATTGGAGAAGGAAAAAGTATAAGCATAAATGACATCTACTTATTTGTAATAAACGAAGTGCTTTATAATTAATAAAGAAATTAATTAGTAAAGAAATTAATTATCTACTACACTATTTTTATGTGAAATGAATTACAAATAACCTGAGAACTGGATAAGAAAAATTACGGAAAAGCTACGCACCAAAGCTATTTCACTCGTTCTCATTGTTACTTTTATTATCCAGAATTTAGCTTACATAAGATAACTTTTGAAATATTTCCCCTCAACATTTTATTTATCAAGATTTGCTGAAAAAGAGTTTCAGATTCAGTTAAATAAAAGCTCGCAGCGCTTGGCAAATACCGTTCTCTATTTATGTATATTCTTTTTATTATCTTTTACTGTATTGTCATTGGAAAGTGAAAATTTCACCGACAACTTACTTATAAATAGTATAAGAATCGTAATAATTCTCCTATCTAGCATATTTATCTTTCTTAATAAGAGAAATAATACCGAAAAATTACACATACACTTTTTTGGTTATGCTATTTTATTTTGCTGCACAATTAGTTATTTATTTTGGTCATTCTCCTTAACTCATAATGAACTAAAGGAAGGTGGTCCAATGCTAGTAGTCGCAGTAATCACATCAATTCCTATGTTGCATTTAGGTCATAAGTCTTTGCTTTGGCTTATTATTTGTATTAATTTAATTGGAATTCATGTTTTTACGCCAGTCTCAATTTCGTGGACACTCTATTTCTTATTTACCATGATTATTGTTATGGGGTACATACAGTACCAACTTGATATCCTGCTTCGAACACAATACAAAGCAGAGTTAATAGCAGCAGAAAGAGCTAATACCGATAAATTAACAGGGTTATATAACAGGCATAGCTTTGAGACTAAGTGCAGCAACTTAATTGCACAACTTCACCCCTCTCAATATATTGCGCTAGCGATGATAGACATCGATTACTTTAAAAAATATAACGATAACTATGGGCACTTAGAAGGTGACAGAGTGCTTATTAAAGTGGCTGAAATATTAAATAGTTGTGAAGCCGATATAGTAATTAGATTTGGTGGGGAAGAGTTTATATTAGTAAAAATATTACAGATAGATCAATTAAACTGGCTTCATGACTTACCGAAAGCCTTTTCCAATAGTACCATTCCTCATCAATATTCATCATTTGGACGAATAACTGTTTCTACAGGAATAGCGATAGCTAAAACTAATGAAAAAATAGTAACAACAAAGGAATTACTAACAAGTGCAGACGAGGCCATGTACCAAGCAAAAAACACAGGAAGAAATAGGGTTGTAAGTCAAAGTGTAATCCCTCCCAAAAAATAGTAACACTCGAGACCTTATAACTTACAAATTATAAGGTCTCGATAAATTACACCGTATTTTCGCCTACTTTTATAAAACTAAAGTCATTTCTAGCCGCGCTTTTCAATAAACTTACGTAACACTGTTTGACCTTCATTTTGCATAAAATCATAAAACAACTTAGCGAGTATTGACTGTTTACGTCGCTTATTCTGGACTAAATACCAAGTACTTTTAATAGGAAAACCCTCTACATTAAGTTTAACTAATCCCGAGCCTGAACTATGTTCAAGTGTGTGTTGGCTTAAAATAGCCAAGCCTAAATCAGCTGCAACTGAGTGTTTAATGGCTTCACTACTTTCAATAGTCATTTTCTCTTTTAAACTAATTTTATGCTGGTGACAAAACTGATCAACCGAAAGGCGTGTACCAGATCCATGTTCACGCATAATAAATGGGTAATGTGTTAAGCGCGCTAAACTGATTGACGGCTGTAAGGTTAATTCATGTTTTGCTGGTGCAACCACAACTAATAAATTATCTAAAAAAGGATCCGCACTGATATTTGTATCGTCAAGACAATCACTTAGTACATAAAAATCATCTTTATTTTCTTTAAGGCTAGCTAAAACCTCAGCTCTATTACCAATATTTAACTCTACATCGACCAAGGGATATTTTTTACAAAAAGACCCTAGTAGCAAAGGTAAAAAATACTTGGCAGTGGAAACAACATTGAGTTTTAAGGTACCTGATTTAACACCTTTTAAATCGTCTAATTTTGAACTTAAACGATTCAAAGTAGAAAACATCTCGTTAGAGGCTTCTAACACAGCAAGCCCCGCATCAGTTAGCTTAACCGACTTGCCATGCACTCTATAAAGAGTAATATCAAACAGTTCACTGAGTTTTTTAAGCTGTATTGAAACGGACGGTTGAGAGATATATAGTTTTTCAGCCACTACCGATATTTTCTTATATTCAGCTAGCGCTTGTAATATTTGTAATTGCCGTAATGTAGGTGTCCTATTATTCACGATATAGCCTTTTATCTATGACAATAATACTTATTATATATTTTTAATTATTTTAAGTCTTCTTTATGATGTTTATATCGTTATTTTATATATACTGTTTATTCGTTAAATTATTTTAAACGCAGTTAATCATAATCAAGAGGATTTCTATGTTAGAACCTATTCAACAAAATGTACGCGACTTAGGTACTTTACTCGGTAAAACCATTGCCGCCGATCAAGGTGAAAAGTGGTTAGAAGAAATTGAAAGCGTTCGTTTAGAAGGTAGAGAAATAGCGGCAGGTAACACCAAAGCTATCGCGGCTCTGCAAGAAAAATTTGCTCATTGTGATGAAAAAGAGCTTCTGATTTACTCAAGAGCATTTAGCCAATTCTTAAACTTAGTAAATGTTGCAGAGCAACAATATACAACAAGTGAAGAAGGCTTAGATGAGTTAGATCATGCTCATCCACTTGAAGATCTTGAAGAGCATATTACCAATATAGATCCAGAAGTGATCACTGCGGCACTTAAAAAATTAAAAATTGAATTGGTATTAACGGCGCATCCTACTGAAGTAAACCGTAGAGCCTTTATTCATAAATATAAAAAAATCGGTCAAGCATTAGATACACCAAACAATGCTTTATCAGCACGTGTTGAAGAGTTAGTTGAACAAGCATGGCATACCGATGAAATTCGCCACAAACGCCCTACTCCGCTAGATGAATCACGCTGGGGTTTAAATAGTATAGCCGACAACTTTTGGTTTGCTATTCCGCAATTTATGCGTGAGCTAGATGACTTTTCAGTAAAAGTAACAGGTAAAAAATTAGCTGATGACTATACGCCAATTACTATGGCAAGTTGGATGGCAGGCGATCGTGATGGCAACCCATTTGTAACAGCAAGCTTAAGTGAAGAAGCGCTTATTAAAGCGCGTTTAATGGCGGCACACTTATATTTAAAAGATTTTGAAAGACTTTATTTAGAACTTTCAATGTCTAAAGCAACGCCTGAGTTAGTTGACGCTGATAAAAACTTACGTGGCCCTTACCGCCAACAATTAGCGCCGGTAATACTTTTATTAAAAGCGACTATTGAGCAATTAAAAGAAGGCAAAACCGAAGGCGTTCTTTCTAGCTCTGATCAATTACGTCAGCCTTTAAAAACTTGTCGTGATAGTTTATTAGCAATGGGCTTAACCAATGTTGCTAACTCATTAATTCTTGATTTAATTCGCAAGGTTAATAGCTTTGGTATCTCGTTAGTTAAACTTGATATTAGACAGCACAGTGAGCGCCACGATAGCGCAATAGCTGAAATAACTGAGTTATTAAACTTAGGTACTTATACCGATTGGGATGAAGCGAAAAGACAAGAATTTTTATTGGCTGAGTTAAAAAATCCTCGCCCATTATTACCTAGCAATAATTGGTCGGAAGATACTCAAGAAGTACTTGATACTTACGCGTTAATAGCAAGCCAACCAGCTGAGCTTTTCGGACTTTATATTATTTCAATGGCGAGTGAAGTAAGTGATGTTTTAGCGGTTAAATTATTACTTAAAGCTTCTGGCGTTAAGTGGAATATGCCAATTGCACCATTATTTGAAACACTCGATGATTTAAATAATGCACCACAAGTAATGTCTGAATTATTAAATATTGAAAGCTACCGTAACACTTGTGACGGACAACACAATGTAATGATTGGCTATAGTGACTCATCTAAAGATGCTGGCGTACTTGCCGCAACTTGGGGTCAATATGAATCTCAAGAGAAGCTTGTTGAAGTGTTTGTTGAACAAAATATTGAGTTAAAATTATTCCACGGCCGAGGCGGCACAATTGGTCGAGGCGGCGGTCCAGCACATGCAGCTATTGCATCACAACCTCCAGGTACATTAGACGGTGGTTTACGTGTAACAGAGCAAGGCGAAACTATTCGTCATAAGTTTGGTACACCAAGCTTAGCCAACCGTAGCTTACATTTGTATGCTTCAGCTATTTTAGAGTGTTTAATTAACCCACCACCTGTGCCTACACAAGCATGGCGTGACATTATGAAAACTATGTCTGAAGAAAGCTGTACAACTTATCGTAAATACGTTGAAGGCAATGACGATTTTGTTAAATATTTCCGTCAAGCAACACCAGAGCAAGAGCTTGCCTCACTACCATTAGGCTCACGCCCAAGTAAACGTAAGTCAGACGGTGGTATTGAATCGTTACGCGCTATTCCATGGATTTTTGCTTGGGCTCAAAACCGTTTAGTGGTTCCTGCTTGGCTTGGTTTGGGTAGTGCAATACAAAGCGCTTATCAAGAGAATGAAGCGCTTATTAAAGAAATGCTACAACAATGGCCTTATTTCCGTTCACGTATCTCATTAACAGAAATGGTGTACTTGAAAGCAGATAAAGAAATGTCAGCATTATACGATGAGTCTTTAGTTGAAGATTCTTTAAAAGTAATGGGTAAAGAGTTACGTGCACAACTTGTACAAGACAAAGCAACTATCTTAGGCATTTTGGGGCAGAAAGAAGCATTAGAGAATGATCCTTGGAACTTTAACTCTTTTGAACTTCGTCGCCCTTACTTAGCACCATTGCACTTATTGCAAATAGAAGCACTTAAACGTTTACGAGCGCAACCTGAACACCCTGAAAATGAGCAGGTGTTGATGGTAACCATGTCAGGTATTGCAACGGGTATGCGTAATACGGGGTAATAGTAAAGGTTCGAATAGTCCGTAAAGCTAGCTAGACATAAAAATTTAAAAAGGTGTAATCAGTATATTGATTACACCTTTTTTTATCGTTAAAAACTAATTTGCTAGTTATAAAATAAATAACCTGATCTAGGGATAATTTAAACCAAACAATGAGTAAAAATCGGATTAATGACCCCTATAATTTTGAGTGATATAATACTTTTTTGTCGATGCTCTGATTGATAATATCATCGGCAACTTAATCGTTAATTAAATCCAATATTCATTAAATTCTTCATCAGGAAACTTCATGACATTACAGCAAAAAAAAGTCTTACTTTTTGATCTCGACGGTACGTTAGTAGATAGCGCTCCAGATCTTGCTGCTGCTTTAAACAAAACGCTAGCAGACTTAGACAAGCCTGAATTTTCGCAAGACACTATTCGTAGTTGGGTTGGCAATGGCGCACAAACGTTGGTAGCTCGAGGTTTATCTGGCTCTGCCACTATTGATAGCCAATTAGACTCTGAATTAGCGCAGCAAGCAGTAACACTTTTCTTAAATCATTACCGTGAACAGATGTGTGTTGAAACGGTATTGTATGCTGACGTAAAAGAAGGTTTAGTTGCTTTAAAAGCGGCAGGGTTTCGTCTTGGTATCATAACCAATAAACCTGTTGAATTTATACAACCAATATTATCAGGTTTAGGAATTGATGCGTTATTCGAAATTATTATCGGTGCAGATACCTTATCAGAGAAAAAACCTCATCCTGCACAATTAATTTATGCTGTAGAGCAACTTAACGTTACCACTGAAAGTTGTTTAATGATTGGCGATTCTAAGAATGATATTCTTGCCGCCAAAGCCGCAAATATGGATAGCGTAGGACTAACTTATGGTTATAACTACGGTGAAGCAATAGCTAATTATGAGCCACAGTGGTGTTTTGATACGTTTGCAGAATTCAGCAAAGCAACACTAGGCTAGACCTATTAAATTGGTGAAGTTAGGGTTAAGTTTATAAATTCTTAGCTAACGCATCGGGGTAATCTCGCTGCTTAGCAAGTAGTATTGCACGCTCGGTCACTTCAATGTCTGAACATTGCTGACTCACAGGAAAGTAATGTTCAGTTAAGTAACCCTCTATTGCTGGATCAGTAATGAGTCCACATTCAGATAAGTTAGCTAAAATAGCATCTGCCGCAGCAAGCGCTGAAGAAGCTTTAACAATTTCTGCTCGTGCATAATGTTTACCATGAAATGAAACATCAGCAGCGCGTAATTCTGGATCATCGCCAGGTATTTGCTGCGCACCAAATAAGGGTTTTGCCGCAACAATGGCGGAACTAAATTGAGGAATAAACTGCGCCATATGCTCAATTGAACCGAGTGTTCTGTTGTGAATTAATTGCTCTGGCCACTTTTTATCAATTTTTTCAATGAAGCGTTGCGCTAATTTTGGTTGGGCACTTTGTAGTGAACTAGCGACAAGACCTTGATCAAAAAGAGTAATATCTTGTGTCATGCCGTGCAACTGAAAGTAACCATCAGGATAAGGCGTTAATTGCGCCATACCTTGCGGAGTGCCTCGCTCACCGTAAAACACAATCTCAGGCCATAAGCCTTGGCATTGCGGCCAATGTGCTACGTAAGCGGCTTTAAACTCAACCATACGCTGACGTTTAGCGCTGACCATGTCATCAATTTCACCACTTTTGAAACCACACGCATTAATCACATAATCAAACTGTTGCTGTTGAATATTGTCGTTACCTTGCAGCTTGGTAGAAACCTGCCAGCCCAAGTTATCTTCATCAGCGGTAATAGCCGTAACTTGGCTATGTGTTTGTAAGTGACAGCTAGGTAAGCGCTCAATAGCCAAACTGGCGATAGCTGCAAACCTAAAAGCTGATAAGCCATACTCTTGTACTAACAAAACTGGGAATTTAAGTTTATTTAAATCGGTAAAATTAGCAAAAGAAATCAGCCAATCACTAGCTTGTGTAGCCTTACTAGGAATAGATTTATTAACTAACGCATCTACTTCTGCACGACTATAAAACCTAAAATAATCTTCTGGCTCACCTAAGACTTTATTACTGATATCAGCAGAAACTAGTTCGCTATAACGCTTACGGAGTTTTTCTAAACGCGGCAATAAATCTTCTGGCTGTCCGTGATCGGTTTTAGGCAAGGCAATAACGGTTGGTCTTACATTAACGCTTTGCGGATAGACCTTTACCGTCTCGATTGACTGTTGAAGTAAGGTTAAACACTGTTCATCTGAAATTTCACGATATAAGTTGCCGCCAGCATGTAAGTGACAAATAGGCGGACCATTAACCAAACTAGGACCTTTTTCAATCAAGGTTGTATCTAAACCTAATTCGGCAAAGCGCAACGCAATAGTAGACCCCGCAACACCACCACCAATAATGGCAATTTTAGTTTGAGTATTTCGTAAAGGTTGAACGGTTACTGAGCTTTTATTCATAGCAGTGTTGAGCGGCTTGTTTCGTGATGAATATATTCATACAGGTATTTTACGTTGATACGTGCTATTTGCGTAGAGGGATCAGTAAAAAATATGCTTTAAGTTGTTAATAAACATGTTTGAGCATAACTCTTATTCGATATTTGAGATTATTTTGATTTGTTTTCACTCTATTGCTGAGCTTGACTCTGCTGTTTTATATTTTTATTTTTGAAATAAGCTTGAATACAGTTATTACATACGCAACTCTTCCCTTGTAAATCTGTAGGAATGGTCGCTAATAAAGCTTGCGGTACATTAGTATTCATACACCAACAACCGGCGCTAGCATTAACATCGCAACGATTACTTTGTTGGCATAAAGGACAAATACTGTCGTCTATTTTATTAGTTGTGGATGTTTCTTTCATGGGAAGTTAAGTAAATAGCTTATGTTACATCTAATGTATCATACCAAATGAATTAAAGAATGAATCAAAATTCAATAAGGATAAATAGTCAAGTTTAAGGCGCGTGATTGAGTAATAGCTGGCTATTGGGATTGAGCGCAACGCAGAAGTTGATTATTTAGACCATTTGAAGATGATTGATTTATTATTTCAATTGGTATCACTTAAATCATTGGTCATAAAGAAATCAGCGACTGTGTTGTTATTAACGTGATCTAGCCCCTAAAGAAACTGACATATAAAAGGGTAGTCTTTAAATGAAGCAAAAAAAACGACCTGATGGTCGTTTTTAGATAATTACATAATGAGTATTAAGGCTTATGCAGAAAAATTATCCGCCTTCTTGTTACGTCTATTTACCATAAAGCCTAAAGCTAATAACATTAATAACCAAGCTGCTGGCTCTGGTACATTAACTGAGCGAGTAACATTTGCTACACCACTGACTATGTCGTTTGCACAAGACATGCCCCAGCTAAACGCTAATTGAGATGCATTTTGAAAAGCATCAATTCCGTTAACATTGAAGCTAAAACTAATTAAGTCTGTATTACCTGTTCTTTTACCATAATTAGTAACAGACCAAGAGCCATCTTTTATATCCGTTCCGCTCGACATTACTTCGCCACTACCAACAGCGCTAGAATAATTATGATAGGTTTCTGATGTTATCGTAGAGTCGATTTTAGTTAAAGTACCATCATTATCCCAATCTTTTTCCTTCCAACTAGAGTTGTTTTTATAACTGTTACTTCTACCTTCCGATAATACAAAAGCATAATCGTAGTCTGAACTACCTGCTGTACTAATTAATAAGTCACCAAATACAATATTTTTCCCACCTGCAGAGGTTGATTTATTATAATTCACAAAATTAGTATAAATATCAACCGTCACTAAATCGCCTACAGAGCTAACATTCATACGGTCAATACCATACTTAGACTCAGCGCCATTAACATAATCGCCCGAGTCATCAATGGTGGTATTAACCAAAAAGTCTGCCGCGAATACATTCGCCGACGACAATAAAGTCGTAACTGCTAAAATTTTAAATATTCTTTTTATTAAAGTCATATAAGTAATCACTTTCAAAAGGAAAAAACTAAGAATGAGTTATTTACTCTGAACTCATCGCCGATAACAGTTAATAAGCAATTTTTATTCCAAAAAATCAATGTCGCCATTTAACAACACCTTAGGAATTATACCTTGCTAACCTAATAGCGTAAACTTACTTATTGTAAAAAAAGCTGACATAAAATAATCAGTTATACCTAACTAAAATAGTAACTCATAAAAAACTAAGTCATTATAAATGCTCTATTTTTTTAATATTTAATCACTGTGTTACGTGCTATCTATCTGCTTAAATATTAGCTATTATCATAGCAAAGAGGCAACTGTCGCCATATTAAAACAACCCATTAAAATCGGTGCAACATGAAAACAACAAAAATATTACATGCAGCCTTATTCTCATTATTTTTAATGAGCGCATCAGTTTTTGCTAATGATAATGTTGACGAAAGTTATGAAAAAGCCTTAATCGCTTTTCAAAATAACGCTTACCCTGCTGCCATCATCCATTTAAAGAATATTATTCAACAAAACCCAGCACATATGCCATCACGCGTATTAATGGCGCAAATTCTTATCAATCAAGGTAACGGTGCTGCAGCAGAAGTTGAACTTAACCGAGCAAAAGAGGGTAAGGTTGATAATGATCGGTTAATTACGCTTTATGGAAAAGCCTATATTTTACAAGGGAAATATGACGAAGCTTTAGATATAGCTGTTTTAGGTCAACGTAACCCGCAAATAGAGAGTGAATTGTTATTAATACGTGGCCAAGCTTATATTGGTAAAAAACAATACCAACTGGCAGATAGAGTATTTATTAGTTTATTAGGTTTACAGCCTAATAATCAATTCGCCTTACTCGGTAGAGCGCAAATAGCATTGCAGGAATCTCAAGTTGATGACGCCCTTAACTATATTGATTTATCACTCAATAACTCCCAACCTTTTATTAATGGTTGGATATTAAAGTCTAAAATATTACATCGTTTAGGTGACCGCAAAGGCGCTTTATTGGCCATAGACGAAGCCCTACTTATCGATGAAAAACATTTATCGGCACGTTTAACTAAGGCAATGTTACACTTAGAAGTGCAGGAATATCAGCAAGCTTTACCTCATGTAGATTATATTTTAAATGAGATTCCTAATGAGCCTAGAGCTGGATATTTAAAGGCGATAATTAATGCCAGTTTACCTCGTGAAGATGGTTCGTCACCAACCGACGATAAAAGTAAGTTAACTGAAGTTATTGCCACTTTAGCTGCGGTACCACCAGAGGTAATGAAAACAACACCTGATTATTATTTTTTAGCTGGGTTAACTAATTTTCAATTTGGTAATCTAAATGATGCTCACCGCTACCTGACTAATTATCTTAATTACGTTGAATTTGACATTGATACCGTGCGCATGATCGCCAGTATTGAGATTGAGCAAGGTCAATTAGACTCTGCTCGCTATCTACTACAAAAAACAAACCTAGCTCGACCAAATAATCCTGATATTTTAACCTTACTCGGTGTCACTTACTTGCAACTAGGTGAAAGTGAAAAAGCACAATTTTATTTTGAAAAAGTAGTAGATAGTTACCCTAACTCAACAGTAGGTGTAAGTAATTTAGCACGCAGTAAAATGCAATCAGGTGATTATATCGCCGCCATTGAAACCTTATCGGCAATTAAAGATAACGAGGTGAATGGTGTTCAAATAAAGCTTTTATTAATTGATGCTTATCAAAATACTAAAAATTATCCATTGGCAATTAATATTACTAAGAGCTTACTTGCTGAATTTCCTAATGATAGTTTTTTACAACAACGTATTGGTACATTATACGGATTAAACGGTCAGCTAACTGAAGCTAAATCAGCCTTTGAAAAGTCCGTAAAATTAGATCCAAACAATATTACCTCGATGGTGCATTTAGGCAGAATGGATAACATTGCTGGTAAAAGTGACAAGGCATTAGCTTATCTACAAAATAAATTAACACTTTTTCCTAAAAACACATTATTGATGACAGAGATCGCCGATACTTATTTATTTAAAAACGATATTGATAACGCTCTCACTTGGTTGCAAAAGGCATACGCCCAAGAGCCAAATAACTTTTATGTGATCAGTAAATTAAGCCGAATTTTAGTTAACCAAGGTAAGCTTGAAGAAGCTGTTGATCTACTTGATGTTTACATAGGCTCAAATCCTAAAGATCCTGAAGGTTTATTAACGCTTTCAGAACTATACCAACAACAAAATAAACACCAACAAGCGATATTAGTTTTGCGTGATTATGTTGAAAAGTCTCGTAATAAAGCACAAGCGCTTATTGTATTAGCAAAAGCACAATTACTTGCAAAAGACAGTGTCGCCGCAGAGAAATCTTATACCCAAGCAATGATTGCAGATGATACCTACTTGCCCGCTTATTTAGGTTTAGTAAATCTAACCATTAAAAATAAAAATGAAGATTTTTCATTAAGTCTTATTGCATCCATTGCCGAGCTTACCCAAAGCAGTAGCTTAACTGATGTATTAACAGGTGATTTATACCTGTCACTAAACGATACTAAAAAGTCGATCGATTATTATAAGAAATCCCTACAAAACTCCGATCAAAAACAGGCCGTGCTTGGTTTATATCGCAGTTACAAACAAAGTAATAATATACGAAAAGCAATAGAGCCATTAAAGAAATGGTTAGTAAAATATCCTGATGATATGCTGGTAGGTATAGCTTTAGCTGATAGCTATAAAGGCAGTACGTTACTAAAAAAATCTAGTGAATATTATGGTCTATTACTGGAAAAATATGGGCCGTTACCTATTTTATTAAATAATGCCGCCAGTGTTGAATTTGCTTTAGGTAATAAAGTTGAAGCTAAAGCCTATGCCGAACAAGCTTATGGATATCTACCTGAAAATGTAACAATCATAGACACCCTTGCTTGGATTAAAAGCCGAATGGGTGAGCGTGATCAAGCCATTGCCTTATTCAGGGTCGCACTTACCAAAGACTACGACAATGCAGAAATTAAATATCATATTGCGGCGACACTTTACGCATTAGACAGAAAAACGGAAGCAAAGAAATATTTAACAGAAGCGGTTGATAGCCAACAACAATATCCTGAAAAACCAGAAGCAATTGCATTGTTAACTTCTTGGTAGCAAGTAATAGGTAATAGTCGGCTTACGATTCAGCCTGAAAACCAATCGTTTTTTGTAGAACAAAGTTTTACTGATTTGCTGAAATTTATACGTCAGCAATCGGTCTATTAATTATAGATACTTCAGAGGTTAAATTAAATGAACACACAATTATCACTAAAAACATCGTTATATCACATACCAGTTAAAGCATTATGTAAAACAATAACAACATTCACTATGTTGCTATTGTTTATTCAAATGTTTACTTTTAGTGCTTTTGCCGAAGCCAATATTAATGTTGGACCTAAAAGTGGTATATCAGCTCCTAAAATCAGCGTACTTAACCTAAGAAATCAGCCTACTAATATTGAACAACTCAGCAGTGAAAAAGGCTTAGTTATTGTATTTTTTCGTTCTGCAGATTGGTGTCCATATTGTAAGAGACATTTATTAGAATTAAATGAACAAGCACAAAAATTTACAGATTTAGGTTACGGCTTAGCGGCTATTTCTTATGATAATACCGATATTTTACAAAAGTTTACTAAAGAGCAATCAATAAGCTATCCACTCTTATCGGATCAACAAGCACAAACAATGCAAGCCTATAATATTCTTAATAAAGATTATGCAGTTGGCGATGATAATTACGGTATTCCCTACCCTGGCGTAGTGGTTATTGATAAAGAAGGTAAAATTGTACACAAATATTTTTATGAAGGTTATAAAGATCGTGTTAAATTTTCAGATCTATACCTACAGTTAAGCAAAGGTAACTAACTTAACAAGTTTATAATCTAAACCAGACTAAAGCCTAAAGTCAGGCTAATATATAAAAACACAGTCGAATTAAAATTAGAGTTAGAATTAATTGATGAGTTTTCATAATGAGAACTCATCAATAACCTAATACCACATCGCTAAATTCTTAGCTTACGTATAAATCCAAATTAATTTTTATCCCCTTTTTTCTGTCTCAATTCATTAACAAAAATTACATATTAACGTCACTAATAGTTAATGATGTTTTCTTACTCTCTACCTGCTGATTAATCTTTTTTTAATGTATTGAATCTAAGGAGCAAGGTAATGAGAAAGTATTCACTTATCGCGTTAGGCGTGTGTATGTCATTTTCTGCAAGCGCAGAACTGTTTATTTCAGAATATGTAGAAGGTGGTAGCTACAATAAAGCCATTGAACTTTACAATCCTAGCAACACCAATGTTGATTTATCTAACTACAAAATAAAGCTTTATCAAAATGGTAATAGCTCAGCAAATTATGTAATTAACCTCTCTGGCAGTATTAATCAATACAGTACTTTTGTTATCGCCCACCAAGATATAGATAGCCGCGCTATTGTTGACTTAAGTACCACAAACTTATTACACAATGGCGATGATGCCATTGAACTAATTTATAACGATCAGGTAATTGATAGTTTTGGTCGTGTCGGCGAAGATCCTGGTAGCCAGTGGGGAAGCGGTGCTATTACTAGCAAAGATCATAGCTTAGTGCGTCTAGCAACTATTAGTACTGGCGACACAAACAGCAACGATGAATTTCAGCCAAGTAATGAATGGCAAGCCTTTGATAAAGACACCTTAACTAATTTAGGTAGCCATACTTTTACAGGTGATGATGGCGCTAATAACGGTGGCGAAGAAGGAGAAGGTGGTGAAGATGGAGAAAGCGGCTCAGGCAATAACAATGACTATACCGCAGCATGTAATACAGAATTTACACCAATTCATGCTATTCAAGGAACCACTAATACAAGCCCTATAGCAGGAGATACCGTTTGGACTGAAGGCGTTGTTACCGCCAACTTCCAACAAAGTGGTTACAACGGTTTTTTCATGCAAAGTGCTGATAACGAAACAGATTTACTAGCTGAAAGTGCTGAAGGTGTTTTTGTTTATCATAACAATACTATGGTTAATGTTGGCGATAGAATTCGAATTAACGCCACGGTAACTGAATACTATGAGCAAACTCAATTAGCTTCTGTTGAGCATCTTACTGTGTGTGAATCAGGGGTAAGCTTACCAACAGCTATCGAAGTTACTTTACCTACAACAACGCTTAATTTAACTGATGGTGTTGATGCGTTAGAACCGTTTGAAGGCATGTTAGTTAATTTCAAACAGCCACTATATGTTACCGACACTTATAATTACGGACGCTACGGTCAATTAGGTTTAGCCAGTGAGCGTTTATTTAACCCAACACAAGTGGTAACACCTGGCGCTGAAGCACAAGCACTTGCTGCGGCCAATAAACAAAAAATGATTATTTTAGATGACGGCGACACCAGCCAAAACCCTGAAATATTACCTTTCCCTGCACCAGAATTAACAGCGTTAAGCACTGTTCGCTCTGGTGATAGCGTAGAAAACCTAACAGCGGTATTAACATACAGCTTTGGGGCATACCAATTATTACCAACTTCAGCAGTACAGTTTACTGCCACTAACCCACGCACAGAAGCGCCAGCTAATAACCAACAAAGTAACTTACGCGTTGCAAGCTTCAATGTATTAAATTATTTCAATGGTGACGGTACTGGCGCAGGTTTCCCTACTGAACGTGGCGCATACACAGCTGAAGAATTTAGCCGTCAACGTGAGAAAATTATACAAGCAATTAGCCAAATTGATGCCGATGTTATTGGTTTAATGGAAATTGAAAATGATGGTTTTGATGAGCAATCTGCCATCACAGATTTGGTGATGGGCTTAAACGCGCTTTATGGTCAAAATGTTTATCAATTTATTAGCCCAACAACACCTACTATTGGTACAGACGCAATTACTGTTGGCATTATTTATCGTGCCGACAAAGTTGTACCACAAGGTGCGGCTAAAGTACTTGATAGTAGTAACTCAACTCTAGATGAACAAGGGAAAATATTGTTTTTAGACAGTAAAAACCGTCCTATGCTAACGCAACAATTTACCTTACTTGCCAATGAACAGTCATTAGTTATTGCAGTGAATCACTTAAAATCAAAAGGTAGTGATTGTAATTCATTAAATGACCCAGACCTAAACGATGGGCAAGGTAACTGTAACCTTACCCGTACTCGTGCGGCTACGGCAATGGGCGACTTTTTAAATACACATTACTCAGAACAAGCTAGCTTAATTATTGGTGATTTAAATGCTTATGCTAAAGAAGATCCAATCACCACCTTAACAACTCAAGGCTACCAAAATATTTTTGCAGCGCTGAATAAAACAGGTGCTTATAGCTATATTTTCAATGGCGAATTAGGGCAACTTGATCACGCCCTTGCCAATGAGCAGTTACTTAACCAAATAGTTGATATCCACTCTTGGTCAATTAATGCTGACGAACCTCGCACTCTTGATTACAGCACTCAATACCAAACAGTCGGTCAACAAGCTAAGTTTTATGCACCAGATGCTTATCGATCTTCAGATCATGATCCAGTGATTATTGATATTAAACTGCAAGGTACAGTTGTTACGCCTGTGTTTGGTGATTTTGATAACGACCAAGATGTTGATACAAACGATATCGCTGTTTTTTATCGTCAAATTGCTAGCCAAGAATTAAGCGACATGAATTTCGATTTTAATAGTGATGGTCAAATATCAAGATTAGATGTTAGAGGTTTAATGCAGCTTTGTAGCAGAAACCGCTGTATCACTGAATAGAAAGTTATAACGAAATAACACAAGAAATTACTCATAACTAACTCAATTATGCCTTTATTCTTCGACTTTGTAATAAAGAATAAAGGCAAAAAATACTAATTTAAAGGATTCAACACATGAAAAAATTAATGACTTTATTCACACTTAATACGGCTAAATCAATAGCGACAGGCGCATTATTATTTTTATCATTCGCTGTTAGTACAACAGCAAATGCAAGTTTAATTACTTTTACGCCAGACAAAGCAAATTATAACGCAGGTGAAAGCGTACTAGTTGATGTTATGGTTAATAACATTAACCCTGAAGCCGCAGAGTTTGGTTTCGACATTATCTTTGATAACAATGCATTGTCTTTTGATGAATTTACTTTCGACAATTCAGTATTAAGCTCAGCTATTTTTACTGATGCAAGTCAGTTTATGTCTGGTTCAATCACAATATTTAGTGCTTGGCTAGACGCAATTGACGTACCGAGTGCTAACTTCAATTTAGGTCAAATACGCTTTTCAGCATTAAGCTCTGAAGCGGTATCATTAACTGTTGCAGACTTGTACCTTGCCGATAATAATTTTAATAGTGTATCTGAGCATGCTACGGTAAACGTTTCGGCTCCAAATAGTGCGTTACTTTTGCTTGCTGGTTTTAGTTTATTTTCATTACGTAAAAAAATAATCAAGTAATTATTAATACCTAACCTCAGTTCGGGATAAAAAACTCTACAACAACCTTAATTATCCCGAGCTCAAATTAAATAGATTACAACCAAGCTCTTACCTTGTTTTTGTAATCAATAATCTCATCTTTAAATAAGATTGTAGCGCAGAAGTTTATAGGTACTCATATTCGATACCTATAATATTGTTATCATGGTAAGTAAATCGACTTTTTTTCACCACAACACAACAATTGATTGCACAAAGGTAACATTACTTAACATTATAACACTCCCCAATGCGTTATCTTTTAATAACTTAACAGCATCTCCGCAATCAATCAGGATTGACTCGATAGGATATATATGAAAAAAAGTATTGCCACATTAGCTATTGCATCCGCGCTTATCACTTTAGTTATAACAGTTAATGCGTACGCTAAAGAAAATTTTACGCCTGTTGATAATAAAGTAATCGAAATACAACGAGCTACGTTAGCCAATAACACACATAAAAATGGTTATGGACCGCAATCACCGCGGGATTTATCAGAGAAAGAAGGTGATAACCCTCGTATTTTTGGCTTAGCACCAGATTATACTGAGATGAATTTATGTAATATTCATATGCATAAGAATGCTGAACATAAAGGCGGAGAGTTTACTAAATACGCAGGTAACGGCGATGGCACTGGCTATCAAACCGGTTTTGCTTATACAGGTACCTTAACATCTAAAGAAATGCAACCAACAAGTAATGCTATTTGTCCTAGTCCTCACGGTGGCTTGAAGCCTGGCGACACTATTGAACTGCATTATGTGCACTCAACAGCACAAGTGCAGCCAGGTAGTACATTAGGCTCTTGTTTAGGTAAATCAACCGTCAATCCACAACTTAGAGTAGAATCTCAAGTGTTTGTGTTAGTTAATGATGACGATGCATTAGATTTTGAAGAGTTAACTGAACACAGCATAGAAGATGATAAATATCAGGCAATTAATCTACTTAACGATACGGGCACACCCATTAAATACACAGGTTCAACAACCGGACCAAGTTACAATGAACAAGGTTCACCATTTCAAGTAACCTGGTCAGTTCGCCCGAAGGTTGCTAAGGTTGATATAGAATCAGTCGGTGAGTGGTGTGAAGATAACGTATACGAAGAAGACCATGCGCACGGGGTAAGAAACTTAGTGGTTAATCCCGACTTGTTATCTGAAATAAAATAACCTAATAAAAGCTAGTCAGTTTAAAATCAATTAAAAATAAAAATGGGAATTATCGTAAGGTAATTCCCATTTTTTAAATTTTATTTCCGATCCTAGTATGTCGAAATATCACTATTACAACCAAGCTCTCACCTTGTTTTTGTAATCAATAAACTCTCCTTTAAATAATGCCGTTAATGCCCTTTCTTCTGGGATTATTTGAAAGCGTTGAATATAGATAATATATAGTCCGATGAACATTAAACTCCACACTGAACCTAAGTAACTCGCCCACGCCAATAAAAAAGCAACAAACCCCACATACATAGGATTGCGAGTATATTGATAAATACCCGAAGTCACCAAAGCACTCGCCTTATTAGGTTTAAGTGGATTAACGGTAGTTTTCGCTAAGCGAAAGGAAATAACGCCAGCTAAATCGAAAAAAATGCCAATACAGAAAAGTACACTAACTAAAGATAATTTTATTATTGAAGATAAAACTATTACTGGTGTAACTAAACTTAACCACCACATACCTGCGGCAATAATAATTCCAACTAATGGTGGTGGTATTTTGTTTTCTAAAAAGGCCATGACTATTATCCTTTAAATGCGATTATTTTCTTTAAAACTTATAGCTTATAGCTTATAGCTTATACCATTAATAATAAATATTAACCTGTCTACTGCCTGCTCAGAAGTTATTCCATAAGTACTTTCCGCTTCGGTAATGGCCGTCACAACCGCTATGCTTTCTACCCCAGTTGTCACCACTTTAGGTGCTCGTTCTAGATTAATTCCGCCAATAGCAACAACGGGGATGGGGGCTATTTTTTCCGATGCTTTAGGACGCAAAGCTAACACTTGTTTTAAGTTATCAAGGCCTTGAATTTGTCCGGTCATATCTTTAGTTTTAGTGGGAAATATTGCACCAATGGCTAAATAAGAGGGCTGTAACTGTTGCGCTAATAAAAACTCATAACAACCGTGAGTGCTAATACCTAAACGAGTCCCTGATGCTTGAATGGCAGCAAGATCGGCCGCTTGTAAATCTTCTTGACCAATATGCACGCCGTAAGCGCCATGTTTAATCGCTAACTCCCAATAATCATTAATGAATAATCGTGTTTTATATGGTTTTGCTAAGTTAACCGCGGTTTTTATAATGTTTTCAAGTTCATCATCACTAACATTTTTGACTCTCAGCTGAATAAGATTAAGCCCTAACGGTAATAAACGTTCTAGCCAATACAGTGAATCAATAACCGGATATAAACCTAATTTTTCGCCATTAAGATCTAGGCTGTTAAAAGCAGGTAAGGCTTTATATTGCTGGCTTAACTCATCAATCACTTGCGGAAAATACTGCGCTTGCGTTGGCCAAGCGGTTTGCTCAAACGCACCATAATATTGATGACCTCGATTTTGGCTAAGCGCCATGCTAGCTGAAAACCCTTGGCTAATATAAGCTTTAGCTAAGGTAAAGGCATCACGCATTAAATAACCTTGGGCTAAAAAAGCCCCTAACGCACTAGCAAAAGTACAACCTCCGCCATGACTAAAACTGCTTGCAAGGCGTTTAGCACTTAACTGATAACTAATAGGCTCTTGGATTTTATCTTGGTTATCTTGCTTGCCTGGCAACGCATTTAATTGATGTAAACAATAATCTATTGCCGAGTGTTTATCTTCGCCATGACCACCTTTAATTATCACTGAGTTAATAGCAAAACGCTGATGTAATGCTTTAGCTAATTGCGCTGCTGTTACTGCTTGGCAAGCCAATTTATCTGCAGAGTATTCATAGCCGTTCAGGCTATGCGCTTCAATAAAATTAGGGGTAATTATGTCGATTTGTTGTAATAATGGCGTTAACTGCGCTAAGGTCAGCGTATTAAAACATCCACCAACACTCGCTTGCCCAACAGTGTCGTAAATACAAAGTAACTCAGGTAATTGTTTTTTATAGTCTTGCAGTAAGGCCGTTAACCATTGCACTTGCTCAATATTAGCCAATAATCCAATTTTGATGACCGACGGAGGTTTGTCAGCCAATAATATTTGTGCTTGTTGCGACAAAACGTCAACGTCTACAGGGTTAATCCAAAGCAGTTGTTGAGAGCTTTGCACGGTATTAGCAGTGATTAACTGACAAACCTCTACACCCAGACTGTGCCCCGTTTTAATATCTGCGGCAATACCAGCACCACCTGAGCAATCACTACCCGAGATAGTCCAAATTATTGGTTTATTGTTTATCGTCTTTATCATTATCTGCGTTAACTTGTTACCGTTAAAAAGAGAAGAACCACCAAAATAAGTAAACTTTTTAATTTACATAATCTAGCGAATAAAGAATTAAATTTCTTGCAGCGATAATGTTAAATTACAAGGAACTTGCACGGAGTTGACGCTAGTCAATGAGTACATGTCACACAGTAATTTAGCTTTAGCGCAATAAGAAATCAATTCTGGTGCCAGAATGGTGTATCAAGTGTCGGCGTTGACGGATGTGCGGTTTGCCTTTGCTCCATAACACCAGCCACATAACCTTGCTCACCCGCTTGTAACGCCTGCGCAAAGGCTTTTGCCATTAAAACTGGGTTATCCGCCAATGCCACGGCACTATTTAATAAAACTCCGTCGTAGCCCATTTCCATCGCTAAACAAGCATCAGATGGTTTGCCAATGCCTGCATCTAAAATCAGCGTTGCATCAGGTAAACGTAAACGAATAGTTTCTAAGTTATATGGGTTCATCAAGCCTTTGCCTGTGCCAATAGGTGATGCCCACGGCATGATCACTTCACAACCTAAATCGTATAAACGGCGGCACAATACTAAATCGTCGGTACAATACGGTAGCACTTTAAAACCATCAGCAATGAGTTGTTCAGTAGCTTGCAGTAATTCAATAGGATCAGGTTGCAGATTATAATCATCACCAATAACTTCAAGCTTTATCCAGTCTGTTTGAAATATTTCTCGACTCATTTTTGCCAGCGTTACCGCTTCTTTCGCTGTTTTACAACCTGCAGTATTCGGCAATAAGAAACCATTAGTCTCTCTGATAATATCTTGAATATAATTCCAGATTTGTTGACCTGCTTGCTCATTCGGGTTTTGTCTTTTTAATGACAAGGTAACCACTTGTGAGCCACTTGCTAAAACTGCTTGTTTCATCACCTGTGGTGATGGATATAATGCGCTACCAATCAGTAAGCGATTGTTTAATTTTTGTCCGTAGATATTTAAAGACATTACCGTTATCCGCCTTGAATGGGTTGTAAAACGTCAAGACTATCGCCGTTTTTAACTAGAATATTGTCGTAATCTGCTTTACCAACAAAATCACCATTAAGTGCCACGGCAAAAGTACTTTGCTGTGGTTTATTAAAATGTAATGTTAAAGCCGAGGTAATATTAATACCTAAAGCTTGGCTTAAGGGATACGCCGTTCCGTTAATATAAATATTCATGCTCTGACTCTTGTTCATTTACTTTAACTGATTGCTCATTGGTATTATTATCGATCATAGTGACAGGTAATAAATTACTATAAGGCAATGATTTTTTGGTGTTATTTATATAGTTATCAATAACAGCAAGTGTTTGTTCAAGTACAACTGGCGCAATTAAAAAGCCATGGCGGAATAAACCATTCACTTGAATAAGCGATTTATCTTGGAAAATTTTCGGTTGGTTATCACTAAATGCAGGTCTACATTGACTAACATGTTGACGAATATTAGCTTCAGCAAAACCTGGATGCACACTATAAGCAGCACTCAGTAATTCCATCGCTGAACGTACCGTCATCGGTGACATATCATCACTTTCAATTTCAGTGGCGCCAACCACATAATAACCATTACCTTTTGGCGCTATATATAACTGATACCTTGGATGCATTAAGCGGATAGGTCTTGAAATATTAACGTCGGGGGCAAATAACTGAAACAACTCACCTCTTACTAAACGTAAGTCGGTTAGTGGCGCACAACCTTTGCTATTGTGTGCCTGACTATTTTTAACACTTGCGCCTGTACCACGACAATCTATAACCAAGTCAAAAACAGCACTATGCTCTATATTATTCTGTAAGTATTTAACCTTACTAAACCTAGAAGATATTTCGATGTCAATAACCCTAGATTCACTTAACCAATGGAGCGAATTTCCTGTTTTATTTGTATTTTTCTCAGCTTCACTTTGAGCTTCAAGCTCAAGCTGTTTGCGCAAAGAAATTAATAATCGACGGTTACCCAACTGCCCTTCTTCAGGCAAAAATAAACCTTGATTAAAACTACGCCCAATTTCAGGCTCAAACTCCATTAAACCCGCACGATTTAAAGTCTGTACAGGGTTATCGGGGTAATTGTTTTTTAAATGCCGAACAAAACGCTGATAGTCACCTTTGTCTTGCTCATGAGCCACCATAATGGCGCCAGTTTGTTGAAAAATAGTATGCTCTTGCAAACTGTCGAGAATATTTGGCCACAAAGCTAATGCTTTAAAACCCATTTCAACAATATTAGGTTCACAATGTAAAGACTCACCTAGCGGCGTTAACAAACCCGCAGCAGCATAAGCAGCACTGTTGTGTGCATCTTTAGTGTCTTTATCAAATAATGTGATGTTAAGTTGTGCCGAATTATCTTTACAACGTTGTTTATTACGCAGTAATGACAAGGCGAGTAAACGCCCGATCAAACCTGCGCCAACAATGGCAATGTTCATCAATTATTAACCTTAAATTAAATTGCATCATTAGTGATAAGTGCATGGGTTATCGCTGTCTAATTCAGTGCGTAACTCTTTAAGTCATACACTGCGTAAATCACAACGTAAATCGTTGATTAATTAGTTGCGTAAATCACAACGTAACTAGCTGAGTAATTACCTAAGTAACGAGTCAACCTGTATGCGTCATCCCCGAAATGTCTGATCGGGGATCCAGTGCACTAATTTTCTGAGTTAGCTCAATAATTTACTCAAAAGCTAACTCAAAAAAACTAATTCAAAAAATTACCTCACAGAATTAATCAGCTAGTTGGTATATTTCACTACCTGTTGCTTTAAATTCAGCTGACTTTTCCTGCATCGCTTTTTCAATAGCTTCATCAGAAGTTATTGTGATTTCTTCATCAAGCAATTGAATTTTAATTGCATTTTTATCAAGGTCTGCCGCGTAATCACGTACTTCTTGAGAAATTTTCATTGAACAGAATTTAGGGCCACACATTGAACAAAAATGCGCTACTTTGCCTGACTCTTGCGGAAGCGTTTCATCGTGATACGCTTTGGCTCTTTCAGGGTCTAAACCAATGTTAAATTGATCGTACCAACGGAACTCAAAACGCGCTTTTGACATGGCATTATCACGAATTTGTGCGCCTGGGTGACCTTTCGCCAAATCGCCCGCATGCGCAGCAATTTTGTAAGTCATTAAACCTTCTTTAACATCTTCTTTGTTTGGTAAACCTAAATGCTCTTTTGGCGTTACGTAACAAAGCATGGCACAACCGTACCAACCAATATTAGCGGCCCCGATACCTGAAGTGATGTGATCATAACCTGGTGCAATATCAGTAGTTAATGGACCTAAGGTGTAGAAAGGTGCTTCACCACAATGCTCAAGTTGTTCGTCCATGTTTTCTTTAATCATGTGCAGTGGTACGTGACCTGGGCCTTCAATAATGGTTTGAACATCATGTTTCCACGCAATTTTAGTTAACTCACCTAAGGTGTGTAACTCAGAAAACTGTGCTTCATCGTTCGCGTCAGCAACAGAGCCTGGACGTAAACCATCACCTAATGAGAATGACACATCGTATTGTTTTAAAATTTCACAAATGTCTTCAAAGTGAGTGTAAAGGAAGTTTTCTTTATGATGCGCTAAACACCATTTCGCCATTATAGAGCCACCGCGCGATACAATACCAGTTACCCGTTTTGCCGTCATAGGAACGTAGCGAAGTAAAACACCAGCATGAATAGTGAAGTAATCAACGCCTTGCTCAGCTTGTTCAATTAAGGTATCGCGGAAAATTTCCCACGTTAAATCTTCAGCAACACCGTTAACTTTTTCAAGCGCTTGGTAAATTGGCACAGTACCAATTGGTACAGGTGAATTACGCATGATCCACTCACGGGTTTCATGAATATTACGACCGGTAGATAAATCCATTACCGTATCTGCGCCCCACTTAGTTGACCAAACAAGTTTTTCAACTTCTTCTTCAATTGATGATGTTACAGCTGAGTTACCAATATTAGCGTTAACTTTGATTAAAAAGTTACGACCAATGATCATTGGCTCACACTCTGGATGATTGATATTTACTGGGATAATTGCGCGACCGCGGGCAACTTCATCACGTACAAACTCAGAAGTGATTTGCTCAGGGATACTCGCACCAAAAGACTGACCTTTATGCTGCTGTAGTAAAATTTCATCTTTTACTTCTTCACGTCTTAGGTTTTCACGAATGGCAATATATTCCATTTCTGGCGTGATGATACCTTGGCGTGCGTAATGCATTTGCGTAACGTTTTTGCCTTTTTTAGCAATGCGTTTTGTCGGTAAATGTTCGAAACGTATTTCATCAACGTTTTCATCATCAAGACGCTCTTGGGCAAATTTCGAATGGGTTGTAGTAAAGGTTTCTACATCACCACGCGCATCAATCCAAGTTTCACGTAAACGTGGAATGCCTTTATGTACATCAATGTCTACGTTTTCATCGGTATAAAAACCTGACGTGTCGTAAACACAAAGAGGTTCATTTTTCTCGTAAACGGGATTGTCTTTACTGCCACTAACTAAGGTGTCGGATAAAGTAATTTCACGCATACCTACTTTGATATCGTGAATTTTACCTTGAACATAGATTTTTTTAGAGTTTGGGAAAGATTGGTCTGAAACATTTTTTAAAAATGCTGCTGCCGCTTCACGCTTTTCACGTCTGGTTTGTGGTTTTTTCGCTGTTGGCTCTGCTATATTTTTTGCAGCGTTAACAATATTATCGTCTACTGGGTTAGTCATGGGTCGCACCTTGTTTTTGTTTTTCTTAGGCTTTTCTCAATATGAGATTTTTAAAGCCAAGAATAAAATAAAAATAGGCGGAGTTTTCTTTAACACGCACAAATGAATGTGTGATTAAAGAGAGGCAAAAAGAGTTTGTTGGAAATTAAGCGCATTGGCTTAGTCATTCTCTCTTGTTTCCTACGCAGATATTAATCTGATCAGGTTTTACGGATCCCGCTTTCGCGATCTCAGCCTTTGGCACTCCGACAAGTGTGTGATAATTACAGTTTTACAAAACAGTAACAAATCACGTATGGATTCTAACGCGGGAAATATATGGATAGCAAGTGTTAAATAATTTAACGCTTAATTTTACGAACTACTTAACTAATTATTTTTTTAGTTGATTAACACCCCAAAAACCATCATCTTTTGCAGTTACTATCCAACCTTTTTTAGCTAGTGACTGGCGGATAAAACGATTGAGAACACCATGAGCAAAAAGCACAATGTTACCGTGTTTTTCAGCCAACAAAATTAACTGATCTGTAGCTTTGTCTGCGCGAAACCTAGCCTCTTTAAAAGATTCAAATGGTCCTTTAACACCAAATAGCCACAGTATTCTTGAAAGGTAAACCCAGTTCCAAGCT
Organism: Colwellia echini; assembly: GCF_002843355.2. Taxonomy (GTDB): domain Bacteria; phylum Pseudomonadota; class Gammaproteobacteria; order Enterobacterales; family Alteromonadaceae; genus Colwellia; species Colwellia echini. The sequence goes on from NZ_PJAI02000003.1 coordinate 89,992, forward strand.
TTTAATTTAAAAGGTAATTTATAACGAGGTATTTCCATTTCACGATAGAGCTTATCGGTAATGCTAGGTGATTTATCAAGGTAAATTTGCGCCGAATGCACTGCACGGTTAAGGTCACTCGCGACACAATAAAATGACTTATATTGCGCGTTAATGGATTTAGGCCGACTATTTTCAGCAACCATAGAAGCGTTATATCGCTTTATCCATTGAGTATAATCAGCGGCATTAAGGACAGGGTTAATAGCTGATTCTGGTTTACCATGTCTTATTAAAACAATTTCCATAAAATTATTAAGCAACTCCTACCGCTAATAAGTAATAAAGTACAAAGTTCTCGCTGCGATGAAATTCGTTCCAAATTCAATGAATTTTAACCCTGAAAGATCAACACTTCCCTAATCCAACCTTGTTTAATTTTTATTGTAGGTAACTCAAAATGGGCTAAGTTAATTTATGTTGCAACACATTATCCCAATTGTGTTTTTATTCATAGCTCAAACTTAAAGCTTGCCTTTACAATTCTCCTGTATATACTACCAGTACACTGTCTAAATTTACAGGCTAAAACATGATAGATCCTAACGCAGAATTACGCCCGCTGACCACTCGACAGCAACAAATTTATGATCTCATTAAAGAGAATATTCAAGAAACAGGCATGCCACCAACGCGTGCAGAAATTGCTAAATTTTTTGGTTTTAAATCAGCTAATGCGGCTGAAGAGCATTTAAAGGCTTTAGCTAAAAAAGGTTATATTGAAATGCTTGCGGGTACATCTCGCGGTATTCGTTTAATGGAAGAATTAGACGAAGAAGAGGCAGGTATACCACTTATTGGTAGAGTTGCTGCTGGTGAGCCTATTTTAGCGCAAGAGCATGTTGAAGAGCATTACAAGATGGACGGTAATTTATTCCATCCAGTTGCCAATTATTTATTACGTGTGCACGGCGAAAGTATGAAAGATATTGGTATTATGGATGGTGATTTACTAGCAGTACATCAAACAACCGATGTCCGTAATGGTCAAGTAGTTGTCGCTCGCGTTGAAGAAGACGTTACCGTTAAACGCTATAAACGTGAAGGTAATATTGTTTATTTACACGCTGAAAATGAAGCATTTGATCCTATTAAAGTCGATTTAGCTAATCAAGCTTTTAATATTGAAGGTATTGCGGTAGGAATTATTCGTAGTGGTCAATGGATGTAATTTATCGCCCGTACTCATCAATAACCAACCTGAGCTGAACTGAACTGAACTGATAATACATAGTTATAGCTCTTATTCTAAAGGTCATAAATGATTTTCTTCGTTTATGACCTTTTTGTATCTGTATTTTACCTTTCATCTATTTCTCATTACTTTAACCTGAGTTCGGGATAATGAAATTGTAAAGTATAACAATATCAACTATTTGTATTCACGTATCTACAATAGTTTTAATTATTCGTAGTACAAGGCGGGAAAACGAAGCCAATAACTGGTTATTGGGAGCTTTCGTAACGCAGTAATACGAATAATTAAGGCTGTTGTAGCATTTTGCTTATCCCGAACTCAGGTTACTTTAGTCTTTTAATTCCTTACCTTTAAAATTTACAAATCGTTAACAGATAAAGCTCTTATGTTATTTAGAGTTATTACTCCATTGAATTAATTGGCTTTTTCTTAATTCATTAGCTATAAAAACAATTGACCTCAGTCAAATTTTAGCGTAATTCTATTCATTGTTACGCATAAAAAACGAACAATAAAAGAATAAAAAGACGTCGATTCGTTAATCCGCCTCACTAACTATTAGTGCTATGACAGATTATATATTCTCGTCTGAGTTGAAATTAAAAATAATAAAAACGACAGATATTCAGTTCAGTGAGTTATGAAGTACATTGCTGCAGATCTGTTCTCATCATTAAGAAGAGGAGATGTCGTGTGGGGAAACATAAGCTAATACTGCTGATGTTGGTAAGCTTATTTACCAATATTTCTTGGGCTGATTCACAATTAAATTTAACTCAAGGTGTGACTGCAATCAGTAGAGATGTCTACGATTTACATATGTATGTGCTCTACATCTGTACAGTTATTGGTGTGATCGTTTTTGGTATCATGTTTTGGTCAATTATTTTCCATCGAAAGTCGAAAGGTGCAAAGCCTGCTGATTTTCATGAAAGCACTAAAGTTGAAGTGCTTTGGACAGCAATCCCTGTCGTTATTTTAATTGCCATGGCAATCCCCGCCACCCAAACCTTAATCGCAATGGAAGACAATAATAATTCCGATGTTACCATTCAAATAACCGGCTCCCAATGGAAGTGGCATTACAAATACTTTGATGAAGATATCGAATATTACTCTGTACTTTCAACCCCTCGCGATCAATACCAAAACCAGTTAGAAACTACAGCCGTGAAAAGTGCAAACTATTTACTTGAGGTAGATAAACCTTTAGTTATTCCTGCCAATAGAAAAGTCCGTTTTTTAATTACTTCTGATGATGTAATTCACGCCTGGTGGGTACCTGCTTTTGCGGTAAAACAAGATGCTAACCCTGGCTTTATTAATGAGGCTTGGACCAATGTAGACGAACCTGGTATTTATCGCGGTCAATGTGCTGAGTTATGCGGTAAAGATCATGGCTTTATGCCCATTGTTGTTGAAGTTAAATCCCCTGAAGATTACGCCATTTGGCTTAGTGAGCAACAATTACGTATTGCCCAAGCTGCTGAAGCCGAGAAAGCATCGTTAAATACTTCGATGTCAGAAGATGAATTAATGCAATTAGGCGAAACCACCTACACAGCTTATTGTTCAGCTTGTCACCAACCCACAGGGCAAGGATTACCACCTGCATTCCCTGCTTTAAAAGGCAGCCCTGTGACAACTGCCGGTGAAATAAAAGCACACGTTAATATTGTCTTTAACGGTAAAGCTGGCACTGGTATGCAAGGTTACGGTAAGCAATTAAGTTTAAACGAAATTGCGGCTGTAGTGACTTATGAACGTAATGCTTGGGGCAATAATACCGGTGATTTGGTGCAAGCCTCAGATGTTCAATCAGCAGTAGCAAACAATTCTACTACAGTTACGGCGGCAGAAGTTACTAGCGAAACAACTGTAACGGCAGTAATTGAAACTCCTGATTCAACGATTATTGAAACAAGCGTAAAGGCTGTCGATGTTGAAGATTTAGAAAAAAATTACAGTTTAGATGAATTAATGACCATGGGTGAGCAAGTATATATGAAAGCCTGCGTGGCTTGTCATCAACCAACAGGTGCGGGCATACCACCAGCATTTCCTGCATTAAAAGGCAGTGCAATTGCTACGGGTGATATCGCCGTTCATTTAGATATAGTGATCAACGGTAGTAAGAAAAATGCTGCCATGGCGGCATTTTCAAGCCAATTAACTAAAACCGAAATAGCCGCTGTTGTAACTTATGAGCGCAATGCTTGGGGTAATAATACCGGTGATTTAGTACAACCAGCAGCAGTTGACGCTGCTAGTGCGAAATAGGAGATATAGAATGTCTACAAATGTTATAGATCAAACATCGCACGAAGAGCATCAAGCTGAACACTCAAGTGACGACCATCATGAGCATAAGATGACGGGGATTAAACGCTGGTTATACACCACAAACCATAAAGATATTGGCACCTTATATTTATGGTTTTCTTTTATCATGTTATTAACTGGTGGCGCTTTAGCCATGGTGATACGTGCCGAGTTATTTCAGCCTGGTTTACAAATTGTTGAGCCTGATTTTTTTAATCAGCTAACCACAGTGCACGGTTTAATAATGGTTTTCGGTGCCATAATGCCCGCGTTTACAGGCTTTGCTAACTGGATGTTACCAATGATGGTTGGCGCGCCAGATATGGCGCTGCCTCGTATGAATAACTGGAGCTTTTGGATATTACCTTTTGCTTTTGGTATTTTGTTAAGCTCTTTCTTTATGGAAAGTGGTGCGCCAAATTTTGGTTGGACTTTTTACGCTCCACTATCAACTACTTATTCCAACGGTAGTACCGCTTTCTTCGTGTTCGCTGTACATATCATGGGCATATCTTCCATCATGGGTGCTATAAATATCGTGGTTACCATTATGAATATGCGTGCACCAGGTATGACCTACATGAAAATGCCACTATTTGTATGGACCTTCTTCATCACGGCTTATTTATTAATTGCCGTAATGCCTGTACTTGCAGGGGTAGTTACCATGGTGCTTACCGACACTTATTTTGGTACTAGCTTCTTTAATGCGGCAGGTGGCGGCGATCCAGTAATGTTCCAACATATTTTTTGGTTCTTTGGTCATCCTGAAGTTTACATTATGATTTTGCCAGCTTTTGGTATTGTCTCGACTATTATTCCTGCCTTTTCGCGTAAAAAACTATTTGGTTATAGTTCCATGGTTTACGCAACGTCCTCAATAGCCTTATTGTCTTTTATTGTTTGGGCGCATCACATGTTTACCACAGGTATGCCGCTATTTGGCGAGCTGTTTTTTATGTATTGCACCATGCTTATTGCCGTACCTACTGGCGTAAAAGTATTTAACTGGGTAGCAACCATGTGGCGTGGCTCATTGAGTTTTGAAACACCTATGTTGTTTTCAATCGCCTTTGTTATTTTATTCACCATTGGCGGCTTTTCAGGTTTGATGTTAGCCATGACACCGGTTGATTTTCAATATCATGATACTTACTTTGTAGTCGCGCATTTTCATTATGTATTAGTGACAGGCTCATTATTTTCCCTCTACGCAGGGGCTTATTATTGGCTACCAAAGTGGACAGGCAATATGTACAACGACGCGCTCAGTAAATGGCATTTTTGGTGTTCATTAATATCAGTTAATTTACTATTTTTCCCGATGCACTTTTTAGGGCTAGCAGGTATGCCGCGCAGAATTCCAGACTATGCTTTGCAATTTGCTGATTTTAATAAATGGGTCAGTATAGGTGGATTTGCCTTTGGTTTATCACAACTCATTTTCTTAGCCGTGGTTATTAAATGTATTCGTGGGGGTGAAAAAGCACCTGCTAAGCCTTGGGATGGTGCCATAGGTTTAGAGTGGACTGTAGCAAGCCCTGCTCCTTACCACACCTTTAGTACGCCACCGCCACAAAGTGATATTGATAATGCTGATCAGCACAGTCATTAATATCATTGCGAATAGAGCCGAGTATTCATTTATATGACGACTGAAGATAATAGTACTAATACAAACACTAACAACAATAAAACATTGAAAAAATTATTGTTGGTGGTACTTGCTATGTTTGGTTTTGGCTTTGCCCTAGTACCTTTATACGATGTGTTTTGTGATATTACCGGCTTAAATGGAAAAACAAATACCAGTGCTGCAATCTACGATGCTAACGGTGTTGATAAATCTCGTACAGTTAGAGTGCAGTTTATTACGCGTAATGCTCAAGGGGTTCCTTGGAAGTTTGAACCCATTGTCAATGAAGTAGATGTACATCCTGGTGAAATGCAATTTGTGTCTTTCTATGCAAAGAACAATGGGACCCATGACATTGTTGGCCAGGCAGTTCCTTCTGTGTCACCGGGTCAAGCGGCAAATTATTTTCACAAAATTGAATGTTTTTGTTTTACTCATCAACCACTTGGCGCAGGTATGGATGTTGAGATGAGCTTACAGTTTTATGTTGATTTAGAACTACCTGCAGATATAAAAACGTTAACGTTGTCTTATACCCTATATGACATTACAGAAAAGTCATCCTAGGGATCTACTAAATATTTAGGATATAAGGGATAGAAAATGACTAACAAAGAATATGAAAGTTATTATGTACCCAGCCAAAGTCATTGGCCGATTGTTGGCGCCGTAGCATTATTTATGATCGCTCTTGGTGCAGGTCATTACGTAACTGATTTGTCGAAACAGCAAAGCGGTTGGGGTGGATATTTACTCCTTGCTGGCATTGCATTAGTTATTTACATGTTGGTGGGTTGGTTTAGTGATGTGATAAATGAATCCCTTGCTGGTAAATACTCACACCAAATGAATAACTCATTTAAACAAGGTATGAGTTGGTTTATCTTTTCTGAAGTAATGTTTTTTGCCGCCTTTTTTGGTGCCTTACTCTACTTACGGGTTTTTTCTGTACCTTGGTTAGGTGGTGCCGGTAACAACTTTGAAACTGGCGCAGTACTTTGGCCTGACTTTATTGCGCAGTGGCCATTACTCACCACACCAGATGGCACAACAACTTCTGCTATGGGGTGGTACGGGCTACCACTTATTAATACTATTATTTTAATCACCTCTTCAGTTACCGCACATTTTGCCCATGTAGCACTCATTAAAAACAACCGTAAGCCACTTAAAATATGGCTTGGCCTAACCATTTTACTCGGTATCGCTTTTATTTCTTTACAAGTTTTAGAATATGCCCATGGTTACTCGGAAGAGATGCGGCTTTTTCTAGAAAGTGGTGTTTATGGCAATAGTTTTTATTTATTAACCGGCTTCCACGGTATGCATGTCACCTTAGGTTGCATCATGCTAATAGTTATGTGGTTCAGAATTATGAAGGGTCACTTCACCCCTAATAATCATTTCGCTTTTAAAGCGGCAAGTTGGTATTGGCATTTTGTTGATGTTGTTTGGGTGATGTTATTTGTTTTTGTTTATATTTTATAACTGCTGATTATTAAATTGATGGGTAAACGAAACAGCTTACGAGGTAATTTACTAAGCGAGCCATTAGCTAGCATGCTTTGGCTTGCGCTAACGCTTATCGTGTTAATAATTCTGATTAAGTTATCGCTTTGGCAATACGACCGAGGTTTTGAAAAAGAACAACGATCAATACGAATTGAACAACTCAACCAAAGTTCACCACTAACACTTAATGAAGTGGTTCAGCTTTCACAGGCTAAACAATTTATAGGTAAAGAAAGCGTTAATGATTTACCTGTCACCGTTGACGGTGATTTTTCTGGTGATTATCTATTTTTACTCGACAATCAAGTTGAAGAGCGCTCGTTAGGTTATCGGGTATTACAAGTTGTAGAAACCTCAACACATGCGGTTTTAGTTAATTTAGGGTGGATACCGGGCTCTATTAACAGAAATATATTACCCGAAGTTACGCCCTTACATGGGCAATACAAATTTACGGGTCACGTTCGCGTAGTTGAACAAGGAATAATGCTCATGGATCAAGATTTTTCACAACCTAGCTGGCCATTACGTGTGCAACAAATTGAATTAACAAAGTTTTCAGCATTAATTTCACCGTTAGTCGATAAACCATTATTACCTTTTGTAATCTATGTAGATAAAAATGAAAGTATTGGTTATAAAAAAAATTGGCATCCAATAGTAATGCCTGCCGCAAAACATTTTGGTTATAGTTTTCAATGGGCGGCATTAGCAATTGCTTGGCTAGTATTAATGGTTTCTTTACGTATTAAAACAAGAAGACAGCGAAACATTAATCCTCATAAATTATCCAGTATTTAAGTTAAATACCCATACTAATTATTAATAAAATATCAAAGGCGCTTATTATGACCCCAGCAAATGATTTTCCAGAGCACACTTCCCCCCATAAAAATCGTCGTAGCTTATTATTGTTGTTAGCTGTTTTTATATTACCGATAGTGTTAGCGAAACTAGCCTTAGATAATCAATGGTTAAGTTTAGGTGTTACCAACCAAGGTAAGTTAGTAACAGAGCCCTTAACTCTATCAGAGTTAGGTTTAGATCAAACCGCTCTTGATAAAAAGTGGTTGATTATTTACCGACTGCCTAATGATTGTCCTGAGCTGTGCTTACACAGTATTGAAACTGTGCACAATAGTTACGTTGCTCTAGGTAAAGACATGCCAAGAGTTTCCGCTGTATTACTCAAAGAAGATATTTTTTCCGCTCAACAAAATGCACAACTTGCCAAAAGCCAATGGCAAATACTACCTTTATCACCGCAACTAAATAGCTCAATACCCGAGGCGCAAGTACTTATTGCTGACCCTCTGGGTAATATTATCCTAACTCATCAATTACCCGCGCAAGATGAACTGCAAGCTACTTTTGGTAAAGCCATTGTCGCGGATATGAAAAAATTGCTGAAGTATTCCAAAGTAGGTTAAGCCATGACAAGTGAGTCTATTCAAGTAACAAACAATAACGCCCCCCCCAATAAAGGAGCTGTTCAGAACAATAAACAAAGCAGAGTACTGATCCGCTTAGTGCTCACTAGTTTGTTGTTAAGTATTGTCGTTATTGGGTTAGGCGCTTATACCCGCTTAACTCATGCGGGGTTAGGCTGTCCTGATTGGCCAACGTGTTATGGCTTATTGGATGTACCCAAAACCGCTGAACAGATAGTTATTGCTGAGCAAGCCTTTCCTGAGCGCCCTGTTGAAACAGCTAAAGCGTGGAATGAAATGATTCATCGCTATTTCGCTGGCAGTCTTGGTTTACTCATTGCCGTAATTGCTTTGTACTCAGTAAAATTACGTTTTAGTTATAACAAATTAATGGGTACTACCAATACAGACAAAAGTAGTGAAATGAGTACAAACTCAAGCACAAAAGCAACTGCCGAAAAATACGCAGCATTAAAATATCCACTCATTTTACCTTTATGTATTTTACTGGTAGTGGTATTTCAAGCGGCCCTGGGTATGTGGACGGTTACGTTGAAGTTAATGCCTGTTATCGTAATGGCACATTTACTCGGTGGGTTCACCACCTTGTGTTTATTATTTCTATTATATTTACGGCTTAATACTTCTCCTATCAAGCCGATCACTTCAGAAAGTAGCCAGAATATAAAACAAGATGAGAAAAAAATAGTCAATGTTAACAATCAAGTAAAGGCCTTCTCATGTAAAAAGTATGTTCGTTACGCAATACTTGGCATTGTTATATTAACGGCACAAATTGCCTTGGGCGGTTGGACATCTTCTAATTACGCAGCAATGAGCTGCGTAGAATTACCAATATGCCAAGGCGATTGGTTAGCAGAGTTAGATTACGAAAATTCATTTACCTTAATACCGCCCGCAAAAGATAGTTACGAGTTTGGGCATTTTAAACACAATGAACGAGTAACTATTCATGTAACTCATCGATTAGGCGCTATAGTTACTAGTATATTTTTGGTCTGGCTCGCTTGCCAAGTGATGTTCAAAACAAACACACCTGCTCTCAAACACTATTCGATAGCAGTATTGATGTTATTGGCTATTCAAGTCAGTTTAGGAATAAGTAATATTTGGTTTTCATTACCACTTAACGTAGCGGTCGCGCATAACCTAGTCGCCGCTTTGTTAATGTTAAGTTTGATCGCATTAACTTATAAGTTAAAACAACATGCTAAGGAAGTTCTGTATGAATAAGATCATCAGTAAATCAATGAATGGCACATTAAATAAAACGCTGCCCGTTATACAGCCAGAGCTTGATACTTCCCGTAATAAAACTTTATTCCTTCACATTTTTAGCCATTGGCGAGCCTACTACGACATTACCAAACCCAAAGTCGTCGCTTTACTCGTGCTCACTGCCCTAGTAGGTATGAGCTTATCTGTACCTGGTGGCTTACCATGGCAATTATTAATACCTGCAATGCTAGGTATTGGCTTATTGTCATCTGCTGCTGCAGCAATTAATCATATCGTTGACGAGAAAATAGATACCATTATGGGTCGAACTCACAACAGACCTTTACCCGAAGGGCGAATTACCGTAGAGAACGCTATAATATTTGCTATTAGTATTGCCGTACTTGGTTTTGTTATTTTATTTACCTTAGTGAATCCGTTAACCGCTATGTTAACCTTGGCCGGCTTAGTGGGTTATAGCTTTATTTATACTATGTATTTAAAAAGAGCCACACCACAAAATATTACTATTGGCGGTTTAGCAGGAGCTATTCCTCCACTACTTGGTTGGACAGCTATGACCAACGAAATTGCACCGAATGCTTTATTATTAGTATTAATTATTTTTACTTGGACACCCCCACACTTTTGGGCGTTAGCGATTCATCGCCGTGATGATTATGCTAAAGTGAATATTCCGATGTTGCCGGTAACGCATGGTATAAGCTTTACTAAAACACAAATACTGTTATATACCTTGCTGCTATTTGTAGTGTGTTTATTACCGTATTTAGTTGGCATGAGTAATTGGCTTTATTTGGTAGGCGCTTGTGTATTGAATTTAATATTTATTGGTTATGCTTGGCAGTTAAAGTTTCATGCTAAAAAAGAGACTGCCATGGCAACCTTTAAATTTTCGATTGTGCATTTAATGCTACTCTTTATTATTTTATTACTCGACCACTATTGGTTTCCCGTAAGCTAGTCCTAATAATAACCACAAAAAACTTAACTAGAGATTAAATAACTTAATGAATAAATACCTATTTGCTTTAATTGCAATTATGGCTGTCAGTGTTGGCGTTATTGGTTTTTACTTAGTAAATAAAAGCTTAGGTAAAGGAAGTAACGAATTACCAGCCGCTGAATATGCCTTGCATTATCAGCAGCCTAGAGCAGTTTCCGAGTTTACTTTTACCGATCAACAAGGGAAAACGTTCGCAAATGAGCAGCTTGTAGGTAAATGGTCGCTGATATTTTTTGGTTACACGTCATGTCCCGACGTATGCCCAATGACACTACAAAAATTGAATTTAATCTATGATGAGCTAATTACTATTACAGAAAATAGCCAAGTGATTTTAGTTTCAGTAGATCCACAACGAGATACTACCGAGAAGCTAGCGCAATATATAGCGTACTTTAATCCTAATTTCAAAGCACTGCGCGCCGATCATGACGTATTATTTCCTTTTGCACGTAGTGTCGGTCTAATGTACGCCATAACAGACAATACAGACAAGGATTCAACTAACAACGGCACAGATCACAGTTATTGGGTTGATCACAGCGCATCAATGGTATTAATTAATCCAGAAGGGAGAGTTGCCGCAATTTTTAAACCTGAGCAAGCGGTTGGTGAAGTACCACATATAGATAAAAATAAATTGTTAAGCGACTACCAAAAGATAGTCGCCCTTTATCAATAATTTTTGAAAGCGTTTTTAAAAAGTATTACGCAAAGTTCAACACCGATGCTTATAAATGATACCAACTACCATCAGCATTTAGAATAAACCACGGTTTTGAGTACCAATAATAACGACCAGGTTTACTGATACTTGCTGCGGTACAATTTGCACGAACTCGACCTACAGGTAAATTTTTAGAAAAAGTCAGACTAAAAGCTTCATCATCATGCCAGTCGATTTTTTGCTTACCTAATCCAGAAATATAACAATTAATACCTGATTTATAAAAATCTGCATTTTCAATATCAAAGGTAATACTTTTAGCCTCTCCATATTTAAATATAGTTTTAGCTTGCTCACCCGTTAAAGAAATATCAAAAGGCAATGAATTTAATTTATCACGTAAGCTTGAGATTTTATCGTAAGGCTGCGAAGCAGGAAAACGCGGAATACTGGTTAAGTCAGTGTGTAAACCAATAGCACCTGATTGCTGTGAAAATGCAACAAAGTCATTCGCCGTTACCCAGGCTTGCACTGCTAAATCATACTCACCGTAAGGGTAAGCAAAATATCGCCAACTTTGTCCGGTATGTTCTTTAATTTCTCGCTCTGCTTTAAGTAATGATGCGCTTTGTTGTTCTAACCATTGGGTTTGTGTTAAACCTTCAGGAATGCGCACCATAGAATCGTGCTCGTAACCATGGTTAGCAATAATTACCCCTTCATCAGCAAGCTCTTTAAGTTGCGCCCACGATAAGTAATGTGACGTTGATTTTTTATCGTTACGATTAATAATCCCTGGGTTAACATAAATAGTATATGGAAAAGCAAACTTATCTAAAATCGGTTTCGCGTTAGTTAAGTTATCAATATAAGCATCATCAAAAGTAATGGCGACACTCTTCTCTGGCAGGGGTTCTTGCTTTTTAATACTGTCAATTAATTTAGATAAAGGCACTACGTTAAAGTTATTATCTTTAAGATATTGTAGGTGCACTTCAAATTGTTTTGGCGAAATACTGGTACTGGTAGGCGTGCTATCGCTAACATGATGATATTGTAAGATAACTGCGGCATAACTACTAAACGTAAGACCCAAAAATAATGAAATAAAAGTGAATGCTTGCAATAAAAATCTCATGAATTTGCCTTTTATGAAGTAGGATAACTAAAATAACGTCTTTTGCTTTCAACCTCTAGCACTTTAAGGTACTTTTTTAAACTCGTTACAATTAAGCGCTGTTTTGATTCGCATCTTATCTTTCTTTACGTAAAGAGAAAACCTCAACTATTTTAGCCAGAATAATTCCACAGCCTAATCCACTAACATTTGCAGCCATATCAAGCCATTCACCCCAGCGATTAACATAAGGTTGGATCAACTCTATAACACCACTAAAGCAAGCAAATACGACAACTAACCATAACCAATATTTTGGTCTTGCTAGCGCAGCAGGAAACATTAATGCGCCGTAGGCAATAAAGTGGTGGGTTTTATCACTACCGGGAACTTGCGGTAAAGAAGCTACCGGCCATAATGACAAAGTAGCGATAGTTGCCATTAATGCAAGAGTAATGAATAACCAATAATTTTTAATTATATTAATCATCTAGCGAAGGATACCTAGGTTTGTTTACGTGAATTTTTTGAAATTTGTGTTCTATAAATAATATTCAACCAACGATTAGCAAATATACCTAAGTAGCCCCATGCTGCCAAAAAGCAAGCCAATGCCACAATAATAATGCCAATAACTTGCCAAAGGTGATGATGAAAGTAACCTAAAGCAACAAATAATATACCTATAACAAAAAGGCCAAGACCACGTAAAAACAGCGTTAAGCTGCGTTGTGGGTCTTGGCCTAATTTTTCTAATAACTTAATCATGTAAGTATTAATTAATATTTATTAAATAGCATCTGTTAAATAATAATTAAATTTTAATAATACGAATGATCGCCGCGCTCGTGATCTGTGGCATCTTTAACGCCTTTAATTTCACCATGCATTAAGTCAATCAATTGCTTTTCAATACCATCTTTTACGGTCACATCAATTTGCGCACAACCATTACAGCCACCACCAAATTGTAATACTGCATAACCATCATCAGTAATTTCAACCAGTGTACACTCACCACCATGACCGGCTAATTGAGGGTTAACTTCAGCTTGTAAAAAGTAATGTACACGTTCAAATAAAGGCGCATCGTCAGCTACTTTGCGTAGTTTTGCGTTCGGTGCTTTCAGTGTTAACTGTGAGCCCATTTGATCAGTGGTGAAATCAATTTCTGCATCTTCTAAAAAGCCTTTACTATCAGCATCAATCATCGCTGAAAAACCTTCAAAAGGAAGTTTGATGTCATCTGCTTCAACGGCATCAGGTGGACAATATGAAACGCCACATTCTGCTTTTGCTGTACCAGGATTTACAACAAAAACGCGAATATGCGTACCTTCCGCTTGCTGCGAAAGTAAATTAATAAAATGCTTTTGTGCACTTTCTGAAATAGTGATCATGTTTTTTAACTCTCTTTGCTCTTTGGCACTCAATCGAAGTTACTTAATATCTAATCGATTAAATTTTCTTACCGATGACTCGTTGTAACGATGAGTACCTGACTATTTTACTCAAGTATGTGTATTTTACGCGGCTATTTAGTTATGTCTAATGATTTCTCTGCTTTTGTGTAATACTTTATATCAGTTTCATTAAGATTTATTTTTAGGTAGTGTTAAACAAACAGCCACTACACTTATTGTCTCTACACCCACACTTTTTAAAAGTTTACTTATCTCACTTGCTGTTGTGCCCGTAGTCACTACATCATCAATAATTAATACATGTTTAATATGACTAGCTAACTCATGTTGCAACATAAAAGCGTTGGCGAGATTTTTACGTCGCTGACTACCCGTTTTCCCCATCTGACTCTGATTGTTTTTGACACGTATAAGTAAATTCTCATCATAAGGTAGCGCTTGTTGTTCAGCAAACTGCTTAGCAATAAGATGTGCTTGGTTGTAACCGCGAACTTGCCATTTTTTAATGTGTAAAGGCACAGACAAAACCAAATCTACCGACGGTTTTTTGTTATCTGCCATTTCGGTATTCCATTGCGCACTTAAAAGCGTACTGAATAAACTTGCTAATTCAAAGCGGCCCGAATATTTCATTTGTGCTAACCAATGAGTAAAAGGAAAAATATAAGGAGATACTGCAAATAGCGAGTCAAAATGAATGCGAGGTAAAGCCTGATAAATTGCTGGCCAATTAAGTAAGTTACCAGCCAAAAAGTTTTGCTTAAAATAAGGTAAATCATTTACGCAATGCTGACAAATTAATGTTTGAGTTAACTTTTGGTCATGTAAATAACTTTGCTTAATGATGCCACCACATAAATCGCAACAACTCAAATTACGTAATATGTCATTAAACATATTAGTGAATACAATAGTGCATTTTTGCATATTACTTACATTCAAATGGCTTAATTTTAACTTCCATGTCATTTCATTTTCCTTTTGTTGATCTCAAGTATATACCCGCTCTATTTCGATATAAGTATTTCAATAGATTTGAGCGACTTATAAACAAGACACTTTTTTTATCAAAAGTTATTCCTTTAAAAGCCATTCTCTACAATCAATATTTTGTCTAAACACACTCCTAATTCGAGCTGAAACCTGTATATTCAAGCCGAACGAGTATAAAATGAAGCCTTCATTACTTTCGATTTATATAGTGCAGTAGTAAGCATGGCAAAAAGTTTAGAATTTTCCATTTTTCCACCGAATCGTCCACTAGAAGAAAACGCGATACCTGTCGTTTTTCTACATGGCTGGGGGCTAAATTCGGCAGTTTGGCAGCCTTTATTAACGCTATTTGCCAATAATCAAACCAATTACCAATTCATCACAATTGATTTGCCTGGTTTTGGTAATAATAATGATATTGAATTAAAGCCTTATTCTCTCACTAATATTTGCCAGCAAATTAACCAAATTATTGAACAACCCGCTATCTACATTGGTTGGTCGTTAGGAGGTTTAGTGGCGACAGAAATGGCGCTTCAACACCCCAAACAGGTGTTAGCTCTAGCAACGGTTGCGAGTAGCCCTTATTTTGTCGACCAACCTATTAATCAATGGCCAGGGATCAAAGAACATATACTGAAGAATTTTCATCAACAATTAGCCACCGATGCAGCAAAAACAATCAATGGTTTTTTAAAAATTCAAGCTATGGGTAGCCCACATATTCGACAGGATTTAAAGCTGATCACTCAGTTAGTGATGGCATATCCGTTAGCAAGTCAACAAACCTTAGATGATTCACTATCATTATTAAGCGATTGTGATTTACGTTCGAATTTAGTTCAAATAAAACAGCCTTTTTTACGTTTATACGGACGTAACGACAGTTTAGTGCCTAAAGCTGTCATTGATAAAGTAAGTAATTTAGCGCCCAATAGTAGCCACCATATATTTGAACATGCTTCCCATGCACCTTTTATTTCTCATCTTGATGATTTTTATCAAGTGTTACTTTCTTGGTTGAAATCACAACATTAAAAATTTTATATAATACTAATTAATGACTTAGCAAAATACTTAAGCTTAATGCAGGATAAAGTTCACAAAGAAAGATAAATAAAGGCGTAGCGCTAATAACTGTATTAAAATTAACCTTTACTTTTAGCCTATAAAGGTCAATAATTAATCAATAACTTTATTCTCTACGGAGGAGAAATAATGGAAATATCATCAGCATTTAATTCAGGTTTACAAGGGTTACAAAATGCCCGTGCAACAGCTGATAAAGCTGCCGTAGATATTGCTGCAAGCTCAAACTTTAATACTGAGCAACTTAATACTGCGCAAAAAGCACAATCAGTTAATAACTCAGAAACAAATAATAGTGAAGTAAACACAGAAGTGGTGAACAGTGCAGCTAAAAGCGCTGATATACCTAATTTAAATCAATCGATTGTTGACTTAAAAGTTGCTGAATATCAAACAAAAGCATCAACTGAAGTCATTAAAAGTGCCGATGATGCATTAGGTACTTTGTTGGATGTAACCGCCTAAGTAAAACCACTAATAATCGAGGCAGCTACTTAAGTTAAAAAGAAATAACTCACTATTTAAAATATAACCAATAGATGATGACTATTTACTTATGAATATAACTTCGCATGCCGCAAGTATTCCCCTAGCAACCGTTGTTAATCAACCAACGGAAGTATTGCGTCGTGATAATCATCAGCGTGAAATTACCCCACAAGTTGCTGCAACGCATCCATCCGCTGCCGACAAAGGTGTCGCTTCTGAGAAAGAGCGTTCTCGTACACCTGCACAAACAAATGAAAACATTGATTTTGAGAACCTCAGAAAGCAAGCAGAACAAGCGGCTAGCTCGGTTTCTGCTAAAGGCTCTTCACAAGATGAAAGCCCACAAGGTGGTCAACAGTCTAACCAACAAGCCACTCAACAAGATATTGAAGATCCTGATAGCGACCATAATCATAATTCATCTAAAAATAGTACGGCTGAACATGATGAATCAGGACATAAAGAATCTACCGAAAATAACCAAGAAGCGGTAGCCAATGAAAAAATAATCAATCAATTACAATTAAGAGATAAAGAAGTAAAGGCTCACGAATTAGCACATGCTTCTACAGGAGGAGCTACTACAGGCTCACCTTCATATACTTTTGAAGTAGGACCTGACGGTAAAAAATATGCAGTTGCTGGGGAAGTATCTGTAGATTTAAGTAGCGTTCCTGGAGATCCGAAAGCAACAATAACTAAAATGCAAAAAGTATATGCTGCCGCGTTAGCTCCTGCCGATCCGTCAGTACAAGATATTCGAGTAGCCGCAAGCGCCACACAAAAAATTCTTAGCGCACAATCGGAGTTGTTAGCACTCAATAATGGTAACGCTGATGAGGCAAGCCGTGCTAATAAAGGCTCTGAATATACTAAGGCTAGCTTGAAAATAGATAATACAAATAATGAATTTGATGTTTTTATCAATAAAACATTAGCTGCTCAAGAGGCTATTACCTCTAATGCAGCCAATAATTCTCTTACGCCTGCAGTAAGTAATAACCTGCAGTCTAATGAAGTGATTCAGCGAGCACACCGTATTGAAAGCTTTTACTTCAATATTAGTCAGGGATATGAAAAACCTGACAGTTTCCAGTTTGAACTAACCGCTTAGTTCAAGTTCAAGTAAGAATTTTACTTAAGCTAAAATTTTACGCTATGCCTTCTATGTCCTGAAATCTTTGTTTGTATCCATCTCTCGCTTGATTTAATTCACTAATAGCATGTGCTTTTGTATACGGGCGTAAAATAACTAATATCTTCAATACACCTTGATAAAATACTGCATCATTAACTTCATTAGAAGTAGTTTGGGTTTGGTGAAAACTTACCCAAAAAGTATTAATTAAACGTAAAATGCTAACAATGTCAGCCAGCTCATCATCGTTAAAATCTATAAAATCAGCTGTTCTTAATGAAAGTAATAATTGGCTAACTCGCTCAGAGATAGACTGTTGTACCTCAACATACTTCTCACGCAAGCTTGGGCTTTTGTCTAACAGTACCGGTAGGTTACTATAAAAAAAGCGAAATTTCATTGTTGTTTGAAAAACCGAGTCCATATACAAAACTAACGAATCAAGCGGTTTCACGTCAGCGGATATTTTAGGTAAGGTTTCTAACAGAAGGCTACGTGCGTACTCTTCATATATAGATAAAATAATGTCTTCTTTATTACGGAAATGATAATACAGATTGCCTGGGCTAATAGCTAAGTGGGCAGCAATATGATTAGTAGTAACATTACGTTCACCTTGCTCATTAAATAGCTCAATACTCGCTTGGATTATTTTATCTCTGGTTTTCATACAACGACTTCTTATTATTATATTGATTAAATCTAAGGCAATAATACTATCAAGTTTCGGTAGATATAAAGCATTTTGAGTAAATACTTTAAGATTTATTCTATTTTTTTGATTAATTCTAGGTTTTTGTTAATATTTTGCACAGGATAATACTTGTGAGCGACTAAGTTAACACACTACAATAACAACTAACTATTGATTAAAAAGCACCATCACTCATGACAATAACAGCTATTTACCCTGGCACTTTTGATCCCGTAACTAACGGCCATACCGACCTCATCGCTCGCGCGAGTAAACTATTTAGTAAGGTAATTATAGGGGTAGCTTCCAGTCCGAGTAAACAACCTCGCTTTAATTTAAACCAACGAGTTGCCATGCTTGAGCAAGTGACAGAACACTTAACAAATGTCACTGTAGTTGGTTTTAGTGGCTTATTAGTTGACTTTGCTAAACAACATCAAGCAACTGTACTGATTCGTGGTTTACGTACAGTTTCTGATTTTGATTATGAATTTCAATTAGCTAACGTTAATCGACGTTTATACCCTGAACTCGAAAGTGTATTTTTAACGCCCGCAGAAGAAAACTCGTGTATTTCATCAACAGTCGTTAAAGAAGTGGCGCTACATCACGGTGATGTTAGCCCATTTGTACACCCTGCAGTTAAAGCCGAACTGGATAAAGTTTACGGCTAATCAATCACTTGTAAATAATATCGACTAATTTTTTTGGCATGTAGGGCAATAGACTGTTGCTCTGCCTGCTTGTTTAATTTCCTTCAATTTTTCTTGGCAGACAAAGCAAGCTTTACCTGCTCTGCCATAAACTTGTAATTTTTGTGCGAAATAACCTGGTTTACCATCGACTTGCGTAAAGTCTTTTAAGGTTGTTCCACCTTGATTAATTGCTTCACTCAATACGGTTTTGATGATTGCTGTTAAATTTTCAAATCGCTTACGACTCACTTTACCAGCCGCAACCGTTGGCATAATTTTCGCTTGAAATAAGGCTTCATTAGCATAAATATTACCAACGCCGACCACGACATGGTTATTCATTAAAAAGGTTTTAATCGCGACCGTTTTTTTACGTGATTTATCATATAAATGATCACCTGAAAAATCCTCTAATAACGGCTCAGGGCCAAGATTTTTAATTAACGGGTGTTCTTGAATATCTTCAGTTAGCCAGAGTACAGAGCCAAAACGACGTGGATCATTAAGCCTCAAGACTAAACCACTTGCTAGCACTAAATCAAAATGATCATGTTTGCTAACAGGTGTACTCTTATCTATCACTCTGATAGTGCCTGACATACCTAAATGCAGCATTAACGTACCTTTACTAGTCTCAAGTAATAGGTATTTAGCACGCCGGCTAACCGAAATAATCTTTTCACCACAAGCTTCGGTAATAGTAGGCGTAATAGGCCAACGCATATTAGCATTACGCACTATCACATCACTAATTATCTGGTTTAATATATGTGGTTCAATGCCACGACGGCACACCTCTACTTCAGGTAATTCAGGCATAATCTCTTCTTATATTTAACAATGTGGATGGGTGAATCAACCAAATACTTATAAGGTGGTGGGCAATAACTGCTGAGCTAAGGCTGCAGGTAATGCTAACCATCTATCCTCTTGTTGCTGATAAATTAATAGTTGATCATTGAGCGGATACAATAAGAAAGTACTTAATTGTGGCTGACCTGCTAAGCCAATGTTTACCGTTATACCTTGGCTCCCTTCTATGATCAGATCATCTGCCTGAACTAAGCCCATACTTTGTTGCCAAGCAAACATCACTTGTTCTATTTGTTGCTCACTTTTGTCTAGTATTAATCCTTCTGTGGTTACTTGCCAACTTCTTCCAATACGTTCTAACAATACATTTTGGCTTGGCGAATAATCTATAGCCAAAGTTAAGATGACAGCATGTTCAGGTAGAATTAATTGTTCCGCGCTGTTTACATTATCGGCATCTGGAAATAATTTATCATTGGTAGCGTTAATCAAAATTATTATAATCATTACTGAAAAAATAATTACGTTATTCCAACCTGTTTTAGAAAGTTTCATATATATGCCATATTATTAAAGCTGATAAGATTCATAATTTATTTACGTATCATACTGAATTTTTAATGTAATGGCGCGGTTATCAAAAGTTATCTTAAATTTATTATAACAGTTCAATTACATAGAGGGCGTACTTTATACCTAAGGAAAATGGTATTACTCCCCTCAAATTTTAAGCATAAAAAAACCCGGTATAAACCGGGTTTTTTAACAAAACAAAAATTAATTACTTAATTTTAGCTTCTTTGTAGATTACGTGCTTGCGAATGGTTGGATCAAATTTTTTGATTTCCATTTTCTCAGGCATAGTCTTTTTATTTTTATCTGTAGTATAAAAATGACCAGTACCAGCACTAGAAACTAAACGAATTTTATCGCGCATAGTATTTTCCTTTGAATAATAAAGTTATTAAACTTTTTCGCCACGGGCACGGATGTCAGTTAAAACTACATCAATACCTTTCTTATCGATAATACGCATTCCTTTCGGAGTTAAACGTAATTTAACGAAACGATTTTCGCTCTCAACCCAAAAACGGTGAGATTGAAGGTTAGGTAAAAAACGACGACGAGTCGCGTTTCTTGCGTGAGAACGGTTGTTCCCTACGACTGGTTTCTTGCCTGTTACTTGGCAAACTTTAGACATTTGAGTCACTCCAAAATTAATTTCAGCTCGAGCTATATTTCCCCAAGACCGTCGCCTTAGGATCCTAAAAAGGTGGCATATTATAGAGAAACTGAAGAATTAATACTAGCCTTAATGAAAAAATACTGAAAAAACAGTACTTTTTAATAGCTTTCAGTAAGTTAAAAAGATTTTATTTTGAAAAAGGTCACTGAATTTGTGAGTTTTAGTTTAATTATTGTTAATTTCAAGGGTAAAAAGCCAACAATGTTCATCAATGTAGTTAGCCTATTTTTGATTGTAGTAACTTTTGAATTTGCTCATTTTGTTCTTTATTACATAACTCATCAATCAAAATACGTAATATATGTGATTTAGCTAAATCAGTACCTTCTGATAAATCTTGTAGTTGACCGATCGCTTCCTCACTTAATGTAAACGTTGCTCGCCTAAACCGTTTTTCAACGCGTGATCTAACTCCAGCTTTTACCTCTACAGCTTGTTTGTGCTCTAACTCCGTCATTTCAACATAACGTTTAGCTTCACTAATGGCTTGTTTAAGGCTAAGTTTATGTTGTGCTTTATCATCATGAGTGAGCTCACTTACTATTTTAGGTGAACCTTTCGCATAGTTTTCAGCATCAGAAATAAATTCATCAATAGTGAAGTTCTTTTTGATGTTTTTATTGTTATTAGCTTTTTTTAAATCAATTAAACTCATGCGCATTATCCGGTTCCATTGCCATTAACTCCTCAGCAATAGTAATCATCTCTTGGGCTGCTTTTCCTTGAGGCTCGATTTCAAGGACAGAAGACCCCTGCTCTTCGCTGTCATCATAAATATTACGACTAAAAGTTACAGCGTTTAAAACATTAATGCCATAAGAAGTACAAACCTCTTTGGCTTCAAGTATTCTTTTCACTTGGTTTGGTAAAGACGGACACTGGGTTATCACAAACGAAGCTAACATTTTAGGATTTACCATTTTACAAGTACTAAGCATATCTTCCATATGAGGTACTGTTTTCAAATCACGTCTTTTCGGTCTTAAAGGGATTATCACATGATCAGCAACAGACATAGCCGCTCGTAAAGCAAGGTTATCTTGACCGCCGCAATCAACGATAACATAGTCATAATGCTGTACTAAGCTTAACAAATCATTACGAATTTTACCGTAGAGTTGAATACAGTTGATTGTTGGCAGTGACGGATCGCCATTTCGAGCTTGGATCCAATCAGAGGTTGTTCTTTGTGGATCACAGTCCACCATTAACACAATTGCTTTTTTATGTGAGGCAAAATAAACAGCTAAGTTTTGAGCTAAACAACTTTTACCACTCCCACCCTTTTCACCACCAACTAATATCATCATTACTTTATACCGTCCTTTTTCACTCTGTAATTAATACCTTAACTAACCACCTTAACGGGATAATTGTAGTTCACTTTTGAAAATTTGCTTTTAATCCTTCTATAAACTTATTTAGCGTCAGTATCTAAGATTAAAGCAATTTCAAACCAACCATTATCTTGCTTAACACTACGAAGTACTTTGCCATATAATTTTTGACTACTAGCATGAGCAGATTTAAACACTACAGTGACGGCGGCGTTAAGCGGTAAATTTTGATCGCAATCAAGTTTCAAACCACCTCGAGAAAAATCTAAACAGGCAATTTTTTTATTATGTTGTTGTCCGTGTTCGTCAGTCCAAATAATATCAACCAGTTCTTTTTCCATATCCAAACGAAACCATTTACGGCGTTCAGTTTCTTCGTTACTGCTATCAACCATTAGGAGATCCTTTTATATTTATTGTTAATACTTTCTTTTAAAAGTAATTGCTTTTCAGCTTTTTAGCAAATTATCTACTACGCCTATTTTTTAATGCTATTTCCCCACCCTAACTTGATGTTTTTTCTTAGTACAAGGCAAATTTAAGCTCTAATAGCGAGCCTGTTGCAATTAAATTTAACGCAGTATTAAGGAAAAATAGCAGCTAGAAAGCAAGTTGTTATCCCGAGTTCAGGTTAAATATTCTACAGAATTAGGACATCTCATTATGCTCTGCAAATGAGTAACACTGATGTCCCGCGACTATAATATGATCTAATACCCGAACATCGATTAATTGCAGTGCTTGCATTAACTTTTGGGTTATTTGTTTATCTGCCACGCTTGGCTTAGCCATACCTGACGGATGATTATGAGTTAATATAACGGCAGCAGCATGGTGCTTTAATGCTTGCTCTACAACAACTCTAGGATAAACAGCTGCAGCGTCAATAGTCCCGAAAAATAAGCGTTCAAACAGTAACACCCTATGTTGATTATCTAAGAAGAGTACTGCAAATATTTCTCGTGTTTCTAGTCGTAATTCACTTTGTAGAAAATCTCGTGTCGCTTGCGATGAGGTTAATGAACAATCAGTATTTTTAATTTTCTCAGCTAAATAGCGCTTACTCATTTCTAAGCAAGCCTGAAGCTGCACATACTTTGCTTTACCAAGACCATGTTTAGCGCAAAACTCTTGTTGTGTTGCTGAATAAATAGCGCCGAGACTGCCAAAACTTGCTAACAACTGCCTTGATAGGTCAACCACATTACAGCCTTTTACTCCCGTGCGTAAGAAAATAGCCAAGAGTTCTGCATCACTTAAACTTGCTGAGCCTAACTGTATTAACTTTTCACGAGGTCGTTCTGATTCTGGCCAATCTTTTAGAATATTTTGTTTTGAAAAATTTGACTTTAATGGCGCTTGATTTATCGCTGGCTCATTTATGATCAAACCATTTGCTGTTGATTTTGTCTTATTTAACCTTGATTCATTTAACATAAGTGCATCCTGCATAAAATTTTACATATCTTGCTTAAATATTTTTCTAAAATACCTATCAAGAATTCCATTTACTGTAACTACGGCGGTTATTTGGCATAGTCTCTTTCTAAATAAAGTGAATAAATGTTATCTTATCCGCCTTATTGGTTACTTTAAGATTAGCAGCTTATGCAAATTCTTCAGGACAAAAAAATATTATTGGGTATTTCTGGCGGTATTGCTGCCTACAAAACACCTGAATTAGTGCGTCGACTTAAAGATCACGGCGCTGATGTACGTGTAGTAATGACTGATGGCGCAAAAGCCTTCATTACCCCATTAACCTTGCAAGCGGTATCTGGCAATCACGTGTCAGACAACCTACTCGACAGCCAAGCTGAACTTGCTATGGGACATATTGAATTAGCAAAATGGGCTGATTTAATTATCATAGCACCGGCAACGGCTGATATTATTGCCCGTATCACTGCTGGCATGGCTAATGATTTGTTATCCACCTTGTGTTTAGCAACTGACGCACCTATTGCTATTGCGCCTGCGATGAACCAACAGATGTGGCATGCTAAAGCAACGCAAGCCAACATAAAAACATTACAAGCATGGGGTTATCATATTTGGGGGCCTGGTTCTGGTGAACAAGCCTGTGGTGATGTTGGTTTAGGCAGAATGTTAGAAGTTACTGAATTAGTTACCTTAAGTAGTGACTTTTTTGCTGACAAATATTTACAAAATCAACACTGGGTAATTACCGCAGGGCCGACCCGTGAAGCAATAGATCCAGTACGTTATATCTCTAACCACAGCTCAGGTAAAATGGGCTATGCCATTGCCCATGCTGCGTTACGTGCAGGTGCTAAAGTAACATTGATTTCAGGACCCGTAGATATTGCAGCGCCAACAGGCTGTGAATTAATTCAAGTAATTAGTGCTGAGCAAATGCATAAACAAGCTCTAACTTACGCGCCACAAGCAACAACGTTTGTCGCCTGCGCTGCGGTTGCAGATTATCGAGTGGCAGATATTGCCAGTGAAAAAATCAAAAAAGATAGTGACGTTATGCAAATTTCATTGATCAAAAATCATGATATTGTGGCTGATGTTGCTCAATTAGCGCAAAAACCTTTTATCGTTGGCTTTGCTGCAGAAACACAAAACGTTGAACAGTATGCGCGCGGTAAGTTAATGCGTAAAAACCTAGATCTGATTGCCGCCAACGATGTTGCCAAAGCAGGTCAAGGCTTTAACAGTAATGATAATGCGTTAACGGTTTTCAGTGCTATTGATAAAATTGAAATTCCATTAGCGAATAAGCATATTGTAGCCAAGCAGCTAGTATCATTAATTAATCAGCATTACTTACTAAAACATACTAGAAAATAAGCATAATAAAATTATACCAATAACATTTACCTACTAGAAAATTCATTTATTTCAAATGGTCGTGTTAATTGGTATAACTAAAGTACAGCATAATAGAGAATAATTTAAATGGTCGCCACACAAACTAAAACCCCAAAACCAAACCGTAAACATCAAATATTAGAATGCTTAGCATTAATGTTACAAAACAGTCCAGGGCAACGCATTACTACTGCCAAGCTTGCTGCAGAAGTCGGATTTTCAGAGGCTGCGTTATATCGACACTTTCCATCAAAAGCGCGTATGTTTGAAGGTTTAATAGACTTTATAGAAGAATCTATTTTTTCTCGAATTAACTTAATCTTAGCTGATCACAAAGAAACCTTAGTACGCTGTCATCATATACTACATGTATTATTAGTCTTTGCAGAGCGTAATCCAGGAATGTGCCGAATATTAGGTGGCGATGCATTAATGGGTGAAAATGAACGCTTACGTGACAGAGTTCATCAGTTTTTTGAAAAGTTAGAATCTCAATTTAAACAAGTATTACGCGAGCGTAAATTACGCGAAGGTAAAACCTTTAGCATTAGCGAAGCGGCTTTAGCAGGTCTACTAGTTTCGTTTGCAGAAGGTAAAATGAGTCAGTATGTACGCTCCGGATACAGTAAAAAACCGAGTACTGATTTTGCTGAGCAATGGCAATTTTTAATGGCTGATAAATAAGTTACTAAAAAGAAAAACGTCTTTAAGCATTAACCAAATAGGTAATAACACTCCACTCAGGTAAGTAAGAATATATATTGGTACTTACCTGACCTCGGAATAAATAACATGCTACAACATCCATATTCTCTTATCATGAGCTGCGATATGACACCTTACAAACTATTTTTTCGAGGTAACCATGAGTAATCTCTCACAACTAGAGCCCGCCAGTTTATGGCAACTATTCGAAAAAATTTGTAGCATTCCACGTTCATCAAAACATGAACAAGCGATCTCTTTATGGATCCAAAATTGGGCTAACCAATCAGGCTTAACAGTAAAAGAAGACAAGGTTGGTAATCTTTTTATTAAAAAGCCTGCTACGGCAGGAATGGAAAATCGTAAAGGGATTATTTTACAAGCACACATGGACATGGTGCCGCAAAAAAATAACGATGTTAAACATGACTTTCTAACCGATGCCATTAAACCTTATATTGTAGACGCATCAGGTAATCACACCAATAATCCTGACCTCTTTGCTTGGGTAACAGCTCAAGGCACTACTTTAGGTGCCGACAACGGTATTGGCTTAGCGTCCGCCTTAGCTATTTTAGCCAGTAATGATATTGTCCATGGGCCTATAGAAGTGCTCATAACCATTGATGAAGAATCAGGTATGACAGGTGCTTTTGGTTTAGAGGCTGGCTGGCTTGAAGGTGACATTTTAATTAATACCGACTCAGAGCAAGAAGGTGAAATATACATGGGCTGTGCTGGCGGCATTGACGGCAAAGCGACTTTTCCACTTACTTTTGAAACTGTACCCAATAATTATCAAGCATTTAACTTATCAATTTCAGGCTTAAATGGCGGTCATTCTGGTGTTGATATTGATAGTGGTCGGGCAAATGCAAATAAGTTACTGGTTCGCTTTTTATTAACTGCCAGTTTTGACTTTGACATTCGCTTAACTGAGCTTAATGGCGGTAGCCTGCGCAATGCCATTCCTCGCGATGCCGATGCAAGTTTTGTCGTGGCAACAGATAAAATTACCGCGTTAAAGCGCGCTTTATCCGACTATTTAGTAACCATTCAAGCCAACTTTACTGCAGTAGAAAGCGGTATTGAGCTATTATTAATTTCTCCTGAAGACTTTGACACCTGTTGGAGCAAAGTAACTCAAGTTGCGATTTTACGTGCGCTAAATGCCTGCCCTAATGGTGTATTAAGAATGAGTGACGATATTGCGGGCATTGTTGAAACATCATTAAATTTAGGTGTTATGCAAACACGTGGTAATAAATTTAACGCGCTAACTTTAATACGCAGTTTGCATGATGATGGTCGTACCGATACACAACAAATGGTGCAGTCGGTATTTGAACTTGCTGGTGCTGATGTTTCTTTTTCAGGAGCTTACCCAGGTTGGAAACCTAATCCCGACTCTGCCATCATGCAGCTTATTAAAGAAACTTACCAAAAAATATTTGATAAAGTACCAGATATTATGGTTATTCACGCTGGTTTAGAATGTGGACTATTCAAAAACGCTTACCCGCAATGGGATATGGTGTCTATTGGACCAACTATAAAATATCCACACTCCCCTGATGAAAAAGTTGAAATTGCTAGCGTTGCAAAATATTGGCAATTATTAGTTGCTGTATTAGCCAATGCCCCACGTAAATAATTAAATCAATAACCTAGAAAATCTTAACTGGATGTAACCACCTTGTTTCTACCGCTATTCTTTGCTTCATACAAAAGTGCATCTGCTAATTCATAAGCTTTCTCTACCGTTATATTTTGATTGGCATGAATATGTAATAGCCCTGCGGAGATTGTTATTTGCTGTTCTAATTCACAATATTTATCTAACCCTTCTACCGCTTGCCTAATATCTTCAATGACTTTCAGCGCTGAGGCTTCATTTTTAGTTTGATATAACAAAGCAAACTCTTCTCCGCCGATACGAAAAACACTATCGGTAATTCGCTTCATTTGAACATTAAATAAATTAGCTAGCGCAATTAATGCAACATCTCCTGCAGGATGGCCAAAAGTATCGTTATACGTTTTAAAATGATCGATATCAATAATCACCAAAGCTAATAACTCATTACTTCTATCTACACTACTCATTTGCACAGCTAGTACTTCATTAAAATTACGACGATTCAAAAGCCCGGTTAAAGCATCTGTTTTTGTTAAAGAAACTAACTGTTCTTTTGCCGCTATTAAGTCACCAAAGGTTCTTGAAATAAGTAACTCTGCCCAGTATGCAAAGAAGAGTGTAAAACAAGAAGCCATGCTAAAACGGAAGAATTCCATTACATTTATTGTTTCACCGGTAAATGAAAATAACAACGAAAGTAAGATAGTCATAAAGACAAGACAAATATATAAACCTATTTTGTGCCCGTAAAGAGACATCACCAAGAAAATATAAAGGAAACACCAAATAGGCGTATATTCTGTGCCTTGCTTAAAATATACCACCGCCAAAACACCTAATGCCATTAGGTGTAATATAAACTGAGGACTATATTTTCGATGGCGACCGACCAGAGAAAGCCATATAGAAAGAACCGTTAAAAAAGTAATATTTACATAAAAGATAACCATGTGACCAGAAACAAAGTTACCGAGCATTGCAGCAACAAGAATTATATAAGACAAAAATAAAATAAGTTTACCAGTAATATTTCTACGGTAAGAATTAGTGTCAATGTCCTTATCTAATTGTAAGTATGTTTCAAACCATTTTTTCATCAAGAATCTATTTCCATTTATAAGGACATATTAATATTATCATAGAAGAATAAAATAAATTGTGAATATTAATGCTAAATATACCATTTTAAAAAGCTATAACTACTATTGATAACTAAGCTTTGTTATTGAAAATTTTTCCGTTAGAATGAGACCTCATTTTTAAGGATATTTGTTATGATTCAGCCAGAAAAAATAATAATAGCTGACGATCACCCCCTATTTAGACAAGCATTGTTAGGGACATTACAAGCCAAACTAACTACTACTAACTGGTTTGAGGCTGAAACAATTGAAGCCCTTGAGCAGCAACTAGCACAACACAATAATAGTGACTTATTACTCTTAGACCTTAATATTCCTGGTGCTCATGGTTTCAATACTCTGATCCACGTACGCAATCATTACCCTCAAATTCCTGTAGTAATAGTTTCCGCGCACGAAGACCATAATACCATTAGTCAAGCAATGTCCTACGGTGCAGCCGGTTATGTACCAAAATCTACACCTGTCGACGATATTTATTCCGCAATCGTAGCGGTATTGTCTGGTTCTATTTGGTTGCCGCCTTCATTTGAGCAAAAGCATAATGAAAATGCCATTGGCGATATTGCACAACGTGTAGCGAGCTTAACGCAACAACAATATCGTATTTTGATGATGTTCGCACAAGGTAAATTGAATAAACAAATTGCTTATGACCTTAATGTATCTGAGGCAACGATTAAGGCACACGCAACAGCCATTTTTCGAAAGCTCGATGTTCGCAATAGAACACAGGCTGTTATTGCTATTGCCCAATTAGATTTAACCGAAGCTGGTTTTCAGCAAGCTTAGCGGTAAATTCTATATTTGGTCTAAAACAAAAAGCACATCAATGATGTGCTTTTATAATAGAATAAATTTAACTCTGAAAAATCAATAGCTGCTAAATATAAGCAAAAGCATCTGCATACATATGCTCTAATTGTGCGCCACGATTAACAAAATCGCTACGAATCGCGCCAACCATATCAAAACGCCCCGCCAAATAAATATCATAAGCTTCAAAGTTTTCAATATCATCCATTGCAACCTGATGCACCAAGCCGGTTTTACCTTGCCATGGCGTAGCTGAGTCTTTATCTATATTCTCAACAACCGGAATGAACTTAGCGTTAGCCAATTTTGTCAATGTCGCCGTGGTCTCTGCCAGTTCATAAACTGCACTTTCTTCTCGTAAGCCCCAATAAACAACAACTGAACGCTGTGAGCTTGTTTCAGCTAAATACTCAAACATTGATTTAATGTAAGAAAAACCTGTACCACCGGCAAGTAGCACTAACGGACGCTCACTTTCAGTACGTAATTGAGCATCACCTAATGGCATCTCAATAGTTATAGCCTCTTTACTTGCTAAACTTTCTTTAATACGTTCAATAACCTGCATTGGATAACTGTCAGCAACAAAAGCGCCTATTTGTAATTCAATTAAATCACTATTCGGTGAGCTAGCAATTGAAAATGGGCGTTTATCTTCTGCACTCATAACAAAATTCAAATATTGCCCAGCGATGAAGTTAATTTTTTCACTTGGTTTTAATAATACTTTATAAACATGTGATGTTAATGCTGTTAACGACTGTATTTGACAACTTACTGTCTTCATTCTTTAAACCCTATTCTTTACTTTATAATACTTTATTAGTGCTTTCTCGTAAGAAAACGACTGCTGTTTTATTAAATAACCTGACCAGAAACGTTAGATGATATCTAAATCATCCCAAAGTGTATCAACCTGATCTTTGATTTCTTTAGTCATTTCAATGGGCTCTCCCCATTCTCGATTTGTTTCACCTGGCCATTTATTAGTAGCATCAAGGCCCATTTTTGACCCTAAACCAGATACTGGTGAAGCAAAATCAAGGTAATCTATTGGTGTATTTTCTATTAAGACTGTATCACGACTTGGGTCCATTCTCGTAGTCATCGCCCAAATAACATCTTCCCAACTACGCGCATTAACATCATCATCACACACAATAACAAACTTGGTGTACATAAATTGTCGTAAGAATGACCAAACGCCCATCATTACACGCTTTGCATGGCCTGCATACTGCTTCTTAATGGTAACTATAGCCAGACGGTATGAACAACCTTCTGGCGGTAAATAAAAGTCTTGGATCTCTGGAAATTGTTTTTGCAAAATAGGTACAAATACTTCATTAAGCGCTACACCTAAAATAGCGGGTTCATCTGGCGGTCTGCCTGTATAGGTGCTGTGGTAAATAGCATCTTTACGCATAGTAATATGCGTTACTGTCATTACAGGAAAATTATCAACCTCATTATAATAACCAGTGTGATCGCCATAAGGACCTTCAGGTGCCATTTCTTCTGGGTCTAAATAGCCTTCTAAAATAATTTCTGCTGTTGCTGGTACTTCTAAATCATTACTGATTGATTTAGCCACTTCAGTTTTAGCACCACGTAATAGACCGGCAAAAGCATATTCAGATAAGGTATCTGGTACTGGGGTTACCGCCCCTAAAATAGTCGCGGGATCAGCACCTAAAGCGACTGAAACTGGATATTTTTCGCCAGGATTTTCTTTTTTAAATTCTTGAAAGTCAAGTGCACCACCGCGATGTGATAACCAACGCATAATGACTTTATTTTTACTTAATACTTGTTGACGATAAATACCTAGATTTTGACGGGCTTTATGCGGCCCTCTAGTTACTGTTAATCCCCAAGTAATAAGTGGTGCAACATCACCTGGCCAACACGTTTGAATAGGTAACTTGGTTAAATCAATCTCGTCACCAGAAAGTACAATTTGCTGACAAAGTGGTTTTTTAATCACTTTAACCGGCATATTCAACACTTGTTTGTACACAGGATATTTATCAA
The DNA here is from genome assembly GCF_002843355.2 of Colwellia echini. Lineage (GTDB taxonomy): Bacteria > Pseudomonadota > Gammaproteobacteria > Enterobacterales > Alteromonadaceae > Colwellia > Colwellia echini. The sequence goes on from NZ_PJAI02000003.1 coordinate 121,274, forward strand.
AAGCGTCGCGAAAGCCTGTAGGCGGCTCAGGCTCCTTTAACATCGCCAATAGTTTACCTACATCGCGTAAAGCACTAACATTTTCTTGTCCCATAGCTAAAGCAACTCTATCTGGCGTCCCAAATAAGTTTGTAAGTACTGGCATACCGTATGGTTCACCATTTTCATCAACCGCATTTTCAAACAATAATGCAGGACCTTTGGCGCGCAAAGTTCTGTCGCTAATTTCTGTCATGGTTAAATGCGTAGAAATAGGCTGCGTAATACGTTTAAGTTGGCCTATTTTTTCGAGTTGACTGATAAAGTCTCTTAAATCGTTATATTTCATAGTAACTACCTAAATAATTGATAAAGCAGAAGTTAAAATAAAAAAACCAGCCGTGTAGACTGGTTTTAACTATGTTTTAACAACTATGTTCAAGCAATAACGTGTCTACTGACGTTTCATTGAATCAAAAAATTCATCATTGGTTTTGGTCATTGCCAATTTATCAATAAGGAATTCAATTGCGCCTATTTCATCCATTTCATGAACAATTTTACGTAAAATCCACATTTTTTGTAATTCATCAGGCTTAGTAATAAGTTCTTCACGACGAGTACCACTGCGATTAATACTGATTGCAGGGAATACGCGTTTTTCAGAAATTTTACGAGACAGGTGTAACTCCATATTACCTGTACCTTTGAATTCTTCGTAGATAACTTCATCCATTTTAGAACCTGTTTCTACAAGTGCTGTCGCGATAATAGTTAAACTACCACCCTCTTCAATATTACGTGCCGCACCAAAAAAGCGTTTTGGACGATGTAAAGCGTTCGCATCAACACCACCCGTTAGGATTTTACCTGACGAAGGAATAACTGTGTTATATGCACGAGCTAAACGGGTAATTGAATCAAGTAAAATGATTACGTCTTTTTTGTGTTCAACTAAGCGTTTTGCTTTTTCAATAACCATTTCAGCCACTTGTACATGGCGACTTGCTGGTTCGTCAAACGTAGAAGCAATTACTTCACCTTTAACTAAGCGAGACATTTCTGTTACTTCTTCCGGACGTTCATCAATTAACAATACCATTAACTCTGCGTCGGGATGGTTATGCGCAATACTTTGCGCGATGTTTTGAAGTAAAAGTGTTTTACCCGCTTTTGGCGGAGCTACGATTAAACCGCGTTGCCCTTTACCAATTGGAGAGGCTAAATCTAAAATACGTGCCGTAATATCTTCAGTTGAGCCATTACCACGTTCCATTGATAAACGATCAGTAGGATGAATTGGCGTTAGGTTTTCAAATAAGATTTTATTACGGGCGTTTTCTGGGCGGTCAAAGTTAACTTCAGTAACTTTTAATAAGGCAAAGTATCGCTCGCCTTTTTTCGGTGAACGGATTTTACCTTGGATGGTGTCACCGGTTCGCATACTAAAACGACGAATTTGGCTTGGTGATACATAAATATCATCTGGGCCTGCTAAATATGACGAGTCTGCTGAGCGTAAAAAGCCAAAACCATCTTGTAGAATTTCTAAAACACCACCGCCGAAAATGTCATTATCGCCTTCAGCATGTGCCTTTAAAATGGCAAATATTATATCTTGTTTACGTGTTCTAGCTAGGTTTTCAAGCTTCATTGTTTCAGCAAGCTTAACCAATTCATTAATGGATTTTTCTTTCAGTTCGGTAAGGTTCATAGGGGTTTCTTAAACTATTTTAAGTGACAGTGTCTTTGGGAATTGCAGACACGAGTGTGTTTTCAATATTGTTTGTTTGTATTTTAAATAAATGAGAATAGAGATAAAGCGATGTTATTTTGTACTCAGGAGGTAAATTTAGCACTAATTCTTAGTCAGGTAAAGGTCGAATAAAAATGTAAGCAATTATTTTTTATTCGTTATCAATAAAAAAGCCTGAATTCGTTATCAGGCTTTTTATATTTAACTTATAAATTTTTGTCTAAAAACTCTTTTAATTGAGTTTTAGATAGTGCACCCACTTTCGTATCAGCGATTTCACCATCTTTAAATAATAATAAGGTTGGAATACCACGTACGCCATATTTAGGTGGTGTAGCTGAGTTATCGTCTATGTTTAATTTACCAACAGTAACCTTGCCATCGTATTCCGTGGCAATATCGTCAAGTACTGGGGCAATCATCTTACAAGGACCACACCATTCAGCCCAAAAATCAACTAATACTAAACCCGATGCTTTTAATACATCTGCTTCAAAACTATCATCAGTTAGCTGAACAATTTTATCGCTCATTCTATTCTCCGTTTGTTATGGCTAAAACGCCTTTCGGTAACATTATATCGTGATGTACCGTGATTTTCTACTTTTCCAATACCGTTTTATCTAAACATTAGTATTAATTAAGCAGCTTCGACTAATTATTTATTTATTAAGCAACCATTTTTCAAACAATAGTGTTAAGCTAGCGCCATGAAAAAAACACACTTAACAGAAACAAAATTCGCTGACCTAAATCTTGCTCCGCAAGTTGTCACTGGATTAGAAGCCATGGGCTTCAATTATTGTACGTCTATTCAGGCAAAGTCTTTACCAATTTTGTTGCAAGGCACTGATATCGCAGGCCAAGCTCAAACAGGTGAAGGTAAAACTATTGCTTTTTTAGCTGCTACTTTCCATCATCTGCTTCAAAAAGAAGCACCTACCCATAATCAGCCTAGAGCATTGATTATGGCGCCTACTCGTGAGCTAGCAATACAAATTGCCCGCGACGCAGAAGAAATGGCGAAAAGCACTGGCTTACGCCTTGGTGTAGTGTATGGGGGCGAAGGTTATGAAAGTCAACGCCTAGTACTTGAAAGCGGCGTTGATATTCTTATTGGTACATGTGGTCGATTAATCGATTACATGAAACAAGGTATATATAACCTTAGTAATATTGAAGTTATTGTACTTGATGAAGCCGATAGAATGTTCGATTTAGGCTTTATTAAAGATATTCGTTATATGTTTGATAAAATGCCTGCGCCAACTGAACGTCTTAGCATGTTATTTTCAGCAACATTATCATTTCGTGTTAAAGAGCTTGCCTTCGATCACATGAATGAACCAACAAGTGTTGAAATAGCACCTGAACAAAAAACAAACAACCGAATTAGTGAAGAATTATTTTATCCATCTAATGAAGATAAAATGACTTTACTACAAACGCTAATTGAAGAAGATTGGCCTGAAAAAGCAATTATATTTGCCAACACCAAACATGTATGTGAAAAAGTTTTCGATCATTTAGTAGCAGACCAACTTCGTGTCGGCTTGTTAACAGGTGATGTACCACAGAAAAAACGTGTAAAAATATTAGAAGAATTTACCGAAGGTAAAGTTGATATTTTAGTGGCAACTGATGTAGCGGCACGTGGTTTACATATTCCTAGTGTAACACATGTTTTTAATTATGATTTACCTGACGATTGTCAAGATTACGTACACCGTATTGGTCGTACTGGCCGTGCAGGTGAAACAGGTCATGCTATTAGTTTAGCCTGTGAGCAATATGTATTTAATTTACCAGAAATTGAAGCCTATATTGAACATGAGTTACCGGTAACTAAATATGATAACGATGCCTTATTAACCGATTTACCTAGACCAAAACCTCGTCAACGACGTCCTAGAGCCAATAGCTCAAGAACGGGAAATAGACAAGGTGGGCGCTCTAATTCTCGCCCACAAGGTAACCGTGGCGGGAACAGAAGTTAATAACTTAACTTTTATGGAAATTTAGTACATTGAGTGAACTACAAAGCCTAAACCAAGCCACACTTAATACAAGTAAAATGGCAATTCCACAGTATGATGAGTCTCATTATGCTGTGATTGATTTAGGCTCTAATAGCTTCCACCTTCTCATTACCCAATTAGTGACCACACCAACAGGTAAAACAATTCAAACAGTTAATAAGGTTAAGCAAAAAGTACGCTTGGCTGCAGGCTTAGATACTAATAACCAGCTAACTGATGAAGCCATAGAGCTGGGCCTTGATTGTCTTAGAAACTTCGCCTTATACCTTGGTAATATTCCAGTAAAAAATATTATTATTGTTGCTACGGCCGCATTGCGTATTGCCAAGAACAACCAAGTGTTTTTTGATGCTGCTAATCTGATCTTACCTAAACCGATAAAATTATTAAGTGGCGAACAAGAAGCCGAAACAATTTTTGCAGGTGTTGCCCATACAGTAAAGTGCGATATAGAAGCATCTGAAAACCAATTAGTAATAGATATTGGCGGCGCTAGTACAGAGATTATTATCGGTGTTGGCTGCCTAGCTAAAAAAGTAGTTAGTTTAAATATTGGTTGTGTTAGTTTTCTTAATCAGTTTTTTTATGACCAATCACTAACACAACAAAATTTTAAGCGTTGCATCGCATCAGCAGAATTAATCATTAACGAAGTTAAAGATAACTTTATCAAACTAGGTTGGCAGTCTGCAGTAAGTAGCTCTGGTACTATGCAGGCTTTGATTGAAATTTTAACCGAACGCCAAGATGATCCCATTATTACTTTGCCATTTTTGCGTGAAATAGAAACTTTATTAATACAATGTAAAACTATCGAAAACATTAATATTGCAGGACTTAGAGAAGATCGCGCGGCAGTACTTGCTAGCGGTTTAAGTATATTAATTGCTTTGTTTTCTTGTTTAAATATTGAAAAGTTATGTTTATCAAGTGGTGCTTTGCGTGAAGGCTTATTATTTGAATTAGTGCCCGACGCTAAAATTTGTTAAAAGTATCAAATAAAATTCAGCTTACGAAAATACGACTACCGTAATCAAGAACATAATCGAGAATAGTCGCATTTTTACTTTAAACATTCATCGTTAGGTTATTTATCTTCTTTCAACCAACGAGCAACTTGCTTAGCAAAATACGTTAAAATACCGTCTGCTCCTGCGCGTTTGAAAGCTAACAATCCTTCCAGCACACAAGGTTTTTCCGCTAACCAACCATTTTGAATGGCCGCCATATGCATCGCATATTCACCACTAACTTGGTAAGCATAGGTTGGAACTTGAAAGGTATCTTTAACACGACGAACAATATCTAAATATGGCATACCCGGCTTCACCATCACCATATCCGCACCTTCGGCAATATCTTGAGCGACTTCATGAAGTGCTTCATTACTGTTAGCAGGATCCATTTGATAGGTATGTTTATTACCGCCTTTAATATTGCCCGCTGAACCAACCGCATCACGAAATGGTCCATAATAATTTGAAGCATATTTAGCGGAGTACGCTAAGATTTTGGTATTTACAAAACCATTTTGTTCTAACCCTTCTCTAATTGCTCCTACACGACCATCCATCATATCTGATGGGGCAACAATATCGGCCCCAGCTTCCGCGTGAGACAACGCCTGCTTAACTAAAATATCTTTGGTCACATCATTAACAACATAACCTGTTTTACCCGCTTTATTGGTATCACTCTCACTTAAAATGCCATCTTGACCGTGAGTAGTGAACGGGTCTAAAGCAACATCGGTTATTACCGCAAGTTCAGGAAATTTCGCTTTTAGTGCACGCACTGTACGCTGAGCTAAACCGTCTGGGTTATAAGCTTCTTCAGCCATTAATGACTTTTTATCACTAGGCGTAACCGGAAAAATGGCGATAGCTGGAATACCTAAATCCACTAACTCTTGTGCTTCAATTAATAATAAATCAATACTCTTACGCTCAACACCTGGCATTGAAGCAATAGCTTCTCTTTGATTTTCTCCCTCTAATACAAATACAGGGTAAATAAGATCATTAACCGTTAATTGTGATTCAGCCATTAGGCGACGAGTGTGATCATCAACACGCATACGACGCATTCTTCGTGCAGGAAATTGGCCAAAAGCATGAGTATTGTTGTACATATAAAGTCCTAAAATTATTCAGTTTTGTTCGTATTATCTAAATTGGGGTTAGTTCAGCTTCACTCTGATAACTCAGCTAAGCACTACAAGCTAATTGCTAAGCATTAATTATTCAGCGAGCACATGTTGCTGCGTTTGATTTCGCCCGTGATGTTTAGCTTGGTATAGCGCTTTATCAGCTCCTGCAAATATCTCTTCTGGGCCGATATCTGTTTGTTGATGATAAGTTGCGATACCACAACTAATGGTTAAAGAAATTTCCGTTTCTTGAAATGTAAACACCTGCTCAGCCACCAAAGTTCGTAATTGCTCAGCCATAAGTAATGCACCTTGGGCATCGGTATTAGGTAAAATTAAACAAAACTCTTCACCACCATAACGGAACGCTTTATCGGTACTACGCTTTAAACTTTTATTAATGATTTTTGCTAACCAAACTAAACAATTATCTCCCGTAAGATGACCATAATTATCATTAACCGCTTTAAAATGATCAATATCAATAATCACTAAACTAAGTGGCGTTAAATTACGGCGACTACGGCGGTATTCGGCAACTATTTTTTGATCGTAAAAACGACGATTATGTAAACCAGTTAATTCATCAAGTATATTTTTACGTTCAAGCTCTTGGTTAGCGCTTTCTAATTCTTGTAAAGCAATATTTAGCTCTATAGTCCGCTCTTGCACTCTTTCTTCTAATAAGTCTTGGCTGTCTTGTTGTTCTATAGCTAAGGTTCTCATTGTTTGCTGAGCGACTCTGGTGCTTCTTTTTGCGGACTTAAGCTTTTGCAGCATTTTTTGATATTTATTACGATAGTGTCGATTTAAATATTGAAAGACAATAAAAGTAATAGCAACCCCTAACAATAACCCTAACGTAAAACATAGTGGCTCATAGCTATAGGTTGTACTTGCCATAGCCATCGGAATATAGCTCAGCATTAACACTGTAAAACCTATTATGTGAGACCAAGACAATAACTTCATTTAAAGGGATTCTTTTATGGCGGTTAAATTAAATATTTTTTGTGCATTAACTCGGGTTTGCCAAGCAATTTCTGCTTGGTCAATTCCGGTAAGACTAGCTATTTCTGCAACAATATAAGGCAAGTAACTAGACTCGTTTCGACTGCTCTTTGGCTTAGGTCTAATGGTTCTGGGCGTTAAATACGGCGCATCAGTTTCGATTAATAATCTATTTAATGGTATTAGATTAATAATGTCTCGTAAATCTTGACCTCGGCGTTCATCACACAACCAGCCCGTAATACCAATATACATATCGGCGGCTAAACATTGTTTTAATTCCGATTCATTACCTGTAAAACAATGAGAGACCATTGCCGGTATCTTGCCAACATAAGGTGATAAAGTTCTAAACCACGGGGCAAAAGCGTCACGTTGGTGTAAAAACAATGGCATCGCTAACTTTTCAGCTAAAGCGACTTGCTCACTAAATACTTTTTGTTGTTGCTCAGGCGCTGAATAATTGCGATTAAAATCTAAGCCACACTCACCTATCGCTTTAACTTTATCATTTTTTGCTAACGCTTGTAATTTCTCAATATAATCATCACTGACATTATCAGCGTCATGCGGATGAACGCCTGCGGTGCAATAAAGATAATCAGGAAAATTTTGCTGATATTGTTGACATAAAGCCAAAGCATTTTGACTTTCTTCAACACTGGTGCCGGTAATTAATAAGCCTGTTAAATTAGCTTTTTTCGCACGTTGAATTACTTCAATACGATCTTTATCAAAACGTTTGTTGGTTAAGTTAACTCCAATATCTATCAAACGACTACCTATCAAACCTTATATTAAAATGTTACTTATATTGTTGGTATAACCGTGGATAAATTTATGTAGATTACTTATCTATATATCTAAGTTATTAATATAGATAATAACTGCTAATTATTATTGTAGCCGTTTTACTTTAATACGTTTATTACTATTTTCTTTTTGTAAATACACAGCGCTTAATGCGCCTTTAGTTAACATTACGCGTTGGCCTACAGTTAAGGTTAGTTGGAAACTATCTTTTTGCTGCCATTTCTGACCATTTTCAAAAATAATAGTCCATTTACCGTAAGGATCTTTACTTAAAGCACTAATTGTCAGAACGATACTATTGACTTGTTTAGCTAGTTCATCACTAGTTTGCTTCAGTTGGTCTTTAGCGAAATCATCAATCGCTTGTTTTTCTGCTTCACTTGCCAGAATTTCATTTACACCAGTATCAGTGTTTTCGGCAGTAGTGTTTTTGAGATTAATAGTAGAGTTAGTTTCGATACTTAGTGTTTGAGTTAAGGCATCAAAGCAACTAAGCCTAGCTTGGTTATTAGCGATTTTACTACAAGTTAAAATATTATCATCTAACCCATCTTCACCCGCAATAGCTCCATGTGTAAATATGGATTGTGTAAGAAAAAGTAAAATAACACTACAATAATATCGCTTATTTTGCGACAGCATTACTAGTCGTTCGCCTTTTCATCAGCTAATTCATCATCACTATTTTTATGATTTAGTGAAGCGATAATAATGCCTATCTCAAATAAAATAAGCATAGGTACAGCGAGCATGGTTTGCGAAATAATATCTGGAGGTGTTAATAACATACCAATAACGAATGCACCAACCACAACATAAGGTCGTTTTTCTCGTAGACTTTCTGGAGTAGTAATACCTGTCCAACACATTAAGATAATAGCGATAGGTATTTCAAAAGCTGCCCCAAAGGCAAAAAACAACTTTAGAATAAAATCTAAATAACTGCTGATATCAGTAGCAATTACAACGCCCTCGGGTGCTACTGAAGTGAAAAAAGCAAACACCACAGGAAATACAATAAAATATGCGAATGCAATCCCACCATAAAATAATAAGGTAGAACCAAACATTAATGGTGCAATTAAACGCTTTTCATTGTTATATAAACCAGGTGCTACAAATGCCCACACCTGATATAAAACAAACGGCATAGCAATAAATAGTGATAATACTAAGGTTAATTTAAACGGGGCAAAAAATGGCGATGCAACATCTGTCGCTATCATTTGCGAACCTTCTGGCATTACCGCTAATAATGGCTGCGCTACATATTGATAAATGTCTTGAGCAAAATAAACTAAACAGCAAAAAACAACAAGTACCCCTAAAACAGAACGTAATAAGCTATTACGTAATTCTAAAAGGTGGTCAAAAAGACTAGCCGGTTGCGCAGAATAATTACTCATCGTTGAGGTATATCACTCGATTTATCTTTTAAATCATCTTCAGTCTGAGCCTTTTCAGCTAACTGTTCGATTGATTCGTTTATGTTTTGGCCAATATCAGCTTCTATTGAAGAAGCAGATGAAATAGCAGACTTTGATTCTACAGTTTGTGTATCAATCTTTTTAAACGGTGCTGTTACCGAATCAGCTGCTTCGCGTAATGTTTTTAATGACTCAGCAACTTCAGGACTAAGGTTTTGCAAGTTGCTTTCTTCGGCTTTTTTTAAATTAGTATGCAACTCATGAACGCGCAATTCTTCAGTTAACTCTGCTTTCACGGTATCACTAAACTTACGTGCACCCGAAATCCAACCACGAATGGTACGAATAGCTACAGGTAATCGCTCTGGACCTAAAATAACTAAACCCATAATTGCAATGAGAACTAACTCCCAAAAGCCGACATCAAACATAGATTAAGCCTGATCTTTTTCTTTAGTTTTATGTGCTGACGCTGTATTAATATCATCAGCTGATTTAGTAGTAGTATCTGCAATAGTATCCGTAGATTTTTCATCTTCAGCTTGCTTTTTTTCATCACCAATAGCGCTTTTAAAGCCTTTAACTGCTGAGCCTAAATCACCGCCTAAGTTACGTAATTTTTTAGTACCAAATAAAAGTACAATAATCACCGCAATGATCACTAATTGCCAAATTCCGATTCCACCCATAATAACTAACTCCTAATATTTGATGTTCGCATGCATAGCTATGACTAAACATGCTTTATGTGCTTGCATTATATACCCAAATTGACTCTGGAAACGAGCAAAAGCAGTAAATGAATTATTAACTTATGCGCTAAAACAATGTTTAATCAGTAACGCCAAATTATTCGTTTATATTGTAATAAATTTTAGATATAAAAAAACCGACATGATGTCGGTTTTTTCGTAACAAAATTATTTAAATGCTAATCAAAAACCATAGTATTTTTTAATTTAGATAATGCATTTTTTTCTAACTGTCTTACACGCTCTGCTGATATATCATATTTAGTAGCAAGCTCTTGTAATGTTGATTTATCTTCTGCTAACCAACGAGTTTTGATGATATCTTGACTACGTTCATCGAGTGTAACAAGTGCTGTTGATAAACGTTGGTTAGCATGGCTTTCCCAATTGTCATTTTCAACTTCAACGGCTAAATCTGATTGCTTATCTTCCAAATATTGAGCTGGAGAAAAGCTACCTGCACCAATATTGTCATCGTCATCTTTAGATAGCTCAAATGCTTGGTCATGGCTACTCATACGAGATTCCATTTCCATTACATCTTTAGTACTCACACCTAGCGTTTTAGCTACTGTGTTTACTTCATCGTTACTAAACCAACCTAGGCGTTTTTTGTTTTTGCGTAGGTTAAAAAATAATTTACGTTGTGCTTTTGTCGTCGCCACTTTAACTATGCGCCAGTTTTTAAGCACATACTCATGAATCTCTGCTTTTATCCAATGCACAGCAAATGATACTAAACGCACACCTACTTCCGGATTGAAACGTTTAACGGCTTTCATTAAGCCTACATTGCCTTCTTGTACTAAATCTGCATGTGGTAAACCATAGCCTGAATAGCCTTTAGCAACATGAATAACAAAACGTAAATGCGACATGATTAATTCTTGTGCCGCTTGTAAATCATTGTCTTCATACAGGCGAGTAGCTAGGTCATGTTCCTTTTCTGCCGTTAACATCGGAATGTTATATGCTGATTGCATATAAGCTTCGATACTACCGCTTTTAGCTAACGTAAGTTGCATTGTTGGATCCATAATGACGCTCCTTTAACCTTTTATTCTTTAATTTATTTTCTTTAAATCGCCCAAGATAATATGTAATAAGGTACATATAATGTCGATCTTTCGACAACGGGGACATGAACATTAGCCTAATAGACAGGGCGGTACAAGGCGATCTTTCATTTTTTTGATGAAATAAATGTGACTATTTGTAATCGCTTTGAATTATCAAGACTAAACAGTAGCTTATAGCAAATAAATTAAAAACTAGATAAAAATTATTTATACCATTTTAAGATGCTAGATTTATTATTTCAATGGCTATTATACTTTCTGCCGCGTAAAAGTAATTACCAATATATATCTAACATTGTGCGTATTTTAAAGCGTTGGCGTAAAAATTCGCGCTAAAATTTATCAATCAGCATTAGGTTCAATAGCTTTGATATGCTGGCTTACTGAAATATAACTGCCCACTAGGGCAAGAGTAATTGCAAAAGCGATTAGAGATAGTGCTTCACTTATGTCTAAGCCTTCAAGTGTAAAGTTACTTTGATACAACTGACTTAGATCTGTAATAGCATAACCTAAATACCAAGCCAATAACGTCACCGTAATACATGAAAGAATACCACCAAAAATACCATACCAAATGCCGGAATATAAAAAGGGTCGTTGAATAAAGCTATCCGTTGCACCCACTAACTTCATAATAGCAATCGCATCTTTCTCATTTAAAATAGCTAAACGAATTGTGTTACCTACAATCAATACAACCGATAGACACAGTAATAACGCGACGCCAATAACAATATCTTCAATTAAACGCGCCATGGCCTCTAACCGTGTTAACCATTCTAAATCAAGTTTACCTTGATCTACTTCACGTTCTTTACTGAGTTTAGCTAATAAACCATTCGCTGCTTCTGCCTGACTAGCTCTTTGTGTTGGCGTAACTAAAACCGTTGCTGGTAAAGGGTTTTTGTCTAAATATTCAAGCGACTGGCCAAAGCCAGATAATACTTTAAATTCTTTTAACGCTTGTGCTGAAGAAATATATTTAACTTCGGCAACATCATTATCAAGACTAATGCGTTTTACTAAATTTTGTGCACTTTTTTCGCTGGTAGATAGTTTCAAAAACAAAGTGATTTGTGAAGCACTATCCCATTGCTCACTTATTTTCTCTGCATTTTTTATAAAAAGATGCAAAGTCGCAGGTAATGCTAAGCTGATACCTAGAACAAAAATAGTCATTACAGTAGTAAACGGTGTGCGCCACAAACTACCTAAACTACCTACTGCTTGTTGGGCATGCCTAATAGGCAAGCTCATTAACCGAGCAATTAAGCTTGAGCGTTGTTGCAAACCACTGCTATGCAAATTACTCATCAGCTACTCCTCGAGCTTGCAAGCCATCAACTATACCATCGTTGATCATTGTGCCTTCTTTTAGGGTTAAGGTGCGGTATTTCATTCGTGCAATTAGCCCCAAATCATGGGTAGCAATTAATACAGTAACCCCTGCAGCATTAAACTCTTCAAATAAACGAATAATATCTAAAGACAATTTAGGATCTAAGTTACCCGTAGGCTCATCGGCAAGTAAAATTGGTGGCTTATTTACAATAGCGCGTGCAATACCAACTCGCTGTTGTTCACCGCCAGAGAGCATATGGGGAAAACACTTTAATTTAGAGGTTAGGTGAACTTTTTCTAACGCGGTTTCAACACGTTTTTTAATTTCTTTACTGCTAACACCTTCAATTATCAGTGGTAAAGCGACATTCTCAAAAACAGTACGGTCTTTCAGTAAATTATGACTTTGGAAAATCATACCAATGCCGCGGCGCACATAAGGCACTTGCTTGTATTGTATGTTGGATAATTCAGTATGATTAACTTGAATACTGCCTGAACTAGGCTTTTCCATTAGTGAAATTAATTTTAATAAAGTACTTTTACCTGCACCAGAATGCCCGGTTAAAAAGGCCATTTCACCACTTTGCAAACTAAAGCTTACTTGCTTTAATGCTAAGAAACCGCCTGGATAGGTTTTATTTACCTTATTGAAATCAATCATATTACTCTAGTATCTCTAATTACTAAAAATGGCATCAATGAAATCATCACCATTAAATGGTCTTAAATCATCTATACCTTCACCAACACCTAAATAGCGAATAGGAATATTGTGTTTATCGGCGATAGCAAAAACAACACCACCTTTAGCCGTTCCATCTAACTTGGTAATAGTTAACCCCGTTAAACCCACAGCGTCATCAAACAATTTTGTTTGGCTTAACGCATTTTGACCAGTACCAGCGTCTAAGGTTAACATTACTTCGTGTGGTGCATTCACGTCTAGTTTTTTCATAACGCGTACCACTTTTTTCAGTTCTTCCATCAAGTGCGCTTTGTTTTGTAAACGCCCTGCCGTATCGGCAATGATAACATCAACTTTACGCGCTTTAGCGGCACTGATTGCATCAAAAATAACTGAGGCGCTATCCGCCCCGGTATGCTGAGCAATAACAGGTATATTATTACGCTCCCCCCATACTTGTAATTGTTCAACCGCCGCTGCTCTAAAAGTATCACCCGCAGCAAGCATTACTGATTTACCCTGTGCTTGAAATTGTTTAGCAAGTTTACCAATAGTGGTGGTTTTACCAACACCGTTTACCCCAACCATCAACATGACAAATGGCCCTTCACCTTCAGGAATAACTAACGGCTGACTAACATTTTCAATAACTTTCTTTAATTCTATTTTTAATAAATCATACAAGGCCGAAGCATCTTTAAGCTGTTTACGGCTAGCACTTTGCGTTAAAGAATCGATAATTTTCATGGTGGTTTCAACACCAACATCAGCTAGCAATAAGTGTGTCTCTAACTCTTCAAATAAATCATCATCAATTTGTTTACCACGAAATAGATCAGCTAAACCGCCGCCTAAATTTTGTCGTGTTTTACTCAAGCCTTGTTTTAATCGAGCAAAAAATCCAAGTTTTTCTTCGGCTTCAACCTCAGTAACAGCCTCTTGGCTAATATCTTTTGCAGTATCAGCTAACTCAGGTTCAACATCATCGCAAACAGCATCATTTAATTCAGCTTCAGTTGAGGTTTGAGTTTGAGTTTGAGTAATGTCGACAGTAGCAGTTTCGATGATAACTTCAGTTATTGATTCAGTTATTGGTTCCACAATTGATGCATCAATAACTTCTTCTATTATCTCAACCTTATTCGCTGGGGTCACTTCTTGCGTTGTAGTTGGCTCAACTTGCTGCTCAGTGGTTAACTCCACAGCGTTATCGTTAGTCTCTAATTCAGTTGCTGATTCTTGCTCAGTGACAGATACAGACTCGTTATTGTTCTCTTCAGTGCTTGATTGCTTCTCTTTTTGACCAAAGCCTAACCAAGACAACATACCTTTTTTCTTCGACACTTTTGACTACCTAACTATATTTCAGCATGAATTGTTTGGTATCAGAGCCAAACAAGGATAAAATTGTCGTTATATTAGCACTTAAATAGCAAAATTGTCAGTGATATGAAGCACGCAAAGAAACAAGTCACCAAAAATAGTCTTTCTCGTTCCGGTCAAGGAACACCTGCCGGTAAAATTCGTATTATTTCAGGCAAATATCGCGGACGAAAATTACCGGTATTAATGGCAGAAGGCTTACGCCCAACAACGGATAGAGTGAAGGAAACTGTTTTTAATTGGTTAATGCCCTATTTAAATGATGCAAATTGTTTAGATTGTTTTGCCGGCTCTGGCGGATTAGGTTTTGAAGCCTTATCTCGCGGCGCAGCTCAGGTTACCTTGGTTGAATTAAATAGAGCAGCAGCAAATCAATTATCCGCCAACAAAACGTTACTCAGTGCAGATAATCTTAATGTGATACAAAGTGATGCGCTTTCATTCCTAAAAACTAAACAAAGCGAAACATCGTCAACAATAGATGCAAAACCGTATGATTTAGTTTTTCTTGATCCCCCATTTAGAAAACAATTAGTTGAGCAAACAGCACAGTTATTAAATCAAAATTGTTTAGCGGATCAAGCGCTTATTTATGTGGAAATGGAATCTGAAAGCACACAGATTATTCCGGTAAACTGGCAATTATTAAAAGAGAAAGTTGCCGGTCAGGTTATATATCAGCTTTATCAGTACCAAGCTTAAGTTCATTCTTTTCAGTATAGATAATTTCGGCATAGATAAAATAAAGAACAAAAGTTCGAGGCATAATATGTTTGTAGAATATATTGATACGCCGTTAGGTTTATTCGAAATAATGGCTACCGACAAGGGTATTTGCCAGGCTATTTTTTGTGGTGACAAAGTCTGTGTTTCAGACGCTAACGGTCA
The DNA here is from genome assembly GCF_002843355.2 of Colwellia echini. Classification (GTDB taxonomy): domain Bacteria; phylum Pseudomonadota; class Gammaproteobacteria; order Enterobacterales; family Alteromonadaceae; genus Colwellia; species Colwellia echini. Next base: position 136,582 of record NZ_PJAI02000003.1, read on the forward strand.
ACAGCATCAGGGCAACGCCATTACCGCAGAATGTAAACAACAATTAATAGAGTATTTTTCCGGGCATAGACAAAACTTTACTGTGCCTTTAGATGCTAAAGGCACGCCATTTCAACAATCCGTTTGGGATTGTTTAGTAAACATACCTTTTGGTGATGTGAAGTCTTATGGCGAAATAGCTAAACAGATCAATAATCCGAAAGGATCTCAAGCTGTTGGTGGCGCAAATAGTAGAAATCCAATTTCGCTAATCGTTCCTTGTCACCGCGTGATTGGCGGTAATGGTTCATTAACTGGTTATGCTGGAGGAATTGAACGTAAATTATGGTTGTTAAACCATGAAGGCTTTGCTGTTAACAGCAGCACCGCGGATATTGCCAAAGGTGTTAAAAATATTATTAAAACACGACAAGCTAAAACGCAATTTTTACGATAGGAATGCGTTATAAATACGACTAAAAAATAGCTATAGTGGTATTTATAACTCAATAAAGATTACCCTATTTCGATACCCAAGCTAGAAAGCCCTTCAGATAAACTCATATTTTTTGCCAGAGAACAGCTTTTTTTATCTTCAGCGGCAAATTTCAAGAAATCAAATAATTCATTTTGCGTATCTTTTTCCCACTGTATTAACGGATGCTCATTCATTTGCGCTTCACTAATAATAATTTCTTCCGTGTCATCAACCGCTTTCGCTTCATAAAGCTCATCAAGTAACAGTAACTCAACATAATAACTAACACTGTTAAATGACAGACGGCTAATACTTTTTATATCGTCAATATCGATATCTGCAGGTTTACTTTTCTTCGGCGCTTTACTTTGCATTAATTGCCATAAAGCCGTTAACGCCATACATGCATCAAGCGCTGGAAATACACCAAATGAATCAAACGCTTCTGGATCAGGAGTTTGTGGCTCAAGCTTAAGTAATTGCGCATCTATATTAATTTTTACCGTATTACGATTAGCAAGCCACTGCCAAATAATATCGAGTTGATTACGAAGCACTTTAGCATCACCAAAGTCAGACGCTTCACTAAACATTTGATAATTAGGTAACATACGCTCAAGTAGCGCGGCGGAAAAAGCAATTTGCTGCCAATGACTTAACTTGGCAAAAGGAAGATGTAAAGACACTTAGGTATATACTCGGTTGCAATAATTGATGTGATTATAACCAAGCTTATTCAAAACATGAATAAGCTTGGTTTATCGTAATGGATAACTATTTAACCTGAAAACTCAATAAGAATTATTACACAACAACGCTATTTTATTCATTATCCAGAGTTCAGGTTAGTTAGCTAGTTGTTTTTGAGCATATTCAAACTTCAAACGATATTCGGTTAGCTTATGCTCTAACTCATTTAGTTGCGCGGTAAATTCAGTTTTTTGTTCAGCTGTTGCACTGATTAACTGATGATTTTCATCACGTAAGAATTTAATGGTATCTCGTACCTTATTATTCTCAATTTCTTGTTTATCGCGATTACTATTAAAGCGTTGCAAGATACTTTCTTGGCCGTCTTGAGCTACTTTTAATTGCTCATTAAGTACCATAACTTCTTGCTGATAAAGTTGAACGTCTTTCTGCTCAGCTTCAAGCTTTTTAGTTAACTCTATATTCTTTTTCTCTAACTCAATAATATTTTGTTGAGCTGAAGATTGTAATATTTTTGCTTCTTCAGTGGCTTTATTAATAGCTTTTATTTCTTCAAGCTGCTGCTGTTTTAGTTTTTCCTCGCCCTCTTTAAGCGCTTTAATTTGATCAAGTAATGGCTGCTTATCAAGATTCGCTTGCTCAGTAATTTTAACTATTTGAGCTTGGTAATCTTTATCACGCTGTTCAGCTTGTTTGTTTTTGTCTTGTTCAGTATCAATAGCTTTTTGTTGGGCAGATAATTGTTGCTGTAATTCAGCTTTACCGTTTTGTTCTTGCTGAACTTGCTCTGCCAGTTGCGCTATTTTTTGCTCCAATTCTTTAACTTTTACAGCAGCGTTTTTTTCTGCTTCAGCTTTAATACTGGTTCTTTCAGTGTCAAACTGTTTAATTTTTTCATTCAACACATCAATCTGTTGCTTCGCTGAAGCTTCAGCTTGTGCTTTAATTGCAGCGATTGTTTCATTTTTTTGTTTTTCATTTAACTCAGTACTTTGTTTAACATTCGCAAGTTGCTTAGCCAAACTTTGCTCTTGCTCTGTTAACACCATAATGCGGCCTTTTAAACCGTCAATTTCATGAGTTTTATCATTTAACTCTTGCTCAGCCTCGAGTAATTTTTCTTCTAAATTATTATCACTGCTTTGCTTTTCATTTTGTTGTTTACTGTTTTGCTTTAAATTGTTGATTTCTTTTTGTAAACCCTCAATAGTTTCAGTGTAATTGATGGTTTGTTGAGTTAATTCAACTTGAAAATCTTGCTTAGCCGTCGCTACGTCAGCAGTTTTTTCTGCCAATGTTTGCTTAAGAAGATCTATTTCTTTGCTTTGTAATTGCTGCTGTTCAGTAAAGCTTTTTTGCAATAACTGCTCTTTAGCAGATAAATCTTTGCTTTGTTGTACGGTATTTTTACTTAGCTCTGCTTTCACAGCCGTTGTTATCAAATGTGTTAATTTTTCTTCTACTTGGATATAAACATCACTTGCTAAACTTTGTATTTGCTCTTCTACATCCTTGGAAAGCTTATTATTATCGACCATATTATTCTCACTACTAATAAATCACTACTGCCTTTAAATTACCACAGGCGGTTCAACACAGGTATATTAAAATAACTTTATTTTAAATAAAGCACAAAAAAGGGGCAAAAGCCCCTTTTATTTACATTTTTTTAACGCTTTAATCGCGATTAATAAAGTTTAACTTAACTCGCTGTAGCTTCTGCTTCAGTTTTTTCTTCTTGCTTTAACGGAACAACTTGAATACCGGCAATTTTTCTTTCGCCTGTATCATTACGAAGTTGAACTAAACGATTAATTTGTGCAAGAGAACTTAACATTGAATAAATTGGCACGAAAATTCCGCGCTTGTGAAAATCTAATACTTTATCATCTGATAATGCTTTTAGTTTCTCTTCGTTAATAGTGAATATACCAGTAAGTTTTTTCTTTTCGCCAGAAGCAAAATTAATATTCAACTCAAGCTCTTGTAATAAGTCATTATCAACAATTTCTTTAATAAAGTTTTCTGTTCTTTTTTCGTTTTCGTATAAACGACCAAGTGACTTTTGTACATTGGTTAATAATTCAGTTTCTTTACCTTCTGCATCATACAAAGGTAAATCTTTATCTTCACCAACAAACTCACTATCTAAATCAATAAAAGAAGTTAAAGTGTTTTCTTGATCAGGATCTAAACCTAATGAAAATGGAGACATACCTGCAGACTGCGGTAATGTTAAACCAAGCCATTCATCTTTTTTAAAGAATAAATTTTCGCCAGCTTCCAAACCTAGCATAGCAACACTTTGATGACGTGGAGAGTCAGGACCTTTAACGAATACAATTGGGAAACTTGAAGAGCTTTGTGCATATTCACCAGCGGTAACTGACACTATGTGCTGTTTAGCAATATGTCCAAGGTTACGCTTGCTTGCAAGTTTAAGGTTTTGAAGTTGTTCTTTTCTAACAGGTACGAAGTTAGCCATAATTATTTCTCTTATCAATGCCTCTATTGGGCATACTTAATTAATGTTGTAATTTATTTACGATGAAATTACTGCGTTGTTATAAGTTATGGAGACACAATAATCACTTTCAATGCTAAACTAAATAATATTTTTGTAATTAGCTAAAATTAATTGATGGCAGTATGCGATGAAAAACAAATTAATTACCTTTTTAACGCTATTATTTTTAACCTTAATCATGGCAACAACCGCGTTAGCTATGCCTAAAACGAATATTCGCCATCAAAAAAATACCGCGGGCTTTGCTGAAGTTCAAGTACAAAATGAAACAGCAGAAAATTTAATATGTCATGTAGAACTTGATGGTCATAAATTCCGTTTTAAGCTAAAACCTTACGGATTATCAAAATGGTATACCAGTACAGATACCCGATTTAACCACACTCACTTTAGTATTTGGTGTGATTATTTACAGTTACATCCCCAATATCAGTAACATTAACAGTATTAATTTTAATTCGAGCTTTATTTTGAAAGAATACTATTTAACCTGAATTCGGGATATTTAATCTATCAAGATTTAAATAGCATTTTATTGTAAACTAGCGCCGTTTTTTAAATTATCACTACGGACGTTTCATTTTGCATTCTCTTTCACAACTTCGCTCTGGTGAACTCGCTGGCATTCGTCAATTAAAATTAGCTGAACAGCTAACGTCATTCCCTTTAGAAATTTTAAGTCTCTCAAGCAGTTTAGAAATTCTCGACTTATCGAATAACAATCTTTCTGAGTTACCCGATGAATTAGTGCAATTGACCAAGTTAAAAGTTATTTTCGTTTCACAGAATAAATTTGACCACTTACCTAAAGTCTTAGGAAAACTCCCTAATTTAGAAATGATTGGTTTTAAATCAAACCAAATAAAAACTGTAGCTGAAGAGTCGCTACCTGCTCAATTACGTTGGTTAATATTAACCGACAACATTATCGAAACATTACCCAACAGCCTAGGTGATCGCCCGAGGTTACAAAAACTAGCCCTTGCTGGAAACCAATTAACTGAGCTACCACAAACCTTAGCGCAAGCACATAATCTAGAATTAGTGCGGATTTCTGCCAACAGATTAACTGAATGTCCTGAACAATTATTAAATCTACCAAAATTGGCATGGTTTGCTTTTGCCGGGAACCCATTTAGTACTATTGATAATAAAACTGCAAATAGAGCATTAAACAGTGTGCCTGAAGTATCTTCCGCCTGTTACACCTTAGAAAATGTATTAGGTCAAGGTGCATCAGGGATTATTTCAAAGGCTCATTGGAATACACCACAATCGCAATTTCCAAGTGATATTGCCGTTAAAGTATTTAAAGGTGAAGTTACTAGCGATGGTTATCCACAGGATGAATTGCAAGCATGTTTACAAGTGGGTTTTCATGCCAATTTAGTGCAATCGATAGCGCAAGTTAATGAGACTGATACCTTAGCCTTAATTATGAATTTAATACCACCGCACTACAAAAACCTCGGTTTACCGCCTTGCTTTAAAAGCTGTACTCGAGATACTTTTCCTGAAGGTTTTAGCCTGCCAATAGTGCTTATAAATAAAATAGTTGAGCAAATGGAAAATGTGTTCACTCATTTGCATAATAACTACGTTTGTCATGGTGATTTATATGCTCATAACACTTTATTTGATCCAGAAAATGGCGATATTATATTTGGTGATTTTGGCGCTGCCACTAGCTACCAAATGCTAACGACGACTCAGCAGCAACATATTAAAAAAATAGAACACCGCGCGCTGAATCATTTTATTGATGATTTATTAAATATTTGCGCTGAAGAAGATAAAAATCACACGTTATTTCAACAACTAGAGCAACGCCTAGAACCTAATACCTAGGTACTAGGTATTAGGTTCTAGGTATTAGGTATTAGGATTATATTTACCATCAAGGATTTTACATGCGTTTAAAAGGAAAGTTAGTTAGCTGGAATGCCGATAAAGCCTTTGGTTTTATCGCCCCAAATGGCGGTGGTGCACAGGTCTTTATTCATAAAAGCGCGTTTTCAAATAGAAAACGAGCACCTCAATTAAATGATGTAATAACCTTTTCCGTCATCAAAGATAATCAAAATAGATACTGTGCCAATCAAGCAACATTTTCAGGTGAAAAACTACAAAAGAAACAAGCTAAAAAAGTGAATCGTTTTTCAGTTATTCTATCTACATTATTTATTACGTTATTAATTATTGCCTACTTACTAGATAATTTACCCCAAAAGTTATTATTACTTTATTTAGCAGCCAGTATTATTACTTTTGTGATATACGCATCGGATAAATCTAAAGCACAGCGTGGCGCATGGCGCACACCTGAAAGCACCTTACACTTATTCGCTTTAATTGGCGGTTGGCCAGGTGCAGCCTTTGCACAGCAACTTTTAAGGCATAAATCTAAAAAAGCTGAATTTAGAAACATATTCTGGCTAACGGTAATCGCTAATATTGCAGCCTTAGCTTGGTTAATGTCTACGCATGGCAAAGAAGGGTTAAGTTTATTTAGTTAACCTGAACTCTGGATAATGAATTTTATAAGTAAATGAAAAATTAATTCATAAACTTATTTTTCACACAATGATGATAGTTTGTTCGTTATCAAGGCACTCTTATGTACTCAATAGCGAGCTATTGATAGTAAAAGTAACGCTGAAAACGAGTAAAATAGCTTTGTTGTGTAATATTGCTTATCCAGTGTTCAGGTTAGTTAGCTAGAACGAAAAAAGTCGCTTATAAAAATAAGCGACTTTCGTTTTAATCCAACATACCTGAGCTCAAATTTGTTCGGATAAATTAACTCACTTCGATAACGATTTTACCACGAGTTCTACCAGATTGACTTTGTAAGTGTGCATCGGCAAGTTGCTCTAATGGAAAACGGTTTTCAATAAATGGTGTTAACTGGCCATTATCAACCAAAGTATTTAATTCATTCAAAATACGACGGCTTGGTTGAATAAAAACAAACGCACATTTAGCGTCATGAGCTTTCGCTGTTTCTTCATTAGGTTGATCTACAACCGACACTAACATACCACCTTTTTTCAACAGTGCCCAAGATTGCGCTTGTACTTCGCCGCCCATGGTATCAACCACCAAATCAACCGGCGCTATCTGTTCAAGCAAAGCAGCTTGACTATAATCAACCGCCTGATCAGCCCCTAATTCAACAAGTAATGTTTGGTTTTTAGTTGAAGCTGTTGCAATAACAATTGCACCTTTAGCTTTCGCAATTTGAATAGCTAAATGGCCAACCCCACCAGCACCTGCATGAATCAACACACGCTGCCCTGCTTGTACATTACCAACATCAACTAAACATTCCCACGCAGTAATACCTGCTAATGGCAGTGCTGCAGCTTGGGCAAAATCTAACTTGCTAGATTTAAAAGCGACTTCATCAGCTTTTACTGCAACATAATCAGCAAAAGTTCCGCTACGGGTAATATCAGGACGGCTAAACACTTCATCGCCAACCTTAAAGTCAGTAACTTCGGTACCAACAGCCGTAACAACCCCTGCCACATCCCAACCTAAAGTTAACGGTAATTCATAAGGAATAAAGTCTTTTAAATAACCTTGTCTTATTTTCCAATCTACAGGATTAATTGACGATGCTTTAACTGCAATTAACACATCATCTGCGTTAATTTCTGGCGTTACAATTTGATCTAATTGTAACGTTTCAGTGCCACCGTATTGATGAATTCGAACTGCGCGCATAGTGTATTCCTTGATGATTATTAACTAGATTCAGTGTATATACTTACTGGTATTGTGCTGATTTATTATAAAGCAACACCATTAACGGTTAACTTAACATCAATGTTGCCACGTGTAGCATTTGAATAAGGACATACTTGATGTGCTGTTTTCACAAGTTCTTCTGCCTCTGCTTGTGGTAAATCTAATTCCACTGACAAAGTTACCGCTAAAGCAAAACCACCACTTTCATTTGGACCAATACCTACAATTGCAGTTGTAGGTGCAGATTTAATAGCAATTTTCCCTGCGCTAGCTACATGTAAAATAGCATTAGAGAAACAAGCAGAATAACCCGCGGCAAATAATTGCTCTGGATTAGTACCTTCACCGCTACCACCCATTTCTTTAGGGTAACTTAACGCAAGATCTAATTTACTGTCATCTGTAGTCACTTGTCCGCTACGACCTGCCTGGGCTGTTGCTGAAGTAGTATATAAAATAGTCATATCTGTATCCTTTCTTTATAAGTAATGAATGTGTTGTAGCAATTAAAGTATTGAACGTCACTTTAATCAACAAATATAAATTGCCAGCAATTAAATTGCGTGCAATTGATTTGCAGTTAATATAATTGAGTTATTAGCAGAATGCAAGTATATTGTGCACAATTTAATTTTATAAGGTTAATACCATGACAAATAAGAACGAGTCATCAAACCTAGCGATAGACAAACAAGTCTGTTTTTCACTGTACAGTGCATCTAATGCGATGAGTAGAGCTTATCGCCCGCTATTAAAAAAGTTAGATCTCACCTACTTACAATACATAGTTATGATGGTGCTTTGGGAACATTCCACTATGAATGTAAAAGAGTTAGGCAGTAAAATTCATTTAGATTCTGGTACCTTAACACCTTTATTAAAACGTTTAGAGGCGAAGAGCTTAATTACCAGAATCCGCAGCACAGAAGATGAACGAATAATGGTTATTTCGTTATCTGAGCAAGGTCGTGCTTTAAAGCAGCAAGCTGAACAAGTGCCTAATAGCATGATGTGTAAATCAAAGATGTCGATGGAGGACTTAATTGCCCTTAAACAAGGTTGTGATCTTTTACTCGCCAATTTAAATGAATAAAAGAATTGAAGTGAGTGTCATTTATAATTTATTTTTAATGATGTTCATGTGTTAGCGGTTGAGAGCTGAACTGATGAAGGATTAAATCAGGTGTATCGAGATTGAAAAAAACAGAGCTCACAATCGGGTGATCGCCCACCATCCAATTTTCATGTTGATGGCTATTCAACGAAATAGCTATTTGGTTTACACCTTTTTTGAGCGCACTAGCCGGAATATGCATATCACTGCCATATAATCGTTGTAATTTATTACTGTTTATAAAAACGTGAGCATGACCTTCAAGCACCGCAGAATCTTCATTACCACTCGTATTATTTTGCAGAGCCTTAGTTTTAGAGGAAGTAGAAAAGTCAGGGGCATTGAGGATATAATTTTCCACTTCAATGTGCACATTGACACCATCAATAACATCTCTAAATAAAGTGACTGCTATTTTTGGCACAGGTGTATTGGGTGAAAGCTGCTTAGCGATGTGATTATGCACCTCTTTATTGGCAAAACACTTACCTGAAAGCAATAGAATGCATATAGTCAGCGTTATGGTACTTAAAAATCTCATTATTGATATCTCTGATTATCGTTACATGAAACAGGGGAAATATCCCTCTGCTATGCGTTGCTCATGATCCGTTGTTTTAGATGTACTATTAACGTGGTGTTCTTCCGCCGCCTAAACCTGAAGTGTTACCACTACTACAACTCGCTAACGCATTATCTTCTAGTTCCCCAGCAAAACGTGTTCCGATAATATAAGGGAATGCTGCAACTAACGAATCGTCAGACTTTTTACTTAAGGTTATATGATAATGATAACCACGTTTTGTATCAGTATGACCATTGTACTGATCTAAATAAACGCCCCCCTGAGCGGTTAGCGTACTGTCCCAATAGTAATCTTCGTAATAATACCCATTGGTGGTGACTAATGAGTTCCCTGATAACGTACTGACTGTTTCATCAAAATCAGGACCATTAGTGACGGTTTCAGTGCCTTGGGTAATGTCGTACTGATCAACTAAGGCGCAGCTACGCTTGCCGTCAGAACAACCTACCATATTATCGCTATAATCGCGTGTAACCCAAGTACTTACCGCTAACTCGCCTTTAGCTTGCCAAGGGCCATAAACAGGATAGCCATCAGCAGCAAAACCATATATAGGTGAATGTTCATCACCTTTATCACCAACCAACTCGGCTAAACAGCTCGAATAAAAATGGAAGTGATAATCACCATTAGCTGCATGTCCACCACAGACATCAACATCATAAAATTCAGCTACAGGTGCTAACGTTTGCCAACTGCCTTCTGAGTTATAGCTTTGACCATCACCCCAATTATAGATTGATGAACCATTAACCCACAAACCCACTTTTCCTAAACCATTTTCACACACTTCGGTTGTTGCGGTTGGTGTGACTGGAAAATATGACGTGCGGTTATCATCGGTTGGACAATCAGGGCCCGGTGGCCAGTAACCGTAGCCGTAATCTGTTGTACAATTTTTATTACTAGAGTAACCGATATCTTGACCAAATTTGATGACATCACCTAACTCAACTGTAGGTGCACCAGAGATAAAGTCTGAACCTACTTTTGGACGTGAATTCAGTGCATCTAACACGTCTTGTGTAACAGTAACATCGTATTTAGGGATGCCTTCTGATGTTACTACTGTGTAGGTTTTACCATCAAAGCTGACTTCTGTGACTGCTTGAATGTTTTCTAATACACCTAAGTTAGTGCTGGAGTCTAGTATGTGCGTAGATGTTGAGCCGGTGGTATTTATTACCCAAACATCAGAGTAATCTGTGTTGGTAGTTACATTAGTTTCGGTTTCAGTAGTCACTTCCGTTGTAGTGGTCGAATTGCTCATATCTTCGGTATCGCTACTTTCCCCACCACAACTGGTAACGATAAAGCACAGCAGTAATATTGTAAAAATATGATTTGTTGCTAGCCATAAGTCATTCATAATTAAGCCTACTGTAATAAAAGTAACTCAAGTATAAACTAGCACAGCATTTGAACTGTGTAAGAAATAAGGAAGTTGACACCAAATGCTATATATTTTCGAGTTTAATAAGTACTCACAACCTGGACAATCGTTATTTTATGTAATTATTTAAGGAGCCAACATTCACAAGTAAAATTGAAGTAGGTGCCACTTATAAACAGCGGTTACTATTTTACATCTTGAGTAAACCGTTTATTTGATTTTTGCTTTTTAAAAATTACTCGTAAATAATCTCTCAAGCGACAAAGTTGAGCATGATTTAAACGCGGCATAAAACCTAATTGACTGACTTACATGTTATTTTGCAATTACTACAAACTCACCGGCAAGTCAGTAATCAATTGTTGCGAAAATTTAGCCGCCGCAACAGGAAGTGTGCGTCCTTTTAATTGCGCTAAATACAATATACCCGCAGGTACATCTCGCTCATCTAACGGGATAGCTTTTAAATTCATAACCTCAAGGTGCTTAGGTAAGCCTATTTCAATTTGAAAGCTAATATACTCACCAAACCCGGTGCTATGACGTAAAAACTCAAAGCTATCAGACTCAATCATAGGTTCTAATTTCAATGCCAGACTGTCTGCTTTTTTATTCAAAATGCGACGTAGTCCATATTCGTCTGAGGGTAAGGCGAGCGGATACTGTAAACAGTCACTAAACTTAACTATCGATTTATTTGCTAACGGATGATCTTTTGAAACTAGCGCATAAGTTGGCTGTCTTGAAATGGATAATATTTGAAGATCAGCCAAAGATTGGGGTTCAAATACAATCGCTAAATCAGCACTTAAATTTCGTAATGATTCCTCCGCGAAACCACGATCACGCTTTTGTATTTTAAAGGTCACGTTAGGATGTAAATGACGATATTTTGCAACTTGTTCAGGAAGAAAAAAAGGTAATAATGCTTGGCTACAAGCAATATTCACCTGCCCTCTACGTTCACCATAAAGGTCTGATATTTGACTTTTTACACGTTCTATATCGGTTAATTGCTCTCTGACGTGAAGTAGAAAAACTTCCCCTGCTGATGACAGTCTAACGCCTTTAGGTAAGCGTTCAAAAAGCTCAACTCCCAGCTCTTCTTCTATTGATATTAAGCGCCTATTTAATGCGGTGGAAGTAATAGTTAATGAGTCAGCCGCTTTGCGAATAGAGCCTGCAGCTGCAATCGTATTAAAAAACAAATAGTCTTGTAAATGTCGCATATTTTACTAATTACCTTATTAAGCCTTTAAATATCAAGCCATATAGAGCGATGCATTTTTTGCATACCAACTGTGTAAAATGAACAGTATACATAAAACAATGTGCTTGGTTAAATGTCTTTATTCAAATAACTTGCTAAAAGTTTTTATCTACAAATTTATCAAAAGACCATTCTACAATGTCTTAATAGTAGCAGTTACCTGCTTTAACATGACAGAGTTACGGTGATTCTAAGTTCAATTAGCTAACATAAATTCGGGACGACCCGAACAGTCATTAACTTCATTTTACTGGCTGCTTTAACCTGGACGACCAGATTATTTTTATGATTAATAAAGGAGCCTTTTATGACCACACCGTCAAACAAACCACATAAAGCATTTACTGAACTACCTGTAGTCGATATTTCATTACTCTATTCTGAGGATGCTGAAGAGCGCGTTATTGCTGCAAAAAGCTTAGATAAAGCAGCACGAGAGGTTGGTTTTCTCTATCTTAAGGGTCATCAAATTCCTACTGATTTAATTAACAATTTAAAACGAGTCGTTAAAAACTATTTCTCGCAAGATGAAGATGAAAAGATGTCGAGTTACATTGGTTTATCAAAAAACCATTCTGGCTATGTACCTATTGGTGAGGAAGGCTTCTATAGCACTGAGAAAAAAAAACCAGACTTAAAAGAAGCTTTTGATATTGGCCCTGATACACCTAGTTTAATGAAAAGATTTGAACAAGACGCAAAAATACAATGGCCAAAAAACAAAGATTTTCAGATAAATGTTAAAGCGTACTATGACGCTATGCTCGAATTAAGCAGAGTATTGTTTAAAGGTTTTGCTCTTGCCTTGGGCTTAGCTGAAGACACCTTTACCAAGCATTTAACTACCCCGCCAAGTCAACTGCGTTTAATACATTATTTTGACAATCCTGACGCCAAAGAAACTGATTCAGGTATTGGTGCACATACCGATTATGAGTTTTTCACTATTTTATTACCTACCGCACCTGGTTTACAGGTATTAAATGGTGCTAATGAATGGATTAACGTCCCACTAGTTGATGATTGTTTTGTTATCAATATTGGTGACATGATGGAGCTAATATCAAATGGACAATACGTCGCTACCTCACACAGAGTAAGACAGGTAAAAGAGGAACGTTATTCATTTCCATTTTTCTCTAGTCTTGATTACGACACAGTTGTCGCGCCTATTGAAGAATTTGTTACTGACAATCAAGTCTCATCTTATGAGCCTTTAATATGTGGTGATCACTTGCTTGCACAAACCATTCAAACCTTCAGTTACTTACAAAAGAAAGCTGAGCGTGGTGAAGTTAATTTACCTGAAAACTCACGCTCGCTTCTATCATTTGGCCAATCCGCAAATAAGGAAGGTTAAGAACATGCATATTAAAGATTTACTTGAGCAACATATAAAAATAGCCGACAAAACAGTACCTGATTGGATGATTGGTTGCTTTAAACGTAGAAGTATTTCATTCGCTAATGGTCAAACGGACACGAAAACTCATGTTTTTTGGCTACAAGGTCGAAACCTAACCATTGATTTACGCCTCCCAATTGAAGCCGAAATGCTGACAAAATCATGGGATAAGTGTAATGAAAAAGAACTATATCAACTTGCAAATTATGAAGGTTGGTCAGCGGATAGTACCTGGCAAAAAGAGCAACTAAGTTGGTCTGGAGGTACATCATTTCAAGTACATAATCGTTGGCCAGAGCCCGCAATACTTTCTCGAGTTGGTGATTGTATGATAGAGGCATCACCTTATGAGTCTTATATTGAAGACTGGCGTATTACTTCACGTAAAGCAGGTGCCTTATTGAGCCTTGAACTCATTACTGAAGAAAACCTCACCACAGGTGAAATTCGTCACCAAGGCGGCGCATTAATTATTAATAGTGAATGGGCAGGTTTAGTGCTGGGACGAGCTTCGGAGCTTTCGTTAATTGAACAAAATAATATATTAAGAGAACACGTTAAAAACTCCGCAACCGACAAAGATTTTCTTGCGCAAGTTTTCAATTTTGAAACCTCGGTTGCAAAAGGCAATTTAATCACTGGTTTTGATGTTCAATTTTCTACTCAACCAGAGCGTATAGGCGAATCACTTTTCAGCCTAGAAGGCTTTGAATTTGATGATGAAAAAAATGAAATCATTCAATTATTTAATGAGGGCGACCAAACAATAAAACGTCGATTCTTAATAGACACCATAGAGCCTAGCTTTGCTTATTCAGGAAAAACTGCTTGGCATAACTCTGCGGAACAATGGTTTGATAATGAGCAAGAAACTATTGGTCGTTATTTAGAAAAACTAACTTAAGTATTTATTTTAAATAATCCACCTAAAATCGCATTTAAAAACAATTTAAAACAAGGCGTTAAAAGACACTCGAACCAGTGATGCATTTTTTGCATCGCGACTATGTAAAATTAACAGTATACATAGATCATGCTTATTGATTTAATGAACATACTGATATTAATCATTAACTATTTTAAAGAATACTTAGCGTAAACATTTAATTAACCTAAAGATATTTTATGTTTACGCTAATAAAAAGTAACTTATTTAGTACAAGTTGTTAATAATGAGAGCTTATCGACACTGCCGAACAGATATCTAGGGTTCCGGTTTATTCGACTCTTTCCGAGTTAAATAAATGTCTGGACCGAGAGTTATCAACCTGGTCACTGTATTGTTAAAATACAGTTTGCATTTGCAAAGGTTACACGGAGGGATAAAAGCCCGGGAGGTCACTATTAACCTCTTGTGCTATTTAAATTTTGTGTAAACTTTTGGAGATGTCCCATGAATAAATTAAAACTACTACTCGTTTTAGCCGCGCTATTTACTTCTCAACAATCATTTGCTGCAGAAACCAAAGACAAATTCTCTGTTTGTTGGTCTATCTACGTCGGTTGGATGCCGTGGGATTATGGTGACAGCTCTGGCATTATAAAAAAATGGGCTGATAAATACGATATCGAAATTGATGTTGTACAATTCAACGATTATATCGAATCAATCAACCAATACACTGCTGGCCAATTTGATGCATGTACCATGACTAATATGGACGCATTAACTATTCCAGCTGCTAACTTTGTAGACAGTACCGTTTTAATTGTTGGTGATTACTCAAATGGTAATGACGGTGTTGTTTTAAAAGATAAAAAAGAATTGAAAGACATTAAAGGCCAGCAAGTTAACCTTGTTGAGCTAAGTGTATCGCATTACTTTTTAGCTCGTGCTTTAGAAAGTGTTGGTTTGACAGAGCGTGATATTAAAGTAGTTAACACATCAGATGCAGACATTGTTGCTGCTTATTCGAGTAAGGATGTAAGTGCTGTTGTTACTTGGAACCCTGCCCTTTCAGAAATAACACCACAACCTAGTGCAACCGAAGTATATGACTCTTCAAAAATTCCAGGTGAAATTCTAGACCTTATGGTAGTAAATACCGAGACACTAAAAGCGAACCCTAAATTAGGTAAAGCATTAGTTGGTGCTTGGTACGAAATTATAGGAAAAATGACAACTGACAGCAAAATGCGTACTGAAATGGCGGTTGCGTCAGGTACTGATTTAGCAGGTTACGATGCTCAATTAGCTACCACTAAAATGTTCTACACCCCTAAAGAAGCAGTATCTTTCACTACAGATATGCAATTAGCAAAAACCATGGAAAATGTAGCTAAGTTCTCGTTTAAACACGGTTTACTTGGCGAAAGTGCTCCAGACTTTGGCTTCATTGGTATAGAAACCCCTGCCGGTATTGTTGGCGATAAAAGTAATGTACAGCTTCGCTTCGATCCATCATTTATGCAAATGGCTGCTGACGGCAAGCTATAACCCTGCCTATCCCGCTCTTAATAAAAGCATATTCCTTTTAGTAGAGAGCGGGTAATCAACCCTAAAGTAGGTCTTCGTATGAAACGTTTTATGAATATAGAACCATCGCCAGCGCTGCGAGCATTCTTAACACTTTTACCTTTTATTATTGCGCTATTTGCATACTCAATAGCCTCTGAAGCACGTTTAGCCGAAAACCCACACGACAAATTATTACCCAGTTTTACGCAAATTGCTGATGCGGTTGACCGTTATGCGTTTACTGAAAACAAACGCACTGGTGAATACTTATTTTGGCAAGACACAGGCGCGAGCTTATACCGCATTGGTTTAGGTATCACCATTAGCGCTTTAATTGGCTTGTTCATTGGTTTATGTAATGGCCTTTTACCTACGCTGCGTGCAGGACTATCACCCTTTATCACTATCATCTCACTAATTCCACCAATGGCAATATTACCTATTTTATTTATTACCTTTGGTTTAGATGAGTTAGCTAAAGTGATGCTAATTATTATTGGTACCGCGCCTGTCATCATTCGTGATATGCAGTCGCAAGTAATGCAATTACCACAAGAACAATTAATTAAGGCACAAACCTTAGGCGCATCAACCTGGCAAGTAGCCATTCGTGTCATATTGCCACAAATAATGCCGCGTTTATTAGCCTCAGTACGTTTAACGCTTGGTGCAGCTTGGTTGTTTTTAATTGCGGCTGAAGCCATTGCAGCACAAGAAGGCTTAGGTTACCGCATATTCTTAGTTCGTCGTTATATGTCGATGGACGTTATTTTTCCTTACGTAATTTGGATAACCACACTAGCATTCGCTATGGACTTCAGCTTACGAAAAATATCTGAGGTGTGTTTTCCTTGGTACCATCAAGGGGCAAAATAATGAGCTTTTTAGAAATAAAAAATGTATGGAAATCATACGGCGATGCGCAAATTCTAGAACGCCTTAACTTAACAGTTAAGCAAGGTGAATTTGTCTCTATGGTTGGCGCTTCAGGCTGTGGTAAATCAACCTTCTTAAATATGCTGTTAGGTAAAGAAAAGCAAACTAAAGGCGAAATTCTACTTGAAGGCAAACCTTTAGTACAAGAGCCTGACGAAGAGCGCGGTATTGTCTTTCAGCGTTATTCAGTTTTTCCGCATTTAACAGTTTTACAAAATGTGATGATCGCTGACGAGTTTTCAAACGCCAAATTATTAGGATTTGTTTTCGGTAAAAAGAAAGCTGAAATTAAAGCAAAAGCAACAGAGTTTATTGACGCCGTTGGCTTAACCCCTGCCCTGAATAAATATCCACATGAGTTATCAGGTGGTATGCAGCAACGTTTAGCTATCGCTCAAGCGTTAATGAAAAAGCCCAAGATACTATTACTTGATGAACCGTTTGGTGCGCTTGATCCCGGTATTCGTGCTGATATGCATGTGCTTATTCGTGATATTTGGCAAAAAAACAACCTCACCATTTTCATGGTAACGCACGATATTAAAGAAGGCTTTGAACTCGGCTCAAGAGTTTGGGTATTTGACAAATTACGTCACGACCCACAAGCACCTAATGCTTACGGTGCACAAGTAACTTATGATTTAGACATAAGTTCAGAAACGAATAAATCTGATTCAAAAATGAAAATTGATGAATTATCAACACCAAGCAGTAACCCAATCATGCAAGAGGAAAAAGCATAATGATTTTATACAAAGACACATTGCCCAGCGGTAAGCATTGGTCAATGCGCATGCGTCGCGGTACAACATTAAAGTTGGTTGACGTAACAGGCGGTGCTAATGTTGGCATGTTGTTCTACAACCCAGACAACTTACTAGAGCGCTACAACGCACCCGACACCCTAAAATGCCAACACACCTTTAAATTAACCAAAGGTCATTGTTTATATTCAGATATGGGACGCATTTTTTGCTCAATAGTTGACGACAGTTTTGGCTGGCACGACACCTTATGTGGCAATAGTCACGCTAAAACAATTACTAAGCAATTTGGCAAACGTGATTATCAAAATGATAGAAACGATTGGCATCAAAATGGTAATGATGCGCTATTAATTGAAGCAACTAAATACGGCTTAAATAAACAAGACTTAGCGGCAAACCTAAACTTATTTAGCAAAATTGTGCCTGATCACGAAGGTAAATTAAGCTACCCTGCTGAGCAATCAAAAGCTGGTGACTTTATCGAACTACGTTTTGAAATGGACACTTTAGTGTTATTTCATACTTGTCCGCATCCGTTAAACCCAACACCCGAATATCCGAACAACGAAGTTGAATATCAAATTCTTAAATCTGCTGAAGTAAGTGACGATGATTTTTGCAAAAACAGTTGTAATGAAAACCAACGTGGTTTTGAAAACAACCGCTTATATCATCTTGGCTTGTAAAAGCCGCTTATAAAACAGATTAAGAACAGGAGAAAATTCATGATAGTAGAAAGTAAATTTAACCCCGAACAAGCCATATCAAGCGTTACCGTAGACGCTGGCGATTATTATTTAAAAGTGATTAAAAAAGGTCAAACTGTTCGCATTTTAGATATTGAAGGTAACCAAGCGGCTGACACTTTATTTTATAGCGCAGAAGATCCAGCCGAACGCTACAGCGCAACTGACACAGTACGTGAACAAGGTGCCGTTTATTTAACAACGGGTAGCGTATTAATGTCGAATGACTGTAACCCGATGCTAAAAATTGTTGCCGATACTTGTGGCCGACACGATACCGTTGGCGGTGCTTGTGCTACCGAAAGTAATACAGTGCGTTATGCATTAGAGAAAAAATGTATGCATGCTTGTCGCGACAGTTGGTTATTGGCCATTGCTGAACACCCAGAGTTAGGCTTAACCAAACGTGACATTACCCATAACATTAACTTTTTTATGAATGTACCAGTAACAGCAGACGGCGGTTTAAGTTTTGCTGACGGTATTAGTGGCGCAGGAAAATATGTGGAATTAGAAGCGTTAATGGACACCATTATTTTAATCTCTAACTGCCCACAACTTAATAATCCATGTAACGCTTACAACCCAACACCTGTTGAAGTACTTATTTGGAACTAGCTGTAAAAAATTATCATAAGTACAAAACTAACTAGAAATATCATTGAGGACGACCTCAGTGCATAGAAATCGACCTAAGTGCTTAAGCAACATAAATGCACAAATAAACGATTTCATTGTTTGAACCGGGACGACCCATTTTAAACATTAAATAAACGAGTAAAATTATGCCGACTTCTACGATTACCACAACACAATTTGCACAAAAGATGTTTACCAAAGTATTAATTGCTAACCGTGGCGCTATTGCCTGTCGCATTATCCGTACCTTAAAGCGCTTAGGTATTGCCAGCGTTGCCGTTTATTCAGAAGCAGACAGAGAGTCGCTTCATGTATCGCAAGCCGATGAAGCCTATAGTTTAGGCGAAGGTGCTGCGAGCACTACTTATTTAAATCAAGACCAAATTATTGCCATAGCCAAAAAAACGGGTGCACAAGCAATTCACCCTGGCTACGGATTCTTAAGCGAAAATGCTGATTTTTCAGAAAAATTAACCCAAGCGGGTATTACTTTTATTGGCCCACGCCCTCATCAAATGATCGACTTTGGCTTAAAACATCAAGCCCGCGATTTAGCCGAAGCGGCTGGCGTACCAAACGTACCAGGTACTGGCTTATTAGCCAATTTAGACGAAGTGATTACAGCGGCCAACAATATCGGCTTTCCTATTATGCTTAAAAGTACTGCCGGTGGTGGTGGTATTGGTATGCAACGTTGTGACTCTCAACCAGAGCTTGAAAAAGCTTTTATTAACGTTAAGCATTTAGGCGCACAAAACTTCTCAAACGATGGTGTGTTTTTAGAAAAATTCGTTGAAAAAGCCCGCCATATTGAAGTACAAGTAATTGCCAACGGCGCAGGCGAAGTAGTCACTTTAGGCGAGCGAGATTGTTCAAGCCAACGCAGAAACCAAAAGGTTGTTGAAGAAACACCAGCACCAAACTTACCTGAAGCAACACGTCAAGCCATGTTAGCTACCGCTAAATCATTAATGGCGTCTATTAACTACTTAAACGCAGGTACTGTTGAATTTATTTACGACCACGACAGCGACAAATTTTACTTTTTAGAAGTGAACACTCGCTTACAAGTTGAGCATGGTGTAACTGAACTTTGTTATAACGTTGATTTAGTAGAATGGATGTTAAAAGTTGCGGCTAACTACGCTGAAAAAGATGGAGTGTTAAGTGGTTTAGACTTAAGTGAAATTGCCAATTTAACGCCAAAAGGTCACGCTATTCAAGCCCGTGTTTACGCAGAAAACCCAGTAAAAAACTTTCAACCGTCTGCGGGTTTATTAACACAAGTTGAATGGCCAACAGGTGACAATATTCGTATTGATCACTGGTTAGAGTCTGGTTTAACGGTTTCACCATTTTTCGACCCTATGCTTGCCAAAGTGATGGTACATTGTGATGACCGTGAAATTGCCATTAGCAAATTAGATAGCGTTTTAGCAGAATCAAGCTTGTATGGCATAACCACCAATATGGATTACGTGCGCCAGATATTACAATCTGACATTTTCCAACAAGGTAAAATGTTTACTCGCAGCTTAAACGACTTTGTTGCCCAGTATGTAGGCTTTGAAGTATTAAAAGCTGGCACCATGACCTCAGTGCAAGATTACCCTGCCCGTGGTGGTTACTGGAACATTGGTGTACCACCTTCAGGCCCATTCGACTCTTACTCATTTTGTATAGCAAATAGCTTACTAAAAAATAGCGCTGATGCCGCAGGGTTAGAGATCACCATTCAAGGCCCAAGCTTACAGTTTTACAGCGATACCCAAGTAGTGGTTACTGGTGCTGAAATTGATGTATGGCTTGATGACGAAGTACAAGCTAACAACCAAATTATCACCATTAAAGCCGGTCAAATATTAAAAACAGGCAACGTTAAAAAAGACGGTGCACGTGCTTATATCGCCTTTGCTGGTGGTATTCAATGCCCTGATTATTTAGGCAGTAAAAGTACCTTTACCCTAGGTCAATTCGGTGGTCATTGTGGTCGTGCTTTGCGTACCGGTGATTTTTTACAATTAACGGAGCAAACAGCTCAACCTATTCAAGCGCCAGCTAAAATACCAGAACAAGTAATAACACCAGTAACTGATACCTGGACGTTACGTGTAATGTACGGCCCGCATGGTGCGCCAGACTTTTTCACGCCAAGTGATATTGAAACTATTCAGTCACATCAATGGAAAATTCATTACAACTCAAGCCGTACAGGTATTCGCTTAATAGGCCCTAAACCTGATTGGGCACGTGAAACTGGTGGTGAAGCAGGTCTTCACCCATCCAACATTCATGACAATGCTTATGCGTTTGGTACCGTTGATTTTACTGGTGATATGCCGGTAATTTTAGGCCCCGACGGCCCAAGTTTAGGCGGTTTTGTTTGTCCGTTTACCGTGATCAGTGCTGATTTATGGAAACTAGGTCAATTAAAAGCAGGTGACACAGTACAGTTTGAAGTGGTTGATTTACCTAACGCCAACATTATTGAACAAGCACAGTTAAAACAAATTACTGAGCTTTCAGTGCAAACACCTGAATATAAAACAGCTGATGCTATCACCCCTATTATTGATCAGTTAATCACCAACGATGGTGAGCCTGACGTTATATTCCGCCAAGCAGGAGATAAGTTCTTATTAGTAGAATACGGCGAGTTAATTTTAGATTTAACCTTACGTGCTCGTGTACAAGCGTTATTTGAAGCGGTTGGTGACGCTAATATTCAAGGCGTATTAGAATTAACGCCAGGTATTCGTTCACTGCAAGTGCATTTTGATAGCTTAACCTTGCCTGTTGCTGATTTAATCGCACAGTTAAAAGCCATTGATATTGCCCTTGGTGATACTAGCCAATTAAGTTTCGAATCACGCGTTGTACATTTACCCTTAAGTTGGGACGATGAAGCGTGTCAAAAAGCCATTGAAAAATACATTCAATCGGTACGTAAAGACGCGCCTTGGTGCCCGTCAAACTTAGAGTTTATTCGCCGCATTAACGGTTTAGGTGATATTGAAGAAGTTAAAAAAATCGTTTTCGATGCCAACTATTTAGTACTTGGTTTAGGTGATGTTTACTTAGGCGCCCCCGTAGCAACGCCGCTTGATCAATGTCATCGTTTAGTTACTACTAAATACAACCCTGCACGTACATGGACTGCTGAAAACTCTGTAGGTATTGGTGGTGCGTACATGTGTATTTACGGCATGGAAGGTCCTGGTGGCTATCAGTTTGTTGGTCGTACCGTACAAATGTGGAACCGTTACCGTTCAAACGAGGTATTCACTCAACCGTGGTTATTACGTTTGTTCGATCAAATTAAATTCTACCCAGTAAGCAATGAAGAACTAGCGCAATTTCGCGAAGACTTCCCATTAGGTAACTGGCAGCCAAAAATTGAAAAAAGCGTGGTTTCAATGCCTGAGCTTAATGAACAATGGGCAAAACGTGAAGCCGACATTAAAGCCTTTAACGCCAAACGTGAAGCCGCATTTGCTAACGAAATGGCAGATTGGAAAGCTAACGGACAACTTAACTATACCTTTGAAGAACAAGATGCTGATAACAGTGAAGCCATTGAATTAGCGCCAAACCAATATTTAGTGGAATCAACCGCTGCAGGTAGCGTATGGCAAATCAATGTTAAAGAAGGTCAAATTGTTGATACCGGTGATTCGCTCGTGGTTTTAGAGTCTATGAAAATGGAGATTGATATCACTTCATTCGAAAAAGCTAAAGTTGCCAAAGTATTAGCGAAATCAGGTCAACAAGTTGATGCCGGACAAGCGCTTTTAGTCATCGAAGCCTTTTAGTCATCGAAATTAAAGTGTAGCAATATAAAAACACATAGAGCTTAGGTTCCTAGCATCTAGATCCTAGGCTCTAGGTACTAGGTTCTAGGCTCAAAGTATTAACAGATTAGAAAAGATTAAGGATTATTACCATGACTACAGATATTAACTTAAGCATTAACACACTACAAAAAGCTTATGCGTCAGGCGAAACAAGCCCTGAGCAATTAATCAAATCATTACTGGTTGAAGCAAAATCGTTAACGGCGGTATGGATTCATTTATTAACCGAAACAGAAATAGCGCCTTATTTAGCTAATTTGAAAAATATGTCACCTGAAACGCATCCGCTTTATGGCGTACCATTTGCGATAAAAGATAATATTGATTTAGCCGGTATTCCAACTACAGCAGCGTGCGCTGAATTTGCATATACACCTGAAAAATCTGCGTTTGTGGTTGAAGAGTTAATTGCCGCTGGTGCAATTCCGTTAGGTAAAACCAATTTAGACCAATTTGCTACAGGCTTAGTAGGCACTCGTTCACCTTATGGCGCAACGCCTAACAGCTTTAACCCTAAATATATATCAGGTGGTTCAAGCTCTGGTTCTGCAGTTGCAACCGCCAAAGGTATTGTAAGCTTTGCGTTAGGTACTGACACCGCAGGCTCTGGTCGCGTACCGGCTTGTTTTAATAACTTAGTTGGCTTAAAGCCGAGTAAAGGTTTGTTATCAACCTCCGGTGTTGTTCCTGCTTGTCGTAGTTTAGATTGCGTAAGCATTTTTGCCTTAACCGCAGATGATGCCAACACGGTATTTCAAGTTGCGGCTAAGTATGATGAAGACGACAGATACGCCCGCAAAAATATTGCTGAAAATATCAAACCTGTGGTTCTTAATAACAAATTTACTTTTGCTATTCCAAAAGCCGAGCAATTAGCCTTTTTTGGTTGTGACTCTTACGAACGCGCTTTTATTCAAGCGGTTACAGCACTTGAAAAATTGGGCGGCACCAAAGTTGAACTAGACTTTACGCCATTACTCGATGCCGCCAAGTTATTATACGAAGGACCTTGGGTAGCAGAGCGTTACATTGCCACACAAGATATTTTAGAAGAGCAACCTGAAGTAATGATGGATGTAACTCGCACTATTATCAGTCAGGGTGACAAACACAGCGCAGTAGATACTTTTTACGCCCTATACCGATTACAGTCGTTAAAGAAACTTGCAGACAAACTTATTGGGCAAGTTGATGTGCTAGTAACACCAACCGCAGGTCGTCATTTCACCTTAGATGAAATTGCACAAGAGCCAATGTTGTATAACTCACAACTAGGATATTACACTAATTTCATGAACTTACTTGATTATACTGCCATCGCAGTGCCAACAAAATTCACCTCTAAAGGCTTACCTTTTGGTGTAACCTTATTTAGTGATGCTTTTACTGACCAAAAATTATTAACCTACGCTAAACGCATTCAAGATGATGCGCAATTATCGTTAGGAGCAACAGGTTGGACGCTACCAAAAACAACATTATCTACCGAGAGTGACGCGTTTATCGATGTGGTTGTGTGTGGTGCACATTTATCAGGTATGGCGTTAAACTGGCAATTAACCGATCGTAAAGCAGTGCTAATTGAACAAACCCAATCTGCAGCCAAATACCAAATGTATTCAATAGCAGGTGAGATAGAACGCCCTGCAATGATTCGTAATGGTGTATTTGATCAACAAAAAGGTACTAGCTTCGAAGTAGAAGTATGGCGCTTACCTATTGAGGCTTTCGGCTCTTTTGTTGCTGGTATTGCTCAACCATTAGGTATAGGTAAAGTAGAGTTGGCCGATGGTCGTTGGTTAACAGGTTTTATTGCCGAAGGTCATGCTGCAGCGGGTAACAATATATCCAGCTTTGGCAGTTGGCGCGCTTATAAAGCACAAACGGCGTAAACAGTGAATAACCTTAATTACCGTTTTACTTTCGTATGCGACAGGCCTTAGCCTGAGATGAGTTAGATAAAATAACAACATTTTAAAAACCAGCTAAATTTATATAAGCTGGTTTTTTATTGCTAATTTATTAAAATAAAGCCGTTATCAAATTTAGCGCTTTAAATTACTGACCTTTCGGTTAATAATAGTATTCACCAATAATAATTACTATTAAAAAATGTCTGAGCCAATAAAGAAAAATAAAAAAGAAGCCACTCGCGAAAAAAACCAGCAATTAATCTTAACTGCTGCAGAAAAGCTATTTTCCCAACTCGGTTATGATGGCGCCAGCATGAGCATGATCGCCCAAGAGGCTGAAGTACCTAAAGCCAATGTTCTTTACTACTTTAAAAATAAGGATAATTTATATGAGGCAGTATTTGATCGCATTATCGTCACTTGGAATTTAGGTCTTAAAGATATCTCCGTAGATGATGATCCTGCTGAAGTGCTTTATAACTACATTAAGAGCAAAGTCACTTTAGCCATTAGTCAATCAATGCAATCACGTTTATTTGCCACTGAAATTATTCGTGGCGCACCATATCTACAAGGTTACATGCGTAAAAATACGCGTCCATGGATGCGTGAAAAATGTCAAATATTACAAGCATGGATGGATGCTGGAAAAATGGATCAAATTGACCCGAGTCATCTTTTATTTTCCATCTGGGCTAACAGCCAGTATTACGCTGATTTCCAAGCAGAAGTGCTACTACTGCTGAATAAACTTGAATATGAAGATTCTGACATTGAAGGTATAACCCACTCTATTGCACAAATAACACTCAAGGGTGTAGGGCTTTCTATTCCTGACAACCCTAACGAAAATAGCGACTAACCATAATGAACGATTTTACTACCCCTGATTTATTTGATGAGTATAGAGACCAAGTACAGGTGGCCGAAAGTGGCTTGCAATTATTTGGTAAAAAACTGAAATTTTTTGGTCAAGCAGTTACCGTTACCTGCCCTGAAGACAACAGCTTTGCTGTTAACGCGTTAAAGCAACCTGGGCAAGGTAAAGTCTTAGTTATTGATGGATTCGCTAGTAATAAATATGCTTTTATCGGCGATATTATGGCTGAAAATGCTATTAAAAATGGTTGGGCTGGCGTTATTGTTAATGGTTGCTGTCGTGACATTGAGATATTAGCTGAAATGGATATTGCCGTTATGTCACTAGGGGTTACCCCTAGAAGCACCTTAAAACGTGGTTTTGGTGATAGCAATCAACCAGTAACACTGTTATCCGCAAAAATTAATCCAAACGATTGGCTATACGCCGATATTAATGGCCTGGTAATCAGTAAAAAACCATTATTATAAACCTATTATTAAAAACTTAGCTAAATGATGTCGTCATAACTAAATTGGTGCAATAGAAGCACCAATTTAGGGATTACCACAAGATCCTTCTGTGTACTTTTTTCTAGATTTAACATTCAAACCCAACTACCTGACCGATCGGACAGCTTTATTTGTTTTGGCATTACTCTTGCTTAGTTATTAGCAAAGAAAAGTCGCTATTAAATGTTTTACTTGAATACCAAGACTCATGTATTCAGTTAAATCACAGACTTCATTCGCTTATTAAATAGCGTACAAAGTAGAGTATTAAATGAATAACAATATTAATCAATATCCAGCAATATTTTGTGCTCATGGCCCCAAAAATTGGCAAACCACAAAACAAGGGGCATTGGCTGGTTTACGCCTCGGGGTAAAAGATTTATTTGCTGTTGCTGGAGAAAAAAATAGTGCAGGTAATCCTGACTGGTTTGCCCAAGCAGCTAAAGCAACGACCACAGCAAGCGCCATTGATAAGTTAATGGCTCAAGGTTGCCAATTCGTTGGTTTTACCCATACGGACGAAATAGCTTACAGCCTTGAAGGTAATAATATTCATTATGGCGTTGCAGAAAACCCTAAAGTAAAAGGTCATGCTTGTGGTGGTTCTTCCATGGGCTCTGCCGCAGCTGTTGCTGCAAACCTCGTTGATATAGGCTTGGGTACAGATACTGGTGGATCGGTTCGAATTCCTGCCAGTTATTGTGGTTTATTTGGTATTAGACCCAGTCATGGTGTTATTGCTAAAGATGGCTTAATTCCGCTGGCAAAAGACTTTGACACCATAGGTTGGTTAACAAATAGCGCCTCATTGCTACAAGAAGTCGGTGATGTGTTATTGCCAGCGCAAACCGTCAACCAGGTTAATACCTTGCTGGTTTGCGAACCGTTATTTGATTTAGTGGCTACTGAGTTACAACCCCTGCTTGAACAATCATTAACACAAGCTAAACAACACTTTAGCCATTGTCGCAGCTTTAACTTAGCCAATACCGAGATTATTTCAGAATTAGCGGATGCCTTTAGAATTCTCCAAGGACGCAATATTGCTCAACAACATGGACAATGGATCAGCGCTCAAAATCCGATATTTTCAGCTGCGGTAGCAGGACGTTTTACCATGGCTATGTCATTAACTGAACAAGAAGAGCGTGAAGCCTTAAAGGTTCAAAAAGCCTGGCAAAAAATTATGGCAGATAATTTAAATACTTCTACTTGTTTATTTTTGCCAACAACACCAACTACGGCCCCTAAAATCGGAGCCGATACCAGTACCTTACGCATGCAAATATTAACCTTATCAGCTATTGCAGGGTTAAGTCGCTCTGCGCAGGTACATTTACCTTTTAGCCAATCAGCACAAGGTCACCCTTATGGCTTTTCATTATTAATGAGCCAAGGTAATGACAAAAGTTTGCTTGAAACATGTCAAAATCTAGCGGCTAGTGCCGACACTACAATTTAGGTGGAAAGCTAATGACTCAAGCAAATATTGCTTTTACCGCGCCGCATGCTGATGCCACTGAAGCTGGTATTAATATTTTAAAAGAAGGTGGCACAGCCACAGAAGCTATGGTTGCCGCTGCCGCGATGATAACCGTCGTTTACCCGCACATGAATTCAATTGGCGGTGATGGCTTTTGGTTAATTGATAACCCAGAACAAAAGCAACCGTTCGCTATTGACGCTTGCGGACGTTCTGCCGCTAATATTAGTGATTACAACTCCCTGCAAACTATTCCAGCGCGAGGCGGATTAAGCGCATTAACCCAAGCAGGCACTATCAGAGGTTGGGAAGAAGCACTACGTTTAGACAAAAATAGCAAACTGCCATTATCAAGAATATTGGCGCCAGCTATTGATACTGCCAAACGTGGCTTCACTGTGTCAGCTAGCTTACAAGCTGCAAGTGAAAAGTTGGCAACTGTTGAACAACGTAATTCAGCTTTTAACGCGCTTTATCAGCCAAATGGCAGCACTTTAAAACAAGGTGATAACTTTAAAAGTTCAGCGTTAGCGAATACGTTTGAGCACTTAACTCGTCACGGTTTGTCATCATTTTACCAAGGTGAGTTAGCGCAATCGTTTGTAAAAGACTTATCGCAAGCAGGTAGCCCACTTACCGAGCAAGACTTACTAAATACAAAAGCCATTCAAGTAACGCCACTGACGGTGAATATTAGTGGTATTGACTGCTTCAATCTTCCTGCGCCAACGCAAGGTGTTAATTCATTACAAATTTTAGCGGTAATTGACCAGCTAAAACAGCAAGCAACATCAGAAGCTGACTGGGTTCATTTAATTGTTGAAGCTACTAAACAAAGCTTTACCAAACGCCCTGATTTATGGGCTGATCCGGTAATGTTAACCGACGCTTACCAACAAGCATTAAGTGCGCAAGTTATTGAAGCAATGGCTAACGATATTAGCATGAATAAAGCCAAACCTTGGCCGCTAGATGTTACACCGGGCGACACCGTTTGGATGGCTTCGCGCGATAAATACGGGCAATTAGTGAGTTTTATTCAAAGTATTTATTGGGAATTTGGTAGTGGCGTTGCCATGTCTGAAGGCGGCTTTGTTTGGAATAACCGTGGCGTGAGTTTCACCTTGGCGACTGACGCCATTAACACCTTATCTTCAGAGAAAAAGCCTGCGCACACTTTAAACCCAGCGTTAGCGAAGTTTTCAGATGGTAGACGCCTTGCTTACGGCACTATGGGCGGTGAAGGACAGCCACAAACTCAAGCCGCTATTTTTACCGGTTATGTTTGGCGTAATAAAACAATACAACAAGCAGTAGCTGACCCGCGTTGGTTATTAGGGCGTACGTGGGGCGATAGTAGTAATAACTTAAAAATAGAACAAAGCTTGGCTAACAGCATAGGCGGTAACTTAACTGCTCGAAGCCATGATTGGGTAAGCGTACCTGATAATAACGAAATGATGGGCCATGCTGGCGCCATACTCGATTCAACCGATACTTTAGAGGCTGCAACTGATCCTCGCTCTGACGGCCACGCTATTGTGGCAAAAGTAACTTAGGAAAATTAATGACTGAAATAATAAACCAGTGGCCTATTGTGGTCGCTTTAATTGTAACCGGTATCTTTGCAGGTCTTCTCGCGGGACTTTTTGGTGTAGGTGGCGGTATTGTTATTGTCCCTGTGCTGTATTTTTTATTACAAGGCTTTGGCGTAAGTCCTGAATCAGCAATGATGATTGCGACAGCAACATCGTTGGCAACCATAGTACCAACATCAGTATCGTCAATTCGATCACATTATCTTAAAGGCAATGTCGATGTCAGCTTACTGAAATACTGGGCACCATTTATTTTAATAATGGCTATTATCGGTAGCTTATTAGCTCACTATGTACGGGGTAATGCACTCACACTTATGTTTGCCATTATCGCCATTTCCGTCAGTTGCAACATGTTGTTTCGTGCGGGTGCACCTGCCCTTATGCAAAAACTTCCTGGCAAGTTCGGTCAAGGTATCATGGCATCAACTGTGGGTGGTTTATCGGTGATGATAGGGATTGGCGGCGGAACTATTGGTGTGCCTTTATTAACGGCTTTTAATGTTCGCGCTCATGTTGCTGTTGGTACTGCCGCTGTTTTTGGTTTACTCATTGCTTTACCTGGAGTACTTACCTTACTAGCTGTTGGTACAACGCCTACAGACGCGCCAATAGGAACACTTGGCTTAGTTAATATTCCAGCCTTTTTACTCATCATTCCACTGACCATTTTATTTGCCCCTATCGGCGTAAAAATAGGCAGTAAACTCGATCAAAAACAATTGAAACGTGCCTTTGCCGTAGTACTGATGCTGACGGGTATTCGTATGTTAATGCAAGCCACAGGAATATAATATCATGACCATAACAACAGACTTTCAAGTATTAAATCCGCCACAACGACTGTTAATGGGCCCTGGACCGATTAATGCCGACCCTAGGGTATTACGCGCTATGTCGGCGCAATTAATTGGTCAATATGATCCAGCAATGACAGGTTTTATGAATGAAACTATGGCACGTTACCGCGAAGTGTTTAAAACAAAAAATCAATGGACTATGTTGATTGACGGTACTTCGCGTGCAGGTATAGAAGCCATGTTGGTATCAATGCTTCGTCCGGGCGATAAAGTGCTAGTTCCTATTATGGGGCGATTTGGCCATCTACTGGCTGAAATTGCTGAACGCGCTAAAGCAGAAGTTCACACCATTGAAGTACCTTGGGGTGAAGTATTTAAACCCGAACAAATTGAAACTGCAATTAAAAAGATAAAACCACGTGTTTTAGCCATGGTGCAAGGTGATACATCAACAACCATGAACCAACCTTTGGAACATATTGGCGATATATGTGAAGCCAATGATGTGTTGTTTTATTGTGACGCGACCGCCTCTGTAGTCGGTAATCACTTACCGGTCGACAAATGGAAAATCGACGCCGTCTCTATTGGTTTACAAAAATGTTTAGGCGGCCCTTCTGGTTCAGCACCTATCACCCTCAGTGATAAATGTGCTGACTGGATCAAGCAGCGTAAAAAAGTAGAAGCAGGTATTCGCACCGTAGATCATGTCCAAGGCATTGAACCTTTTGTCCGTTCAAACTACTTTGATTTAGGCATGATCATGGATTATTGGGGCGAAGAGCGACTTAATCACCACACCGAAGCGACAAGCATGCTTTATTGCGCGTCAGAATGTGCGCGTATCGTTATTGAAGAAGGTGTTGACCAAGCCGTGGCCCGTCATCAATTACATGGCGGCGCCATGTTAGCGGGTGTACAAGCCTTGGGTTTAAAAGTGTTTGGTGACATTAGCAATAAAATGAATAATGTTGTCGCTGTTTACATACCTGATGAGGTAGACGGCGATACCGTGCGCAACCAAATGTTACTTGATTTTGGCATTGAAATTGGCACATCTTTTGGCCCCTTGCATGGTCAAGTATGGCGTATAGGCACTATGGGCTATAACGCGCGTAAAGATGCGGTATTACAAACCTTATCCTGTTTAGATATGTGCTTGCATGCCAATGGCTACAAAGGCCCGAAAGGCGAAGCCGCCCTTGCTGCATTAGCGTATTATAAATAGGATAAATGATGCCGATATTAGATCACGCCACAGCCAAAGCACATGCCCAACGTTCGTTAAATCGTTGTACAACCTTAAGTAAAATCAGTGCAATGCACGATGGCATCTTACGCCAATACTTAAGCATTGAGCATAAAGAATGTAATCGCGTTGTCAGTGAGTGGATGACAGCTGCTGGTATGAAAACCTGGCAAGACAGTGTCGGCAATCAATGGGGCCGTATAGAATCGACAACGCCTAACGCAAAACGGTTAATTATCGGCTCACACCTCGACACTGTGCCTAATGCTGGCGCTTACGATGGTATTTTAGGGGTAATGCTAGCCATTGAATTAGCGGATTTAGTCACTAAAAAGCAACTCGACTTACCATTTCATCTTGACGTTGTCGGTTTTTGTGATGAAGAAGGCACTCGTTTTGCCACCACCTTAATTGGCTCAAAAGCATTAGCCGGACAATTCGACGCTAATTGGCTATCAATCAAAGATGTTGACGGCATTTCAATGCGTGAAGCCATGATTGCTTTTGGTTTAGATACTGAAAAGTATGCTGAATCAGCGCTCAACCCTGATGAAATACTTGCCTATTGGGAAACCCATATTGAGCAAGGCCCGGTATTAGAGCATCAACAACAAGCACTGGGTATTGTTACCGCGATTGCCGGAGCCAAACGGGCAATGATTTCTTATACCGGTTGTAGTGGCCATGCCGGCACTACGCCGCTGCCTTTGCGTCAAGACTCCTTAGCTGGCGCTGCTGAATTAATAGTTGCCATAGAACAATTAGCCAAATCCGCTAATAACGGCGAAGTAGCAACTGTTGGCCAAATTGAAGCAAAACCAGGTGCTACCAATGTCATTCCGGGATTTACGCTCTTTAGTTTAGATGCCCGCGCCCAAGACGATAACGACCTTGAGGTATTATTAACTCAGATAAAACAGCGCGCTGAAACTATCGCTACCAAGCGCAAGCTCACCTTAGATTGGCAATGGACACATCAAGCCGCTGCCGTTGATTGCGATAGTGACATTAAAAATCTGTTGCAAGCAGCGTGTCAACTCAATAACGAAAATTCACCTTTATTACCTTCCGGTGCAGGCCATGACGCTATGGCTGTTGCGCCAATTTGCCCTATGGGTATGTTATTTATTCGCAGTCCCGGTGGTATCAGCCATCACCCAAAAGAAGCAGTTATCGATGATGACATTGTTAAAGCCATAGCGGTACTGTATAGCGCGATTGTTATGCAAAAAGAAAAAATGCTAAACTAGTTAGACTCGCTTAGTACCCCATAAGGCTAAGCAAGCACCAAACTAACTCGACAGATTAACACGCAAGTCACTGTCATAACTCTATTTTAAAATACGAGCTATGGCAGAGATCTATTCTCTTTTTATTGTCCATGCTCCTTAACACAGGCAGGATTATGAAACAGCAGCACCTTTGGATTAAATCACCCCTAACGGTTTATACCGCAAATAACAACAATGCAGATAACGGCATTGTCATCGATACCCATAGCGGCATTATTATTGAATTAGTCGCAGCAGGCTGTCAGCCATCATCAACAATTGACGAAACCTTTGATGCATCAAAACTGGTACTATTACCAGGCTTGATCAATACCCATCATCATCTGTATCAAACACTAACCCGGGCGTTACCCTCAGCCATTAATAAGTCATTATTTCCTTGGTTAAAAAGCCTTTATCCAATTTGGGCTAAGTTAATGCCAGACATGGTATGTACCTCAACCCAACTTGGCTTAGCAGAGCTTCTTCTTTCGGGTTGTACCACAGTTGCCGATCACCATTATTTATTCCCCCAAGCTATTGAAGATGCTATCGATATACAAGTTGCCGCGGCACAAGAGATCGGTTGTCGAGTTACCCTTACGCGCGGTTCTATGAGCTTAGGCGAAAAAGACGGTGGTTTACCACCGCAACAAACCGTGCAAACCGATGAAGCCATCCTTGAAGACTCTGCCCGACTGATTAAACGCTACCACGACCCTAAAGCCGGTAGTATGATCAATATTGCTTTAGCACCGTGTTCGCCCTTTTCAGTCAGTACTGAACTGATGAAAGAAACCGCTAAGCTTGCGCGTCAACACCAGGTGATGCTGCATACCCACCTCGCTGAAACCGAAGACGAAAACAACTTCTGTTTAAACATGTTTGGCTTACGCCCGCTTGATTATTTAGAGTCGGTTAACTGGTTAGCCAGCGATGTCTGGTTAGCGCATGGCATCCACTTTAACGATGAAGAAATTAACCGTTTAGGCAAAGCTAAGATAGGTGTAGCTCATTGTCCGTCGTCAAACATGATATTAGCCTCAGGCATTTGTCGCACCAAGGAGCTAGCGGCTGCAGGTGTAAAAGTCGGCCTAGGTGTTGATGGTTCCGCTTCAAACGATGGTTCAAATATGATGCAAGAAATCAGACAAGCGTTATTGATTAACCGTTTACGTTATTCTGCCGATGAGGTCACGCATTTAGATGCGCTTTACTGGGCAACTAAAGGCTCTGCTGAGGTATTAGGTCGTGATGATATTGGTGAACTTGCTGTCGGCAAACAAGCCGATATCGCCTTATTTAACACCGATGAGTTACGATTTTCAGGGGCTCATGATCCCTTAGCTGCCTTAGTTTTATGTGGTGCGCACAGTGCACAAGCAGTTATGTGTCAAGGCAAGTGGTTGGTCGAAGGTGGCATATTAACATCGCAGGATACAGACGCTATTCGTCATCGTCATCATGCCCTTGCTAAGCAACTTGTTAGCTAAAGTTCTAGGTTAACACCATGCACTGACGTCACCAGTTAACGGTAGCAATACACTACCAATTGAACTACCAATGAATACACTGAAACAATGACAAAAAAAGCATAAGCCAGGGTGATAATTCACCCTGGCTTATGCTGAGTCGCTATAAGTATTAGTAGCGGCTATATACCGTATTCTTCAAACAGCTTTTTCAACGATGGTTTATTTTCAACAATTTCATCATGGGTTAAGCCATCAAATTCATGTGGAAAAACAATCCACTCTTCCGTTTTATGTAAAAAGTAATGTGGCACTAAACTCGTTTGGTTATTCGACGGTTTATACCAAGGCGTTGCAATACGAATATCTTCAGGGGTATTACGACGACACTTTTGTTTTAAAACATCAAGAAAGGCTTTAATACTTAACCCAGTATCAAAGACATCATCCACAACCAATAAGTTGTCAGTACAATTAATATTCTTGTATATATAGTCCATACCATGAACGCGCACTTTTCTATCTTGTTTACCAATACCAGTATAAGACGAAGTACGAATACTAATGTGATCGGTATGAATACCACAAACATGTAAGATTTCTTGTACCGCAATACCTACAGGTGTGCCGCCACGCCATAGCGCGACAATAAAGTCAGGTTTAAAGTCACTTTTATAAACCTCTAACCCTAATTTAAAAGAATCATTGAGTAACTCTTCTGCACCAATGTAGTATTTTTTAGTCATTTATTGTTCCTCAGATTATGCTCAATACTTTATGTTGGCCATTACTCGCCAACATAAAGTCAGGTAATCGTAATAACATCATCGCCATGACTACGTACTTACCTGCAATATAACTTTATGATTTTGCGTGATTTAGGACTTTGCTATTCTATGATAGCCTTCGTATAAGCAAAATAGTATGTACTTATTATGAATAAACGCCATCCATTATATTAATTAAGCTATATTAATTAAGCTTGCCTTCAACCCCATCAACCAAGTAATTCATTTTTAATAGCTCGCTGTCTTGTGGTATTTCGCCTGCAGGTACCATAATTTCGCCCGCTTGGTTTTTCAGTGGTCCCGCAAAAGGATGTAACTCACCCGACGCTATTTTTGTCGTTAAGACTTCCACGTCGGCAATAACATTCTCAGGGATCACTTCATTAAATTCTCCTAATCTTGTCATGCCAGTATTTAAACCGCCCCAAACATTTTCAGACTGCCAAGTACCATCTAATACTTCTTGTACACGCTGCTCATAAAATTCATTAAAGTTATGAATAACCGCTGTTAAATGGGCATTTTTACCGTATTCACTCATGTCAGAGTGACTACCTATAGCATAGATACCCGCAGCTTCAGCCGCTTGTACTGGTGCTGGTGAATCAGTATGTTGGGTAATAACGTCAGCGCCCTGGTCAATTAAACTGTCAGATGCTTCACGCTCTTTACCTGGATCAAACCAACTATTTACCCAAACAACTTTCACTTTAGCGTCAGGTTTCACCGATTTAAAACCTAATGTAAAGGCGTTAATACTGCGAAGTACTTCTGGAATAGGAAATGAAGCGACAAATCCGGCAATATTTGATTTAGACATATGCGCAGCAATAACTCCTGACAAGTACCTACTTTCATACATACGATCAAAATAAACACCAACATTTTTTGCTTGTTTGTAACCTGTGGCATGCTCAAATTTAATATTCGGGTAGCGCTTAGCCACTTTAATGGTTGGGTTCATATAACCAAAAGAGGTGGTAAAAATTAAGTCATGGCCTTTTTTTGCCAATTGTCTAATAACACGTTCTGAATCAGCACCTTCAGCAACACTTTCAACATAAGTTGTTGATACTTTATCACCAAACTTTTTTTCAACATGCTTACGCGCTTCATCGTGAGTATAGGTCCAGCCTGCTTCACCTGTTGGGCTAACATAGACAAAACCAACTTTTATGGTGTCTTTGGCAATAGCGCCAAGCGACGTTGTTAATGCCAAACTCATGGCAAGGGTTTTAACTAGGTGTTTCATAATATTCCTTAATATTTTCTCAAAGTATGATATTCATTAATTGATTGCTAAAAAGCATTTGGCATTAATTATTTCTATGCCAAGGCTTGGCTAAAGACATAGGTTCAAATAGCTTTAAACGCTCTTTATCTTTACTTAACATTACCAGCACAACTAAGGTTGCCACATAAGGCAGCATTGCTAATAAGTTTGAATCAATCGATAACCCTAAGCCTTGCGCAACTAAGTGCATAATGCTCGCAAAGCCAAATAAATAAGCGCCTAGCATGACACGTTCAATACGCCAGCTAGCAAAAACCACTAACGCCAGTGCTATCCAACCACGCCCTGCTGTCATGTTCTCGGTCCATAATGGTGTATATGCCATCGATAAATAACCACCGGCTAAGCCGGCACAAGCACCACCAAACATTACCGCTAAATAACGAATACGCATTACCGGCAAGCCTAAACTACTACCAACCTCAGGGTTTTCACCTGCCGCACGAATCGCCAATCCGCCACGGTGGTGTTTGAAAAATAAGTAAACAACTACCACTAACACCCAGCTAAAATAAACAATGGCATCTTGAGCAAAGAGTGGTTTACCAATTAGAGGAATATCTTTCAACGCACCTAAAGCAAGTTCAGGTAATGCCTCAACTGTTTTACCTTCATAATCAGCACCTAAAAAGGCAGATAAACCCGTACCAAAAATAGTTAAGGCTAAGCCTGTTGCTACTTGGCTGGCATTTAAGTTCAAAGCGATAAAGCCAAAGAGCAGTGAAATAAGCACCCCGGTTAACGCCGCAACCGCAAAGCCAATAAACAGACTGTCGCAATGATACATAGCGATAAACCCCGCAACAGCACCTAATAACATCATGCCTTCTTGTCCTAGGTTTAACACACCGCTTTTTTCACAAACCATTTCACCCAAAGCCACCAATAACAATGGTGTGCCGGTACGAATAGTGGCGTATAAAATATTAGTAATAAGATCTAAATCCACAGCAACTTACTCCTGAATTTGAGCAGAGATTTTGCTCGGTGTTAGAAATTTGGGACGATATAAACGCACGCGATAACGAATGATCACATCGCACGATAATAAGTAAAACAACATTAAACCTTGGAATATACCGGTAATAGAATTAGGTAAACCCGCTTCTATTTGCGCCATTTCGCCGCCCATATAAATAAGTCCCATCAATAAACCAGCTAAGGTAATACCTACCGGATGAAGTCGCCCTAAAAAAGCAACAATAATCGCGGCATAACCAAAACCTGGCGATATTTGTGGTACCAATTGGCCAATAGGTCCGGCAACTTCACTGGCTCCTGCTAGACCCGCTAAAGCGCCTGATACTAATAACACCATGGCAATCAATTTATGTTGTTTATAGCCAGCCATTTTCGCTGCTGAAGGATCTAATCCTAATACTTGAATTTGAAAACCAGCAAAAGTTTTACTCATAAAAGTCCACGTCGCCGCAAAGGCAAGTAGTACAAACAACAAACCTAAATGCAGGCGTGTATCCTCAACCAAAATGGGTAATAACGTGCTTTCACCAAACAAGGCACTTTCGGGAAAGTTGTAGCCGTTTGGGTCTTTTAAAGGCCCGTGCACAGACCACAATAAAACATTAAGGGCAATATAGTTCATCATTATCGTGACAAGGGTTTCATTGGTATTAAGACGCAGTTTCATAAACGCTGTAATACCAGCCCACGCCATACCACCAATCATGCCAGCGACAATCGTTAGCGGCATCGCCAAAAAACTGCTTGAGTCGACAAATTGCACTGCCACCGCTGTGGCACAAATACCACCAATGAGTAATTGCCCTTCTGCGCCAATATTCCAAATAGAGGCACGAAAACATAATGCTAAGCCATAAGCACACAGTAAAATAGGAATAGTTTTTACAATAAGCTCGGTTAAACCATACCAATCAGAAATGGGCTCAATAAAAAAGATATACAAGGTCTCAACAGGCGGCTGCCCTAACGCGGCAAATAAGAAAAAACCCGTAATCACGGTAAGAATAACCGCTAAAACCGGGGAAAAATAAGTCCAAAACGGTGAGTTTTGCACTCGCGCTTCTAATCGCATCATGAGTGTGTTGCTCCTTTAGGTGAAGGGGTTACGCCTTGTGTATCATCGTCAGCAAAATCACCTGCCATCCACTGCCCTAACTGCGGTAAAGGTAACTCATCAGTGGGTAAAAATGGCGAAAGCTTGCCATCACAAATAGCACCTAAGCGATCACTCACTTTGTATAATTCATCAAGGTCTTCAGAAATTATCAAAATAGCGCAGCCTTGGTCTCGTAAATTTAATATCGCTTTATGTATTGCAACCTGCGCGCCAATATCAACACCCCAAGTAGGATGTGACATTAATAAAAATTTCGGCTGCTGTTCCACCTCACGACCAATAATAAATTTTTGTAAATTACCCCCAGACAAACTGGCGGCATGCGCATGGTTACCAGCGGTTTTTACTTTGTACTTCGCAATAATTTTATCGGCGAGTGCGACTATTTTATTTTTATTTAAAAAACCACGGTTTACTAAGCCATGATCAAAACTAGTCAGTAAAGTGTTCTCACATAAATCCATGGTAGGTACAGCACCTCGACCTAGTCTATCTTCAGGGACTAAAGCCATACCAAGACGACGACGTTTTAGCGGTGACATGCCATCAACCACTTGCTGAGCAAATTTAATTGAATTGCCATGTTTTTGTGTTTCTTCACCAGAAAGAGCTTTTAGCAACTCTTCTTGACCATTACCCGCAACACCTGCAATACCAACAATTTCGCCCTTTTTAACTGTTAAGTTGATATTTTTAAGCGGTATATCAAACATAGCTTCTGCTTTAATTGATAAATTATCGACAGAAAGAAATACCCCAGAGCCTTCAGCTCTCCGAGTTTCATTACTAATAGGCGTGTCATCACCAACCATCATGCGCGCAATAGACGCGGGAGTTTCTTCTTTAGGAATACAATGACCACTGACTTTACCGGCACGTAAAATAGTGGCGCTGTCACATATATCAGTAACTTCATGTAATTTATGACTAATGAAGAGCACCGAACAACCCTCTTTCTTTAACGTACGTAAGGTTTTAAACAACTGGTCAACTTCTTGAGGTGTCAGTACCGAGGTAGGCTCATCGAGTATTAACAACTGAATATCTAGTAATAAGCAACGGACAATCTCTACACGTTGGCGTTCACCGGTTGATAAGCTTGATACTCGTCGCTCGGGTGATAACGGCATACCGTATCGCTCAGACGTTTCTTTAATACGTCTTGCTAAGGTATTAGGGTGCCCTGCTTGTTCTCCTAGTGCCAACGCGATATTTTCAGTGATTGTTAATGTTTCAAATAACGAAAAATGCTGAAAAACCATACCTATACCTAACGCGCGCGCAGCCGCTGGATCTTTAATATCAACAAGTCGACCATTCCAAAAAATTTCACCTTGGTCAGGTTTTACAACACCGTAGAGTGTTTTAATTAAAGTACTCTTGCCAGCACCATTTTCACCAAGCAATGCATGGATCTCTTTATGCTTTATATTGAGATTAATACCGTCATTCGCTTTACATCCGGGGTACTGCTTAGTCATCCCCTTCATCATGACTCTATTTTCTTTATTCATTTAATAGCACCTACACACTGCTTTATTTATTACGTAAAGTAGTTATTATCTATTTTATTGACCGAGTGGTCAGGTTTGGTATAAAGAATGCAATAACTTGACCAGTATTTAAATTTTGTTTTGAAAAACGACCAAAACAAAAGCAAATAAACATCATTAATAGCTTGATATATATAGCTTTACTAATAAACAGAGGTAACAAGTGATTCAATTTTTATTTAATGGGATGCCAATAAAAGTAGAAAAGTGCTCACCAAATCGCACCACTTTAGACTGGCTCCGCACTAAAAAAGGGAAAACAGGCACCAAAGAGGGGTGTGCAACAGGCGACTGTGGTGCCTGTACTATTTTAGTGGGTGAGGAAGTTGAACACAGCGGCGGTAAATCGGTGTGGCAATACAAAACCATGAACAGTTGCCTGATGTTATTAGGTAATGTGCACGGTAAACATATTTTAACCATTGAAGCCGTAACTACCAATATTCATGCTGGCTTGGCAGATTTACACCCGGTTCAGCAAGCTATGGTGGAATGCCATGGCTCACAATGTGGTTTTTGTACACCCGGCATTATTATGAGTTTACTTGGTCTTTATATAAACCATAAAAGCTACCCAGGTAAAAAAACAGTCATTGAGGCACTCGGGGGTAACTTATGTCGTTGTACTGGTTATCAGCCTATTTTAAAAGCGGCAGAAAAAGCCTTTGAATATGAACGAATAGCAGAGCCATGGTCGGCAATGGCCTGTCGCTTTTCACAGCAATTGATTGATGAAACCAATAAAGGCAAGATTCCGCATTTACAAGACGGCGAGCGCGCATTCTACATACCCCAATCTGCTGCTGATGTTGTCGCACTTAAAGCCAAGCATACAACGGCTACTTTCGTTGCTGGCGCGACTGATTTCGCGATAGAGCTGAATCAACAATTACGACAACCGCAAACAATTATTTCGGTTAGCCAAGTAGCCGAGTTTATAAGCTTTACCGAAACGGCTAGCGAATTTCAAATTGGTGCGGCTGTCCCTTATAAAGAGTTTACTGAGTCACTTTGTCAACATTACCCAGAAGCAACAGAGTTGTTTGAACGCTTAGGCTCTATGCAGGTACGTAATGCTGGAACTTTAGGCGGTAGTTTAGGTAATGCCTCGCCTATTGGTGACCCAGCTCCATTATTAATTGCCTTAAATGCGCAAATGAATCTGCAGTCAAGCCAAGGGACACGTGTCATTGATGTTGAAGACTTTTTTATTGGCTACCGCAAAACCTCGCTAAAAGAAAATGAAGTAATAAGTAAAATTATTATTCCTAAACGCAGTGAAAGTTTGAAATTAGCTTGCCATAAAATATCAAAACGTTTTGAAGATGACATTTCAACGGTTTGTCTTATTTTAGCCGTAGATCATCGCAATAATGTTATTACCTCTGCCCGTTGCGCCTTTGGTGGAATGGCCGCCACCCCAGCACGTGCTCATAAAATAGAGCAACAATTACTCGGGGGGAAAATCAATGCCACCACCTTTATTAAAGCGGGTGAAGTTGTCGAACGAGA
Source organism: Colwellia echini (assembly GCF_002843355.2). Classification (GTDB taxonomy): domain Bacteria; phylum Pseudomonadota; class Gammaproteobacteria; order Enterobacterales; family Alteromonadaceae; genus Colwellia; species Colwellia echini. The sequence continues at coordinate 177,603 of NZ_PJAI02000003.1, forward strand.
CTTCTCACCACTAACCGACGTGCGTGCCACCGCCGATTATCGTCTCGCTGTCAGTAAAAACTTATTAAAACGTATTGGTATTGAATTTAGCCAAGCTAGTATTGCGCGTTTTTCTCTGGCAACCACTACAGTACCCGAAGCCCCTTCACCTATTAGCACAAGGATCCGCCATGCGTCACTTTGAAACCGATAAAAAACCCACTTCAGGCGGCGCTTTAGGTAAATCTCACTATCATGACAGTGCTATTAAGCAAGTGTGTGGTTCGGCCAATTACATTGACGACAACCCAGAGCCTGCTGGTTGTTTACATGGCTATCCTGTTTTAGCACCGATTACTGCCGGGGTCATTACCGCTATAGATACCTCAGCAGCAGACGCCCTTGAAGGCGTTGTGCGCATTTTTTCTGCCGCCGATATTCCCGGAAAAATAGATATTGGTCCGGTATTTCCAGGGGATGTGTTATTAACAGACAAAGAAATTCAATACCATCATCAACCGGTGCTTTTTGTTGTTGCTGAGTCTCACGACATAGCACGTCAAGCAGCGGACTTAATTGTTATTCATTGTGACGAAAGTAAAGCGGTATTAGATATACACCAAGCGATTGCAGAAAAACGATGGGTTAGACCACCACACTCCTTACAGCGCGGTGAAGCAGAACGCGCTATTAGCGAAGCGAAACATCAATTAAAAGGTGAGTTAACCGTTGGCGGACAAGAGCACTTTTATTTAGAAGGGCAAATATCTCTTGCCCAACCCAACCAAGATGGCGGTTTATTTGTGCAGTGTTCTACACAGCACCCTACTGAAGTTCAACACTTAATTGCTAAAGTATTAAAACAACCCTTTCATTACGTCACAGTAGAAATGCGCCGAATGGGCGGCGCTTTTGGCGGTAAAGAAACCCAAGGCGCACCTTGGGGTTGTTTAGCGGCATTAGGTGCTTATCACTTAGGCTGCGCGGTTAAAGTACGCTTAGCTCGCACTGACGATTTTAGATTAACCGGTAAACGTCACCCTTTCTATAATAAATACCACGTTGGCTTTGACGACGATGGTTTAATTGACGGGGTCGATATTGAAGTCAACGGTTACTGTGGTTACTCCCCTGATTTATCAGACGCGATTGTCGATCGCGCTATGTTTCATGCCGACAATGCCTACTACTACCCTAACGCCAAAATCACCGGTAATCGCTGTAAAGTCAATACCGTCAGTCATACCGCCTTTCGTGGCTTTGGTGGTCCACAAGGCATGATTATGGCTGAACAGATCATGGACGATGTTGCAGCCGCATTAGGTAAAGACCCGCTCGAAATACGTAAGACAAACTTATATCGCATAGGTAGAGATATCACGCCTTATCATCAAAAGGTTGAACAGCATGTCTTGTTAGATATGATTGAGCGCTTAGAGCAAGACGCTGATTACTGGCAACGCAAAGCAAAGATAAAAGACTTTAATCAACACTCGCCGATCATTAAAAAAGGTTTGGCGATGACACCGGTTAAATTCGGTATTTCCTTTACCGTCCAACATTTAAACCAAGCAGGCGCATTAGTGCATGTTTACTCTGATGGCTCTATTCATTTAAACCACGGTGGTACAGAAATGGGGCAAGGATTAAACACCAAGGTTGCGCAAATTGTCGCGCAAGGTTTTGGTGTTGATCTTGATGTTGTTGGCATTACCGCCACTCGTACCGATAAAGTGCCTAACACCTCACCAACCGCGGCATCAAGCGGTACAGACTTAAATGGCATGGCAGCTCTTAACGCGGTCAATATCATTAAAGATCGTCTTACCGCGTTTGTTATTGAACACTTTGACGTGAGTGACAAGGTGGTATTTGCCGATAATCACATTAGCCACGACAAAGGCTCGCTAAGTTTTAGTGACTTAGCCGAGCTTGCTTATATGAATCGTATTTCCTTATCTTCTACCGGTTATTACGCCACGCCGAAAATACATTACGATCGTGAAAAAGCCCAAGGTAATCCTTTTTTCTATTACTCTCACGGTGTCGCGTTAAGTGAAGTGGAAATAGACATATTAACCGGTGAAAACACCGTAACCCGCGTTGATATATACCATGACGTCGGCAACTCCATTAACCCCAGTTTAGATGTTGGTCAAATTGAAGGCGCCTTTATTCAAGGCATGGGTTGGTTAACGACAGAAGACTTGCAATGGAAACCCAACGGAGAACTGGCCAGTGCCGGCCCTGCCACTTATAAAATACCTGCTATTGGTGATACCCCCGCAGAATTTAACGTGACTTTATATGAATCAGCCAACCCAGAAGCGACGGTATTTCGTTCAAAAGCGGTTGGCGAACCACCATTTATGTTGAGCTTTAGTGTTTGGAGTGCAATTCGAAATGCTATTCATAGTGTCTCTGATTACCGTTATGCGCCGCCACTTGATACTCCGGCCACGCCTGAACGCATTTTGCAGGCGGTAACTGCTGCCGAGCAATGGTTGCTTGATAACGAGCAGGAGAATGATAATGACTAATTCAAATAAGCCAGACGGTACAAGTAAATCGAGTCAATTGAATCAATCGTTTCAAGGCTTTCATCAACAAACATGGTCGCAAGCTATCTATCAATTAGAAGGGGCTGGCGATGATTATGTTATTGCTACTGTACTAGGTACGCATGGCTCTAGCCCAAGAGCTACTGGCACAAAAATGGTGATCAGCGCTGACAATATTTACGACACTTTAGGTGGCGGTCATCTTGAGTTTAAAGCTATTGAAAAAGCACGCGAGCTGTTAAGGAATGGCGAATCAATACAAATGGTTGAATCATTCAACTTAGGTGCAACGCTAGGGCAATGTTGTGGCGGTTCGGTTGTGGTGATGTTTGAAGCATTGGTAAGCAGCAAAATGCGCTTAGACATTTATGGCGCAGGTCATGTTGCCCAAGCTTTAGTGCCTATTTTGGCGCAGTTACCTTTAAGCATTCGTTGGATAGACAGCCGTGCAGATATTTTTCCGCAATATATTCCAAACAACGTTAACAAAATTGTAGACGAAGAGCCTACTGAGCAAGCAAAAACTGCGAAAGCTAACAGCGCCTTTTTAATTCTTACTCATAACCACCAGCTCGATTTCGATTTAACCGAAACCATTTTAAAACGTGATGATGCGCTATGGCTTGGCGTTATTGGTTCAGACACCAAAGCTAAGCGTTTTCGTCATCGTTTAACGCACCGTGAATTTGCTGACAGCCAAGTGGCAAAAATGACTTGTCCTGTGGGGTTAAGCAATGTTGTTGGTAAATTACCAATGGAAGTTGCCGTATCTATTGCTGGGCAAATCATCTCGCTTTATCAGTCTAATTGGCAAGCGAATGGCGCAACAGCACAAGCACCTAATACAGCAAAAAGTACAGCAAAAAGTAATAAGGGCTTGCAGTGGCAACAGCTTAAAAATGTACTTATGCCTGTGAAAAACGACACCGACCTAGCAAGCAATAAAACCACAAATGATGAACTTAATCAGCTAACAGCAAAAAATACGGAGAGCGTTAACTCATGAAGCTATCTGAATTAAATGCACTGTGCGATAAGCAAGCTTATCAAGAGTTTGAACATTGCTGTGTTGCTCCTAATTGGGTTGAAGGCATGATAAAAGCGCGCCCGTTTATCTCTGTTAATGCCGTTTATAGTACTGCTGAGTTGCTATGGAGCATTCTTAAAGAAGACGATTATTTAGCAGCATTTCAAGGGCATCCAGAAATAGGAGATGTTTCCACCTTACGAGCAAAGTTTGCCGCAACCGCAAGTAAAGCAAGCCATGAACAATCAGGCATGAGCCAAGCAAGCGACACCGTATTACACCAAATGATGGCGCTAAACCAAGCCTATAAAGAAAAGTTTGGTTTCATTTTTATCGTCTGCGCTACCGGAAAAAGCGCCGAACAAATGTTAGCGATGATAGAGCAACGAATAGAAAACGATCGCGACACAGAATTAGCCATTGCAGCAAACGAGCAAGCCAAAATCACCCGCATTCGACTGGAGAACTTACTATGAGCAAAAGTGCAATCACCACTCATATTTTAGATACAGCCACAGGTAAACCAGTGAGCAACTTACCGGTAAAACTATTCAAGCTAATTGATGGCAACTGGGAATTAATCAGCCAAGCAAGTACCGACGCTGATGGTCGCATCACTGATTGGCTATCGCCTGAAACGGCTATTGAATTTGCTACCTATAAATTAAGTTTTGACTTAGACAGCTACTTTACCGACCAAGCAGATCCAGCTTTTTATCCATTAGCTGAAATATGTTTTCGTTTACAAGATAAACGTCATCATCATATTCCATTGTTGTTATCGCCATTTGGCTACTCAACTTATCGAGGCAGTTAATATGAGCAATATTCAAGAGCACAAAACCACCGTAATTTGCGCCAACATTTTAGACTTTGTAGACGACCCAGCCATTGCTGGCGAACAAGCACATCGCTACTTTGAGCAAGGTGCACTAGTTATCGAACAAGGCAAAGTTGTTGCGCTAGGTTATGAAAAAGACATTTTAGCGTCACTGGCTGACAATAATACTAATCATGATAACGTTGAAATAAAGCGTTACGACAATCGTCTCATCATACCCGGTATGATTGATACCCATATTCACTTACCTCAAACCGAAATTATTGGCGCTTATGGCGAGCAGCTTTTAACTTGGTTAACCGAATATGCATTCCCGGCAGAAAAGAAGTTTTCAGACCAAGAATACGCCGTTGCTATTTCAAAAATATTTTTAGACGAACTAATGCGTAACGGCACCACCACCGCCCTTGTATTTGGCACAGTTCACCCAGAATCAGTTGAAGCGTTTTTCACCGAAGCACAAGCGCGTAACTTACGCATGATTGCCGGTAAAGTCATGATGAACACCAACTGCCCTGACGATTTGTCAGACACTGCTGAGTCAGGTTATCAAGAATCAAAAGCATTAATTGAAAAATGGCACAATGTTGACCGTTTAAGTTACGCAGTAACACCGCGCTTTGCCCCTACATCAACTGTTGAACAGTTAAACAAATGTGGTCAGCTGTTAAAAGAATATCCAGACACGTATTTACACACCCATTTATCTGAAAATCCGGGTGAATGCAGTTGGGTAAAACAATTATTTCCTGAAGCAAAAGACTACCTTGATGTGTATGACCGCGCTGGCTTAGTGCGAAAGCGTGCTGTATTTGCCCACGGTATTTATTTAAATGAACGTGAACTGTGCTGCCTAGCAGACAAAGACGCGGCTATTTCACATTGCCCTACATCAAACTTATTTTTAGGATCAGGACTCTTTGACCTTAGCGCCTGTGAAAAACATAACATTAATGTCGGCATAGGCACGGATGTTGGCGGTGGCACCAGTTTTTCAATGCTACAAACTTGCAGTGAAGCCTACAAGGTTCAGCAAATGAAAGGCAACAAGTTATCTGCATTCAAAGCCTTATATTTAGCGACCCTAGGTGGCGCTAGAGCCCTAGATCTCGAAGGCACAATAGGTAATTTTACTACCGGCTGTGAAGCCGACTTTATTGTTTTAGATTACCAAGCGACACCATTAATGGACTTTCGTCTCAAGCACGCTAACAGCCTGCACGACAAGTTATTTGCTTTGATGATGTTAGGTGACGACCGCTGTATTGAAGAAACCTTTATTTTAGGTAAAAGCGTACACCAAAGAGATAAAGCGCCTGCTTCAAGTGAAGTTTCAAGCACACGCTCTAGCTCACACGCCTGTGCACATGAAAGCTCTAATAACAGCTCTAATAAAAGTTCACACCAAAGTCACGCTCACCTAGTAGAGGTTGATTAGTTATGGAAAGTTACTTTTTCGATTTAGCACACTTAGTTCTTCGATATTTTCATGTTATTGCTGGCGTAGCTTGGATAGGTGCATCTTTTTATTTTGCATGGCTAGACAACAACTTAGAAACCCCGCCGCAATGGAAACAAGACAAAGGCATAAAAGGCGATTTATGGGCAATACATGGTGGTGGCTTTTATGAAGTAGCCAAATACCAAAATGGCCCAGAACAAATGCCAACTACTTTGCATTGGTTTAAGTGGGAAGCTTATACCACGTGGATCACAGGTTTCTTATTATTTAGCTTACTTTATTACGTGGGTGCTGACGCATACTTGCTTGATAGCACCAAAGCACCGTTAGATAAGTTATCAGCAATTAGCTTGTCGTTAGTCTTTATTATTTCGGGTTACTTAATTTACCGCGCTTTATGTAACAGCCCATTAGTGAATAAAGGCATACCTTTTAGTATCACCGTTATTGGCTTATTAGCCTTATGGACATGGGGCGTTGATGCGCTATTCACCGACCGCGCTGTTTATATTCACGTAGGCGCATTAATTGGTACTTGTATGGCGGGTAATGTTTACCACGTTATTATGCCGGGTCAACGTTACATGGTTGCTGAAGTAGAAGCGGGTCGCATTCCAGACTCAACACCGGGCATCAAAGCAAAACTATGTTCAATTCATAATAACTACGCGACCTTACCTATTATTTTCATCATGTTGAGTAACCATTTTTCATATACCTACACGCATGAATTTGGTTGGTTAATTCTTATCGCCTTGTTTGTTATTGGTATGTGGATACGTCATTACTTTAACTTGAAAAACCTAGGCGTGAATCGCCCAAGTGTATTAGTTAGCGGAATAGCAGCCTTTTTTGTTCTTATGTTGGCAATTGCACCTTGGCACTTAATGTCGTCATCAAGCAATAGCGCAGCAGCCGAAACGGTGACTGATGCGCAAGCATGGGAAATTATCGACAAACACTGTACTGAATGTCATAGCCAAACGCCTAGATCGGCACTTTTTAAAACAGCACCTTTAGGCTTAATGATTGACTCAATTGACGACGCTAAAAAAGTGAATCAACTAATTCATAGTCGAGCAATTGTTAGTAAAGACATGCCGCTTGGAAATATGACCAACATGACAACTGACGAGCGTAACCACCTAAGTGCATGGTTAAAAAGTGTTAAAAACAGTATGAATATGAATAAAGGAGAATAGCTATGAGTGAATCAACTAACAGCCATGACAGTAGCAACAGTTATGACGATTACCCTCGTGACTTACTCGGTTATGGCGCAAAGCCACCGCACGCTAATTGGCCAAATAAGGCACGTATAGCGGTTCAAGTAGTGATGAACTATGAAGAAGGCGGCGAAAACTGTGTACTTCATGGTGATGATGCCGCAGAGACTTTTTTATCTGAAATAGTCAGTGCCCCACATGTTGAAGACCGTCATATCAGTATGGAGTCTATCTATGAATATGGTAGCCGAGTAGGCGTATGGCGCTTACTGCGCTTATTTGAAAAATATAACCTGCCTGTCACTGTGTTTGCCGTTGCCATGGCATTAAAACGTAACCCAGCAGTAGCTAAAGCCTTAGTAGCAGCTGGCCATGAAATATGTAGTCACGGGCTACGCTGGATTAACTACCAAAACATCGACATAGATACCGAGCGCCAGCATATGCAAGAAGCCATGGCGATTATTGAAGAAGTCAGTGGCGTAAAACCACAAGGTTGGTACACAGGTAGAACAAGCCCAAATACAGCAAGCTTGGTGGCCGAAAACGGTAGCTTTTTATATGACGCTGATGACTATAGTGATGACCTACCTTTTTGGCGACAAGTAGGCGAAAAGCAACAATTAATAGTGCCTTACACCTTAGACGTAAACGACATGCGCTTTGCTGCAGTACAAGGCTTTAACGCCGGCGACCAATTCTTCAATTACTTAAAAGACAGTTTTGATGCCCTCTATGAAGAAGGGGATCCTCAAGGTGAAAATCGGCCAAAAATGATGTCGATAGGTTTGCATTGCCGCTTAGTCGGACGACCAGGAAGAATAAAAGCCCTCGAACGATTTTTTCAATATGTTCAATCGTTTGAAGGTGTTTGGTTTGCACGTCGAATAGACATAGCCAAACATTGGCAACAAGAACACCCTCAAAAGTAATCGTTATTTTTGAGCAAGTAAAAGTAGTAGAACACAGCTTAGATAATTTTAAACATTAATATTAAGAGGTTATTAAAATGAAAAAATATTTACATTCACTATTGGTCGGCATGGCCGTTAGTATCACCACGCCTGCTGCATTAGCCGCTAGCGAAAACGTCATAAAAAAACCTATGCCAATCAAAGCAGTGGTTTTAGCGATGTTTGAGCATGGTGAAGTAACAGGCGATAGACCTGGCGAGTTACAGTTATGGTTAGAGCGTGGCGGGCTAGATAACAAAATTGATTTTCCCTTGGGCGAACACGACATTTATACCAATAATGAAGGGGTACTTGTTATATGTACCGGTGGTGGCGTACCTAATGCTACGGCTTCAGTTATGGCATTAGGTATGGATCAACGTTTCGATTTTTCTGATACTTATTGGTTAGTTGCCGGTATTGGTGGTGGCGATCCTAGCGATGTCTCTTTAGGCACAGGCGTGTGGGCAAAGCATGTAGTTGATGGTGATTTATTGTATGAAATTGATGCCCGTGAAATACCTAAAGAATGGGAATATGGTTTAATTCCATTAGGAGCATACAAGCCAAATCAAGAGTCAACCGGTTGGACAGTAGACACTATTCATTTTGCTTTAAATGAACCCTTAGTTGATTGGGCTTATAACTTAACTAAAGACTATTCAGTTGCCGATACGCCTGCCATTAAAGAATTTAGAGAGCAATACGTTAACTTCCCTAATGCACGTAAAAAACCCTTTGTAACTATGGGTGACACCATAGGGTCAAGTAAGTATTGGCATGGTGAATTACTGAACAACTGGGCAAACGACTGGATGCATTTATACGCAGGCCCAGACAGTGAGTTTATGACCACCAATATGGAAGACAACGGTACCTTTACTGCGTTCGGTCGCTTAGCTCGTACCGGCTTAGTGGATAAAGAACGTGTCTTAGTGTTACGTACTGTCAGTAATTACACCCATCCACCTAAAGATAAAACCGCAGCTTGGAGTACTACAGCACCCTACCCTGATGGTGGTTTACCTGCCATTGTAGCCGCTTTTGAAATGGGCACTATCGTCATAGATAACTTAGTTCAAAATTGGGATATCTACCAAGATGCTATCCCAGGTAGTGCTGAAGCTGCAGCTTTGGCTAAAAAAAAATAGTAAAAAGTAATCAGCTGTTAATGACTACACCTAGTGAAAGCCAATTAACAGCTGAACAACTTGTTAAAGCGTTAAATTTAGAAGGGCATGTTGAAGGCGGTTTTTATCGTCGCACATTTAGTGCTGATCATCGCGCGACTATACCTACTGACAACGGCGAGCGTGTCACAATGAGCAGTATTTATTATTTACTCAGTGCGCAATCGCCAATCGGACATTTTCATATGAATCAATCCGATATCATGCACTTTTTCCATAAAGGCGACCCGATAACTTACTATATGTTAAACCCCGATGGCAGCTTACAAACAACCATACTAGGGCCAGATCCAACAAAGGGCCATCAAATGCAAATGATGGTGAAAGGCGGTACCTGGAAAGCCTCAAAAATCCCAAGTAATGGTCAATATGGCTATGGCTTAATTGGTGAAGCGGTTTCACCAGGCTTTGATTATTCTGATATGCAACTCGGTTCGAAAGAGAAATTATTAACGCTATTTCCTCAGCATACAACGCTAATTAATGAATTGAGCCGCTAAAATGCATAACTCAATATTAATCATTCATTTTTAGTGAGCAAAACGATTATCAAAGCTATTAGCCAAATTAATACACAAGTTAACGCAAAAATTAACACAAAAGTACAAATTACCGACTTAAAAAAGGAAGATTCATGAAGATTTTTACCACACTCACCGCCAGCATTGCAGCCAGTGCTGCCGCTTGTGTTTTTTCACTTGGCTTACAGGCTAAACCAGTTATTTTTGATAACGATATGGCCATTGACGACTGGGCGGCATTATTATTTTTAGTGCAACATCCCAAATTAGATGTCACCGCAATTACTATTTCAGCTAGTGGCGAATCCCATTGTCAGCCCGGCCTTACCAATACCACCGCCTTATTAGAACTATCGCCGTATAGCGGTAAAAATATTCCCGTGGCTTGTGGTGATGCTGAGCCGTTAGACGGTTATGCAGTATTTCCTGAAGCATGGCGCACCGACTCAGACACCTTATCTGGCGTACCAGTTAAAGCAAGTGAGCGTCCAACAAGTAACAAACACGCAGTAGAGGTTATTCACCAAGCTATCGTCGAATCAAACGAGCCGGTTACCATTTTAGCCACAGGGCCATTAACCAATATCGCCCAATGGTTAGAAAAATACCCGCAAGACCAAAAGTCTGTTGAACGTTTAGTGATTATGGGAGGTAACGTTAACGTGAAAGGCAACATTATTGTGCCGCTTTTTACCAAAGGCCACCCAAATAAAACCGCTGAATGGAATATTTTTATCGACCCGGTGTCTGCAGACAAGGTATTAGCTTCAGATCTTAACATCGAATTGGTAGGGCTAGACGTAACTAACTCGGTTCGGGTTACGAGCGAGTTAGCGGCTGAATTTAGTCAAAATGCTAAAACACCTGCGGCGCTCTTTTGGAAAAAAGTGTTAGCCAAAAATGATTGGTTTATTGACTCAGGTGAATACTATTTTTGGGATACTTTAGCGGCGCTTATTGTCGCGGAGCCTGAACTTTGTCAGGGTAGCATGGCAGGCTTTAACGTTGAAAAAAGCACCACTACAACCCCTTGGTTACCAACATCAGACATGAGTATGTCAGTCACACGCTGGGACGGCAAACCAAGACAACATCTTGATAGTGAACGTGCCGGTACTTTTATAGCTGATGATACTCGCCCTGAAATTAAAGTGTGTGAAAAAACTAAACCCAGTTATATTTTCAATGACTTTAGTGTGATTATGAACAGATCTTAATTCGACATTATTGAAATTATTTGCCCTTAAGCTGCAATATAAAATTCAAGATCTCGGAAAATAAAACAACAATTTAACTAAGGCATACGTTAACGCGTATGCCTTTTTTGTTACTGTAACAAGGCTTTTTTATGCTCTCATTTTTAATCTAATGACGCTTATAAATGTTGTTTCAGCCAGGTATAAAAATAACAGCGATGGCAGCACCTCTTTATTAACCAAGCGCTAATCAAGTGCGAACCAAGTGCTAAAGCCATAGCTAAAGCCATAGCAAAAGCACGCGACCACAGTTAACGTTGCACCGACATTTTGGTGCTTTCGCACCATAAACGCACACAACCTGACTGATTGGTCAGGAATATTAAAACAACAAGTCATATTCAATAGTGTCTGGCCTTATATAGGCTCTTTGGTATCGGAATTGCACTCACTAAAGTAATGATTTTAATTTTCTTTGAGCATGCATTCTTTTTGCTCATTACTACTTTGGAGTTTACATGAGTAAAAAAAACAAATTTACCACGCTTACTGCGTTGGCAATTTCCGCACAACTGATAGTGGGATCATGTTATGCCGCGAGTGCTGATTGGTTTGAAAAATTTAAACAAACCGCAAGCGATAAAGAGCTATACACTTTATTGTACGCCATGCCTAAAGGCGGTGATTTACATCATCATATTACCGGCTCAGCACTGTCTGAGTGGTGGTATGACTTAGCGCTAGAGCAAAGTGCTCATGGGTATGAATTTTACACTAAAGTTAAAGTTAACAATTGTCGCGACTATGGCGGTAATGAATTTGGATTTAGCCCATATTACTTATTGTTTACTAATTTATTAGCGTCAAGTTATGACAAATTACCTGCCTGTGAAAAAGCAGAATACAAACCGCTAAAAGATCTAAATGCCACCGAAAAAGCAGCCTGGTTAAACAGTATTCGCTTAGACAAAGACCACGAAGGCCGTGACGAGTTTTTTCAAACACATTGGCAACGCATGAACGAGCTAAGTAGCAGTCCCTATTTAATTGCCGAATTACTGGTTAAAAACATGCAAGCCTTTGGTGACGAAGGCTTGATATATATGGAACCCATGATGGGCGCTTTTGGCTATACCAAGCCAGACGGTACCGTTATTCCTGCAGAAGTTACCGCTGATATTTTTAGAGATCGTTTACAACAAGCCGATGCGAAAGCCACTGGCATCACAGTACGTATGCAAGAAAGTATTTTACGCTTTAGCCCAAGAGCCGAAGATTCATTACGTAAATACTATGACTTCATTTCCAAAAATAATGATTTATACGTTGCCGTCAACATGGTTGGTCGTGAAGATAATGATAAAGGCCATCCCGCCCGTTTCTTACCGGTATTACGTGAGTTACGACATAAATACAACAATGTGAAATTGTCGATTCACGCCGGTGAGGTTGATGAGCCTAATTATCATATACGCGATACCCTATTACTTGGCGCAGACCGTATTGGTCATGGCGTTAACCTAATTACTGATGACGACATGATGCGACAAATGCGCAATGGCCCGTATTTAGTTGAAATCAATCTTATTTCAAACTTGTTACTAGAATATATTGATGACTATTCACAGCACCCTTTCCCTGAATATTTAAGAATTGGTATTCCGGTTGCGTTGTCTACTGATGATCGCGGCATGTGGGACTCAAACTTAACAGATGAGTTTTTTGTCGCCGTTAAAGAATTTAACTTAAGCTGGGCTGAACTCAATACTTTAGGGGAAAATTCAATTAAATACAGCTTCTTAGATCAACAAACTAAAAATACTTTACTCAATGAATACCAAGAAAAAATGGCTAAATTTGAACAACAAGTCAGCACATCGGGTATTAAAAACATTACAACTACTCCAGTGTCATATAGCTTTATTTGCGATAAGTACCAACTTTGTTTAGAGGAAAGCTAAAGCACTGCAGTTAATGAGTTGCTCTTATAATGATCAATAAGAGCATACCTTTTTTGCTTGTTAATAAAAAATTAACAAGCAAAAAGCATCAACCAAAAGTTAACAAGCAAAAGTTAACAACCAAAAAAATAAAAACCAAGAACACAGCCCCCTCCCTCTTGGTTTTTAATTCCCTTAAAACAATTTCAGTAAATTGGTATGCATGCCAAGGTCGCTCATATCCGCCCAGCCCCAAAATAGAGTAATAGCCCTAATCTCGTGCACTTTTATGTACATTTGTAACAAAACAGTGCGCCCTTAACTAGCAACCTAATATTTTACAACAACATATAATTACAAAATAAAACCATAAACCATTGAATAAAAAGAGAAAACAATAAAACATGACCGATCGGACAGGAATTGGCACAACGCTTGCTCTCTACTCATTAGTAATTAAAAAAATATAAAACATAAAACATAACTTAAAAAGCCAGGAGAATTGTATGTTCCAATCGTTTAAGAGAAATAAACTCGCTTTGTTAATAACCATCAATATCGCTGCAGTTTCACAACTAGCCATTGCTGAAGAAACAAAAGAAAGCACCCCTAATGAAGACATAGTCGAATTAGAAACTTATACATCAGAGGGGCAAATTGCCGACACAATGGGCTTAATGCCAACCGAAGCCGTTGAGTCTGTTTTTGGTTTCGGTAAAACAGTATTGGAAACACCACGTGGTGTGACAACAGTAACGTCCGACATGATGGAAAATTACAATATAACTAATATTGATGATTTAGTTTTGGTATCTCCTGGTGCCTTTACCCAATCATTTTTCGGTGTTGCTGGTTCATTAGATGTTCGTGGTACACCCGGTGAAGTTTATTTTCGTGGTATCCGCCGAATAAACAACCCAGGAAACTACCCTACTCCAATTGGGGCTTCTTCACGTATTGATATTGTTCGTGGTCCAGCATCACCTATTTATGGTCCATCTAAAATAGGTGGGTATTTAAACTTTGAGCCTAAATCAGCCCGCGCTGACACAGGTCAATATTTAGAAGAGCCTACCGGAAAAATATCATTAACTCGCGGCAGCTGGGAAAAAAATATTTTAACTGCTGAAGTAGGTGGACCAGGTAAAATTGGCGATAAAGATCTAGGCTACTATTTCTACGCTGAAACTGAAAACTCTGGCAGCTACTATGAGAATTCAGCAACTGACCAAAACATCATACAAGCTTCTTTTAACGTCGATCTTTCACCTGATACCCGTATTGAGTTTGGTGGTATGTACCATGAGTTTGATGGTAACCAAGTTGCAGGTTGGAACCGTTTAACACAAGAACTTATCGATAACGGCACATACGTGACCGGCTCACCTACTTCAGTTGATTTAAACCATGACGGTTTAAACTCTGCAGACGAATACAGTATTTGGCAAGGCACTTTTAATCCAAATAGTAATAACTTCTTTGTGCCGCCATCATCGGCAACAGATGCTTCCTTAGACCCTGAGTGGGCATTAAACAATGTTGGTACCGCTAAACTTGAACATAACCAAGTACTCGTTGCCGATTCTGATTACCTAACCAATACCGTTTCAACGCTATATTTTGATGTTATGCATCAAATAGCTGACGGCTTCACTTTAACTAATAAAATGTTTTATGAAGATTTAGATAACGCGAATGCTAACGCTTATGGTTTTTCTCAATTTGCTGATACTTATGCGTTTGAAGATCAGTTAGTACTTGCCTACGCTGCCACTCATACTGATTGGTTAAGTGCAAATTACCAAGTATCACCAAGTATTCGTTATACCAACTTTAAACATGGTGATGATTATGATTTTGAATACTTTGACCGTCGTGACTTAACAGGCCCTTCTACAGCCCTTGATAGAAAGTTATTATCAATTGAATCTGATGAAGATTATTCAAGTTACACCACAGGTAATTTTACCGATTACGGTTTAGCGTTTTTAGCTGACTTTAATATGTTTACCGACTTAAATATTTTATTAGGTGTTCGTTACGATTATTTAGATATGACGAGTATTGAACACAACAACAAATTATTTGGCGCAACAGGTAACGAAGCGCCCACTGAAGCGTCTGATAGCGATTCGGCGATTTCGTGGACAGCCAGTGCGTCTTATAACTTACCGGGTAACATAGTGCCGTATATTACCGCCTCTAAACAAACCACTATTATCATGGGTCAAGGCTCAGAAATTCCGGTTGACTTAGTGCAATCAGGTAATGCCCTTGCTGACTCAACCTTAGCGGAAGTAGGTGTAAAAGCGAGCTTAGTGGATAACACTTTATTCTTAACGCTTGATTACTTCGACCAAGAACGAACTAATTATTCTGCACAAGATCAAGTAAGTAATAACACCACCCGCAGTAAAGGTTGGGAATTTGAAATGCGTTACCTAGTAACGGAACAATTAACCCTAACAGGTAACTACACCAACCTAAAAGTTACTAACCTAACGGCATTAGAAACTGGCACTCAATTTGGTTTTATGGGAGCTGAAGATTTAACTGGCATTACCGATCCATCATTATTTTACGCTTATGTAATGCAAGGATTAACTTTAGTTAATGATGAAGCTGAAGCCACTAAAGCCGGTATTCCTGAAAACATGTTTAGTTTAACAGGAGCTTATGACTTCCAAAACGGTTTAAGCGCAATGGTCAGTGTTATCCATGCTGATTCTACTTTCTCTAGTTTTTCTCAAGGGGTAGAACTCCCTGCTTACACAGTACTTAATGCTGGTATTACTTACGCCACCGGCGACTGGGTACTTCGTGTGCAAGGTAAAAACTTAACCAATGAGAAATACTACAGAGCAAACTTCCCAGATTTATTTGGTAGCACGGTTGTATTACCTGAGCTTCCTGCAAACTGGGTAGCCAGCGCTTCCTACCAATTTTAACGGGTAAGAACATTATCAAAAGAGGGGCATAATTTGCCCCTCATCACTACAAAAGTTTAAAGAGGTTTACATGGTTATTCGTAACTCCATAGGCGTAGCGCTTCTGTCGAGCGCTATATTAATACTCCCGAGTCATGCTGTTGAAAATAGCCTTGAGCAACAAGAAAGTATTAATAAAAGTGCTGCCGCTAGCCAAAATAAAATTGACACCTTAGCAGAAACAACACTGAGTGACTTTCAAAAATATCGCCTTGCCGAGCAACGACTTGAAAGTTTAACAATATATAACCAACAAATGGCAAAACTGGTGCAATCGCAAGAATCTGAAATTACCAGTATTAACAAACAAATTAACGAAATTGACGGCATTGAAACAGGTGCCCTGCCGTTAATGTTACAAATGACCAACACATTAAGCGAATTACTTAACGCCGACATTCCCTTTTTAAAAGAAGAACGTAAAGAGCGTATTGAAACATTAGTTGAATTGATTGACCGAGCAGACGTTTCTGCTGGTGAAAAATACCGTCGTATTATGGAAGCTTATCAGGTGGAAATGGAATACGGCCGAACAATAGAAGCTTATCGAGGCATTATTGTTGTTGATAACGCGCCCCGTACCGTCGATTTTTTAAGGTTTGGACGAGTAGGACTTTACTACCAAACACTTGATGGTAATGAAAGTGGCAAATGGGATAGCAGCACTAAGAGTTGGAAAGTAGTAAATGATGACTACCGTACTAGCATTCGTGACGGTTTACGCATTGCTCGTAAGCAAATGCCACCTGAACTTTTAACGTTACCAGTTAACTCTCCGGCATCTTAAGGAATTTAATATGAGTTTTATGAATAATATTTTTAGAGGCCACTTAGCTAAAAAAAGCTTAATGATAGTAGCCTTCGGTAGTGCCTTAGGTGTTACCGCAATTAATGCGCAAGCCAGTGATAGCTTACAAGCCCTTTACCAACAAGTAAAAAATGACGTAAGCACTGAAGCGGCACATAACAGTGAAAGAGAACAACGCTTCATGGCTGCTGCCGGCGAACAAAAAGCAATGTTAGCTGAAGTTGAAGCCGCAGTTGCTGCCCAAGAAGCAATGCGTGATGAAATGAAAGTCAGTTTTGATGACAACGAGGCTGTATTAGAAAAAGTTAGCACCCAACTTGACCGCAGAACCGGTAATTTAGGCGAGTTATTTGGTGTATTCCGCCAAATGGCCGGCGACACTCAGCAAATGCTTTATAGTTCAATTATTACTAGCGAGTTCCCTGAGCGTACTGCTGAGATTGAAGTGTTATCGCAAACCAAAGAAGTGCCAACTATTGCTGAAATGCAAAAGTTATGGGCATTAATGCTGCAAGAAATATCTGAATCTGGCCAAGTAAGTCGTTTTAATACTGAAGTAACTAAGCCTAGTGGCGAAAGCTATAACGCAGAAGTAACTCGTGTTGGTACCTTCAATGCCATAACTGCAGATAAATACTTAAATTATGATGCAGACGGCGGTCAACTCGTTGAGTTATCGCGACAACCTGCAAGCAATATTACCAATTCAGCCGCAGAGTTAAGTGCGAGTTCAGGTAATAAAGAAACCAGTTTCGCGGTTGACCCTTCACGCGGCGTATTACTAGGTTTACTTGTTCAATCACCGAGTTTAATTGAACGTGTTCAACAGGGTAAAGGCGTAGGTTATGCCATCTTAGCGTTAGGTGTAATCGGCTTACTTATCGTGCTTGAGCGCATGACTAAATTGTCAATTATTTCAAAACGTATGAATAAGCAACTGAAAAATATGAATCAAGCGTCTGACGATAACCCGCTAGGTCGTATGATGTTAGCTTATTACGAAAACAAACATTTGAATGATCTCGATGTTATTAGCAAAAAACTACAAGAAGTTATTTTCAAAGACTTAGCTGAAATACGCAAAGGGCTTGCCACCATTAAAGTGCTTGCAGCAATAGCGCCATTAATGGGACTACTAGGAACCGTAACGGGCATGATTGGTACATTCCAAGCAATAACCTTATTTGGTACCGGTGACCCTAAATTAATGGCTGGTGGTATTTCTCAAGCCTTAATTACCACGGTTGAAGGTTTAATTGTCGCTATACCATTACTACTTTGTAGCAATATGCTCAGCAGTAGAACCCAACAACTTAGTAAAGTTATTGGTGAGCAAGCATCAGGTATGGTCGCTCAAAAAGCTGTTGAAATAGCCAGCGCTAAAGCCTAATTAGGGGAGTCGTAAACTATGGACATTAACACCTTTATTGTCGATTTTCTTAACACAGGTGGCAACGTTCTTTGGGCAATTCTTGGGGTAGCCGTTTGGTTGTGGTATTTAATTTTTGAACGTTATTGGTTTTTCTTCGGCTCATTTAAGAAGCAACGCCAAAAAAATACTGACCGCTGGCAAGCCATGGATGACAAATCAAGCTGGGCATCCTTGCATATCCGTACGCAATTAATATCGGAAATAGACTGCTTAATGTTACGTAATTTAAAACAAATTACCGCGTTAATCGCCTTATTACCAATGTTAGGTTTATTAGGTACGGTAACCGGCATGATCCAAGTGTTTGAAGTAATGGCTTATTTAGGATCTGGTAATCCTCGAGCTATGGCTAACGGTGTTAGTGCCGCCACGATACCTACTATGGCTGGTATGGTTATTGCGCTCTTAGCTATTCCTTTTGCAACGGAATTGGACCGTCGATACCGTCGAGAAAAACGCGAGACCGGTAACATTATGAAAACCGACGATTAATTCTACCTAACGTTAACGTGTACTGCATAACCAAAATTGCATAATCAATGTCAATGAGTACACGTAGTTAAGAGACAGCTAAATAAAAGAGAGTATGACATGAACGACAATGACTTTTTGATGAACGAAGAAGATGAAAATCAAATTGATTTAACACCGATGCTAGATGTTGTATTCATCATGCTAATTTTCTTCATCGTAACATCAACCTTTGTAAAAGAATCAGGGGTTGATGTAACCCGCCCGCAAGCTGAAACCTCGGTTGTGAGTGAGTCAAACAGCGTACACATAGGCATTACTGCCACTAACGAAGTGTTTATGGACAAACGCCAAGTAGACAAACGCGCCATACGCGCCAATGTTGAAAAGTCGTTAGCTGAAAATCCTGGGGCTGCAGTTATTATTGTTGCTGACCAAGATTCGAATACCAATACGCTTATTCAAGTAATGGATCAAGCGAGACTGGCCGGTGCAACCTCTGTATCTGTGGCGTCGGAGGGTAAATAATCATGCTGAAGCATATAGGCATTCTTTGTGCTGCAGCCATCTTTGCTTTGATGGTGTTTGCAGGCATGCAATTAATGATTGCAAATGATGGCGTATTTACCAAAAAAGATAAGAACCAAGCGAACTTAAATTTTGTTCGCGTTGACTCTAATAAAGCTGAGGTAACGACAAAAGATCGCCGTATGCCTGAACCGCCACCGCCGCCAGAGTCTAAACCTGACGTACCAAGTTCTAGTGCTCAAATTAGTGATAATTCGAGTCCTAGCATGGCCATGAGTATGCCTAAAATAGGCATGTCCATGAACACGGGTTCAGGACCATTTTTGGGAACATTACAACAAGGTGGAGGTATGGCTGGGTTTGATACCGATGTTATCCCTATTGTGCGAGTACCAGCAGCATATCCACAGCGTGCTAGACAAGCTAAATTGTCTGGTTATGTCACCATGGAAGTGTTGATTCGACCTGACGGTACAGTATCCGACGTAAAAGTTGTTGATGCCAAACCACCTCGTTTGTTTGATAGCGCTGCAATTAATGCCATGAAACGCTGGAAGTTTAGGCCAAAAACAGTTGACGGCAAACCGCAAAGTCAACGCGCTCAACAAACCATTGAATTTAGTTTAGCTAAATAATCTCAACATTTGATAAGGGTATAGTGAGCAAGTTACTCACTAAACGCCCTAATTTATATCACTAGGACAACCACGATGACTAAAGACAATAAAATTATCAATAACAGTGATCTAATGCCATCAGCAAAATATAACCAAGGCAATAATCGCATCGGTTTGCTTATATCGACTGTAGCTGTTGTTGTTATGTTATCACTAAGCTCACCTGCAAAAGCGGCTGCTGATTCGGTAAGTAGCTCCACCTATAAATCGCTAACTGAAATTCAAGAGCAAATTGGTAACAACCAACTTGAAGAAGCTTATATCGAATTAAAAGCCCTTCATCAAGAGGTTGATATTGAAACCATTGATGAAGCTTTAGTGCTACAAATGCTTGGTTATACCGAGATGTCACGCAACAATTATGATGAAGCGATTATTTACTTAAAACGTAGCTTATCTCTTGGTTTATTACCTGAGTCAGTTAAATACAATGTTGGCTACATGGTTGCTCAGTTGTACGCCGCACAAGAAAAATTTACCGAAGCCTTAGTTTTCGCTAAAGAATGGTTTACGACAATAAAAGAGCCTACCGCCGCTCAATATATTTTCATGGCAAACATTTTTGCACAAACGCAGAACTATAAAGACGCTATTCCTTACACTGAAAAAGCGATTGCCATGACGCCAGAGCCAAAAGAAAACTGGTATCAATTACTTATCGCCAGCAACTTTGAAGTTAAACAATACTCTGCTGCAGCTGCAGCCTTATCAAGTGCAATTTCATACTGGCCAGAAAATAGCAACTATTGGGAGCAGTTAGCGAGTGTTTACATGATCTTAGAAGAAAACACTAAAGGTCTCGCAACGTTACAGCTTGCTTGGAAAAGTGGGGTGCTAGATAAAGAAACGTCAGTAAAATCTATGGTGCAACTGGCTATAACACAAGGCATACCCGAGCATGCCGCGCGATTAATTGTTATGGCCATGGAGCAAAATATATTACCTGAAGACGCTGATTACCTAGCTACATTAGCCAATGCTTGGGTTGCAGCAAAAGAGTATACCCCTGCAATAACAGCTTTTGAAAAACTCGCCGAGGTAACAGAAGAAAGCGAGCCTTATTTAAACATTGCTAATTTATATGTAGAAAAAGCCCAATGGCAGCCAGCAGAGCTTGCATTGAATAAAGCCCTTAGCGGTGAACTAGAAGAACCGGGTAAAGCCTGGTTAGTGATGGGAATAACCATGACCGAGCAAAAGAAATTTGGTGAGGGTTTGGCCGCTTTTCGTAAAGCTCGTGCGTTTTCATACAGCGAAGGACAAGCAAATAACTGGCTAGAATATGCCGCAGATTTGCAACGCCAGCATAACTGGATAACGCGTAATAAAGCAGCCAATGACACCGCGACCCAGTAAAGATTATAACGACACAAATATCACACCTACTTAACGGTGACTGATTAACGACGAATTGATTAAAGGCGCATTGATTAAACACGACTGAGTTAACAACTTAATTATTCTTACACCATGAGAGACAAATTTATGATTCCACATTTTAAAAAGTTTATCGGCGTAATAGCCTTAACCACAGCACTAATAGGCTGTAGCTCCAATAACAGCAAGGTAAGCAGCGAAACCACCCCCAAACCTATTCCAATTAAGTTTGTTATCGTTACCATGTTTGAAATTGGCGATGACACCGACGATACCGCAGGCGAATTTCAGCTATGGAAACAACGCCAAGAGTTAACAACAAGAATACCGTTCCCGCAATCTCATCATGATCTTTACCTTAATGAAGAAACTGGTGTACTAGGTATGGTTACTGGTATTGGTACCTCGCATTCAGCAGGTGCTGCAATGGCATTAGGTATGGACCCTCGTTTTGACTTATCACAAGCCTATTGGTTAATTGCCGGTATTGCCGGTATTGACCCTGAAGATGCTTCAATCGGTTCAGCTGCATGGGCAGAATACTTAGTTGATGGCGATTTAATGCATGCTATTGACCCACGTGAAATGCCTGTTGAATGGGAAACAGGTTATTTTGCCCGTGGAACTCACGGACCGCATGACAAAACAAGACCTGAACCTAAAGGTGAAGTGTTTCAAGTGAATGCTGGGTTAACTAATTGGGCATTCGAGCTAACTAAAGACATTGAATTACCTGACTTTGAAAGTTTAGAAAAAACACGTTCTCTTTACGTTAACCACCCTAATGCACAAAGAAAACCATTTGTATTAAAAGGCGACCAACTTGCTGCTATGAAATTTTGGCACGGTCAGTATTTAAATGACTGGGCAAACAATTGGGTTGATTTTTGGACAGATGGTCAAGGCGAATTTGTTACCTCTGCTATGGAAGACACAGGGACTTTCATGTCGTTAAGCTTCCTAGATAACATAGGTAAAGTAGATAAAAATCGTGTAATGGTATTAAGAACAGGTAGTAACTATTCTATTCCACCGCCAGGCGTTACCGCAGCAGAAAACTTATTAGCTGAAAATGAAGGCTATGCAGGTTTAGACGCTGCGTTAGAGTCTGCTTATGTTGTTGGCGTTGTCGTATTAGAAGAAATTATTAATAACTGGGACAAGTACAGCACAACGATACCAAGTGCTAAATAGGTGATATAAACAAACCTAATTAACGCTTGAACCTAAAGGAGTTGACGACAGTAAACCATTTGTCGTCAACTCCCTTATTAGCCCTGTTATCACTGTTAGCATTGCTAGTTTCATTCAGTAAAACTCCACTTCCCACTACGGCTAACTATATATCGAGCCAACCTTTTTGCATGTTCAACCATTCAATAATTTTTCATGCTTTTTGAATTAGCCTAATTGAGCCAAATTATGAACCGTAAATACCCACATCATAAAAAATTAATTACCGCATTATGCTTATGTATCAGTGTGTTTTTCACTCACGCAAGCCAAGCAACAGACACGGTTAAATTACGAATTTTAGAAACCACCGACATTCATATGTACCTTGCAGATTACGATTATTACCGCGATCAGCAAAGCGACTCGGTCGGTTTATCGCGGGTAGTTTCCTTAATTCATAATGCTCGTTCAGAAGTAAACAATTCATTATTAATTGATAATGGCGACTTGTTACAAGGCTCACCACTTGGCGAGTATATCGCGCAGCAAACAAGTTTATCGGCACAAAATATTCACCCTGCTTACAAAATAATGAACCCATTAAGTTACAACGTGGGTAACTTAGGTAATCATGAATTCAACTTCGGTATACCTTTTTTAAAACAAGCCATTAGCGGAGCGAACTTTCCTTATATTTCAGCCAATGTTTATATTGATGATGCTGATAATGACCCAACAAACGATGTGCACTTTATTAAACCTTACCTCATTGAACCATTAACCTTAATAGATGACAGCGGAAAAAAACACAGTATTAACGTAGGTTATATCGGCTTTACCCCACCACAAATTATGCTTTGGGATATGGGACACCTTAAAGGGAAAGTTATTGCCAAAGACATAGTAGAAACCGCCGAAAAACTCGTTCCTGAAATGAAGAAATTAGGGGCCGATATCATTATTGCCATTCCACACAGTGGCTTATACAACTTACCACGCAAAGGCATGGACGAGAATGCCACCTATCATTTAGCAAAAGTGCAAGGTATTGATGCTATTTTATTTGGTCATTCACATCGGGTATTTCCTGGCGATAAAACCATTGCTAGCTACGAGGGCGTAAATACTGAAAAAGGCACTGTATTTGGTATACCTGCTGTTATGCCCGGTTTTTGGGGGAGTCATTTAGGCTTAATTGACTTAACACTACAAAAGAGCAATAACCAATGGTCTGTTATAGATAGCCAAGCCAGCGTTAGAGCCGTAGCAAAACGCGATAAAGGTAAATTAACCTCATTGGTGAAAACGGATGAAGCATCAAACAAGGTAATTATGAAAGAGCATAAAGCCACCTTAGAATACATGCGACAAAAAGTAGGTGAAACAACGTCTCGTATTCATAGCTACTTCGCGCTAGTGCTAGACGACCCATCAGTACAATTAGTTAATAACGCGCAAAAGCAATATGTTGAACGTATAATTCGCGGCACTGAATTAGCCGATTTACCGGTATTATCAGCCGCAGCGCCTTTTAAATCAGGTGGTCGTATTGGGCCAGACTACTACACTGATATTCCTGCAGGTAAAATATCACTTATTCACCTACAAGATTTATACGTGTTCCCAAATGATTTAAAAGTTGTTCAATTAAATGGTCTACAAGTTATTGAATGGTTAGAGTTTTCAGCAGGACAGTTTAATCAAATCGACCCGACAAGTAACGCCAAACAAGCGATAATAAACCCCGCATTTGCATCATTTAATTTTGATATTATTGACGGTATTCAATACCAGATAGATGTTACTCAACCAGCCCGCTATGACCTAGAAGGCAAGCTGATTAATCCAAAAGCGGCACGTATCACCAAGGCGACATACCAAGGAAAACCGTTAAGCAAAGCACAAACCTACTTAGTGGCAACCAATAATTATCGCGCTGGCGGCGGCGGTAACTTCCCAAATTTAGATGGCAGCAATATTGTTATTCATGCTCCAGACAAAAATAGATCTGTTGTTGCGGCCTATATTCAAAGCGTTGATCAAATTAATCCCGCGGCTGATGGTAACTGGCACTTCGCTGATACCTTTGGTAAAGCCAAAGTTATTTTTACCAGCTCAACTAAAGCAAAAGATATTGCCCCTAAAAACATCATAGCTTTGCCTGAAAACGCACAAAAGCAAGTCACTACAACATTTGAAATACGCCATTAAAGTCGACAATTTCAAATGTAGTTTGCTAACAAAGCCAATAATTTACATAATTTTTTGCTGAAAATCCTTAGACTAAACACAAGATATTGTTGTTAATATCTGTCCATCATTGTGATTATTATTTATAGTGCTAGGCTATAATAAAAATCACAATGAGGCTCGTTATGCCGTTTCTATGCAACACTCGAGTACTGAAAACCGTAAAATTACCTATGTTGTTATTAAATCTTACCCTAGCGGTTATTGCGCTAAACATAGTAATACTTAATGTAGCCATGGCAAAATCGACATCGACAGCCAAGCCTACAAACTTTATTCAGTATGACGCAACAAGTATCGCTAACGTAAAATTGTCCTTAAAAAATAACACTGCAGCACCCTATACCCAAAAAGCCTATAAAGCGCTTATCAAAAAAGCTGACTCAACACTTAAAATGACCAACCCAAGTGTTATGGATAAAGATTTTTTTCCGCCGAGTAAAGATAAGCATGATTATTTAAGTTTAAGTCGTTACTGGTGGCCAGATCCTAAATCACCTGATGGTTTACCTTGGATAAGAAAAGACGGCATTACCAATCCAGATACCCAAACTGACCATGTAGATCGCGGTAGATTAGGCGAAACTATGCGCGCTATTCGCATTTTATCTCTCGCTTATTACTTTTCAAACGATGAAAAATACGCCCAAAAAGGTGTTAGTTTAATCAATACTTGGTTTTTAGACGAAAATACCAAAATGAATCCGCATTTAGAATACGGGCAAAGCGTGCCAGGTAACCCTAAAAGTAGACGTTCTGGCATGTTAGACGGACGAGTTATTCCTGAAAATGTACTTGATGCCATCACCATTTTTTCCAATTCACCTGCCTGGACAGCAACACAAGATACACAAATGACCGCTTGGTTAACACAATACCTTACCTGGTTAACAACCAGTGAATTAGGTAAATCTGGCGCCAGCCAAAAGAACAATCATGGCTCTTGGTATCACTTTCAAGTTGCTGCTTTAGCATGGTATTTGGCCGATGACGCGTTATTAAAACAAAGCATTATCGCAGCACAACAAAGTTTTCCTGAACAGTTTGACGCACAAGGCGCGCAGCAACATGAATTAGCTCGAACCCGTGCATTCTTCTACAGTTGTTTTAATTTACAAGCACTGGCGCTTATCGCCAATATTGCCGAAAAAAGTAACCTAGCAACAGCTAATTTATCATTATGGCAATACCAATCACCAACAGGACAAAGCTTACAATTAGCCACTGATTATTTAATGCCTGTAACCCGTGAAGAAAAATGGCCTCACGCTAGCAAAAATCTTGATCAGAGTCAGTTATCTCCAATTCTAAGCAGTTTAGTTATGTACGCTAACAAACCAGAATACCAAGCAACGCTGAGTAAAATAATAAAAGACTTAACTAAGAATAAAAAATTAACATCTAATCAAAAACGTACATACTACGAGTTTGTTTTACTAACACCACAACTATTAACACCCTAATAATTAACATCGCAACAATTGTAAGCTGAGCCACTAATTACCTATTTGAATAACTAGGTTGTTACCTACTAAAATATAAGGAGATTTAACTATTAAATTAAATAAATAAATATTAATTAATTAATACTAATAGTTAACAAGGTTACATGGATAAAACTAAAAACTCGCCTTCATTCGCGAAGAACACTCGAAAAACGTTTGTTGCACTACTCATCCCTCTATCTACAATTTTACTATCGGCTTGTTCCGATCCAGGCTTTCACATCACTGATTCAGACCAAAACTATTGTGCTGCTATAAATAATAAAGCACCTGCAGAGCTATCTAAATACCTAGCGCCATATAAAGATAATATGGAAAAAAGTACCGGTGTTTACATACTAGAGCAAGGAACCGAAGCCATACTAACCAGAGCTTGGTTAAGTGAACAAGCCCAACAAACTATTGATGTACAATATTTTATTTTTTCATCTGACAACATTGGTTTAATTGCTGTTGATTACCTCGTAAAAGCTGCCGAGCGAGGCATAAAGGTAAGAATGCTAGTTGATGATCTAATGGTTGATGCCAAAGAAAGCCAGCTATTAAAATTAGCGGCACACGAAAATATATCGATAAAAATCTATAACCCGATGCTCAATATTGGTAAAAACTTTGTCGCTAAAGTTGTAAATTTAACCACTAATTTTCATGGTATAAATCAACGCATGCACAATAAAACCTTTACCGTAGATGGTAAGGTAGTTATTACTGGTGGTCGAAATTTAGCTGATGAATACTTCGGCTATGATCACGAATATAACTTCAGAGATCGTGATGTACTGCTATTAGGTGGTGTCACTAACGATATTCAAATGTCATTTAACCAGTATTGGGATAATGACTTAAGCGTTCCGATTGAAGATTTAATTTCGAGTAACGCTGAAATGAATACCAATTTTGACGCGTTACATCAATATGCTTGTAATCCCCTTAACTTTCTCCCCGAAGTTAGACAGCAAATAAAAAACCTTCCTGATGTATTTCAAGAGCTTGAGCAAACAAATCAACTACATTGGTTAAACGGTGTTGAATACGTTTCAGATTTACCGGGTAAAAATGATGGTAATACATTTTTAGGTGGAAGCGGATTGTCTACTGAGCGACTTATTTTACTGTTACAACACGCTAAAAAATCAGTCACCATTCAAAGCCCTTATTTAGTAACCACTGACTTGAGTAGAAACCTATTCAAGAGCCTTGTTGACCGTGGTGTTGAAATAAAAATCCTCACTAATAGCTTAGCGTCAAACGACAACTTTGAAGCTTTTAATGGTTATCAACGAGATAGAAAAAAATTACTAGAAACTGGCGTTGAAATTTACGAATTTAAACCCGATGCCCAAATTAGAAAGAAAATTATGTCTAAAGAAATGCAGGGCAAATTACCCGAAATGCCAATCTTTAGCTTACATGCAAAGTCGATGGTTATTGACGATAATATTACTGTTATCGGTACATTTAATGTAGATCCACGCAGCGCTAACTTAAATACCGAAAGCATAACGATTATTCCTTCTAAAGAAATATCAACAGCAGTTAAAGCGGGTATGTTAGAAGAAATGCAACCTGAAAATGCTTGGCAGACCACGCTTGACTGGAATCCTGATGGCGAAGAAACACTAGTGAAACAACTTAAAGTTAAACTAAGACGCGTAGTGCCAAAGAGCATTCTTTAACGCACTTTTATTTAACGTTAGCTTGATATTAAAGCCACTAAGTTTAAGTTTAAGTTTAAGTTTAAGTTTACAGATAATAATAAAAATAAGCAGAATCACATGACAAAAATAGCATTCGCCTCGTGTTGCCGTTACGAAGCTTTTCCACATATACCGCATAATTTAAAGCAAGCTGAATGGAAGGTGGTTGAAGACTCGAACCCTGATTACTTGTTCTTATTAGGCGATCAAATTTACATGGATTACGGTCTACGTTTTTTTAGCCAAGAACCAATAGGCTCACCAGAAAAGTTAAGTTTGGTTGATTTCGAAGCCAAAATGTCAGCGAAATATGCGCAACAATTCTCAGTACCGCATTTTAATAGCTTAGTAACCAAAATGCGTGACCAGAATGCCCTCTTCGCTACTTGGGATGATCATGATTTTGCTTGGGATAATGCGAGCGGTATTTGCGTTCCTGAAGACAAAAAACAAGTATCTACACGGTTATTTAAAACCTGGGTTTTAGGTGAATCAAAACCCGATAATTCGCCCATTTATCGTTATGTGGATTTACCCATAGATAAACCTGTCGCTCGATTTATTATTTTAGATAATCGCAGCTTTGCAAGCCCCATTAAAAAGCATTCTGATAAACAGTGTAAATGTAGAACAGAGCCAAAAACACCAAGCATGCTAGGAGAAACACAATTAAGTTTCCTATTAGATAAGATGCAACACAATCTTCCGCACACCTTTATTTGTGCTGGGGTAACGTTAACGCAAGGTAGTGAAAATTGGTCTAAGTTCAAAACAGAATACCGCTTATTCTGCCAAGCGGTGCAAGCGTCAAAGAGTAACGTTTTCTTTGTTGGCGGCGATATTCATAAAAACAAATTGCTCAAACCAGATAGAAAACGCCCCTGCTACGAAATTATTTCATCTGGCATATCAATTAATTATTTGGGTATGCCATTTAATTTTGATGACCGACACAATTGGGGCAGCATTGAATTTGATGAAAACAAGGTTACCGTTGAATTAAATACTGTAAAAGTGGATAACCTTGGTGGTGCTAAAGCGATGGAACCTATTATTCGTAACTTACTTTAGCTATAGCTGTTAGGAGCTTTCGTTGAGCTTTAAGCCTTTTGTATTGAGAAAAGACTTAAAGCTCAACGACTAATCAAAGAGACCAACAGAGCCTGTTTTAATATCCCCAACAGTTATATTTTCTGTACTAGCAAGTTAATCCACAGCACCATAACACACAGAAATGACGCCCAAAATGTCAGCATACGATGCAAAATATGATTGTAAGTTAAATGAATAAACGCATGTGCCACGCGAAATACAATAAACAACCAAGCAAAAATTAACGCAACAAAACTGTTGATACCGAAACAAATATATAAAGTACAAACCACATAAAATAACGTAGGAATTTCAAATTGGTTATTAAAATTACGGGTAGTTTTTGTTACTAAATCTGGAACGCTCTGCCCATCCATTAAACGAAAATATTTAGGACTTATCTCCCCTGTTTTAACACCCGCGAATCTAGCCTTTACCGCCACACAAGCAATAATAAAAGTTAACAATACCATGGCAAACATGGGGTATAACAATAAAGTATGCATTTACATAAACTCCTAAGAAAAATTTAGCATCTAGTACTTCTCGCTTACAAGGTTCCCATCACGTTAATCACAACGTTGACCACAGCTGCTTTAACCCAATAAGGTGAATAACACCAAAACTTAAACAAATTAATGAACTCCATACCCAAAACTCAGGAGATCGCCCCATTGGATAATTCACTAAAAATAACCCAAGAACACCACGCGTTAAATAAATAGCTGTAATTAAGGTTAGCGCTAAACGAATTAATGGTAAGCGAACAATAACACCCGCAGCAGAAAAAGCATAAAGCGACCAAATAGATAACACCAAAACAATGCCGCTAGTAATTATTGTAGGCTGAATACTACCACGCTCGGCAAGTACTGCCATTTCCTCTCCAGCACCAAAAAACCGATACCAGGACGCGCCAAAATAAATACAGCCAACATGCAAAATAGCGACAATGGCACTTAAAGTGCCGCCAATAATTAGAAATATGTTCATATAGCAATAAAACTCCCTGTAATACCAGTTCCATAAATTATGGGTTTGATAATATTTTATGATGATTTATAAATTAGCACTCCACCTTTATTTTAAGGGTTGCGGTTAATCTGGTTGTGCACTTAAGCTATTCAATTTATTGACAAGAAATGATAAGTAGTAGAATGTAGCGTAAGTATAATTAAATGCAATAAAATATCGATACGAAGGGATACGTAATTGTCACCAAAATTCTATAATAAAAATGCCGAAGCATTAGCTCAGCAGTACCTTTCAAAATCATTTGAAGAGGTACATAAAAGTTGGTCGCATTTGTTACCTGAAATTATAGAAAACCCCAACGCCCGTATTCTTGATTTAGGTGCTGGTGCAGGACGTGATGCTAAACATCTTGCTGAATTAGCTGAAGTAAAACATAGCAACAAAAATAACATTCAAATTTACGCGGTAGAACCCGCCTTAGACCTTGCTGAAATTGGTAAACAAACCACGAAAAACCTCAAGATTAAGTGGTTAGAAGACTCACTTCCCGCTTTAAATATCATTACTCAACAAGAAGTTAGTTTTGATCTTATTCTATTAAGCGCAGTTTGGATGCACATTCCACCAAGCGAACGTGCTCGTTCACTTCGTAAATTGGCCAATTTACTTAAACCTGGTGGCAAAATCGTTATATCACTACGTCATGGTCAAACCGAAGACGATTACAAAACTCGTAAAATGTTTGATGTGTGCGCCGATGAATTAAAACAATTAGCCACAGACGTTGGCTTATTCACCAAGCTTGAAACCACAAAACAAACAGATGAACTTGGCCGTAACCATATTCACTGGCAAACCGTAGTTTTACAATTACCTGATGATGGCTCTGGCGCATTCCCGTTTATAAGACACGTTGCCATTAACGACGGAAAATCAGCAACCCATAAATTAGCATTATTAAGAATATTACTGCGTATTGCCGATGGACATGCAGGCGCAGTATTAAGACGAGAGTCTTGCCCTGTAAGTGGCGAGCGAGTAATACTGCCAATGGGATTAGTTGCGCTTTACTGGGCGCATCAATACAAAGACTTAATTGATACCCACCATTTATTTCAAACGCCAAATAAAAGCCCAAATATGGGCTTTATGAAAGATAGCGGTTGGCACAAACTAACACACCGCACGGCTTCTGATTACCGTATTGGTAATTTGTTTTTTGGCGAAGATGCCAAAGCTATACACAGCATGCTTTCTGCCTGTGCAAGCAACATAAAAAATATGCCCTGCAAATACATTACCTTTCCTAATCAAGAGCCGAATAGTAATAACCCAGTATTCGAAGTAAACAGTAAAACCGTAAAAGCCAAAGACAGCATTTTTCTTGATTTACAAACACTAGAGCAATGGGGCGAATTTTCAGTTCCTGAATCGATATGGTTGGCGTTTAATCGTTACGCGTGTTGGATTGAGCCTGTACTAGTCAGCGAATGGGTAAAAACCATGGCGGGCTATAAAGGCAACGAACAATATTCAGCACCTGAAAATCAATATTATTTACAGCAAGCATTAAACTGGCTAGAGCCAAAACGCACCACAACCGAAGTGCGCCAGCGCTTTGAACAAATTAAACAACAATCACCAGAAATAGCACAATGTGTTTGGTCGGCTAAAACACTTACCAATAAATACGCTATTGATCACAGCATGCCATTTTCCCGCTGGCCGAATAACGACTTATGGAACTTATTACCAGCCGATAGCGATATTAACGGCCAAAAAAGCGACCGTTTACCAACAGAACATAAATTACTGGCATCAAAAGAACGAATTCAACACTGGTGGCGCGAAGCTTGGCTAAACCCAGTGCAAAGTAACGATAGCAACACAGCTTTTACTTCGCCAAATGCTGAACCAGCTTCAACACATAAAAATGAAGTGAATGATATGACGGCAGGTTACGCCATCAGTAATAAATTATTCACCGCGCCGTTGCCAACAACTACAACGAACCAAATAGAAAACAGCCAACAAGAACGCTTTTTCGCCGAAGCGAATATCGCCCTTCCGGGGTTAAATTCAGATAACGATTCAATAGATGATTTGTTTGAAGCTTTGGTGATGCAACGTGGGCGATTGAAAGAAATGCAGCAGTTGAGAGAGTGGTGAAAGGATTTTATTTACATGACTTTAATAAATGAGTATTAAAAGATAATGGCTATTGAGTTTAATGAAATTAACGATCCCAAGTCGTGGGAGGCATATTTTAAATCTTTATTAAAATATCGCCACAGTCAAGAGAATGTATTTGATATCCCAGATCAAAATGAAGGTGATTGGGGGGTTGAGTGCTATACGGCTTGTGGGAAAGTCTTTCAATGCTACTTTCCAGATAAAAACCATTCCGTCTCAAAGTTATATGATAACCAAAGAAATAAAATTAATACTGATCTTAAAAAGCTTACAGTGACGAATGCTGGAGTATGGAAAGAAATATTTGATAATCAAGGGATTAAAATAAAATCATGGGTGTTGGCAACCCCACTTTATAACAATAAACTATTAGCTAAATATATAGCAAAGAAAACGAAAGAAATTAGAGATCTTGGATTAGATTTTATTGATGATGACTTCAGAGTTTCTGTACAAACGGATGATGATTATCCGATTGAGCAGCAAAACTTAGCAAACTGTTTTACTCAACTAAAAATAGATATTGATGAAATATCTGATGAGGATTTAGCCGAGTGGATAGGTGAAAAAGTTGGCTTTTTAGCAGATTTACATCCTAAATTGGTAATACTTGCTGATGGTGATAAAAAAGAAATCGATAACCAAAAGTTGGCTATTTCTAATTTTTACTTAACTTACCAAAATATGCTTGATGTATTAGAGCGAGATTTCCCCCAAATTCATTTGACAGTCATTGATTGCGTCAATACACGTAAACAAAAATTAAAACAACGTATCTCACTTTTCGGTAAAGGTAAGGCTCCTTCAACTATCTTGGACGAGAATATACAGCAGCTAGAAAATGATTTAGCACAGGTAATGCCTAACTTTTTTGGTGGCACACGCTCTGATATGTGTGCGGGTGTTATAGCTGGCTGGTTAATTGAATGCCCACTGAGGTTTTAAATGGATCTAAAGCAACTTGTTACTAAAAAATCGTTTTATATTAGCGAAAGAAAAGAATTCATTTCTTGTGATTTAAGACCTACTTGGCGTATTTATCTTTTAGTCTTAATTCTGCGTTTAGTCGGCAGAGGCAATAAGGCAACAAGAAATAAAGTCCATATTGCTAATTGGGCACTAAAAAATAGTGAACATATTGACAGTTATCTAGAGTACACCGAGCAGAAGAAAGGCAAACGTCCGTTTATAAATTTAGATCCAGCTATGGATAAGGCGATTGATTATGCCCTTTACTCAAAACTAGTTACAGTTGATAACAATAGGATTCAATTAACACCTGAAGGCATTAAGGCTACTAATAGCTTAATTAAACTGGAGGTTTTTGAGGTTGAGAAATTAATTCTTTTACAATTAAAGCCTGCATTGTCTGAAGAGAAAGTTACCAAAGCACTTGAAGGGAAGTAAAAATGTCATTGAGTTTAAAACGACTAATTGTAAAAATTAAAACAATGGGGGGGGGCCCATTTGGGTTGGACATTACATTTGACCAAGGATTAGTGGTTATCCGCTTAGATAACACACATGGTAAGTCAACTTGTTTAAATTCAATTGCATATGCACTAGGCATGGAGAAAGGTATTGGCGCTACAAGTCGCTTCCCATTTACCCCTGTAATGAATAAAACATTAGTTTTTGAAGATGTCAGCTATACAGTTGTAAGTTCAGAAGTCTTTTTACAAATATCAAACGGCACAGATGAATTTAGCTTACAAAGAGATGTTTTTGATGTTCACGGTGACACTAATATAATTAGGGTTCAAAAAGGAAGTCTTGATGATTTTACACCTGAACTTAGTGATAAGTATTATATAAATAAGCAAAATGATACTAGTAGCGAGCGCGGATTCTATGCATGGTTATGTAAATTTATAGGATGGAATTTACCTACAGTACCTAAAACAGATGGCGGTGAAAGTTTACTATACCCGGCAACGATTTTTCCTTTATTGTTTGTTGAACAAAAAAGGGGGTGGACGGGAATACAATCCACATTACCCTATTATTTTAAAATCAAAGATGTAAGAAAACGTGCAATTGAATTTATTATGAATTTAGGTGTTCATGAGCTTTTAGTAAAAAAACAGAAGCTAAAAATCAAGCACAGCAACTTGCTAATCTTTTGGCAGCAATGGCATATGCAGCTAAGTAATAAGGCTAAATTGGTGCGCGGTGAAGTTGTGGGTCTTAAAAAACAACCTCATAAAGAGTTCTCGCAATATTCCATTGAAGTTGAGATTACACATGAAAAGCGGCAAGTGTTGCTAGACGACTTACTTTTTGCAAAAAGAAATAGTCTCAAAAAAACTAAAGAACAAAGGGTACAAGAAAGTAATACTGATTTTGATATTCAGCGTGTCAAAACATTGATAATTGAAAAGGAGCTCTCACAACAAGTGACTCAAGATAACTTTGGAGAAGCAAGCCAAAAGCTACAATTGTTAGCGAGTAACCTTGCCTCCGTTAATATGCGTTTAAAGTCACTCAATGAAAACAAGAGAAAATATGAAGATCTTAAAAAAGTTAACGAATTAGGTTTGTTAGACGGACTTGGTGTTGAAGAAGGTAGCTGCCCAGCGTGTGAGCAACCTGTTGCAGATGCACTTCTCCCAAATATTATAGAACATGACGTAATGTCAGCTGAAGAAAGTTTAAGTTATTTAAAGAACCAAATTAAAACGTTTTCATTTATCCTTGAGAATTCTAGACAAGAATTTGAACATCAACAGCAATTAGTTAACGCGACTAGAGATGATTTATTTGAGGTTAAAGCTGAAATACGACGACTAAATGACAGTATTACAGATGTTAGTAAAACTAATTTGGAAGAATTTATACGAGAAGAAGTTAAGCTGGAAGAATCTATTAAGCTGCTAGAAGAAGTTCGTGTTTTTAAGGAACGAGTGAAGGATGAAGTGAGTAAACTGTATCGTGAAATTATGCTCACTGAAACGACCATTAATAAAATTCCCAAAGATGGTTTAACTAAATCAGACAAGAGTAAGTTATATAAATTAAAGAGAATTTTGATTGAGCATGAGAGCGAATATGGATTCAGTAGTTTTTCACCTAATGATTTAAATATATCCTTTGACTCTTATCTACCCACACTTGAAAACTATGATTTAGGTTTTGATACCTCTGCTAGTGATGGTATTCGAATTATTTGGGGGTATTTATTGGGGATGTTAGAGCTTTCTCGTGATTTTGAAATGAATCACCCTGGCTTGTTGATTTTCGATGAACCTCGTCAACAAGATGCCGATCCTGTTAGTTTCAGTTCTTTACTCAAAAAAGCGGCTGGTTCTAAGAAATATAACCAGCAGGTGATTCTAGCTACTTCTGAAAAAACAGCTTCATTAAATGTGGCAACACAAGGTTTAGACTTTAAGCTTATTGATTTAACTGAAAGTGGTGAAAAAATAATGAGACCATTAAAACAATCAACAAGGACACTCAGCGATAATTGCTAGTATTAGACCTGTAATAATTAGCGTGAGTATCACTGTTAATATATTAACCAACAACGATGTAATGAGACCTGCACAGTTAGCACAACCACCATTTTCAGATATTCATTTTGAAGGTGTATTTGGTTTGTTTGATGATAGTGCGGTGATGGATTTGAGAAATAGAATTAAAGATGTCGTTGCTAAGACTGTAGGTGAATAATGAGTAATGAGTAATGAGTAATCAAGTAGCAGTAAAACCGAAATATAGTGGTAAACAAGTTATCAAAGCTGGTGAAATACTTATCGCTGATGACATATCTGAAGATATGCCTAAGTTTTCAGAAATGATGGATATTCTATCTTATTGGCGGTTTTCTCATGAAGAGCCGCTCGAAAAAGCTCTTGAAATTATTCAAGAAAATTCTAAGAAATTTGATAAAAAAACGATCTGTGCAAAACGGTTGAAGCGACATTTTTCAATAGTTAATAAACTTAGGCGTTTTGACTATATGAAATTAAAAAATATGCAAGATATCGCAGGGTGTCGAGCTATTGTTTCAAGTTTAAAAAAACTTAGGAAAATTGAACGCGAGTTAAAAAAGAAGAAAGAGTTTCGAATTAAAGAAGGTCTTCCAAAATTTAAAGATTATATAGCTAACCCTAAACATGATGGTTATCGCGGTTTGCATTTAATTGGTAAGTTTCCTGATATTTACGGGACAAGTAAACTAGTTGAAGTACAGGTAAGAACAATAACTCAACATTATTGGGCTACAGCGTTGGAGATTGTAGACTTATTTACTAAGCAATCTTTAAAAACGAATCAAGGTGAGAATGTTTGGAAAGATTTTTTTAAGGATATGGGGACTATATTTGAAGTAATAGATAGTATTCATAGGTTTAATGATATCTCTCATCAAGCGCAGTTTGATCGCCTTTTTGAAGAAATAGTTTTGACTAGTAATGTACAAAGAAAAAAAGAGTTAACAGTTTGTTGTAAAAGAATTGTTCAATCATGTAAGAACCTGAAAGTTAATGAAAAACTGGTTGCTTACACAGGCTCTTTGAAAATTGTTGATGATAGGTTGGAAAACGAAAAGGTTGAAGGCTATGTCTTGTTGAAAATTGAACTGAATAAATTCAGAGTTCAATCAATTCTACATGCGGATAATGAAAGTGCGGCAAGGGAATATATATTACTTGAAAAACAAGCGGCTCGAAATGACGATTTGGTTGTTGCTATGGTATATAGCGATGCTGTAGGTGGGATTAAAGATGCTTACCCTAATTATTTTGCAGATTCTACTGTTTTCCTTAGGTATTTAGGGTTTGTTCGTCGTATTTATCAATTATCTAATGATGAAAAAAGTGTTAGCACTGGCTTTCTTAAGAGAATATTTAGGATTAATTAAAATGAATAGTCGTCCACAAATGATAATTGAAACCCTTTAGAGTAATAAGGGTGTAAAGTTTACCGCGTGAGAGTAAGATAATATCTTTATTGAACGGTATCCAGATGAGTTAGCCGAAAAAAAGTTTGGAACAGTCATCAATTGCTAAAATTATTTTGTTTTAACCAATCGCCAACTTAGCCGTCTCATGCCACAAGTACGCTGGCATGGGATGCTTTAATTTCCACGTTATATTCATTGGCTGGCTACCTTCATATTTTACAAAATCTACAGGGCCAAAGTTAACAAATCCCATAGTTTTTCCGTTTTCATCTTTTGCCTGTTCACGTACAAATAAAATGAAGGTTTTGTTGTTTTTCTTTTGCTCGATATAACCTAAACCACGGCCTGAAGTTGGCTTAGCACTGTTTTGTGTTTGCCAATGAAACAGCGTGGGGCTGATGGCGTAGTCGTGGTACATGGTGGTAGCAGAAAACTGTTTTTCACATTTATCTAATGTCACAAACAATAACTCTGTATTCGCGTTAGTTATTGTTAATACACCTTCTCGGCTTGAGGATTTTTTAGTAAATTTACTATCACCAAACGCCACTAAAATATGCTCTTTTGGATAGCGCACATGCATACTTAACGGTGAATTATCGACTACAGTATTATCCGCTTTCGGCATAGCAAACTCATTCACATCAAGTCTTTCAATTAATAGTGTTAAAACCTCTTTTAGCTCTGCTAATAATGGAGTGTTTTTTAACGCCAGTAAACTTTGTTCAAGATTATCAAAACCAAGCTTATCGCCAGCTTTATCCCAAAAGTCGTAATGCATCATTAAAGCAAATAACTCGATATGATCAGCTGGATAGATAGTTTTAAGGCTAGATTTTGCTTTAGCTAAAGAAAAATCAGCTTCTACTAACTTTTGTATAAAGCGTAAATATGAAATAGACGTACAGCTTAAAAAGCGATTGTTAATTGCGCGGTAATAAGCGGCATAAATATCTTTTTCAGTTTCAACAATCTCAGCGTTTTTGGCTTCATTAAGTAAGCGAGCCCAGCCACTAAATTTACTTTTATAAATATCTTCTAGCGTGACTTGCGGGTAAATATTTAAAAAATTAGCTAGAGATAGTGGAAGTGTTGTAACGTGCGGAAAGTTAGTTATTAAGCTGATTAATTTGTTTTTATTTAATGTCGCTTTTTTAATGTTTTTTAAGATCATTGCTTGAGTTTTTTCTTGTAACTCAATACGACAACCTACTGGTAAATGCGGAAAGCCTTGTTTAATTTCTTTATCTATTGATTGGTTAGTTTTACCTGTTAATGATCTAAACTTGCTCGAAAAATCATATTCTGGTCGCGAATTGCCGACAAAATCTAAAATAGTACAGCATTCTTTGTTATCGGTTAAACGTAAACCACGACCAAGCTGCTGTAAAAATATCGTTAAACTTTCAGTAGGACGTAAAAACAACAAGGTATCTAACTCAGGAATATCGACACCTTCATTAAATATATCAACAACAAACAATATGTTTATTTGTTTTGATTTTAATTGTTGTTGTAATACTTCACGATCTTTACTGTTACCGCTGGTCAATACACCACAAGCAATACCTTTTAGCATGAATTTTTTCATCATAAAGTTTGCATGATCTTTACTGACACAAAACGCCAAAGCTCGCATTTGAGAAATATCAGTTACGATTTCATTTAGGCTTTGTAAAATGCGTAAAACGCGCTGATCGTTAAAAGTATAAAGATTGCTAAGTTCAGCAATATCATAGCGCCCCTTAGACCATTTTATGTTAGTTAAATCGGTATTATCATCTATAGCGAAATACTGGAATGGCGAAAGATGTCGTTGATTAATTGCTTCTGGTAATCGAATTTCAGCGGCAATAACATTACAAAAATCACTAAGAATATCTGTGCCGTCATGACGTTCTGGTGTTGCTGTTAAACCCAGTAATATTTTAGGTGTGAAATGCTTTAATACAGCGCGGTAACTACTCGCGGCAATATGATGTACTTCATCAATGACAATGTAATCAAAATAATCCTCACTTAAATTAAGCGTATTAAGTTGATTGTTTAAGCTCTGAATAGACGCGAACAAGTGTTTATAGCTATTGGGCTTATTATTGCCCACCCACAATTCACCAAAGGTATTATTTTTTAATACTCCGCGATAAGCGCCTTGTGCTTGTTTAAGTATTTCTTCTCGGTGAGCAACAAATAAAAACTTAGCTTCTGGGTTTTCTTTGTAAAAACTAGCAAAATCAAAAGCTGAAATAATTGTTTTACCTGTGCCTGTAGCGGCAACAACTAAAT
Source organism: Colwellia echini (assembly GCF_002843355.2). GTDB lineage: Bacteria > Pseudomonadota > Gammaproteobacteria > Enterobacterales > Alteromonadaceae > Colwellia > Colwellia echini. Next base: position 216,859 of record NZ_PJAI02000003.1, read on the forward strand.
TGCGGTATCGGTTATGTAATTCACGCTCAACTTTTAGTTTTTCTAATATGGTTTGCTGGTGCGAATGCGGTTTAATGTCGAAATAAAAATTAGCCGTTGAGTTATTAAAACTGCCTTTTGCTTCTTGTAGTGCGCTGGTTAACTTTTCTCTACTGGCAACTTCACCATCAAAATGTTCAAAATCTGGCGACTCCCAATAGGTTTCAAAAGTGCTGAGTGATTTTTCAATAATATGTGGTATTTCTTTAGAGGTGATTTTTAAATTCCACTCTAAACCACTGGTTAATGCTGAGTGCGATAAATTAGACGAACCAATGTAACCCGTATGAAACCCAGTATTTCGCATAAAGAGATATGACTTAGCATGCAGCCTTTCGCGATTGGTGTTGTAACTTAGCTTAACTTCGGTGTGAGGTAATGATGCTAAAAACTCTACCGCTTTGGCATCCGTTGCGCCCATATACGAGGTAGTAATTATTTTTAACTGCTTACCGCTACGGGTAAATTCTTCTAGCTCATTTTTAAATATGCGAATGCCCGCCCATTTAATAAATGATACTAACCAATAGATTTGATCTGATGATTGGATCTCTCTTTTAATTTCTGTTTCTAACGATATGCCTACATTGCTACCGCAAAATAATTCACTTTGCGTTAGCCCGGTAATTGGCATAATTGACTCTACGTATTTAGGTAAATCCGCAGCGATTGGATTCTCTTTATCAAACAGTGCGGTTAGTATTTTACCTTGGCTATCTAGCAGGTTTTCGTTAATTAACTCTGCATCTTTAATATGTGTGCTAAGCCATTTTACTATGGTATTGGCTAAGTTAATTTGATCATGAATTCGAGTATCACCACTAGGTACTGAGTCCATCGCGATTTCAATTAAGCGCGTTAAAAAGCGAGATAACCATGTGGCCGCCTCGCCAGCTTCTAACTTGCGTTCACCAACATAGAAAGAGTCACGATCTAAGTTCTGTTCAACCAATTGCGTGATTAACTGCTCGTAAATACCAGTTTGATTCATGAAAATCCTTATCTATTTAATACTGCTGTATCTGTTAGGAAATAAGCACATTTGCACTTGTACAGTCAGTACAACTCAACGTATAAGTGGTGTTTTTCTTTGATACTTTGGTACTTTTGCTATTGCAGCTTAAACATGGAATCTTCATTGAGGTATTGGTATCGCACTTATTACATTTGATGAAATAACCATATTTTCCATATTGTGGTGAATAATCAGATTTTTCACCACAAGCTTTACATTCAAGCAAACTATCGGTTTTGATTTCGCTTATATTCTGGGTAGCTGGGGAAGTTATATTCTCAGTTTTATCACTTTCTAATATTTCTGGTTTTAACTGCGCCATTAAAAATGAAGTAACTGATTCTAATTCTTCATTATTAAAATAAGCCCTAGTATCAAATAAGTTAACTTTTTTAATCATATCCAGAGATAAGCGCATAATTTTATGTAGTTTTTCAACTAAAAATTCTGTTTTTACAAGTTGCCTTGAAACACCTTTAGGTATTGTTTCTCGGTGAATTATAGCGTTACTAGACACAGCGCAGAGGTTATCCCAACTTCGCCCACCAAAACCTGTTTGTATACCAAAAACTTTGCCTAAAATATCTGCTTTATTTTCTAACAGCATTTCTCTTAATAATTTTTGCTGAAGTTCAACCTGCTTAATTGGTGACGACATACCAGACCATTTATTGCCTAAACTACGACTCCACTCCCCAACTTCATTAACTTTAACCTCTCCAGTAATACTTTTGGATTCCACCAATATAAAGCCGTACGTATAAATAATTAAATGATCAATTTGTGCCGTTTCGTTGTTATGAGTGAACTTAAAATCATTAATAACAAAAACATTAGGATGATCTTTGAACGCACGTCTCAGAAAAAAGGCAACGTCTTGTTCTTGTTTTTGGCCGGCTTTCGCCATTGGAGAGGTAACTTTTTGTAGTGTTTTATCTTTCAGGATCATGAACTATAACTTCCGTATTACATATAGAGCTTATTATTCCATATCTTATATTAAGCTACTCATAACGTTAAGACTTACCTACTAATTAAATAACTCACTTAACAAGTTAACAGTAAATAAGGTTAAACCTTTATCCATAAAAAAATCCGATATCAAGGCTGATATCGGATTTTAATTATTTGCTAGGTTGGCGCAACAGTTAATCTGTTTTGTGCCAACTGTAGTCGGTAAATTGTTTTAAGCGTAGCTTCGTTTATATCCTACAGGTTCACTCTTGTTATCAATGTGCTTAAGTAGTTCCTCAAGTACGCTGCGGCGCTGCACTAATCCAACTACCTTACCTTGTTCAACAACGGGCAGTACTCGACGGTTATTGCGCAAAAATTTATCCGCAATATCTACCAAATTACAATTTACGTTAATTGACTCTACTTCAGTTGTCATTCTATCGCGTACTAATTCACCTACGCTTGAGAAGTAGCCACCCATTAATGCACCACGCATGCAGTCAGCTTCAGACAAAAATCCCACCAGGTTTTTATCTCCATCAACTACCGGAGCACCAGACAAACCAGCACTTAGTAATTGTCGTAGGGCGACAATTACACCAATATTAGGGAGAAATGATAACGGTGAAGTATCCATGATATTTTGGGCTGTGATGGCTTGCATATTGTGCTCCTGGGGCGGTGGCTCGCTTATTTTAATGTTATTAATTTTGTGTGTTGCCAAGTATTAATGAGCAACAGCCGTGCCACCTGCTTGCACTTATTAATTAACACTTTTATTACAATGAGTTAGTTATTAAATACAACAACAAGCGTAAATTATTCTGAATGCTTTATAGGGAATATTGAGTTAATTTGTACAGATTTGCACCAAAATAGAGCGATTGAGTGAGGCTTTTTGAATAATGAGTGAGTTATTAGATGAGTCTAATTCAAGTGCTATGAACAAACTTTATTATCATTATAAAATCATCTGATAGTGCGCTAACAATACAAATATATTTATTAGTCACGCCTTTACGTGTATTGCTTTCGTTTTAATGGGTTATTCAGTTTTTGGACCATTGTCTGCTACGTATGCTCCCCTTTCTCCTTGTGGCTTTTCGTCACCAGTAGTGGTGTCTTCAATGGTTTGTAATTCTGTTGCTGCATTTATTTCAGCACCAAGCAATATTGTGTAGGCAGTAACATAAAACCACATTAGTAATATTACAACCCCGCCCATAGAACCATATGTTTCGTTGTAACTAGCATACTCGCTAATATATAAGTTGAAAAAATATGAGCCCAACAGCCAAAACAATGTTGCCAGCACAGCACCAGGTGTTACCCAACGCCATTTAGCGGATTCGCGATGAGGTGCGTACTTGTATAAACTCGCCAGGGAGAAGTTGAAAACGATAAGTAAAGTTGGCCACGTAAACCACCCTACAAGAGTTTGGCTACTTTCACTCACAACACTAAGCACCAGTGGAATTCCCACAATTAGCAATAACATGACAATAATGATTAATATTGTTGCTAAGGTTAGTAATACGCGAACTACTATTATTTTGAAAAAAGATCGACTTTTATCTTCCTGATAAGTGATGTTGCAGGCAGTAATTAAAGCGACAGATCCTTTACCTCCACTCCATAATGTTATTAGAAAGCTAAAGATGAAGCCTATACTTAACACACTGTTATCAGTAGACAATAGGCTTTCAATCTGAGCTTCTAGTATTTGTCTGCTTTGTTCGGGAATAACCCCAACCAGCAAACTAATATGTTGGCTAAGTGTTTCTTGATCAACAAAAAGTCCATACATTGATATTAAAGCTGCCAATAATGGAAAAATAGCTAAAAGAAAATAAAACGCTACCCCTGCCGCAATAAGCGACATGTTGTCTTGTTGAATTTTTTCCACCACGCGCTTGGTTATTTGCCACCAGTTAGCTAACGAAAACTCTTGGGGATGGTTTACATTATTTTCTGAACTCATGTCACTTAACCCTTTTTATGGCTATTACTGTTTTTAAAATTAGCGACCTCATATTTAAAGATATAAATTCACGAATTTTTTCATGTAACAAGCAACAACTTCTCAGCGTTAATTTTGCATTATTTTGAAATGACTTAGCTTTTCTTGATGTATAAAATCAGGTATTGCCATAAGATGTAATTAGCATATTGCTGTGATTTTCTGCTATCAGATTCGTCCTTGCTATCTATCTTACTGTTGTTAGTATTTTCATAAACTTGATAAGCTTTTCCAAGGTTGATAATCAAAAAAGACGCCAGTAAATCTGACGCCATAGAACGATTATTTTTCTAAACCTAAACTATTTTTAAACCTAGATTTGGCTATTATTGAATTCTTGTTCGGCTTCTTCTTTACCCATGCCATATTTTTCTTGCATCTTTCCTTGAAACTTTTCTAGGTTACCATCTATTTCTTGCAAATCATCATCCGTTAATTTGCCCCATTTAGCTTTAATAGAACCTGTTATTTGTTTCCACTTACCTTTAGCTATATCTGAATTCATGCTTGTGCACTCCTTTTTCTGATTAAACATAATTTGGGGCTTAAACGACCCAATCGATAATTTCACCTTATATCAATCAAGTATCAATCAAGACCTATGCCAACCAAACAAGTAACTGATTTTATTATGTAAAATAAAATCACATGAAATATTGTCTCTAAAAAATATGTAAATTTTACAAAGATTATGAATTTTTGTCTGAGGCATAGGTATTGTGAATACTTGTTTCTCAGTACCTGATTAAAAATATCAAACTAAAAATCTATTTATATCATCATGTTAAAAATCCTTTAAGACTGAAGCGCTCAGTGGTATGAGGTTTGCTACATTCAATTTGTGAACAAGAAAACAGGACGACTAACTCAACTCCACTTATTTTTTTATTAAGGACTTACTAATGGATTTTCTTCGAATCATCATAGCTATTTTGTTGCCTCCCCTTGGTGTGTTTATGCAAGTAGGACTTTCAGGGGCTTTTTTCCTTAACATACTGTTGACCTTACTTGGCTACTTACCAGGAATTATTCATGCCGTTTGGATTATCGCTAAACGATAGAGCTTGGCCAAAAAACAGGGGAAAAGGTAGTTAGATATGGGCATCAACAAATTTGGAAAACGCACGGCTGGGAGTTTACTTACCATACTTGTGATACTCATTGCCCTAAGATTAGCCGCTCCGTCTATTATCACTTGGTATACTAACCGAGTTATTGAGCAAACACCGGCTATAGTAGGCTCTGTGGATGATGTTGATTTAGCATTGATAGCTGGGGCTTACAGTATTAAGGGTGTTAATATTCGCCAAGCTGGAGATAAAGAAAGGTTTCCGCTTTTCATCGCTGACAGGGTCGATTTATCGGTACTTTGGAGTGCATTGTTACAGGGAAAGTTAGTCACTGAAATATCTCTAATTAATCCAACCATTGGCCTTTATGACAGGCCAGAAGATAAAGTAATTGAAGATGCTGCGGTAACCGACGAAAAAACTTGGATTGGTTTAGCCCGCGACCTCACGCCTTTTTCTATTGATAGATTAACGGTTGAAAATGGCACTTTTATTATGGATGCACAGGCGCAACTCAAACGCTCAGAGTTTAGTGTGCAAAACATTCAACTAGTTGTAACCAATATTGCTAATTCAAAAGGCGCTGACACTGTTGCTTTAGCTGATATGACCGGCGACATTCAAAATCAAGCTAAAGTAAAATTAACTGCGAGTTTTGACCCAAATACCACTAAACCTACTTTTGATTTTGATCTTGAGATGGAAAAGTTACCTGTTTCTTATATCGACTCGTTATTAAAATTCTACGCTCCTTTTGACTTTGAAGCTGGTCAGGTTGACTTAGCCAGTGAGTTAAAGTCTGTAGATGGTAAGTTAACGGGTTACGTGCAGGCTGGGGTTTACAAGTTGGAGGTGTTTTCTTGGCATGAAGATGTGGTTGAAGATGATGATAATCCAATTCAAATATTTTTTGACATGATTGGTGGCGCTCTGGCAAGTCTATTTGAGAATGACGATAAAAACTTAGTTGCTACGAGAGTACCGATTGAAGGTGTTTTAGATGATCCTGACTTGTCTACTTTCGACGCACTTTTCGGAATTCTCAAAAACGCGTTTATTGAAGCCTATAACCTGAAAGTTGAAAACTCTGTCAGTGGCTTGTCTGTCAATGGTTTGAAAGATCCAGCTACAGCAAAGAAGGATGTTAATTAGGGCTGAATATCTTGCTATGTAAATCAGCTCACACAACAAAGAAAGTGTTCTAAATCAATAGGTGGCAGTATTTTGATATTAGCTAACATGGCGTGATCACTAATACGATTTGCGGCATTAAATTTGTAAAGTGCTCAAGTTGTAGAAGTGCTTAAAATAAATGAATACCCTTTAAAAAATTAGAAGGTCAATAATATGCAAACTCAAGTAGTTCTCAATGATCTAGTTCAATTTTATCAACTTGTTTTGGAAAAGTTACCTTCTATATTTTTAGGAGTACTAATTTTCGGCATTTTTTTCTGGCTGTCAAAGCCAATAGCTAACTTTCTGACCAAACCATTAACCAAAACAACTACCAGTAAATTAATTCAAATAGTCACCCGCAGAATAATGAGCATGGTGGTTGTATTAATAGGCTTGTACATTTTATTGCGCTTATTAGGTCTTACACAATTTGCTGTGGCGCTACTAAGTGGTACAGGTGTGCTTGGTTTAATCATAGGCTTCGCTTTTAAAGACATTGCAGAGAATTTTTTATCCAGTCTGTTGTTAAGTGTTCAGCGACCTTTTAAATTGGGAGATATTATCGAGGTTGATGGCTATTTAGGTGTGGTTAATAAGATGACGTCCAGAGCCACTACTTTGGTAGATTTTAATGGTGATCATGTACAACTTCCTAATGCCACCATATATAAAAACGCAATTCGTAATTTGACGGCAAACCCACTTATGCGAAGCACTATTGATATTGGTGTTGGTTATGATGCCGACTTTAACTATGCGCAATCTTTAGCGGCGGAAATTATGCACGCACACCCTGCTGTGCTTAAAGAGCCAGAGCCACAAGTTTTAGTCGATTCCTTAGGTGCATCAACCTGTAACTTACGTCTTTATTTTTGGGTGAATAGCGAAACCAGTAGCCGGTTAAAAGTTTCCTCGGTATTGATGAAAGAAATAGTTGAGACCTTTTTGGCAGAAAACATTGCTATGCCAGATGATGCACGTGAAAGAATTATTTTGAACCCAGAAGATTTAGCCATGACTACTGATCATCAGGTTACACATAGCGCACCTAATGCTGATAATACTGATAGTACTGATAAAAATCCCAAGAAAAAAACTAACGAATTTAAAACTGATGATACTAGTAGCGATCATGATGAAATAAGAGAGCAGGCAGCTCAAGCTAGAGATCCGGAAGAAGGTGAAAATATTTTATAAATAACCGTATTACTGCGTGATGAAAACGCATATTCTAGCTAACACTAGTTCTAGCTAGTCAGAAGTAAAATTATCCATTGGGTTTTAAAAATAAGGTAGAACGATAAGTGACATCAATCCCACAAGAAAAAAAGCCGATAAATAAAAGCTTAGTTTGTCATGTTACGCTAACCATTTTAGCCGTTGTTTATACCGCATATTTTGCACAGGAGTTAATTCTTCTCCTCGTTGCTTCAGCGTTAATATCATTATTATTAAGTTCAGGGGTTAATACGTTAGAGCGGTTATATGTTCCAAGAGTGTTGGGTGCTGTTTTTCTATTATGCTGCTTAATTATTCCTACAAGTGCATTAGTCGTTCAATTAGAAGAGCCGATAACCAAATGGACAAAGATGCTTCCCCAAGTGTCGACTCATATTTCAAAAGAGCTAGATAAGTATCAAGATATTATCGACATTAACAGCTCGGAGACTGTAGATAAAACAGCAGAAGAAAGTGATAAATGGTTCTCATGGTTTGAAGAAAAACCCAAAGTAGAGACGAGTTCAGAAAATAAATCTATGATTCAAAATCAGTTAAAAGAATCACTATTTTCTTTTGCTGGTGAGTTTATGGTTTTGGCCCCTTTCGCACTTATGCAGCTTCTTACCGCAGTTATTTTGATTTTATTTACCTTGGTATATTCACCTAAACTTTTTAGGCATTACGTACAACTTTTTGTTGAAGAAAGTGAGCAAAATAACGCCTTTAAGTTTGTTCGAAATGTGCAACAACAACTCTCTCGATATATATTAACCGTTAGCTTAATTAATGTATTGCTTGCCTTATTAGCTATGATTTTATTTACGTGTATGGGCTTGGAAGACGCTTTACTGTGGGGGTTAATTGTCGGCTTTGTTAACTTTATTCCATTCGTTGGGCCTGCCTTTGCTTTAAGTGCCATTGCGCTTGCAAGTTCTGTTCAATGGGGAATGGATGTTAACGTATTGATTGTAGTGGGTGGCGTACTGTTACTTAATATACTTGAGTCGCAATTAATAACACCTTTGGTATTATCTAAAAATATGCGTATTAACCCTTTTATTATTATTGTTTGGTTATTAATAATAGGTTGGTTATGGGGTTTAATTGGGTTGTTGATTGCCGTACCTTTACTCGTATGTATAAAGCTAATACTGACATTGTTTGAGCAAACACAACCATGGGTTAAGTTTTTAGAAACATAAGCTGTTCACTATTGGGTGTTTTAAAAACTAATGCCTATGGTTATTTTGTATTGCTGATTGTGTTGAAGGTGTGTTGATGCTTGTGTGGGAAGGTTAGGTTGATGTTATTGCTAGCCTAATTATCGCATTGCCCTAGTTCTCTAAACCAAAGTACAGTGTTACCAACAACCGCTATTGAACCCGAAACTATTGCACTAACAGGCAAGGTAATAAATCCTAATATATTTTCACCTATAAAGTCGTCTTTGCATTCTTGTTTGTTAGCGCATTCCATTTCACTTGGTTCCCAATCGCCTTTAAGGGAGAGCACTATCTTTTTTTCGCGGGTTTTGCATGTTTCATTATATTTAGATTCAACCTTGGGAACGACTACGCATGAGCAGAGTAAGGTGAGTAAAAGTGAAATAAGTAGTGTTTTTTGTAAGTTCATACCCGTCCATGAATATTAAGTTGTATTGCGTATTATACCTAATAAATTGAAAGAGTTGAAAATTTAATGAGGGTAACTGTTTGAAAGCAAGGTATTAAACCTAGGTCTTAATAGTTATGGGTTAAGATCTAGGGTTAAGATTTAGAGATTAAGACTTACGGGTTGAGGTTTAGAAATTAAGACTTAGGTGAAAAATGCTCAATGATTAATTTATAAAGTGACTAATTTATAAAAAATACTATCCAACTACTCTGTAGTTTTAGTTTCGAGCAAATCTTCTATATACAACATCTTAACTAAAACCATAACCGTTACAACAAGCGGTGCGGCCAGTAAAACCCCTGCCATACCAACCATGCTGGCCAATAGAACCTGAGCGAAAAGAGTAAGAGCCGGCGGAAGATTCGCTATTTTAGCCTGTAGTACAGGCGTCAATATATAACTCTCAACTACTTGAATTCCAACATACAAAATAGTGACATAAATTAATGTATCTACACCTGTTATCACGCTAACTAATGCCGCAGGTATGTAGCCAATGATAGGACCAATATTTGGAATAAATGAAAGTAACGCCGCTATAATTCCCAGGATCAAAGCAAGATCGGTTCCTAGCGCCCACAAGCCAAGGGTAGTTAGTATGCCAACCATTAACATTGAAGCTATTTTTGCAACAAGCCAACCTGACAAAGCGCTTCCACAAGCTTCGAAAGCTTCTTTTACTCTTTCTCGATGTAAAGGAGGTACAAGCGATACTGCTCCTTTGATATACAACTTAGGATTTACAGAAAGAAACAACGCTAGAAAAAGAGCAAAAACAATACTGCCTAGCCCATTCATTGTTGACGAGAAAAAACTTGTCATGACATTAACTATCGTACTTACTTCGGGATCATACGAACTAAGCTCTTTTACATTATCGACAATTTTATCTGGCCATTGAAGTCCTGATATCTGCTCCTGAATATAGCTAATAGCTTGTGGTAAGCGATCTTTTAATTCACTAGCCTGCTCGGCAAGTTTAGGGGCGGTGTACAATAAAAAAAGCCCGAATAACAATAAGGGCACAATGATAGTAACTGGAAGCCAAATTTTTCTTGATAGGTTAGTTTTATTACTTAACCACTCTGCAGAGCCACAAAATAGCACAGCGATTAATACGCCCCCAAAGCCAGTAAGTATAATTTTACTGCTATCTACAAACATCCATGCGAGAAGTACAACCAATATAGTGGTACTGGCCTGAATGAATGTGCGTTTTGCCAGTAATTTGGTTTTCATAAATTTCCTATAACTGAATATGTAATACTAATTCAGAGCAAATTTCACACCAAAATAAATACCAAAGAAAATACTAGAGGTAATGCCATTAAAAATGCCCCGCCATAAGCGCTACACTTGAGCATTAACTTTTTTAGATTAAAAAATACAGAATGGAATATGCCCGTAGGCATGAAGAATGTGCAATAAATATTGTAATATATTCCTAGCGGGTAAAGTCACTTAACTTTAATTGTTACTAAGCAAACGTTATTGTCACTACACAACTAAACCGCCTGACCGCAGGCAAAACCACTCGCCCAGCAAAATTGAAAATTGTAGCCTCCGAGCCAACCGGTTACGTCGATTACTTCACCAATAAAAAACAAGTTTTTCTGCCTTTTACTTTCAAAGGTTTTGCTAGAAAGCTCATCGGTGTTTACGCCTCCCAAGGTAACCTCGGCCGTTCTGTAGCCCTCAGTTCCATTGGGTTTTATCTGCCATGCGTGGATATATTCACTTAACGCGGCTATTTCAGGGTGATTGAGTTGCTTTACGGGTTTGTCGGCAATTACGCCTTCTTTTACTAACACTTCAACAAAACGTTTTGGTAGTACAGTTGCTAATAAATTTTTAACCGATTTATCGCCTTGCTCACTTTGCCATTGGCTTAATGTTTGACTCAGGTTGTGTTCTGGCAATAAGTTGATGGTTACCACCTGCCCTGCGCGCCAAAATGATGATATTTGTAATATTGCAGGGCCTGATAAACCGCGGTGGGTAAACAAAATGTTTTCTTTGAATTTAGTGCCGTCTTCACTGCTAACTTCGGTAAATAAGCTAATGCCAGATAAACCATCAAAACGTTGTTTGTCGTGTTCGTGCAAGGTAAACGGCACTAACGCTGCTAAGGTTTCTAGTACGTTTAAGTCAAACTGTTCGGCAATTTTATAACCTATGGGTGTGGCGCCAAGTTTTGGCATGGTTAGTCCACCTGAAGCAACTACTAACGACTTACATTGGTATGTTTGTTCTGTGGTTTTAATCAAATAATTATATGTTTCTTCTGCAGTTTCAGCGGCATTAAGTTTTTCTACTGAAAGTACTTCGCTACGCAGCTTTACTTGCACACCAGCCCACTCACATTCGGTCATCAAAATATCTACTAAGTCTTGTGCGCTGTTATCACAAAATAATTGCCCTAAGGTTTTGTGATGATATTGCAAACCGTGGCGGTCAACTAAATCAATAAAGTCTTGTGAACTGTAGCGACTTAATGCCGATTTAACAAAGTGTGGGTTTTGGCAAAGGTAATTTTCGGGGGTAGCATTTTCATTGGTGAAGTTACTACGCCCGCCACCACTAATTAATATTTTTCGTGCCGGTTTTTTACCCATATCAACCACAACAACACTTTTACCGCGATATCCTGCTTGTGCTGCACACATTAAACCTGCTGCGCCTGCGCCAATTATTAATACGTCTGTTGTGATCACGGTTACACCTTAAAGATAAATGTCTTTGATAAATAGAAATAAGCTTGAAATAGCGGCTTAATTATAAACTTTATGCAAATAGGCCGTATATAAAAAGCTTGAATAAAGCGTTTATTCGCGGCAAATGTCGTAAATAACCTGAATTAGGGATAAGCAAAATGCTACAACAGCCTTAATTATCCGTATTACTGCGTTTTGATAGCTCCCAATAACCCGTTATTGGCTTCGCTTTCCCGCCTTGTACTACGAATAATTAAAACTATTGTAGATACGTGAATACAAGTAGTTGATATTTTTATACTTTACAATTTCATTATCCCGAACTCAGGTTAAATACCAACAAAATTAGCGCTGAAAATAAAGAAGCGTAAAGAACTGTGTGGTTTCTGTAAATGTTAAGTAAAGCTATGAACTCTTTGCTTATGCGCTTATCTATTGCGGTGCACAGTAAATCACATTTGTTTGCACTTTGTTTGCACTTTTGTTTTTTAAAATAACCTATAAATTTTATTTATGTACTTATTTTACGTACTTCATTTACGGAATAGCGATGAAAAAATTAACGCCTAAAACTAACACCTTAAAAACTTGTTTAGCATCAAGTTTATTACTTTTTACCTTATTCGGTTGTGATGACAGCGAAAGCACTAGCGGCGAAGGGTATGTAAAACTTTATAACCTGTCGGACGATGCGCCTGCTATTTATTTAACTATTGATGAAGATCTTAGCATTGAGAGTGATGACGATAACGACCATTATGAATCGACTTATACGGGTATTGCTAACGGTAGTGCACACAGTAACATTACCCTAACGAGCCAAGCCTACGAATTTCAATTAGCATGGCAAGATGATGACAGTACAGATGTGGCTGATTTAGCGGTAATTTATGAAAGTACGCTGACCATTGCCGAAGATACTATTCAGATGGTTGTATTAAGCGGTAGTATTTTATCGCCACAGGTAATGGTTTATAGCATTCCTGAAATTGATGAAGATGATGATGACACTTACGATCTTTTCAACATGAGAGTATTAAATATGCACTCAGGTGGAGAGGCGATTGATTTTTATATCTCTACTGAAAATGAAACATTTAACGAAGCCATGTTATTTGGTCAGTTTGCTTACCAAGAGTTGTCTGATAACCAAAAACTAGATCAAGATGACTATATTTTTTACATCACTGCTGCCGGTAGTGACGAAGTATTATTTACATCAGCTAGTATTCCTTTTTCTTACAGTTCACAAAACATTATGGTGATAAAAGACAATAAAGGTGCCGGCTCTTCGCCTTATTCTTTAGATAAAATGTCTGATTCTGCAGTAATTGAATATTCAGATACTGAAGCTGAAGCACAATTTCGCGCCTATAACTCAGTTGCTAACCAAGAAGAGTTGCCTAACTACAATGAAGTGCTTTCGTTGCACCTTAACGGAGTAAGTGATGAGCCTATTATTGCCGATCTTGCTTATGGCGAAGTAAGTGCTGATTTAGTGTTAACAAGTGGCGATTACAGCTTAGACATCACCACAGGCGATGAAAATTTACCTTTGTTAACTAACCACTTATTGTCAATTACTGAAAACACTAATAAAACAGTATTTATTTATTCAGAACAAACCTATGTTGATGACGATAATGATGGTGATATTGATGAAAACAATGACGGTATAATTGATGAAATTGAAGTAGACCTATACACCTTAACCGTGAGTAATAGCCTACTAACAACTATTTATACGCATGAAGTTGAAATAGTTAATTTAATTCAGTCTGACGATTTTTCACAAGCAGTTGTTTACTTTGTTAGACAAAATGAAACTATTGAAACAGCTTTGTATAACAAAGAAGTTAATTATAAAAACAACAGCTCTATTTACTTAAAAAACAATACCTATCAAGTTTTTGTAGTAGCTAAAAAGAATGGCAGTTCAATTATTTTAAACACCTTTGACTTGATACTTGATGAAGACTCTACCGAACAGTTTTTAGTGCTTGAAAACGATGAAAATGCGCCAACAGGTTTTAAAACCACCATGTTTAGCCAAACACTTGCAACAACCGAAGAATAAAACTTAGTTAGATGTTAACTAAAGAAAGTTCTGCAACTTTTAAAGGCTCAAATAGTGTTACTTCATTTGAGCCTTTAAATAAAATTGTTGTTGGTCAAATCGAGTTGAGCTTTTTAAATCGTGCTGTATCTTGTTCAAAGCAGTTAATCACTACAACCGGATTAGAGTTTAATTTACTGGCATTACTCATGCAAAATGCCAGTGAAATAGTAACTAGAGAGAAAATCGCTGAGCAAATATTTCAGCGTGACTTACATCGTTGTGATAAAAGCATTAATAGTCACATACTGAATTTACGAAAGAAGTTTTTGTCTGTGTCATCACAAGCTGTGATTAAAACGGTTAGAGGTGAAGGCTATATTTTTATCCGTTAGTTTATTAGCTAATTAACTTAGGAACTAGCTTAGCTAACTAGCTTATTTGATTGCAAAAAAAACCTCAAAACGAGTTCACGTTTTGAGGTTTTTTTATGTTTGATTCACATTAAGCAAACCAAAAGCGAATGACACTATTCAGTCATTATGCTTGTAGTGCCTGTTTTGGCTAGCTCTGCTAAATCTTTATCAACGAAGAATAAGGCATGGCCATCGTTACCTACTAAGTTAATTTTATCTAGAATACCTTTAAATAAAGTTTCTTCTTCGTGCTGCTCTGAAACATACCATTGTAGGAAGTTAAACGTTGAGTAGTCTTGATTCGTAAATGCTTCATGTGCAAGTGAATTAATACGTTCAGTGATCAAACATTCGTGTTCATAAGTTAGTTGAAATAACTGACCTAACGATTGAAATTCATGTGGCGGCGCATCAATACCACCAATAATAGGTAAAGCACCTGTTTCACTTACGTAAGTAAATAAACGGTTCATGTGTTGAATTTCTTCGTCTGCGTGCTTACGTAAAAATTCTGCTGCGCCGGCAAAGCCTTTTTCTTCACACCATGCACTCATTTGTAAATACAGGTTTGAAGAGTAAAACTCTAAATTAAGTTGTGCATTTAACTTTTTTACCATTTCAGCTTTTAACATGATTTCGCCTTTAATATTTTAAGTGCGGCGATCTTGCCTTTTTATCAGTATTTTTTCAAGTGATAAGTGTAACTTTTAGTGACTAAATAAATAAAAAAACCTTATTAACCAATTGGTTAATAAGGTTAATCATTCTTGTTTGTGTTCTTGTATTCGTTATTCTTTATGTTGTTAATTAGCACTTTAAACATAAAAACATGATATGAATTCAAGAATACGTATAGATTATAATTGCTTAAGTACTTCTTCAGCTTTACTTACTTCAAACGATTTAGGTGGTTCAACATTTAAGTGCGTTACTTTGCCATTTTCAATAACCATAGCGTAACGTTGTGAACGAATACCACCAAAGCCAGCAGTGTCCATGCTTAAACCTAAAGCTTTAGTGTAACTGCCGTCGCCGTCAGCAAGCATCATAATATTTTCAGCATTTTGTGCCGCGCCCCAAGCGCTCATTACAAAAGCATCATTTACTGACAAACAAATAATTGCATCAACACCTTTAGCTTTAAACTCGTCAGCCAATACAACATAACCAGGTAAATGCGCTTCAGAACAAGTTGGTGTAAATGCACCAGGTACGGCAAATAATACTACTTTTTTATTGGCAAAAAGCTCAGCAGTATTATGGCTAATCATCTCGCCATCTTTACGCTCTTGAAGTTCGCCAACTGGCATTGCACTGTTTTGTTCGATCATGGTTTTTCCCTTATATATTAATGGATAAATGATAGTTATACGTTTAACTTACATCGGTAATTTCATCACGCTATACAGCTGACAAAGCTTAGCACAATAATACCCTAAGACGCTTTATTTAGCGTTAAACCAATATCATTTACCTGGTTACTCACATCAATTGAAATAACGTTAGACAGTTGTTGAGATTCACTTACTTCTTTATCAACATTTGCCATAGCTTGTTCAAAGGCAATAAAGTGACTGCGCTGTAACGTTATTTGCTCTAAGGTGTTTTGCGCAACGGTTGCTGAAACTTGCGCTTGTCCTGTTACTGCTGTGGCAGTTTCTTGTAATTCGTCGGCAACGATACGTTGATTATGAGATGCTTTTTCAATATCTGTGATAATACCTTCAATTGAATTACTGGCGCTTTGTAGTTGACTTAAACGCTCGGAAATTTGTTTAAGTGATGATTGTGTTTTACCTGCCAGTTGCCTAACCTCATCAGCAACCACTGAAAACCCTCGGCCGTGCTCACCTGCCCTTGCCGCTTCAATAGCCGCGTTAAGTGCCAGTAAATTAGTTTGATCGGCAATTGAGCTGATCACATCAACAATTGAGGTTACCGATTCAACCGAATTAAACAACGAGGTAATAGCGCCTTTGCTTTCTTGTGCAGCCAAATTAGTAGACTCACTCGCGGCTAATACTTGCGATACATGATGCTGACTTACTTCCATCGCTTCTTTAGTTGCTTGTGCATTACTAACAACTTGGCTTGAAAGGGTGTTAACAGTTTCAGTTGCCTCACCTAAGGCTTCCATAATAGTACGTGCGCCCTGCACATATTCACTGGTGGTTTGTGAAGATTGATAAATGCTTTTAACTTGAGTTTCCATGGTAGTTAAGGCTTTAGAAACTAAATCTAGCTGATGAGCTTTTTCTTTGTCGTCTTGCGCTAATTTATTTACCATATGATTAAAGCTGGTAGATATTTCTCCAAATTCGGTGCTTTTATCAATATTACTAATGTTGTCGACTTTACCTTGCTCCATTAACTGAACAAAACTGTCACGTAAGTTGCGTAGCGGTTTTAAAATAACATTGTGTTGTAACCAATAATTAGTTAATAAAAACAACACTAAAAAGACTAATAAACCGATAACAATAACAGTAAGTTGTTCATTTATTTTGTCTTGGTCTTGGGCAATTCTGGTTTCACCAAGGATAATGGCGTTTTCAATATTACTTACCTGCTCAGCCAATAATGCTAAGCCTATTTCACGCTGCTGTTGTTGCGCTACGGTATTTTCTAACTCACCTTGATAACGGTTAAATAACGAATTTAGCTCACTTATGGCTTCACTACTGAGATCTTCTTGATCATCACTATCGCCCAATAAGTCATCGTCTTCTTCAATGCTTTGATCGTAAATGGCTAATGGTTTATGGGCCGATAAAAAACTGCCGGCAGTTTGTAGCTCTTTTATTAACGGTTGTATAGAGCGAATATTAGGATTTTTATTCGTAAAAACACTTTCTCTGGCAGTAATTAAATTAGCCAGTGAGTTACTAATTTGCTGTACTTTCGCCAAGTAATTAAGCTGCTCTTGCTCTGATAATTCAGCTGTTTGTTGTACGTACTTTGCTAAAGAGTTATTGATAGCAACCATGTCTTTTTCGCCATTACGTAGCAAAATTAACGGATCGCCACTTAACTTACCCATAGCGCGAAATTTGGTGTCTATATCATGAGAAAGTGACTTAGCTTGCTCTTCTATTTCTATAGAAAGTTTAGCTAGGTTTAAGCTATACGTTTGTTTAACGATAAGATCTAATTGGCTTTGTGCTTTATTTAATAAGCTCGCATCACCAGTTTGTAAATACTCAACAATGGTTCGATTAAAAGTGATGGTGGTAAGTTCAATAAGCTTTTGATAACCCTTATATTGTTTTTGGCTTTTACTTAACGATTCACCAACATGATACATGGTTGCTAAAAAAATAATGGCAAAAATACTGATCGCCGAAACTGACAATCGAGAGAAACTCGAGACTCGCATAATGAATACTCTTTAAAAACTACAGAGATAATAATCACGCAAGAATATGACGATAATGTTACAGATTGATGACAAGCTAAGGAACCTATTACGATATAATTTATCGTAACGAATCATTAACTTGCCTATTACGACCTATATACGTGTTTTAACTTATGCTTTTTCTGACACTAGCGGTCTTTGGTTAGCAAGGTGTAACGACGGGGAGTAAATGCCTTCTTTTGTAAAGGCTTCGTTTACTCGTAAAGTGATGTCAGTTTCTAAAGCTTTTTCGTATTTAGTATCAAGTACATAAACTTTGACGGTGAGTTTGTAATACACCATGTTATTGCTCATTTCTTGTAGTACCAAAACATTGATAGGTTTTTTTAAATAAGCGAATTTACTTAAGGCTGCCGCTTCTCTAACAATGTATTGCGCTAGTGTCAGGTTTTGATCTACCGCGATAAAAAACTTTATCGCTACTTGCATGTCTAGTTCACCATAATTACCACAAGAGGTTATACCGTTTAAAAAGATGTTGTTCGGAATAGTTACCACATTATCATCTAAGGTGTTCATTTTTACCGAGCGGATACCAATAGCAATAATGTCTCCGTATTCGCCGCCAAATAAAACCCTGTCGCCCACCTGAAACGGACGATCGAACATAATAATAACACCCGCAATAACCGACGCCGCCAAGTCTTTAATAGCAAAACCGATGGCAACCGCTAATGTACCGCCAAGCAAGGCGATAAGCTCGGTACTAAATTCGAAGCTGATAATTGTAGCAGTAGCAATGGAGAAGAAATAAATAATAAACTGGAAAAACACTAATGACTTTTGCAGTAGTAAACGTTTTTCAGCGAACACTTCACTTAAATCATCGACAACTGATTTAACCATTTTCAGCAATAGCCAAACGCCAATAAATAACAGCAAGGACAAAAATAGGCCACTAGGTTTTACCATGGTTGCCAAAGTGCTAATAACTTCTAACTCTGGAGGTTCTGTACTTTCTGCTTGTGCTATTACTGGAGTAAAAAACAATACGCTAAGCAGTAGTTTAGTTAGTTTTTGCTGTGCAATTTTTTGTGACGTAAGTTTTGTTATTAATACTTTCATAAAACTCTTCATTAACTCGTACTCCTTGATCGCTTAGTTGCTTAGTAAGTTTTGACGATCTAAAAACTTAGTGATCGCTCTAAACCAAAGCCAACTAATTTGATAACCACCGTCAGCGTCTTCAATAAATTTTTGCGCTAAGCAAGTAGCCAAGGCGCTATTCACAACTAAACCGTTTAATCTTAGGTTTTCCATAATTTCACTTGTATCTGCTCGACCAAATTGCAAAATAACCCTTAAAACCAGCAAGGTATTAATATCGAGTCCTTCAAGACGTTTAATGTCTGGAGAAATAGGCAAGGTTGCGAAGTGTGCATTTTTTTGTTTAATGATCGCACCTGCATATTCTCTAATGGCAATAGCAGGGTTACCTTCAGCATAACTCCAAATCATACGGTATATACCCGAGCGGTTACGATCAGTTAAATTGACTTCTTCAATATCAACTATCTGACGTGGAATATATAAATGCTCATACGTAGGTAAAATATTAGCAATTTCACTACGTTGCGTTAGTAAGTTACTGATATTCTCTTCTGACCAAGGGGAAAGTTTAACTTTACGGTTGAAGAAGCCTTGCGAAATACTTAACGCATTAATTAATTGCCACGCATTTGATTCAAACGACATAACCCACAAGGCCTGCCCTCTTAAATCATTAATTAAACTTAATAAGCGTTTTATGTTTTTCTGTCCGCCTGCCGTAGGTGACATTAAGTAGTGCACGTTATCAAGTAACATTACATTGATATTTTTAGCTTGCATCGCTTGCACTATTTCTTCTGTGCTTATATTGGTTGTATTAACCACGTCGTCTTTATTTATTTGCTCAACCGGCAAGCCTAACTCGGAAATTAATTGGTAATAAATATTATCGAAACTTGCACCACAGTTAATCAATATATGGGTAGGATGCTTTTCTGCAATAATAGACAGAAAGGTAGTTTTACCTAAGCCTCGTTCACTGATCACCGCTAAATGACTTTTTTCACCTATCGCTAATAATTCATCTATTTGAATGAGTTCTTTTTCACAGACACTTTCATTAACAAAACTTTTATCGCGCACTAAATGCTCTCGTTGCTCTATCGATAAGCTTTCTTGATCGGTTAATGAGGCGAGAAATTCTTCGTTATCTCTAATTAAGCGGCTACGATAAAGCTCTGTGGTTAATCTGCGCCCAGTTTCTAAGCGTGATATAAGCTGTAAAAATGTTTTGGTAATTGCAAAATAAATACAATAGGCAATACAAATATTACCATTGATGAAACCTCTGACACCTCGAGGTTTTTGAGCGATTATTTTAGCCCATTCAGACGCATCACGTTCTGTACGAACAAAAATAAAAGCATTGTTTTTCCATGCGAAAATAAAAAAGAAATATATAGGTACGCCAGCTAAAAATAATACTGAAGTAACCCATGAAGATATGGCCGCTTCATGAATAAATAATAACGTTAAATCTTGCACGCCCATGTAAACACCAAAACCAAAAATGGAGAGTTTTAATGCCCATATTTGCTTGGCTGATATTTCTTTAGTAAGCGCTTGCTTGCCCCGAGAGATTAATGTGCTAAGTACTTTAAATACAAATAAAGTAAAACAAGACCAAAAAGATATAGACCATATAAGATCATCTAAAAGTGGTATTTGTAAGAAATCGAGTTTGAATACCAAAACATAGATAAGTAACAACCATTCAAGCGGCGCACGCGTTTGGTTGATATACCAAATAAAGCGCGCCACTTGCACTCTGGTTTGCGTACGCGGGGTAAGCACACTTTTTTGTAGGTTAGTCAGTATGGTAGAAAGTTTTTTTCTACTTAACCTAAATCCAATAAGAATAAGTAACAGACTTCCTACTTCAGTTAATAAGCTGAAACTTGATTTTGCGAATCGTTTTGGTAACTCAGTAATTCGTTGGCTAACTTTTTTATAAATAACGTAAAATTGAATGCGTAAATAACGCCATTCCATGATGGTTTCATCAATACCGATAGGCTTAAAGCTGGTGTGGTTTTCAATAAAAGTGCTGCTTGCTACATTAAAGACACGACCTCTTAAGGTGAAGTAATCTTTTAACTCAGCATAGTCTGACAAAAATAACTGTAAAGCCCTATTTTTTTGCGCTTGGCTTGGCTTCGGCTCAGCGAGTGTGGATTGATGGGATATTGACAAATCGAGCGAGGTTGTATTTATTTTATTAAATAAATTATCTATTTTTTCAATTATTACCGGATTTAAACGCGCATAAAATGCGTCATATTCTTCAATATCATGCTCATCGGCATTTATTTTTTCTACTAACTCGTTAAATTCATCTTCAAATAAGCTAAGTTTACTTACCTGAGTTTTAACTACCTTTTCACTATTTACTAAAGTAGGTTGATTAATAGTGATAACAGGCTCTGAAATTTCCAGCTGAACTGGAGTCTCAGTTGCCGATTGCACTAAAGCTTGCGCATAGCTGGTTTGATTAACTAAAAGACATGAACAAACCAACAATAAAATGTTGAGCACTAAAATACGTTGCAAACTGCGAGCGGCCATAATATTCCTTGGCGAGTTAATATTTTAAAAATACCCGGTTAAGTAAGTAGCAAGGGTACTATGCCTCTATTTCTACAAAGAATAACCCTTTAATATTAAACGTTATAGCTTTAATTTATATTTTTCAATGCGTTTTTTAATTTTAGTTATTATCAACTTTTTACTTTTAGTTTTATCAAAGTGAAAGTATGCAAAAGTGCAAATCAGTTAGGTTTAATTCTATGAGATAACTTGATGATTTATATTTATAAGCTATAAAAATATAAATAAACAGGCTCAGCAGAATGTTAAGTTCAGGCAAGCCTTTTCTGTCTAGTCGATAGCGCTTTATTAACTTATTGTTTTTAATCGCTACAAATTAAGTGGTTGGTTTGGGAATGGCGAGATTCACGTATACGTCGAATCTATTTTTTTTCATGTTGATACTCATCGACGGTTTTTTGTTAGCAAGCGGTGGTGCATAACTTGGTCTTTTCACCACAACGCGGTATTTAGCAAGAGCTAAAGCCGGTTCAAGCAAACCGTCGGCATCAAGATCTTCTCCCACTAAAGATTGAAAAATGCGCATTTCTTTTTTAACAGCGGCTGATTTTTCACGATGTGGAAACATAGGGTCGAGGTACACCACGTCAGGCTGATTGGCTAAGTTCATACTTTCAATTGATGAAGCATGAATAAGCTGCATGTTTTGCGCAATATCACCCACTTCATTATTAAGTTTAGCGCGTTCAATTCCATCATCAAGTAACGCTGCAACAACCGGCATACGTTCCATTAAGGTTAATTGACAACCTAAGCTGGCTAATACAAAAGCATCTCGACCTAAGCCTGCGGTGGCGTCTAATACGTGTGGGGTAAAACCATGTTTTAAACCAACCGCTTTAGCAATATCTTGACCACGCCCACCACCAAATTTACGCCTATGAGCAACAGCACCTTCAACAAAATCAACTTTGATTGCACCTAACTTTGGCTCGTCTAATTTACATAGCTCAAGTACGTGTTGGTTCATTTGTAATATAAATTCTAATTCTGGTTGCTTACTCGCTGAGGCAGCATCGCCTATATAGTTAAACTGCCATTTTTTGGCAAGTCGTTTAGCATAATCACTATCTACACTGTCTACATAACCTAAGGCAATATTAGATAGCGCTTCATTCGAACTTTCTTCATGCTGAAGTATTTCGCTAGAGATTGTTTTAGACGTTTTATTGTTACTCATTGGCTTCCTGTATTTACCTGCGTTAGGTAATATTTATTTCATGTGGTAATGATATCGCGCTAATGTTTATGCGTTACGGTTAATGAGATAGTGTGTTGCATTATAAAAGCCGCAGTACATTTTGTCTGTTATTAACTCGACAAAATGACCGCTTACCTATAATTGATAGTAAAATAGTCATTTTCAGCTGTTTTTTAGAGGTTTTTACTCATAATTTCAACACTAAGCTATTAACAAATCGATTGTAATTAGATTAAAATGATGTGGCTATTTAACCTATATTTGGTTAAATATATTGCTTAAGCGTATCACTTTAATATGCAATTTGAATAAGCACCTTATTTTTGAGTAAAACTCATAACATAAAACAGGAATAACCTTTGTCATTATCAGATGCCGTTAGTAAACATTCAGTAACACCTAAGCCGCAACTTTGCGCGGTAACGTTATTGGGAAATTTAGTAGCAACACCGGATATTCGCTATAAAGCCAACCCTGCAACCGCAATAACTGAAATTGTATTAGCGACTTCTAGTAAATGGTTAGATAAAAGTACCAATACCTACAAAGAGTGGACCAGCTATCATCATGTTAAAGTAGAGGGTGACTTGGTTGAGCAAGCATTATTACACGCTAATAAAGGTGATATTATTTTATTGCATGGTTACCTAAGTAATATTAAACCTGTATCAAGCAATACTACGGCAACACATCAAGATATTGTACACGCTAATTTTGTGCAAAAATTTCCTAAAGGTTATACTCAAGCCATTAATCAAATTCACTGTAGTGCACTGTTAACCTCAAAACCTAAGTTAATGCTTACTGAACAAAATAAGAATATTACCCAAGCCACGGTTGTTATTAACCAACATATTTATGATACCTACAAACAAGCTTGGCAAACTATTTCAGTTGAAAGAGCTATTCACGCTTGGGGCAAACAAGCAGAATATTTGGCTGAAAATGGCGACATTGGCGACGAACTGATGATTGAAGGTAGGTTAAGTTATACCAATGGCGCAAGTAAAGATCAGTTTATTGAAGCAAAGAATGTACATTTGTTTGCTTCAACATAAAGTAAAAATTAGCACCACGTGAGCTAAAAATAACAATAAAATTAGTAATTGAACTATGGATGACTCAATTAATGCTTACATTACGAAAACTTAAAATACGGCGCACAAATATTTTATCTTGCTTACTATTATTCGTTAGCGGTTTAATAAGTGCCGCAGACAATAGTACTGTAGGGAATAGCTTAATAAGTAAGAGCTTAGTAGAAAATACCGATACCTCTAACCAATATGTATTAGAGAAAATAGCTCAAGCACCGCAATTAAAAACAGCGAATAATCAGTGGTTGTTATTAGAAAAAGCAGGCAATAACCAGCATTATTATTTGGCCAATCAGCAAGGTGAAATTTATCAGTTAGATCAACTTGATGCTAATAATACCGCGTTATTACTTGATATAAAGCGCCTTACTCAAGAAAACTCTCTGCTAAAACTTACTGCTTTTACCTTACATCCTAATTTTTCATTACGCGACCAACCAGGTTATGGCCTTTTTTACACCGCGCATGTAGAAAAAAACAATACCAAGCAAACTAATCGCTTACACGAACCATCAATTAAACAACAAATTGATTTTGATGCGGTTGTTACTGAATGGCAGTTAACACTAGGTAATAAAATTGATCTAACAAGCCGTCGAGAAATACTAAAAGTAGCAATTCCTTCAGCAAATAATAGTATTAAACAATTAAGTTTTAATCCGCACAGTACCTTTTGGGACGAAGATTTTGCGCAGCTTTATATCGCTATTGATCAACACCCATCACTAAAAGAATACCCGTTATATTCTGGTGTTATTTTACGTATTCTTCCTAAAAAGTTGCCATTAGCAAATTATAGCGTGCCGCAGGACAATCCTTTTTTAAAGCATGCAAAAATAGCAGAGCCAATTTACGTGTTAGGTACAGGTCAAATAAAACAATTTATTTGGCCTGACAAATACTCCAATAAAATACTAATTTCTCATCAGTACACAACTGATAGTAGATCACATAATCATGAAATACATAGTGTATCGTATGCTTATGGCGGTGAAGATTGGCGCAAGCAAGCACCCGATAAATTTTTATTCAAAAAGATAAATTCAAGCAATATTTCAAGTCAAAGTTTAAGACAGAGTTCAGATCAAAGTTTAAGACAGAGTTCAGATCAAAGTTCAGGTCAAATTTCAAAGCCAAGCGCTAATTCAACCTCACCTAAAACCCCAATTATATATACAAATTTATTAACCTATCATGGCGAGGATGTACCTACATTACGTAATAAATTATTGTTTCTTAGCCAAGAAAATCAACAATGGCAACTTAGCTCATTATCCAGCAATAAAAAAACAGCTAGTTTAACTGATAATATTGATCCCCAAAACATGCCCGCAATAGCCGTAGAATGGCAAATCCCAGCAACAAATATCAATGCCAAAAAACTTTCTTTATATCAAGATAATCGAGGCGAACTACTTTTTTTTAATGAAGCTTCAGGGGCCATTTATCAATTATTTCAAAAGGATGAAATTAGGCATTTAGAGCAAGACAAAGTGTCTGTTCAACAAAGTGGCGTAGGTGGTGTTGCTTTATTTTTTATCTTGGTTTCTGGCTTGTTAAGCAGTTATATTTTTTACCAAGTAAAAGTACAAAAACGAACCGCTAAATCCTTAATACGCAGAGAATATTCAGGGATTAAATTAACGGATGATACCTTAGCGTTAAACTTATTTAGGCGACACCAGAAAAAAGCTGAAACAGTGTTGGAGTTGGTTGATGTTGTTCAATGTCAGGTTTTAATTGGAGACTCTACAATAGCGACGCTTGGCTCAAGCTCGACAAAAGGCTTTAACGATCAGCAAGAACAAGAACTACGGGCGTTATTTCATAACGAACAAGTATTAAAAATGGTTGATGGTAAAGTTCGACGTATTAGCTTAATTATTAATACGCGTGATAAAAATAACTATATTGATAGTTACGTCATTTGTTTATATATGCGAAGAGGTAGCGACAGATTAACCAAACAAAGTTACTTTGAAGTCGTTGATGATGTTATTGATTGGTGTTGGTATTTTTCCGAGCAATTTAATAGTGAACAAACTGGGCAACGCATTTTTAAGCCGAAATTAACCGCTGACGATATCGCCAGAGCCGATCATAAAACCCATGATGTTACGCCATTACATGCACAAGCGGCGAAAGTTAGGCCGACCGTACAACTTCAACATGCTAAGCAAGAGACATTAAATCCCGAAGAATTAGGTCCCGAAGAATTAAGCCCCGAAAAACAATCTAGCCTTGAAGAATGTGATAGTGATTTAAAAGATGTTTCACATCAAGAAACTCAATTAGTGTATGATCTGGAAAAACTTATTGAGTTAAAGCAACAAGGCTTTTTAACGGCTAAAGAATTTAAACAAGCCAAAACAGCTTTATTACAAGCCCAACACTTAAATAATCCAGATAAAACAGACGACTCCTAGTATTGTCTACGTATGTAAGGTGTGTTTACTAAAAGTGTTTTTAATTTATGCTAACTAAATTAGTTCGACTACTTTCCCACAAACGAACCATTAACATATTAGCGAGCCTTATTATGATAATGGTTATCGTGATTTGCTTTATGCAATGGTTATCGCTGTCACCAAACACTACTCAACTATTCACGCCCGCACAGATAACCGCAACTGAAAATA
Source organism: Colwellia echini (assembly GCF_002843355.2). Lineage (GTDB taxonomy): Bacteria > Pseudomonadota > Gammaproteobacteria > Enterobacterales > Alteromonadaceae > Colwellia > Colwellia echini. The sequence continues at coordinate 243,229 of NZ_PJAI02000003.1, forward strand.
ACAGTACCCCAAGCGCAGCTACGGTAACTGAAGACTCAAACAGTTTTAATTTACAACAGTGGGTAATTAACATAGCTCAGCAGCTTAACTGGCAAAATGCCGATAAATCTTTGTTTTTTAATGTTGTTATATTATTTAGCTTTTTATCAATAGCGACCAGTATTGGCTTACCTAGGCAAATAGCGGCTTTTGTAGCGGGTATTAATTTAGGCGTGTTATATGGGGTTATACTGGCAACCCTAGCGACAACGCTAGGTTGTTTAATTACCTTTAGTGTGTCGCGATATTTATTAAGCGATAAAGTTGCCCGTAAATACCCAACTAAAATAGCAAGCCTATCTAAATTTTTAGGTGAACAAACATTTTTAAAAGCCTTGGTGATCCGTATATTTCCGCTTGGCAGTAACTTTTTAACCAATATTATTGCCGGTGTCAGTAAAATTTCCATGACCGCTTATGTTAGTGGTTCTTTTGTAGGCTTTATTCCACAAATGCTTATTTTTTCATTAGCTGGTAGTGGCATAAGTTTAGGGGCAAAAAATGAACTTATTGCTAGTGCATTCCTCTTTATTATTGCTTTGCTGCTTTCCGCTTATATGTATAAAAAACATAAACAAAAAAACGACACTGTTAAAGAAAGCGTTTAATTTATGTTTAGACCTTTATAAAAGTAAGCTCTGCTCAATTTTATGATGCACATCTGTTGCTTCAATTAATGATTTTGCTGTTAATCCTTCAACGCTATACACCTCAGTGGTTACGCCATATTTTTCTTTTACTTTTAAAAGTAGTCGGTCGAAATCGCCATCGCCTGAGAGCAATATCACGGTATCAACGTCTGCTGCAGCTTCCATTATGTCGATAGTAATACCAACATCCCAATCGCCTTTGGCTGAACCATCTTTGCGTTGAATATAAGGTTTTAGTTTTACCTCAAAGCCTATATGTCGCAGCGCTTTTTGAAATTTTTGCTGTTGATCATCACTACGCTGAATCGCATAAGCGTTAGCAATTGTAATATCACCTTGCGCCATCAGCTCTTGCCACAATAAGCGGTAATTAAACTGCTTAGCAAATGCATCACGCGTGGTGTAATAAATATTTTGTACATCAACAAATACGGCAATTTTTTTCAAAGCTTAGCTCCAGTTAAAAAGAAATTCATCGGTCAATAAATAAAATGTTTTTATAAACGCACAGCTTACTACAAACCAAGACAATATTATCCAATGATGCTAAAATCCCGTTTATATAATCGTTCGTGAATAATCTGAGCAATACAAAATGTTAGTCTTACGTTCTTTTTTTTATTTTTTATTAAAACTTCCACTTAAGTTTCTGGTTCGCTGCAAAATAATTACTGACAGTCAAACAATTACTGAGCAACCTAAACAACCTATTTTTTACATTGTATTACGTAAATCAGCATCTGATTTATTGACATTGCAACGTGCCTGTAAAAAGCAAAACTTGCCTGATCCTCTCGGCCAAGTCACCATAAACGGGGCAACGTTTGATCGCACTTTCTGCATTGAAAATCCAACTCCTATTTTCTCGTGGCGAAAAGCTTGTAAAACCACAGCTACTACACAGGGTTTAGCATTGTTAAACCAACATGTACTAGATGAAAACCTTGATGCGAAACTCATTCCTGCTAATTTAATTTGGGGAAAAATGCCGACTAAAGAGCGTCGTAATCTTAATATTGGCACCTTAATCGCCGATCAAGAATCACCTAGTTGGTTACGCAAATTTTTCATCGTGTTGTTTTTAGGTCGTGATACTTTGGTTCGCTTTAGTGAATCTTTTTCGTTCAGAGAGATTACCGACGATCATGGCAGTGATGAAACCGCAGTACACAAGTTCTTACGAGTAGCTCGTTTTCATTTTCATCGCCAAACTATCGCCGCTAAAGGCCCTAGATTAATGCATCGTAAGCAAATGTTTACCGCCTTATTTGCCAATCCATCAATCAAGCGAATGATCAGTGACGAAGCTAAAAACAAAAAAGTTTCCGAAGCTGAAATTAAGAAACAAGCCTTAGCAATAATGGATGAAATTGCCGGTGATTACAGCGTGTCTTGGGTACGTTTTGGTGAGGTAATTTTGCATTGGTTATGGGCGCGGTTATACAGTGCTATTAATGTAAGTAACGCCAAGGTATTACGTAAACTAGCGCAAGAAGGCCATGAAATTATTTATGTGCCTTGTCATCGCAGCCATATGGATTATTTATTACTTTCGTATGTATTAATTCAAGAAGGATTAGTTATGCCACGTATTGCTGCGGGTATTAACTTAAACTTCTGGCCTGCTGGAACAGTGTTTAGAAAAGCCGGAGCCTTTTTTATTCGTCGTAGTTTTGGCGGTAACCGTTTATATTCAACTATTTTCCGTGAGTATTTAGGCTTACTTTTTGAACGTGGTTACAGCGTTAAGTACTATACCGAAGGTGGTCGTAGCCGAACTGGACGCTTATTAGCACCAAAAACAGGTATGCTTGCTATGAGCATTCAAAGCTTACTTCGTGGTATAGACAGACCACTCACCTTAGTACCTGTATATCTAGGTTATGAACATGTAATGGAAGTAGGTACTTACCACAAAGAATTAAGTGGCAGTGAGAAAAAAAGTGAATCTATCTTTGGCGTACTTAAAGCAATAAAAAGCTTACGTAACTACGGTAACGGTTATGTAAACTTTGGCGAGCCAATGAATATTAATGAGTTTCTCAACAACGAAGTGCCAAATTGGAAAGAAGCGATTGATCCAATAGACCCACAAAAACCAACATGGCTAACTCCTACGGTTAATGGTCTTGCTGAAAAAGTAATGGAAAATATCAATAAAAGTGCAGCATTAAATGGCGTTGCCTTGATTGCTTTAATTTTACAAGCCAGCAAAAACAAAGCCTTGTCTAAGCTTGAATTAGAAACACAACTCGATTTTTTCTTAAACATACAACGCCAAGCGCCATTTAGTAAGCAATTAACCGTACCTGAAGAAACTGCTGCTGAGTTAATAGCGCATGTTATTTCACTGAACAAGGTAACTGTTACAGAAGACAGTTTTGGCAGCATAGTGTCGCTTTCTGAAACAGCAAACCTGGAAATGCGTTATTACCGAAATAATATCTTACATACCTACGTAGTGCCTGCCTTAGTATGTCGTTTACTAGATAAACACAATAAAATAAATCAAAATGACTTGGTTACTAAAGTACAAATGTTAGCTGCATTATTAAAAGAAGATTTATACCTTTATCAAGATGCCAAGCAAATTGAAAAGCAAACATTGCACATTTTAACCGTGTTAGAAAGTATGGAAATAACTAAACAAAGTAAAGCCGGATTCTGGTCACTTTCAGATAATATACATCAACTTAGCCAAGTACACGCTATGGCTGAATGTGTTGACGAAAGCTTGCAGCGTTTAGCTATTGTTACTTCTTTAGCAAGCCGTTTAGCACCGATAAGTAAACGTGATTTAGAAACTAAAGTTGTTGCTATTGCACAACGATTATCGGTATTAAATAATATTAATGCGGCTGAGTTTATTGATAAACGCGCGCAATCAACCTTGATATCCACTATTCGTGAACAAGGTTATATTAGTATTAATGACGAGGGATTATTAGTAACTGAGCACAGTATGGTTGAAATGAAAGCAACCGTTGTTAACTTGGTTGATATTGAAGTGTTGCAAAGCATTGCCCGTTAAAACGTCAAAGCCAGGTGTTAACTCTGTATAAAAAAGAGATACAGCAGGATGATACTTGGTAAATTCAATATTCAAAAAAACACCACTACGTTTTAACTAGTGGTGTTTTTTTAGCTCAAATTAAACCTGGTTAGACATGAGCCTAATGCATTTGATTAAGTTTACATTATTAAGTGCTCAGGAAAACTCAATATCAACAACAGTACAATTATCTGCATAATAACAAAAGGAATTACACCTTTATAAATAGTGGTTGTTTTCATCCATTTTGGCGCAACGCCTTTTAAATAGAATAAACTAAAGCCAAAGGGCGGTGTTAAAAATGAGGTTTGTAAATTCATTGAAATTAATATCGCAAACCACACTAAATTAATATCTAAGGCGATAGCGACGGGTAATAAAATAGGTACCACCAAAAAAGCTATTTCAATAAAGTCGATAAAGAAACCCAAAAGAAGAATAGCGAGCATAGCGATAATAATAAAAGTCCATTTTCCGCCCGACATATCTAAAAAGAAATCTTCAATTATATATTCACTGCCTGAGTAACTAAATACCATGGCAAATGCGGTTGCGCCAATAAGTACTGCGAATACCATTGAGGTAACTTTAACGGTTTCTTTTGATATTTCATGTAACTTACTAAGCGAAAATGTACCGTAAAACATTGATAACATTATCGCCCCAACAGCGCCAATGGCCGAAGATTCAGTGGGTGTTGCAACGCCCGAAAAAATTGAGCCTAATACCACGAGAATAAGTACCAAAGGCGGTACAATATCTTTTAACGCTTGTACCATCAATTCACGTTTACTTTCTGTAACTTCAATCGGCGGCATTAGATCAGGTTTTATTTGACCTAAAACTAAAATATATAAAGTATAAAAAATAACAAGTAACATGCCCGGTATCACCGCAGCTTGAAATAAATCTCCTACTGGCACGCCCATTACATCACCTAATATAATCAAAATGATAGACGGTGGAATTATTTGCCCTAAGGTGCCTGATGCGCAAATGACACCTGCGGCCGTGGGCTGGTGATAATTATTTTTTAACATCACTGGTAAAGATATTACCCCCATAGCCACCACACTTGCGCCAACAACACCTGTTGAAGCCGCAAGTAGAGTACCAACAATAATAGTGGAAATTGCAACACCACCTGAAATACCGCCAAATAGTTTTGCTGATGATTCTAATAACCGCTCAGCCAAACCTGTTTTTTGCAGCACAATGCCCATGAAAATGAACATTGGCACAGCCATCAATATGGTGTTTTTCATAATCGACATGATGCGATAAGGCATAAAAGCGAAGAGGTCAACTCCTAACACTGCAACGCCAACAATAAGAGATACACCGGCAAAGGTAAAAGCAACCGAATAACCTAGAAATAAACAAAAAAGTGCGACAACAAATAAAACTAAACCAGTCATTATAACTCTCCCTGGTTTTTATACTTATTATGTACACCAAGCGTGGGGATGCCTCGTAATATTTGAATATTACTGAGTATCACATGCAAAATAGCCAGTACTAAAAAGCAAGAAGCTAAAGGGATTACACTGCGTACAATCCAGCGATGCGGTAAACCACCAGGATCGCCGCTGCCCTCGCCCATTGAATAAGCTTCAAGGGCATAATCGTAACCGTAGTAAAGAATTAATAGGGTGATAGGTAACGCTAGAGCAACCGAGCCGAATATATTAATAACCGCTTTCTTTTTCGCTGACATTACATCATAAAATATATCAACCCGTACGTGTGCGTCTTCTTTTAAAGTATAAGCAATACCAAACATAAACATAGCGGCAAATAAGTGCCATTCTAGCTCTTGCATACCAATACTTACGTCATTGAAGAAATAACGCATAATGACATCATAAAAAACATTAGCGATCATCAGTAGCATTAATAAGCTACAAAGGTTACCTAATATATCGATAATTTTACTGATTATTTTCAGACTCGTATTCATTTATGGGCTCTTTGGGCTCTTCTATTTTATTAATATTGTTAATTGATAGCTTAGATGTTTTCGTCTTTATTAAAACAAGAAAGCGCGGCTAAAAAACCGCGCTTACCATACAGCAATGTATTAACGCTGAAAACTGGATAAACAATATTACTCATCAAAGTTATCTAAATAAGCTTTCTCAGATAAATCTGTCCATGCTCTAATTTGATTTTTATAATCATTTAATGATTTTAAAATCTCTGCGGTCACCGGATCTTTTGTTGCAAACTCGTTTAGTAAATCATCATTAGTTTGCTTAATAGCATTCATCACGCTTTTTGGAAAAGAGCGCATTTTTATATCAGGGTAATCTTTTTTTAGTGACGCTAAATTCTCACCGCTGACATGCATAGATTGTGCGTACATATCGTAAGCAGCCGCTTTCATGGCTACCGTTAAGATAGCTTGTAAATCTTTTGGCAGACTATCATAAGCTTTTTGATTAACCATAAATTGTAACTCTGCACCTGGTTCATGCCAGCCTGTATAGTAATACGGCGCTATTTTATGAAAACCCATCCGTAAATCTAATGACGGTCCAACCCACTCTACTGCGTCAATAGTATTACGCTCTAATGCGGTATATAATTCCCCTGAAGGGATATTTATTGGTTTTGCACCTAACTTTGCAAGTACTTCACCAGCAAATCCAGGAATACGAATTTTAAGGCCTTTGAAGTCCTCAACTGAATTAATTTCTTTTTGGAACCAGCCGCCCATTTGATTACCAGTGTTACCACCAGGAAATGACATGATGCCGTACTGGTCATATACTTTTTTCATTAACTCCATGCCACCGCCATAGTAGAACCAAGCGTGACGTTCGGATGCAATCATACCAAATGGAATTGTAGTGAAAAATTGTGCATTAAAGTCCTTACCTTTCCAGTAATAAGACGCAGAATGTCCCATTTGATATTGACCACTTTTAACAAAATCAAAAATACCTAAAGCGGCTTTATGTTTGTTTGCTGAATCGATACGAATAGTGAACCGACCGTTAGACATTTCTTTGACCATTCTGGCCATATTTTTAGAGGCATCACCAAAAATCGGAAAATTAGGTCCCCAAGTCTCCGCTAAACGCCAGCGATATTTTTTATCATTATCGGCACTTACAGAAGCTGTAATCCCCAACAAGGTTAATCCAAGCGACACTAATAAAGTCGCTTTTATCAAAATAGATTTATTCATCCGTTTATCCCTTTTAAATCATTTTTTTAATTATTATAAGTATTTAACCTGAGTTCGGGATAAGCAAAATGCTACAACAGCCTTAATTATCCGTATTA
>NZ_PJAI02000030.1 GCF_002843355.2 Colwellia echini
GTAATACGGATAATTAAGGCTGTTGTAGCATTTTGCTTATCCCGAACTCAGGTTACAATACATCAATTAACTTAAATAATACCAACCCAACTAATTAAGTGATCTTTTAAAATGGCTTAAATATCCAATAACATCGTTGCTTTCAATCCTAATAGCCAGCTATTGCTCAATCAAGCGCCTTGTTCTTGAATATTCATCCTCATTAAAAATTGATCACTTAATTAATCCGATTGGTATAAATAGCCTCGACAGTTAATAGCGCTAAATTTATAGTAACTAGGTATAGATAGATAGTTTTTTTAGCGTAAAACAGTAGTATCTGTAAAAGCTGGTTTCCTGTTATGCTATAAAGACTTAATAGTTTCAGGTACCTTGGTAATCTATCTAAATGCAATACAGTGTTTTTATATTTTTTTTATTATTGTTTGTATCTCCTTTAGCATTTTCGGATAGCTTTTCGCTTAAGATCACAGAAGATTTACCTGCCGCAGTAAAACAAAATATTAATGCTCATTTAGGTGAGTTGCCTAAAACCGAAAGTGAACGAACTGCATTTGTTTATTCAGCTAAAAAAAACACCTTAAATGCAGTTAAAGCGTTAGGGTATTACCGCGCAAAAGTCTCTACCTCTGCGATTGATTTTGTTGCAGCAGAACAAAATAAAAATAATGATAATTGGGTATTTGTTATTGATGTTGTGTTAAATAAGCCGGTAGTAATTAACGAATTAGCCATTGTTGTTTTAGGTGATGCCAGTAACGATGTTGAATTTACTAAGCTGGTTAACAATATCCCTATTAAAGTAGGCGATACCTTAAATCACGGCGTTTATGAAAACGTTAAATCAGACTTGCTTTCCTTAGCTTTAGCTCGAGGATATTTTAATAATAAATTTATTAAAGCGAATATAGCCATTCAAAAAAACTTACTAACAGCGGCTATTATTATCGAATTTGATAGTGGTCGTCGTTATCGTTTTGGTGAGGTTAATTATAATTTTGATGAATTAAATGCCGATGTTTTAAACGCATTAACTCCGTTTAAAACGGGTGATTTTTATCAGCAACAGCTACTACAAAACTTACAAAGTGAACTTGATACTACCCAATATTTTGGCAGTGTTATTGTTCGCCCAGACATAGATAACTCACAAGAAAGTACTATTCCTATTGATGTGTCGTTAACTAAGGCAAAGCGCCATCAAATAGATTTGGGTTTAGGTTTTGCTACCGATACCAAAGAAAATGTTTCTGTCGGTTGGAAAACACCTTTGGTAAATCGTTACGGTCATCGTCAAGAAACCAAAGTCTCTTATTCAACCATAAATCCGACAGGCTATTTTATTTATAGTATCCCGTTATCACATCCCAACAATGACGTATTACAATTTAAAGCCTTAGTTGAAGAAAACGATTTTGCTGATCTAACCAGTAAGTTTATGATTTTTCAAATAGGTCGAGTTTACCTTAAAGATCAAATGTTACGACAACCCTATGTTAGGCACCTCACTGAAAAGTGGGATGCTGATGGTGTAGCTAATAAAGCAGAATATTTTATCCCTGGCATGACCTGGTCTGATAAAACTTGGGAGGGCTCAGCGCTAAACCCTAGTGATGGATTTCGTGAATATTACAGTGCGGAAGGGAGCTATGAAGCATTAAATTCACAAACTTCTTTTTTACGTTTAAATGCACAGTGGAAATATATTACTACTTTTGCCTTGAAGCATCGTTTTGTGACAAGAGCGGAGCTTGGCTACATTATTGCCAAAGAAGATGTAGGCGAAGCGCTTTCGCCATCACTGCGTTTTTATGCTGGTGGCGATCAAAGTATTCGAGGTTTTGCTTACCAATCTGTAGGGCCTGAAGTAACCCTAAGTGAGCCTGGAAACTCAGGTGATACTATAGTAACCGGTGGTACAAATTTGATTGTTGGTAGTCTAGAGTATCAATATTATTTTACTGAGCACTGGCGCGGGGCATTATTTACTGATGGCGGTAGTGTTAACAATGTTAATAAACTTGATTTAGTTTATTCTGTTGGCACAGGTATTCATTATATTTCGCCCGTCGGGGCTATCCGGTTTGAAGTGGGTTACCCCATAAGTGAAGAAGATCCTTCTTTGCGTATTCATTTTACTATTGGTACCGAGTTATGAGTTATCAACGATTCAGCCTTGGGCTAATGAGTATTATCACCGGTTTGCTTTGTTTTTTTGCTGTTCTTCTATCAACTCCATGGGGAGCTGAGGTAACGATATTTGTTGTCAATAAAGTTGCTCCTATTCACATTGAATATAAAAGTGGTGCGCTTTTACGTGGTTTACGATTAAGCGAGCTTAGTGTTAATAACGAGCAAACGAGTGCCAAGCTTAGTAATATCCATTTGCAACTACATTTACGTTGTCTTTGGAAAAAACAGCTGTGTGTTGATGAGCTGAGCATTGGCGAACTGAATGTTGTTATTAAAGAAAGTGGATCTACTACGCCTGAGCCAACAACAGGCGATATCATACTTCCATCGTTACCGGAACTACCATTTACCTTACAAGTAAAGCGATTTTCTTTAGCGAGATTAAATATTGAAAACCGAAGTTTTTCCCTTGCCCTAAACGATTTTTCAACGGCACTTTTTATGAGTGATGTGGCGATCAGAATTGAGCAGGCAACATTAGATAAATTACATTATAAAATACTTGAAGTATCTTCTTCAGCGACAAGTAACAGCAAGGTAGTTAAGACAACTCAAGGTGTAAATAACACGCAAGTTAATGGCACATCAAGCAGTAAAACGAGTAACCTTGATTGGCCTTTAGCGACACTACCGAAAGTAACTATACCCTTTAGCCTATCAATACAGCCTTTTACTCTTAATAGCTTAATAGTAACTGAAGTTTTTAAAGACAGTGAATATAAAACGCTAGTCGCGTTAAATAATACCAGAGCACGCTTAACCTGGTTTAGAAGTAAGTTATCTATAAAAAAACTTTCATCAACATCTGTAACCGTAAATAATGATGCTTTAATAGATGACATTTCTTTAAGTGGTGATGTCGATCTTTCTATACCTTACCGCCTTGATTTAACACTTATTAACAGTTTTAAAAACAGTGTTGCTTTACCACAACTTAATGACACATCACAAACATTGACTTTAAATGGCGATCTGGCAAATTTGACTATAGTGGCAACAGGTGAAGGGGCATTAACTTTTTCCACAAAAGGCGATATTGCTTTAACGGATCCTAATTTACCTTATAAGATCGACGCCGAAGTGAGTCAGTTTATTTTGCCAACCGAGCTCACCGAACAACTTCCTATATCTATAACGCCGAGTGTTTTTGCACTGCAGAGTGAGGGAGATATTAATCAACAAATGGTTAATTTTAAAAGTGAATTTAGTGGTTTAGGTTATGAAAATGTAGCACTTGAATTAGTGGCGACTCATCAAGAAAGTAACATTAAAATACAAACGCTTCATTTACAAGACCTTCACGCTGCTAATGATTTAATGCTCACAGGTGCGCTTGATGTAGGACAAGAGTTCGCATGGGATATTAACCTAAATACTACAGGATTCACCTTACCTGACATAAACCCTAATATAGCGGGAAGAATTCAAGGTAACCTTAATAGCCAAGGCTTTTGGCACGATGAAAAATGGGCCGTTACGGTTAGTAACTCTATTATTAAAGGTGAACTAAACAAGCGACCTCTTAATATTAAAGCTAATATAGACATGAACCATAACGGCAGTGTAGGGCAAAGTGACTTGCTTATTGAATATGAGAATATTGCGTTAACCTTAACCGGCTATAGCGACGAAGAATGGCATATTAATGGTAGTGCAACGATAGGTAATACCGCATTATGGCTTGATGATATATCGAGCCAACTAAGTAGCAAAATTAATGTTTCAGGGCCTATTCAACAACCTAAAATAAATTTACAAGGGACACTTACTGATTTTGTTGTGGCGAATGTTGCGAGTGATAAAATTAATATAGATGCGCAGTACAGCCCTTTAAATAACCACCTGCATGAAATTAAAGTGACTAGCGCCCAAGTTGATGTTGATGAACACACGATTAATAGTGTGCAGGTATCAAGTGTCGGTGATTTAATAAAACAACAAGTTGCGTTAGCTTGGCAAGGGGACTCAAGTATCGATTTAATTATTGATAGTGTTTATTCTACAGCTAAGTCGCAGTGGCAAGTACATACCAGTAATACCGCTTTTACGTTTGATGACATTAATTTTAAAACCAATAAACCGTTACAACTCACCTATAAAGAACTAAGCCAAGCGTTAGTTATTAATAAACATTGTTGGTTAGTTGAGGCTTCGCAATTATGCCTTACCAAAGATAGTGAGTTAAGTGCAGAGCAAGGTAAAGTACCATTAACAATTGATGTTGAAACGGGTTTGTTAAATGCTTTTATGCCAGACAATACTTTTATCAAAAGCACTATAAATGGACAAATAGCTATTGATTGGCAACAGGGAAATTTACCTTCCGCTATCGCCGATTTAAACATAAGCGAAGGAGACTTTCAGTTAAGTTCGGCAGGTGAGTTACATCCTCTATTGGCATGGCAAAAAGGGCATGTAAACTTTAAATTACGCAACAATACTGTTGATGGCAAGGTAAGTTTTACCCGCGCAGATGGCGTTGAAGTGGTTAATGCAAGTACTCGTATATTATTGGCTAATGCTGATACTAGTAGTCAGAGCAAAGTTAAGCAGAATGAAGTTAAGCAAACTAAAGCTAACCAGAGCAAACTTAATAGCCAAGTTGAAAAGCAAGCTGAACCACAGAGAACAGACAATAACGTCGTTGCGAGCCAAATAATTATTAAAGATTTTAATTTATTGCCTTTACATGTTTTTGTACCTGAGTTAGGGGCATTGGAAGGTTTAGTAAATAGTAATATCAGCATTAAAGGGGATTTATTATCTCCTGAAATTAATGGTGATTTAACGCTTACTGAAGGCAAAACTAATTTGTCAGGTGATCTTAATGGTATAGAAGATATTCAACTTGCGATTAACTTTTCTGGTCAACAAGCTGTTATTAATGGAGGCGTTAATATTAATGAAAAGCCCGCAACAATCACTGGTAATGCTGATTGGAAAACTGAATTTCAGGCAAATGTGAACTTTGATGGCGAATCATTACATTTGTCTGTACCACCCGATCTAACTTTAACACTTTCTCCTCACCTCAGCGCGCAACTAAAAACAACTTCGCTTAATTTAACGGGTAGTGTTGAAGTGGTTGAAGGCAAGTTATCTGTTGATAAACTGCCGCAAGGTAGTGTTAGTTTAAGTAAAGATGTCGTGATGGTTGGTGATAAAGGGGAGAGCGAAAGTGAAAAGAAACCTTTTGAAATTTCAACGGATATTCGAGTGCTTATTAAAGATGTTTTCAAGGTTGAAGGACAAGGCTTTATTGGGCGACTAGGAGGCGAATTACAGGTGAGTCAATTAGCAGGTCAACCGTTACAGCTTTTCGGAGGCTTGAGAATACCTGAGGGGCGTTATCGTGCATACGGGCAAGATTTGTCTATTACCAAAGGGGCTATTTCGTTTAATGGCCCTGTGAACAACCCTTATGTATCAATACAAGCGACCCGCAGTATTGAAAAAGAAGATGTTACTGTCGGTGTTGATGCAACTGGTTTGGCCAATAATCTAAGTATAAAATTATTTTCTAAACCGACCATGCAACAATCTGAAATACTCTCTTATTTAGTGCGAGGTAGAGCCTTAGATGCTGAAGCTAGTACTGGTAGTGCAGCAATAGGTATGGCGTTAGGTACAGCAGTAACCAATTACTCTGGGGTATTAACACAATTAGAAAAATTACCACTTATTAATCGAATTGAAATCGACGGTGATGATGAACAAGCGTCAATTGCTGGTTATTTAGGGGATCAAATATATATTAAATATGGTGTTGGCGTTGTTGAGCCTATTAATGAGTTGACGGTCAGGTTTTATATTTTGAGCCGTCTTTGGCTTGAAACCGTGACCAGTTTAGAAAGCTCGGCCAGTATTTATTACTCTTTCGATATCAAATAATGGGTTTTCGGTAATTTAAATTAGCTCAACTTAAATTACATAACCCAACTTAATTCAACTAAAATAGGTAAAGCCCACGTTGCTTTCACTTCTAACAGCCCGTGACTGCTATTCAAATATGAGCATTATGAGCCAATTATGTGAGTTTAGCTGTTGAATTTATACTCTCGCTTTATTTCAACAACTTGAACTATATATGAGTCATACCATTTGGCGCGTCCCGTCTCTTGCGCTAAAGTGTGTTCAGCATCACTTTTCCATGCACTGATTGCTTGTGCATTTGGCCAATAAGAAATGGTAACTTCTTGTTCGCCTTCTCCCTCAGTAGCGGAAATAAAGTCTAAACAGCCATACTTTTCAAATGCTAGCTCTCTCATTCTTGTAACCGTTCTCCCGTACTCACTATCTTGAATACCTGGTTTTGCTCTAAATATTACTGCGTACATTGACCTTCCTTGTAAAAGTGAATACCGCTAGGTTAAGTGATATAAAATTTTAATGCTAATAATGAACTCCGAAAACTGTTTCTGATAATTAGTCCCCGGTAAACAGTCCTCGGTAAACAAGCTCGAAGCTAGATAACTGTGCCAGCTAGCTTTTGGGTTTTTCAATGTTTTGATTCGTTAGAATTAAACTTTTTAATTCTCTAATCTCGTTTTGTAACTCGGTCATCGAAGGCTCTTTTTCTTTTTTCATAGCCGAGTGCTCTTCTTCCATAACATTGACGACAATGCCAATAACCATATTTAAAAAGGCAAAAGCGGTAAAGAAAATAAAAGTAAGATAAAAAATCCAAGACCAAGGGTATATTTCCATGGTTTCATATTGAATATCTGTCCAATCTTCAAAGGTCATAATTCTAAACAAGGTCAACATCGAAATAGCGATATCTCCCCACAAAAATGGATTGATATCTTTAAATACATAGCTACCAAAAGCGGCATAGATATAGAAGATAATAAACATCAGTAAAACCACGTAGCCTAATTGCGGCAGGGCTTTTATTAAAGAATTAATTAAGACTCTGAGCTCAGGCACAACCGAGACCATTCGCAATACTCTGAATATTCTAACTAGCCTAGCAAGTAGAGCCATTTCACTGTCATTGATAGGAATTAAGCTGATTGCGACCACGAGGGAGTCAAAGATATTCCAACCTTTTTTAAAAAAATTCTTTTTATCATTATCGGTAATAAATCGAACAGTAAGCTCAAACAAAAAGAATACAGTGATAAAAATATCAAGTACTCCGGTAAGCGAAATTGCTGTGTCGGTGAGTTCAAAGGTTTTAGCGCCAATTTCTAGTGCTGAAATAATAATGACGGCAACAACAAAGAATTCAAATATTTTGTTTTCTTTGAGTTTAGTTAGTTTGTTTTGTATTGTTTCGTACATAATTAATTTATTTTGAAGGTCAGGTGATGCTTATAAAAAGCATTATACGTGATACCAATATAAAGTCGTTTTTTGTTTTATCAAGAGGGCAAATATTTAGTATTAATGACCAATATTTTCGTTAGTTAAAATGGCCTACTGTGATTGCTTAAACTGAGTAATAATTCGGTCTAAATGGTTAGCAAAGTTTTGTCGATCTGTTTGACTTAATGCCGGCGGCCCACCAGATTGCATACCACTAGCACGCATAGTGTCCATGAAGTCTCGAATATTAAGGCGCGACTTTATGTTTTCTTTAGTATACAACTCACCACGAGGACTCAGTGCTGAGCCATGTTTAGTAATAACTTCATCAGCAAGGGGAATATCGCTGGTGATCACTAAATCTTTTGGCTCAACGCGCTTAACAATTTCATCATCGGCTACATCAAAACCACTGGTTACCTGCATAAACTTGATAAAAGGTGACGGCGGTGTGCGAATATGATGATTAGCGACAAATGTGGTAATTATTTTTGTTCTATCTGCGGACTTAAATAAAATTTCTTTTATTACCACAGGGCAAGCATCTGCATCTACCCAAATTTTCATGTTATTCCTTTAGGTCTTGCGACCAGTCGAGCTATGAAGTTAATATTACTATGATACCGTAATTCAACGGGGGTTTAAAAAAACAGGTTAAATATAATGGTAAATAATAGCTACGAAGCTATATGGGAAACAGTACAATTAATTCCTCAAGGTAAAGTTGCCTGTTATGGACAAATAGCCGATTTAGCAGGTTGGCCAGGCAGGGCGAGACTTATTGGTAAAGCCCTGAGTAAAGTACCTGATATCGGCTGGAAAGGAAAACCCGTTCCGTGGCATAGAGTAATTAACTCACAAGGAAAAATATCTTTTCCTGCGGGTAGTGAGCAGTTTGAGCAACAAAGAAATCACTTACAAGATGAACAAGTTGTAGTGATAGGTAGTAGGGTCAAATTAAAAGATTTCCAATGGCAGCCCGATTTAACAGAGATACTGTTTTCGCTAAAGTATTAAATTATCGGCCGAAGTGCTCTTTAAGTTAAATATGAATAGACAATTAGACCCTGTAACAATACCAGTTTAACCACTTAATCACATTAAAACTACCAGTTAAACACTGCCAGTTAAGATCATCCAACACCGTCAGCAAAGTAGACATAAAAGTCAGTCATTTTTAAGTTTTTTGACACCTTAAACACTTGTTATATGCGCATTATCACTAATTACCGTAATACTCATCAACTTGAGTTACTAATTCTCTAATCGGTTTAGCACCATCAAAATACTCTGAACTTTTATTATGGAACTCAATAAAACCCAGTTTGGTTTCAACGTCATATTCACCAAGAGCTTCATCTAAAAAGAGATAACCAAGGTTGCCATAAGTTGTGTGTTCTTTATTGCTGTAATTATCAAAAAACAAAACGACGCCCAATTTATCTTTGTCTTTATATATATTGTAATAAACATCATCAGCTTTAATCGATACATCGCCAAAAGTAAGATCATTCAGTGGGGTTCTTCTAGGACGAAATTTTACTATTGTCCATTGTTTTAATTCGGGTGCTGAGTTAAATAGTAATTCAACCGAAGGAAAGGATTTTTTTATACCACCAGCGCTTAAAACAAACTCTCTTTTACCATTTTCGCGAATAGGGCTAAACTCAAAAGTAATCTTTGGATCTACTTTAGAAAGTGCTAAAGATAATTTATCAAAAGTATTTTCAGTATCCTTTTCAAAATTGAAGATCATATCTTCATTCTTTTGAAACCAAGTCCAAAAATCAGCTTCAACTGATGCATTTGCTTTTGAACCAAATATTGAAAGTATTCCCATAACTACTAATATAACTCCGTGCTTCATAGAATCCTTGCCTGCTAACGAGCTGGTAGAATAACTCGTTTTTATATTATTTATTGATCAAAGTACTCTAACTGGATTATTTTCTTTTAACCAGCAACGAATGGGTGTCCTACTTATCTTCATTATATTTACTGAACTTCAAACTCAGAAACAATAACCCCATCACTTTCTGATAGGTAGCTAAAAGTTACTTTCGTTGGAAAATGATATGTTTGATCAAATTCTAGTGTTGAAAGTTCACAGGACGATGATTCTTCACAACCATGTATTTTCAGAATTAAGTCATCAATAGTAGGAGCATCATCAATTGATAGATCACCTTCAAAATTCCCCGCTTCAATAAACTGGGTATGTAGTACTTCGTCATCTTTTACTTGTATACGCCAAGTACCAATACTAGGAGAAAATCCATTAGTAACGTAATTGAATGAATAAGCTGAAATATTGCTACTTTGCCATTCAGAAAATTCAGTAGTTTTGTTGGCAGTTTCAGTAGTTTCAGTAGTTTCGTTGGTAGAGTGAGTAGAATCACACTCGATAATAGAATAACCAGATTCTTCAAATGGCAGAGTTGATAAGTCAACGAAACCTAAGTTTTCTACTGTAATCAAATCTGAATAGTTAATTGTATGAAGATATATGTTATTGGTGCTTCCACCACAAACATCTGGAAGTGATAACCCAGTAATAACCCCACATTGTGAAGCGGACACTTCAATTGATAAGTCAGTTAAATAAGCGGTGGTTTCAGCTAGACTTACCCCATCATTATTGCATTGTGTATCTCCTTTAGGTATATACACATCAACCAATTCTAGCTCTACTGTAGATGATTTATTATCACATGCTGCGATAAATAAACTAGCGGCAATTAATAAATATTTGAATTTCATAGACGTTCCTTGTTGTAATTTTTCCGTTTGATGTTCTTGTTATGTACACCCATCAGCACCGAACAAAGCAGATAAAAGTCCATTTATTATATCACTGTCCGATTTCTCATGCTTTTGACCACTTCGGCTGTTTTTCTGTTTCCGTTCCTGCTCAGCTTCATGTGAACCTACAACAAAGCCACATCCACTATCTGCAACTTGCTTAGATGTGCATGAAGAAATGAAGATTAAAATGAAAAATGTGATGAGTAATTTAGGCATAACTATCCATGTGTACATAGCACCTTGTATGCTATTTTTTACGCCGCTCATCCCAAGTTTCTAGAACAAAAAGTGCTACTGTATGCGCGGAGTTAATAGCTAAGCGAGCATGCCTTGGCTTAAGGTTGTAAACTTTACGACCTTCACCGTGGGCTGAACTTGCATGCGTGCGGAATGCGCCAATTCCATCGACTATTGACATAATTCCACTTAGAACTCTTTTAAGGTCATCATCTTGAACTAATTTAGTATCGAACCCCAAATCTCCACGAACAACTTTCCAGACGTTTTGTAGGTCTTGTTTTTGTGGTTTACTTAACCCTTCATCAGCTATATAAACTTTAAAAATTGACTCTAATATATTACATGCAGCTGAAACGGCTTCTCTTGGTTCAGAATTAACGTTAGCCAATGCTCTGTTAAATTCAGCATCAATTGATGGAATATCACGCCCTTTAATAAGCTCAGATAAAGCTTTACTTGGCGCGGAACTACCATCGGATAAATGCCCACCAGAAGTATACGTAAGATTGCATTGTTTAAAAATGGATAATAATTTTTCTTTAAACTCTTTTTTATGATTAGTTACATTATGTCCCCACAAAATTTGCTCTTGCTCATCTTGCTCGGGTAACTCCATATGAGTCTCAATTAATTTGCCTAATACCTTTAACGGATAATCACATTCTTTATTGATTATTCTGAGCCATGATTGAACCTTTACAGGTTTTGATCCTTCAGGAGGATCACCAGGGGCATCTGCATATAAAAACAAATTGTCGAGGCTCGCGTGCGTTTCTATATCGGGAAGGTTTTGAGAAACAACTGCAATAACTGGGGCTGGGATTTCTTTTTTCATCATACCTCGAAAGTTTGACTAAATAGCTAACGCCTTGCTAAGCGGAAAATAACGGTTGGCTATAATCGCGAAGCGATGGCCAACTGTTATTTTTCCGTTTAAGCAACTTGTTAACTGCCTACATCCAAATTGCTTGGTTAACAGTACTTCTAATACGTTTTAATGTTTGAGGACCAATCATTGGTAATTTTAGTAACTCTTCGTCGGTAGTATTTACCAATTCTTCGAGTGTTTTTATATTATTGCCATCAAGTAAGCCAACCATATAATTAGTTAAACCATATGGATATGCATTGGATTTTTTTAGAACCTTTATTTCTTTACTTAATATTCCTAATTCATGCTCAAGCGAAGGTTCAGGTAATTCAAGTTTATATAGTTCGCTTCCTCGATGAAATTCAACAGCGTCATCTTTAAATGAAAGCCATTTCTCTTCAATAGCATTATTAATACGGCTATGCTCCAGATATTCAGTTATATTACATAAATTAAGTACATAACGTGTGCCACGGCCTCTAGATTTCATTCCTCTGGAGACTTCTTTCCTCGCGATAAAACCCACATACTCTAAAATTTCTAAAGGCTTATTTAATCTTTGAGCTATCTCTCTCAAAATAATAACTGAACGTTCTCCTTTCTCTCCCGATTTTTCAAATAGTATCTCAGCTATGCTTTGGGCAGGTTGAACCATTGGTTCATAAACTCCAAGCTTAGGCTCAATTTCCTCTAAAAGAGGCCAGAAATAGTTATTCGATAACTGTTTAAATGCTTCTGATATATGGGTTAACGTCACGGATGTTGAGCCATTTATCGAAGTAATCAGTTGGTTACAGCTATAAATAAATGAGCGCATATTTCCAAGAACAGCTACTCCCATCAATTTACAAACAGCAGGCTTTGGTAAAGCTTTACTAAATTTCGAATCATCTAAAGATACTGTAAACCGACGATTTAAAACCTCTACAAATAAATTATCAAAATCAGAGGCTGTTTCAGAACGGTTTACATCGATCACTGTTGCATCATTATACACATCAAACCTAGTTCCAAATTTAGTAACACCAGGGTAAATAGAAGCTTTACATGAAATAGAATTATTAGATAATGTTCTAAAAATATCGAAGAAATCAGATAAACTTGTTTCTCGCCCAATGTGTGCCGCATCATCGAAAAGCAATACTATTCGCTTCGAAAGAGAAGATGCAACTTGAATCAATATTTGCTGTAATTCTGAAACCGTATAAGCACTAGTTTCAACCTGTACTTCTGGTAATTGTTTTGTAATTTGGTCAATAACCAACTTACAAAATAGTTCAATATATTGGGCACCAGATGTTCTTAGCAGATCTAAATGCCTCAAACTTACATATATACCAACCGCAGTACCTTTAATATTCTTTGGATAGAGGCCCATAGATGCTTCAATCATTAGAGCACTTTTACCACAACCACGAGCCCCTTTCAGTAATACAGGACCATGCGCTCGTAGTTTAGATATGCATTTTTTATCTTGGCTAGTAAAAAAGTGATACTCAGCAAATTCTTCTGAATCAAAGTCTTCGGCAGCAAGAACTAAAGAGTTATCCTCATATACTTCATATTCCATAATTAGGTAAGCTCCAATTCTTGTGATTTTTTATAATCACTGAAACATTGTTCCAGTAATTCATTTTTATAGGCATAAGGGACTTGTGATATTAACAAGCTTAAAGACGAAATAATATATAGAGTGTCATTCAATATATTTAATACCGTATCCCTATCTAATATAGATTCTTGCGGTACCAATAATTCATGATGAACACCTTTCGAAAGAGATGAGTATGCAGTATTAATTTTAGACTTAATAGATTCGACAACCCCTTTAGGGTCAGTGTTACTAATTTGGGTAAACCACAACCCCATAGTGTCTTCACTACCTTCATCAATTACTTTTTGAGCACTGTCTTTAAGCACAAGTTCAATTTGGTATGCACCTAAAATAGCTCTAGTTGGATCTTTTAATGATTTATCTTCCCACAAATTGGAAACAGCTTTATCAACGATATCACCTTGCCACCTAATAGAAGATGAATGTGGCTTACCTAGGTCATAATCTGATTGCTCTTGTTTCTTTTTCATTAAAAGCGTTTTGAATGGATCTAATCGTCCCACAAGTGCAGTCACGCTCAACTCTAACATTGAACGCCCTAAATATGGACCGTACAATCCAATTTTATCATCAGATAAGCTTTGTAAAGCAACTAACTCTAAAACAACCTTTTTTAATGAAACAGATAGGTGTTTTAGTATCTTATCTATTTCATTTTCATCATTAAATTCAGAACCACAAACTAGCTTTATAAAGCAATCTACTTCTTCCAATTTAAACTCCATTTAATCGTAAAAATACACCCAAGGAATACATAGGCAGTTAACAGCTTATTCAAATGAAAAATTCCTTCTATCTACAAAATGAAATTTTCCACGTGATTTTTAAATATCATCGAGAATACGTCACTATTCAAATTATATCAATAACTTAAAAATCCCCCTAAATTGGCTGGTGTGTAAAAGGAGGTAGCTTACATTATTTGTTGTTGAAAGAAGGGAATAAATGGATTTGTATTTATATGCGGTATCAATACTGTAGTTATTCGATATATGTTTATGGCAGTTTCAGGCTACAGGTGTTCTTTTGCATAATCACAGCATTAGAGAACTTGTCATTGGTTAAGTGGTACGTTGTATGTGTTGAATGGCTATAGCTGATGCAATTACATAGCACGTTTACATCACATAACTACATCATATAGCTACATTACAAAGTTACATGGAGCAGTTACATCGCATAGCTACATGGCGTAGGCACATGTTATTTTCCGTGAGGATTATTGCTTACCATTAAAACAAAAAAGCCCAGTCAAAGACTGGGCAAAACATAACAGGGGATATGAAAAAAATTAAGTACTACGAATCTCCATTTAATAAGCTTTTACCGTTAATGGCTATTTTTCTTGGTTTTAACGCTTCTGGAATTTCTCTTTCTAAATCAATATGCAATAAACCATTCTCCATCGAAGCACCAACAACTTTAACATGATCACCTAATTGAAATTTACGTTCAAAATTACGCTCTGCAATCCCTTGATGTAAGAATTGACGAGGTTTTTTATTGGTACTAGCAGCTCCGTTGATAGCCTTATTATCGGCATCTTGGCTATTAGTGTCTAATTTTGTACCAATAACAATTAAACTGTTGTCTTTAGATTCAATGTCAATGTCTTCATCTCTAAAGCCGGCTACAGCCATAGTGATACGATATTGATTTTCGGCCAATAACTCGATGTTATAAGGCGGGTATGATGATTGTTTTCCAGGTTGCGAGGCTTTATCAATTAAACCTGCTAAGTGGTCAAAACCAATAAATGAACGATATAGTGGGCTGAAATCTGTGGTGTTACGCATAATAATTTATCCTATGATATAGCAATAATATGATTATTATTTTAAATAAGTTGGTCGTTATTTTTAGCTTTGCTTTGACAATAAAAGCGATTACTGAACAAAGTGTTAATAAGCGCTAAAATAAGCTTACCATTTAAAATAATGCTGCCTTTCACAATGAACAGGCAAGTTAATTGTGTAGCCCCTTACGGCGACTACATAATTAAAGATGGGATTGTTTGCTATTTTTTCAAGAATAAATATTAAGTTATTTATTATTTATTAAGTATTGAATGGTTAACTTATTGTTTTTAAGTTGTTTTATTTTAAGGTTTTTTTTGTGCCGGTAACGGCTTTGGTTGTTCAACCACTAATTTTTCTTCGGTAACATTACCAATAGTTACCGTTTCAACCACAGTATCAACAACAAGAACTGGGGCTGTATACCTTACTTTAGAAAGTGCTTTGTCATAATCCGGGTGCTGTGAAATATTAGGTACAATCTCTTTATAAACGATTTTACCTTTTTCATTAATGATAAAAACGGCACGCGTAAGTAGACCCATATCTTTAATTAATAAACCATATTTAGTGCCAAAATCACGCCAAACAGAATCAGACAATACCTTGATGCCCTCAATATTTTCAACATCACAAAACCGTTTTTGCGCAAAAGGGAGATCATTACTAATCGTTAAAATAGTAATATTTTCAGGTAATTTCGCTGCTTCTTCGTTAAAACGTTTAGTTTGAATTGAGCATACTCCAGTATCTAAACTTGGTACCGCTGAAATAAGTATGGTTTGCCCAAGAAAGTCTTTTAATCGAACCGGAGAAAAGTTTTTATCAACTACTTTAAATTGCGGGGCAGGTTGGCCAATTTTCACTTGTTGACCTAAAAGAGTGATGTATTTTCCTCCAGCTTTTACAAGATTTTGCGTGGAATCAAGTTTGCTTGCGTCAAAATTGAAACTGTAACTTGCCGCAGAAAAAATAAAACTGGTGATAATTAAAGTAGATAAGATAATGTTTGAAGTAGAAAATTTCATCGTTTCTTGAAAATATTATTGAGTATGCCCTGATATTAGCGTTTTCCCGAAATAAATTCTATAAATTCAGCTTTTTCATTGTGTTTTATATTGAATAAACTATGGTTATAAATACTTGCTAACTAATTATCCACTTGGTTTAGCTGTTGTTTATTTAGGTATTTTTATAGCTGTTTTTTATAGGTTTTTTTATAGGTATTGTTTATTCGATTTTTTAATTAATTTATCTTACCTATGATTCGAATATTTAAGTACTGATTATATGTTTATTTAAGGCTCAATTTTTATATGACCACTAAGTTGTTAATTTGTGATGATTCTAATATGGCGCGCAAACAAGTTGCTCGCTCATTACCTGATGGTTGGGATGTTGAGATAAGTTTTGCTACTAATGGAGCAGAAGGTGTTGAAGCAATAAAAGCAGGTAAAGGAGATGTGCTCCTACTTGATCTTAACATGCCAGTAATGGATGGCTATGAAGTACTTGAAGCTATTTTGGCGCAAGACTTACCCACCATAACGGTGGTTATTTCTGGTGACATTCAACCTGAAGCACACAAGCGTGTTACAGGCTTAGGAGCACTAGGCTTTATTCAAAAACCAATCAATAAAGATATTCTCACCAAAGTACTTTCAGACTATGGCGTTTTTTCTAATGAAGACCTTAATGAACTACAAGATAGTGATGAAACGTCAAAAACGTCTTCGACCACTGCTGTCAATACTGATGTTACAGCTGAGACTGTTGTTGAAGAGGTAGTAGAGACAATCGAACGCGTCACTCCAACTGTTAATCATGATCTTGAACACTCGCAAGTTCTCTCTGAAGTTGAAACACCGGCTGATGAACCTGAAATTTCACTGTCTGCTGATATGCGTGATTGCTATCAAGAAATAGCAAATGTTGCAATGGGGCGTGCAGGAGATTTATTAGCTCGCTTATTGAATGTATTTGTTGAATTACCAATCCCTAATGTTAATTTCATTGAAGTGAGTGAACTTCGCATGGCATTAAAAGATATTGAAAACCATGAAAGTACTTCAGGTGTTTGCCAAGGGTTCATTAGTGCTGGTATATCAGGCGAAGCATTATTAATTCTTAACGACTCAAGCTTTAAAGATGTAGCATCATTAATGAATTACCAATATGCAGAAGATATGGGTACAGAATTAGAGCTATTAATGGATTTAGCTAATGTGCTAATTGGTGCTTGTTTAAAAGGAATGTCTGAGCAGCTTGATATTCAATTTAGCCAAGGCCATCCTGAAGTACTTGGCCAGCATAGACAAATATCAGAGTTAATTGCCAACAACGCTAATAAGTGGAAAAAAACTCTCGCAATTGAAATTAGTTATAGCATTGAAAATTATCCAATCAAGTGTGATCTGTTATTACTGTTCACTGAACAATCGATGCAAACCCTCAATAATAAGTTAGCCTATTTGATTGATTAACCATGTGTTGAACAAAGAGTGTTGAACAAAAATGACTGCTATATGCATATTAAAAAATAAAAAAGCATGAGCTAGTACAATCAGGCGATATTAGGAATTGGTTATGACGTTAGAAAAATCACAATTAAATGAACTGCATTGGTTAATGGAAATGTTACATAACATTGATGTTGGCCTAGTGGTATTAGATAGAGATTTTACCATTCAAATATTTAATGGTTTTATGGAAAACCATAGCGGGTTATTACCCAGAGAAGTAAAAGGTAAATTGATCTTTGATAAGTTTAAAGAGATCCCTAAAGAATGGTTTACCCGCAAAGCTGAATCGGTATTTTTACTTAAAAACAAAGCGTTTAGTATCTGGGAGCAAAGACCTTACTTATTTAAGTTTGATAGCTATCGCCCCGTTACTGGTAGTGCAGACTTTATGTATCAAAATACGACTTTTATCCCGCTACTTAACTCAACAGGAGATGTTAGTCACCTGTGTTTAATTGTTTATGACGTTACTGATACAGCAGTAAATAAAATAAGCTTAAAAAAAGCTAATGATGAGCTAGCTATTTTGAGCCAAACCGATGGCTTAACTCAATTATTTAACCGTACTCATTGGGAGTCATGCCTTATTGCCGAGTATAAGCGCTGGACGCGAAGCGAACATGCTAGCTCGTTGGTGATGATAGACATAGACCATTTTAAACAAGTTAATGACTCTTACGGGCATATGGTTGGAGATGAAGTTATTCGGCACCTTTCTGGTTTAATACGTCAACATGTACGTGAAACCGATGTGTGTGGACGTTATGGTGGTGAAGAGTTTTCTATTTTATTATCAGACACGCCACTTAAAAATGCTTATATCTTTGCTGAACGACTGAGGAAGGAAGTAGAAAATTCAATTGTTATTTATAATGATATTGAGCTTAACTATGCGATTAGTATTGGCGTTGCCGAAGTTGATAAGAGTATGAAAAATTATACTACTTGGATTGAATCTGCAGATGCTGCGTTGTATTGCTCAAAAGAGACTGGTCGAAATAAAACCTCATTACATACCAATAAAACACAGTAAAACAAACTTATAAATGAGCTCCCCTTAAATCACTAAAATTTAGAGGGGAGTGCTCGGAGTAGTTTCTAGGTTATCGCTCCTAAGCCTTAAACCCTAAAGCCTTTATTAATATAATTGGCAGAATTATCATCAACCATAATATTGCGTTTGGCCATTGGCTGTACGGAGTAAAACCGCTAACAAAATCAACCTTACCGCGAAGCACATATTCTTCAAATTGAGGTGCTATTGCCGTTACATTACCTTGTTGATCAATAATGCCGGTAACACCATTATTAGTTGCCCTTAACACTGGGCGGCCAAACTCTAATGCGCGCATTCTGGCTATTTCAAAATGCTGATGCGGACCATGTGAATCACCAAACCAGGCATCATTACTCACCGTCAAAATCATTTGCGTTTCTTTGGTTAAGTTAGCGGCTAACTGACTTGGGAATGCGATTTCAAAACAGTTTAATGGTAATATAGGAATGTTTTTGGCGATTAAGTTTGGTTGAACGTAATCTCCTGCTGAGAATGAAGATTGTGGTAAATTAAAAAATGGCGCAATAGGGCGCAGTAACTCTTGAAAAGGTACAAACTCACCAATAGGCAGTAAGTGGTTTTTATAATATCGATTACTATGGTTGTAATAATAGCCTTGTTTATCCTCAGTATTTTTCTTACCAAGGACAAGCATAGCGTTATAATAAGCGTTTTCTTGATAACTGTAATTGAGTAAACCTGTAATAATAGCGCTGTTATTTAATAGTGCTAATTGGTTTACGTTACTTAAATAATCTTGAATTGTTGGCTCTAACGCTGTGATGGCTGATTCAGGCCAAATAATTAAGTCGGCATCAGAGTTGAGTTGAGTTAACGCTAAATACTTCTCCATAATGGGCCATTCTTCATCTGGCTGCCATTTTAGGGATTGGGTTATATTTCCCTGAATAAGTGCTACTTTGGTTGACTCACCCGTTAAAGTGGTCCAATGCTGTTGGCTTAATATACCGCTGGTTATTGTTATTCCAATGAGAATTGCCAGTGGCGCACTTACGCTAATTAAACGGTGCTTGGCTACATTATTTGAAGTACTGCTATTTGCAATACCACTATCAGATATATGAACATCTGCAGCATTATTATTAAGGTTAATTTTGCTAAAAATAACAAGGTATAATTTAACTAAACAAATATTTATTAATAGCACTATTGCGGTTATGCCTACTTCGCCAATAACAGGGGCGAAACTGGCCAAAGGGCTATCAATTTGACTGTAACCAAGTGATAACCATGGAAAGCCAGTTAATACTACAGAGCGTAAGTATTCACAAAACAGCCATATCGATGGCAATAACCATAAGTTCAGTTGTTTTGTTTTAGAAATTTTAGCTGTTAAATAACCCGCTAAAGCTGGGAATAATGATAAGTATAAACAAAGTGCCAGCATAAGAAGTAGTGAGAATACTAGTGGCATACCACCAAACTGCTCAATACTGACATGCACCCAACTAATACCGCTTGTAAACCAACCTAGAGCAAATAAACCGAGTTTTTTGGTGGCCAGTTTTGGCGCAGCAGATCTAATTTGGTAAAGCACTACACTAGGTAGAACTAGAGGTAACCACCAAATTGAAAACGGCGCGTAAGCAAACACTAAGAAAAAACCACTGAAAAAACAGAGCCAATGACTTGGTGTTGATAACGTATTTTTTAGGCTATTTAATTTTGATCTAAAAGTTGAAGCGGTATTTGAGCTAGTCACTTATTTTACCGTTTATTTTGTGACCTTTAGGCACAGTTACTTGCAACATTTGCATGCGTCTGTTGTCTGCTACCAGTACTTTAAATTCAAATTTATCTAAACTGAGTACTTCACCTTTTTCTGGCATATGATTAAATTGGCGTAAAACGATACCACCAATAGTATCAACGTCAGACTCTGTAAAGTTAGTTTTGAAGTATTCGTTAAAGTCATCAAGCTCTGTTAATGCTTTAACTAGGTATACTTTACCAGCTAAATGTTTAATTTCTTCTTCAATATCATCATCGGTTTCATCTTCAATTTCGCCAACGATTTGCTCTAAAATATCTTCAATGGTGATAACGCCTGAAACGCCACCATATTCATCAACAACAATAGCCATATGGTATCGATCAGAGCGAAATTCTTTTAATAAAGGTTCAACTTTCTTACTTTCAGGGACAATAATGGCAGGTCGAATAATATCACGGAGGCAAAAGCTATCACTTTGTGCCTGAAAGCCAAAGGCGAGTAGATCTTTGGCTAAGAGAATGCCTTCAATATGGTCAATATCTTCATTAATTACGGGAAAGCGAGAGTGACCAGACTCTAGGATAACAGGTAAAAACTCATCTAGGTTATGGTTTATGTCAATAGTAACCATTTGCGAACGAGGGATCATTATTTCTCGAACACGCATTTCAGATACGTCTAAAACACCTTGGATCATTTGTTTAGTTTCTGGGTTGATTAACTCTCGCTCTTGCGCATCGTTTAACACATCAACTAATTGATCTTTGTTTCTCGGCTCAGGCGTTAATACATTCATTACTTTGCGTAAAAATGATTTGTTGCTTGAACCGTTACTAGAATGGGGGTTGTCATCGCTCATAGAGCTATTTGTATTCCTATATTAATGGATAGATATATGCTTATCATTAGGGAAATAGTTTAGTTAACGTATTACCGATAAAGCACGGTTTTAATTGATATTATTTTAATATTATTACTTAAAATTAGTAACTTATTGTTCAATGTAAGGGTTGTTTATCCCTAATTTTTCTAAAATAGTAATCTCAAGTGATTCCATTTCTAATGCTTCACTGTCACTTATATGATCAAAGCCAACTAAATGCAAGCAACCATGTACAACAAGATGTGCCCAATGATCAAATAAGGCTTTGTTCTGTGTTTGCGCTTCTTGCTGCATAATTTCAATACAGATTATTAAGTCACCTAATAAGTTAAGTTCAATACCTTCAGGGACTTCAAAAGGAAAAGATAATACGTTAGTCGGTTTATCTTTGCCTCGGTATTGATTATTTAACTGCTGGCTTTCATCGCTATTAACTAGGCGTATGGTAAGTTCAAAGTTTTGCTTAGGATCACTGCTCACAGCATTTAATGCAGTATCAACCCAAAGTTGAAACTGCTCTGAGCTTGGTAATGCTGTTGGAGTACAAGCTATTTGTAAGTCGATATCATGAGGCATGCGTGTTAATCACTCTGCTCATCATTTGTTTTGTTAGCATTTTTTTCAGCCGCTTGCTGCGCTATTTTTTTTGCGTGCTTTTCTCTATTCATTTTTTGATCATGACTATCATAAGCATCAACAATACGGGCAACAACAGGATGGCGAACCACATCTTTTGATTGAAAGAAGTTAAAGCTAATACCGTCGATGTCTTGTAGCACTTCAATCGCGTGACGAAGACCTGATGATTGATGACGAGGTAAGTCAACTTGGGTTATATCGCCAGTTATAACAGCACGAGAATTAAAGCCAATACGGGTTAAAAACATCTTCATTTGTTCAACC
Source organism: Colwellia echini (assembly GCF_002843355.2). GTDB lineage: Bacteria > Pseudomonadota > Gammaproteobacteria > Enterobacterales > Alteromonadaceae > Colwellia > Colwellia echini. Next base: position 21,931 of record NZ_PJAI02000030.1, read on the forward strand.
GTAGTATTTTGGCTTTCATCTAAAATAATGAAAGCATCATTAAGAGTTCTACCGCGCATATAAGCCAATGGCGCAACTTCAATGACGTTGCGTTCAATTAATTTCTCTACTTTTTCAAAACCAAGCATTTCAAATAATGCATCATAAAGCGGTCTTAAATATGGATCTATTTTCTGCGTTAAATCACCTGGCAAAAAGCCGAGTTTTTCACCCGCTTCAACCGCTGGGCGGGTAAGTAATATACGGCGTACTTCTTGACGCTCTAATGCCTCAACCGCACAAGCTACTGCTAAATAAGTTTTACCAGTGCCGGCTACACCAACACCAAAGCTAATATCATTAGTTATGATGTTTCGTACATAGTCTTGTTGATTACCATTACGTGGTTTAATAGTGCCACGTTGGGTTTTGATGGTAATTATATCATCGAATTTTTTATCAATGTGATTACTTAACTCAGAGGTTAAGTTATCGTTAGTTTGGTCTTGCTCAAGACAGTTTGCATTTAAAATAGCGAGATGTACCATTTCTGCCGTAATAACTTTATCTTTGCCATTAACTGTTTGGCTTTCTATGTAAAGATTTTTTAATACATCAACAACAGCTTTAGCATTAAGCGGCTTACCTACAACCGTAAACTCATTGCCACGATAACTAACTTCTACACCTAAACGGCGTTCAATGGTTTTTAAGTTATCATCCATAGGGCCACATAAATTGGCTTGTCTATGGTTGTCTACCGGATCTAAACTAAACACTTCTTTACTTAGTTTTAATGATTTATCGGTTGCTGTTGTCAATTTTACCTCAACTTATTTATTAAATGGTTAATGTTACTTTACTGTCTTTAGTGATTAATACTACTTAGCTTTATGGCGTAAAAGTACCTACACCTAGCTCATCAAGATTACTTGGCGTCGCTGTGTGATGGTTATTTGCTAAAATATCAGCAGGAGAGTGAGCAATACGTAAGCCCATATCTTTTTCTTCTCTTACTAATTCACCACGTAATGAGTTGGCAATTACATCAGTGATTTTAATATCAACAAATTGGCCAATCACACTGTGCGGAGCAACAAAATTAACGGTACGGTTGTTTTCTGTTTTACCACGTAGCTCCATCGGATTTTTTCTTGATGGGCCTTCAACCAACACGCGTTGCTCTGTATTAAGCATTTGTCTAGCAATACGTAATGCTTGATGGTTTATTTGGTCTTGTAATACTTTTAAGCGATCTTTTTTCACTTGATCACTAATATCATCAGGTAAATCTGCTGCTGGTGTACCAGGGCGAGCACTGTAGATGAAGCTAAAGCTGATATCAAAATCAACCGCTTTAATTAAGTTCATAGTGTCGTTAAAATCTTCATCAGTTTCGCCAGGGAAACCAATAATGAAATCTGAAGACATTGATAAATCAGGACGTACCTTTTTTAATTTACGAATTTGTGATTTATATTCAATAGCGGTATGGCCACGTTTCATTTGGGTAAGAATGCGATCACAACCACTTTGTACCGGTAAATGTAAGTGATTTACTAGTTCCGGTACATCTTTATAAGCTTCAATAATGTCATCAGTAAACTCAACAGGGTGAGACGTGGTGTAACGTATTCTATCAATACCATCAATGGTTGCTACTAAACGTACTAAGTCAGCAAAGCGACAAATACTTCCATCGTGCATTTCACCGCGATAAGCATTTACATTTTGACCTAATAGATTCACTTCACGAACACCTTGAGAAGATAGTTGTGCTATTTCGTATAACACATCATCAAGTGGGCGACTAACTTCTTCGCCACGTGTATAAGGCACAACACAGAAAGTACAGTATTTACTACAACCTTCCATAATTGACACAAAAGCGCTAGCACCATCGGCTTTAGGCTCAGGTAAACGGTCAAATTTTTCTATTTCTGGAAAACTAACATCAACAATTGGGCTACTGGTACGTGCTAATTGATTAATCATTTCAGGCAAACGATGTAATGTTTGTGGGCCAAAAACCATGTCAACAAACGGTGCACGTTGACGAATTGCTTTACCTTCTTGTGAGGCAACACAACCACCAACACCTATCAATAAGTCAGGTTTCTTATCTTTTAGTGTCTTCCAACGACCTAGTTGATGAAATACTTTCTCTTGTGCTTTTTCACGAATAGAGCAAGTATTTAGTAAAATAACATCGGCATCTTCTGCCTCTTCAGCCAAGGTGAAACCATGGGTTGAATCTAACAGTTCGGCCATCTTCTGCGAGTCATACTCGTTCATTTGACAGCCCCAAGTTTTGATATATAGCTTCTTACTCATTACTTTACTCTTCACACGCGATTATACTGAAAAATGCCCAAGCAAACCCAGTACTGATAAAAGGAGGCGTATTTTATACCAATTAAGTTCTAAATTCGAATTAATACGACAACAAGTTGTAAATGGTTTTGATATTTTAAGTTTAAGCTCTAAAAGCATTATTTATTGTTTCTCGTTATATCGCGATTTATTTAACTTTATCAAGGTGTTGAATAGATTATTTATTAAAAAAATAAAGCGGTCGATAATCAAGGCTCTGTTCGGTAAAATAACCTTATATCTGATAATCACATAGAATTTTTAAAAGTATGGAACATTTTGATTGTGTCGTCATTGGCGGCGGAATGGTAGGCGCAACAAGTGCTCTGACACTTGCACAGCTTGGACTTAAAGTCGCGTTAGTTGAAAAGTTTACACCGAAACTTTTTACCGCCGAGCAAGCATTTGATTTACGTGTATCAGCTATTTCCATTGCTTCTGAAAACTTACTCACCCAAGTTGGTGCATGGCAACACATTCAGCAATGGCGAAGTTGTCCATATAAGCGTTTAGGGGTTGGTGAATCTGGAAGTACTTACACTGAGTTTAATGCGAAAGATATTGAGCAACGACATTTGGGACATATTGTAGAAAACCGCTTATTACAACTTGCCTTATGGCAGGAAATTGAAAAATTAGAGAATATACATTTATTTTGCCCTGAGAGCTTAGAAGCTCTAGATCAAACAACTGATAAAGCTATTGTAACCTTAACGAATAGCATCTTAACGGCTAAGTTGGTGGTAGGCGCAGACGGTGCACAATCGAAAGTTCGACAAATGTCTGGAATAGGCATTACAGGGTGGGACTATAAGCAATCTGCGATGTTAATTAATGTAGAAACGTCATTAGCACAACAAGATATTACTTGGCAGCAATTTGCTCCCACAGGACCTGTCGCATTTCTACCTTTAGCAGGTACAAGTGACTTAGGCGGTTACGGTTCATTAGTTTGGTATCATCAGCCTGATGAGATTGCTCGTCTTGCAGCACTATCTAATATCCAGCTTAAACAAGAGATATTAAAGAACTTTCCAGAAAAGCTTGGCGATATAAATGTGATTGCGAAAGGAAGCTTCCCGTTAACACGCCGACACGCCAATACCTATCAACATAAACGAGTATTGTTGTTAGGCGATGCAGCTCACACTATTAGCCCAATGGCAGGGCAGGGAGTCAACTTAGGCTTTAAAGATGTATTGGCTTTACAACATGTTATAGCAGAAGCCATTGATGGTGGTGAAGCTTGGTATGATGAACAGGTACTTGCGCGTTATGAGAAAGCACGACGAAGCGATAATTTATTGATGATGTCAACAATGGATGCATTATACCTAGGCTTTAGTCATCCATCCCCCGTTGTTAAAGGGCTACGTAATTTAGCTTTATTAGCGATAAACAAAGTACCGGTACTTAATAGCACAATAAAAAATAAAGCATTAGCTTATGCGTGTGGTTTGTAAGGTAAATATAATTTAAGAATAATATTGCAGATGAGTAAACATACTTAACTGTATTTTATCTGAAAAGTTGCAAGCTAGATTTTTGATCTTTATCGTTCAGGTGATTTACTTTGAACTTAGAAAGGTTTTACTTAGAGAATAATTTCATAAATGGTACGGGTCAAGAGACTTGAACTCTCACATCTTGCGATACTGGAACCTACTCTCTAATAGAAAGCAGCGCGTCATTGTTTTTCAATTCCGCCAAACCCGCATAACCTTCAAGTTTTAAAGAGACTTAAACTATTCATCTTGTGATACCGGAATCGTACTTAACTAAATATAGCAGGCATAAATTTACTCTTGTACGGAAGAAATTAATGTTAAATATTAAAAGAGAATATTTATAACTAGGAGATAAAGATAGGATAAACTAAGAGTTTTTTAAATGGTACGGGTCAAGAGACTTGAACTCTCACATCTTGCGATACTGGAACCTAAATCCAGCGCGTCTACCAATTCCGCCAAACCCGCATAACCATCAAGTTTTAAAGAGACTTGAACTCTCACATCTTGCGATATTGGAACCTACTCTCTAATAGAAAGCAGCGCGTCATTGTTTTTCAATTCCGCCAAACCCGCATAACCATCAAGTTTTAAAGAGACTTGAACTCTCACATCTAGCGATACCGGAACCTACTCTCTAATAAAAAAGTAGCGCGTCATTGTTTTTCAATTCCGCCAAACCCGCATTGTATCCAAAAGTTTACAGAGTTATTTAGCTCTAGACACTAAAAAAGTTACTAAGAATAGTAACTTTATTATTTGCATATATAAATATGGCAGGGATAAGAGGATTTGAACCTCTGAATGACGGGATCAAAACCCGCTGCCTTACCGCTTGGCTATATCCCTACAGGGAGGTAAAATACATTAACTGCTTTTTATTGTTACTTATAATGAAGTTAAATAAAAAGTGGCAGGGATAAGAGGATTTGAACCTCTGAATGACGGGATCAAAACCCGCTGCCTTACCGCTTGGCTATATCCCT
>NZ_PJAI02000031.1 GCF_002843355.2 Colwellia echini
ACTAAACGTGAATCAAAAAATAAACCATAAGCAAATAACCCAAAACACCTAACGCCTCGTTAAGAGGCAAATAATACGTTGGCTAAAATAGCGACGAAGGAGCAAAAGCCAACTGTTATTTGTCCTGCTTTAACGACTTGTTATGTGTTTTATTTTGCACACTTTAACAACTGACTAATCGATTTATTTATTTTGCTTTTAGGTGACTTATGAAGCCATTTGTTTTTTTGAAAAAAAGTCCAACCAGCTTGATCTTCCCAAGTGTAATATGTGTGTTTGCGATAATTATTTACAGCTTTATGGAGAGTATAACTATCGAAAACACCAAGATTAGCAGTGAGCTTTGTTGCGTAAATCTCGATATCACTAATGGAATTTCGGAGGATGTTAAAACTATTTTTATCCCAGTAGTGGGATTTGTTACAGAGATCACCGAGAGCAGCAAAAACAGAATCACTGAATTCTTGTTTTTTATCTGCGAGTCTGACTTTTACTGTATGCCGATATGCGAAAAATGCTGGAACACAAAGGGTGAGAATAGCACCACTTATTTTATAGAAGTTATTAACTATGAATTCAACTGGTTCCATTTATACATACTTTCCATTTATATTTGGTACGTGATCTGGATGTTGAGACTCACCAGCTCGAAAAACACATAACAGCTTATTAGGAAGAAAAAATCTCGCTTTAAACAGCGAAAAAATCTCCCTTTCAAAATTTAATCATAGAAAGATACTGTATTTAGGCTTTTATCACAATACCTTAGCTTTCTGTATCAACATTTCAATTGCGTGAAAGCGAGAAAAATTCCTTTTTATTGGCAGAAAACGAGAAAACCTACAAAATTGTATGGATATAATGAGTATCCTCAAAGCTCCACCACATACATGATGTAGTGTTTAGCTTTTTGTGATGTCTTTATATATTACCGTTTTTGTTTCCACCGCTGATTCAAGCAACCATAAGATAGTAAACCTGTGGATCGTGATTTTCGACGGTTAAAACGAAATGCATATTCATCAAGGTAGGCATCAAGTTGCTCTGATTTTACTGAGTCTTGATGAGTTCTAAGAAACCAACGCTTTAACAATGAAGCAACTCGATGTACACCAGGTAGTGATACATGTGCTGGTGCGAGTTACCCAGTTGCACTAACTTATTTCGGAAATAATCTAATTTGTAAATTAAGCTGTAAGTTTGTGATCCATCCGTTCGAATAACTGAGCCTGGCTCAATACAAGCTTTGGATGCATTAGTTATTCTTCTAAGCCTTACTCGGACAAACTCTTTAGGCTCAAGTTTTTTAACGGCAATAATAACAATGAATTTCTTACTATCTGGATTTTAAGCCCTAATACTGCCGGTATCACGCCCTACAACATATGCTTCATCAACCTTAACTATACCTTTTAGTTTTTCTCGTTAAGGATTGGCTATAGCCTTTCTAAATTTATGCAATATGGTCCAGGTTGTTTCAAAGTTTTCTAGTCTTAATAATTTTTGTATTCCAAGTGTACTAACGCCATTTTTTGGTTAGTGATCTACTAAGCTACTGCAAACCAATTATTGAGTGGTGTTCGAGTTTTTTCAAAAAAAGTGCCTGAAGTGACTGTTCGTTGATAGCGGCAGTTATGGCACATGATACGCCTACGACTTAAACTATATGGAGATTCTACATTTTTACATCGGGGCAAACAAATCACTTTGACCATCTAATTTGTTCCAAAAACTCTAGACAAAAGATGTCGTCATGGAATCAATCTACGAATTGGCTCCATGTTTTGGGTAATCAACACCTGAAATAATTGTATGATTAGGCAACATAAAAGGCTATTAGCTTTACAACTAATAGCCTTATAACGTTATACATTTAAAGTAGAAATATTTTAGATTTAGCTAACTAGTTTAATTCACTAGGATAATAAACTGTTTCATCTTCAGCCATTTTTACTAAAGCTTCACAAGGAGTGTAACGTTCACCATGTTGCTCTGCCCACTGCGTTAACTGGGCAACCACAGATTTAGCCCCAATACTGTCAATATAACGTAACGGTCCGCCTAAAAATGGAGGAAAACCGATTCCAAAAATTGCGCCAATATCACCGTCGCGGGCGTTACGTACTATGCCTTCATCAACACAACGTGCTGATTCATTTAACATCATATATGTACAGCGCTTACTAATTTCTGCCGCTGATAAACTGCCAGATGGTTTAATATTTAATAAACTGTAAACAGTTTCATCTACTTGTTTCTTACCTGATTTAATGCCTTTTAATCGATCTTTTACGCTATCAAGCAAGCCTTTCTTTTGATATTGATAAAAACCTTTATTCGCTTTTTTGCCTAAACGACCGTCAGCAAGTAATTTCTCAAAGGCGGCAGGAGCAGCAAAACGTTCTCCTAACTCAGCTTGTAATACTGGCCCTATTTTACTACCAACATCAATACCTACTTCGTCAAGCAATTGCATAGGGCCAACAGGGAAACCGAACTTAACAAGCGCTTTATCAATTTTATCAACCGGCTCCCCCGTAAGGAGTAAAATTGCCGCTTCATTCATATAAGGAGCAAGAATACGGTTAACATAAAAACCGGCTTTATCTTTTACCACAATAGGGGTTTTACCTTGTTTTTTAGCAAAGGCAACCGTGGTTGAAATTGTTTGATCTGAGGTTTTTTCGTGCGGAATTATTTCTACCAACGGCATTTTATCAACGGGTGAAAAGTAATGTAAACCAATCACATTTTCAGGACGTTCAGCCTTTGCCGCAATTTGATTAATCGGTAAACTTGACGTATTACTCGCGAAAATAGTTCTGTCATTACCGTGTTTTTCAACATCTAATACCATGTTTTGTTTTAAGGCTAAATCTTCAAATACAGCTTCTACAACGATATCTAGAGATTTAAAACCAGTGAACTCTACAGAGCCGGTGATCATCGCCATTTGTTTTTGCATTTCACTGTAAAGTAAAAAACGACGTTTTACTTTTTTATTCAATATGTCGAAACTATATTTTAACGCTTGGCTAATTCCTTTATGGCTAATATCCTTAACTCTTACTGGAATGTCGGCTTTAGTTGCGGTAACAAAGGCTATACCACCGCCCATTAATCCGCCCCCTAAAACACCTGCTTTGTTAATATTATTAGGCGATACATTAGCAACACCCTGCTCTTTTTTCATTGCTGTAGTTGCAAAAAATAACTGGCGTAATTGTGCAGATTCAGCGCTCATGACCAAATCAGCAAAGTTTTCCGCTTCTAATCGGTAACCACTTTCTGCTGAAAACTCAATACCAGTGCGAATACAATCAATAATTTTAGCTGGCGCGGGATAGTTGCCTTGAGTTTTAGCATTCACTGTTTTTTGTGCTTGTTGATAAACAATATTGCGGCCAACGGCGTTATTCTCTAGTAATTTATCTACTATTCCTTGCTTACGTTTAAGCGTTTTTTTACCGCGTTGCACCATAGAAATTGCTAATTTTTCAGCAACGTCAAGTAATACACTACTTGGCACAACATCATTGACTAATCCTGATTTCAACGCCTGTTTAGCACGTAACTGTTTACCTGTTAACATCATGTCCAAGGCTTTTTGTAGGCCCACTAATTTAGGTAATCTTTGCGTGCCACCACTGCCTGGTAATAAACCTAGTTGTACTTCTGGCAAACCAAGCGCGGTTTTAGAATTATCACTACATACCCTTGCATGACATGCCATAGCAAGCTCAAGGCCACCGCCTAAGCAAGCACCATCAATAGCAGCGACAACAGGAATTGGAAACTGTTCAAGTAGTGTAAAAATTCGTTGTCCTTGGCGAGACAAACCAACCACTTCTTCACGACTTTGACAAGCATCAAGCATGTTAATATCAGCGCCAGCAATGAAAGAGCCTTGTTTACCACTACAAACAACAATACCGGTAATTTTTTTATCTGCCTTGATCTCAGCTAATACCTCAGTAATTTGCTCAGCAAACTCACTTTTAAGGGTATTAACATTCTCCCCAATAACATCAATTACCAAATGAGCTATGCCGTTGTCTTGGCGAACAAGTGTAAAGGCACTATTCCTTATCTCAGTTTGTGTTTCTAGTTCAGTTGTTTTTAACAATTCAACCTCTGGTTCACTGGGCGTTTCGAGTTTTTTGCTAGCTTTTTTAGCTGTGACGTTAGCTGGTGTATCATTCTCTTTAGCTTTCACTTTTTTCTTTGTTCCGCCCTTGGCTGTTTTTGTAGTTACAATGTCAGCTTTACTACTCGTATTACTGGTTGAATCAACACTATCGTCTGCGCTAACTGCATTCTTATCAGTGTTAACATCATCGTTATCAACATTGTTATCAACATTGCGATCAACATTCGTATCTTTAGTCATTAATCTGTCTCCACAATCATAGCCGCACCTAAACCGCCTGCTGCACAAGCTGTTGCTAAACCGACACCGCCACCACGACGATTCAATTCATTTAAGGTTTGCGTAATTAATCTTGCGCCGGTTGCAGCAAAAGGGTGGCCATAAGCGAGCGATCCGCCCATAACATTAAATTTATCCATATCAATATCACCAATCGCTTTATCTCTGCCAAGTTTCTCTCGGGCAAATTTATTGCTGGCAAACATTTGCATATTCGCTAATGCTTGCGCGGCAAAAGCTTCATGCATTTCAATTAAATCTAAATCAGCTAAACTCATGCCTGCGCGTTGCAGTGCAATTGGGGTCGCGTAACTTGGTCCCATTAACATATCTTGCCAAACATCAATGGCAGCAAAACCAAAACTACGGATGTAACCTAATGGTGTGTAGCCTAGCTCTTTTGCTCTTCCTTCACGCATTAGTAAAATTGCCGCTCCGCCATCGGTTAACGGCGTACTAGTAGCTGCGGTAACTGTGCCGTGTTTACGATCAAATACTGGTTTTAACTTGGCGTAACCAGCTAAATCTGAGTTTTCACGAATACAGTTATCTTTATCAATAAAATTTTTATAAGGTTGTGAATGGGCGGTCATCACTTCACTTGCTAACTTACCGTCTTGCCAACATTGCGCCGCCAAACTGTGTGAGCGATGCGCTAAAGCATCTTGGTCTTGACGAGATATTTGATAGGTTTTAGCCATTTGCTCAGCTGTTTGCCCCATAGAAATGCCCGTTGAGTATTCGGCTACCGCAGGAGAAACAGGTAATAAATCACGTAAACCAAGGCGCTTAAGTAATGACAAGCGTTGTCCTAAGGAACGCGCTTTAGTTAAATCTACTAAAACACGAGCAAGGTTTTTAGAAACGCCAATTGGCGCTACAGACGAGGAATCAGCGCCGCCCGCAATACCTACATCTACATGACCGGCCATAATAGATTCGGCAACATTCACGGTTGATTGAAAACTAGTCGCACAAGCACGAGAAACACTATACGCATCAGTATGAACATTCATTCCCGTGCCTAAAACTATTTCACGAGCAATATTTGGTGCTTCTGGCATTTGTACCACTTGACCAAATACTAATTGATCAATAATTGCGGGATCAATATCATGCTTTTGTAGTAATTCATTAACAACAATTTTGCCCAAGTCAACCGCAGGTACGCCATGAAACGCCGTTGCTTGTTTAGCAAATGGCGTTCGTAAACCAGCAACAACTGCAATGCGCTCACCTGTTGAAGTGGTTAGTCTTTTTATTGTCATTTATTACTCCATACACTCGTTGTTATGCTATTTAAATGTTACCCATAAAACAGAGGTCAGACCTCTACTGATAGGTTTGATTCTAACCAACTAACAAAAAATTTCAATCATTACCTTAATCTAATTCAATCATGGCTCTTAACAAACCTATAAAACATATCTAAAGATACTAACTGAAGATACTAACTGATGGTATTGTCTAATATCGATAAAACGACGCCATAAATTGTTAAATTTTGTTACTTCTCACTTGTTTTATTTAACAATAACCTTATATAAAATCATAGCTTAATTTATATTAATTTTTTGCTTAGTGAACGATTTAAAAAAATAACACTCTTAGCTGATACTGCACTTAAGCTCAGTCTTTAAAATAAGTATTAAGGGCTCTTAAATCAACACTTAGTATTATCTTTCAACAACCAATAATATAAGAATTTAACCGTATGGCAATTGAACATTTTTCTACCTTAAAAGAACATTTATCTTCACAAATCATAGGTCAAGAAGCATTAGTTGAAAATTTGCTTATTGCGCTACTCGCTGACGGTCACTTAATTGTTGAAGGACCACCAGGTCTTGCCAAAACACGTGCGGTTAATGCCTTAGCACAAGGTTTAGAAGCTGATTTTCATCGTATTCAATTTACCCCAGATTTATTGCCTGCTGATTTAACAGGTACTGATATATATCGTCCAGAAGATGGCACCTTTGTTTTTCAACCTGGTCCTTTATTTCAAAACTTGGTATTAGCTGATGAAATTAACCGTGCGCCTGCTAAAGTACAGTCTGCTTTATTAGAAGCAATGGCTGAAGGACAAATTACTGTTGGTCGTAAAACTTATGACTTACCTGAATTATTTTTAGTTATGGCAACGCAAAACCCTATTGAGCAAGAAGGTACTTATCCATTACCTGAAGCACAATTAGATAGATTTTTAATGCATTTAGAAATTGATTACCCCGATGCAGAAGCTGAATTAAAAATATTAAAACTGACTCGCGGCGAAGCGGTAACCTCAAATGCTAACCACGGTGAAGAAAAAGCCAGTAAAAAAGAAAAAACACTACGCACATTAAGCCAAAGTGAAATTTTTGGTGCGCGTGACCAAGTGCTTAATATTCATATGGCTCCGGCCTTAGAAAACTACATTGTTGATTTAATTATCGCCACCCGTCAGCCTAAAAAATATGATGCTCAGTTAGATTCTTGGCTTTCATTAGGCGCAAGCCCTCGTGCAACTATTGCTTTAGATCGTTGTGCAAGAGCTCGTGCTTGGTTACATAATCGTGACTTCGTCAGCCCTGAAGACATTCAAGCGGTATTTCATAATGTTTTACGCCATAGAATTTTACTTAGCTATCAAGCTGAAGCAGAAGGAATTACGCCTAATCAGGTACTTGATCATATTTTAACCCTTGTGGCTGTTGCTTAGGGTATATTGCTGAGCTTGTGATCAATAACTTAATCTGTTGGCTTAAGTTAACAACAGCTTTCGCGTAATAATTATTAATTCTAAGGTTAATCATAATAATTATCCTCTAGTAATAATTAAGCTGTAGCCGTTACTCGGATCATACTCACACACAATATTTATCAATCATATTATTGATTATGTTATTGATGAAATCGAAATAAAAGTAGAGTTACTTCATGTGGTTTAATCGTCAAAGAAAATCGTCTTCTGAAAAGTTGAACGAAGACTCGGCTCCTGCCTTGCTCGCTAGTTTATATAGTAATGGTATAGATCTTTCTATGCAGGAGCTTTTACAATACCAAAGTAAAAGTCGCTTAATCGACTTAGTTGGTAAAAAAAATATCCAAGGTAAACAAGCTGGAAATTACTTGTCTCGTAGTAAAGGTCGAGGCATGGAGTTTGATGAAGTCCGTCATTATCAAACAGGTGATGATGTACGCGCAATTGATTGGCGAGTTACCGCGAGAACCGGTAAAACGCATACTAAACTGTTTAGAGAAGAAATAGAGCGACCAGTATTAATTGCCACCGATTTAAGTCAAAATATGCACTTTGGTAGTAAATTATTATTTAAATCAGTACAAGCCGCACATTTAGCAGCCTTAGTTGCATGGCATGCTAAAAGTAGAGGCGATCGTTTAGGCGGCTTGGTATTTTGCGATGAAGAACACATAGAATTAAAACCGCGCAGTCGTAAGGCGGGTGTGCTGCATTACTTGCATGCTTTAACCACCTTGAATAACAAGAAAATGAAAAAGCGCGTTGAGGCACAAAGTACTGTTGTAAATAACAAGATTATTGATAACAATGACCTTAATAATAACAATGACCTTGATAAAAGCCAATCCGTAAATCAAGAAAACTCGGCCCCCCGCCCTGAAGAAGGTTCAACGGTAAACTCCCAAAGACTTAAACACAGTAATTTTGAGCAAAACTGTGCGCGCTTACGCCACATAGCTAAACCTGGTTCCTTGGTGTATTTCATCACTGATGGCCATGCCTTTCACGACCAACAACATTGTAGTCATGCACTTAGACACCTTAGCTATATCAGCCAACATTGTGAATTAGTAGTTTGTTTGATAAGCGATCCTCTCGAGCATTCATTACCAAACAGCCCATTAAAACTATCAGTTACCTTAACAGATGGCCAAAGTCGTCAACAGCTAACTTTAGGTGATGTAAATACTGCCGAGCAATACCAACAAAAAGCGATTGAGCTAGAAGATAAAATGAAATCATTATTACAATCTTCAGGTGCTCGCGTGGTTCACTTTAGTGCAGGTGACAGTATAGAGCAGCAACTAAAATATAGTGAGGCATCATTATAATGGCTATAGAAAACCCGACTTATTCACCTGAAATTGCTAAACCTGACAATATGCAAGAGTTAATGCAACAAGGCATACCACAAGGTATGTCGCCAGGACAAATGCAAGGCCAACCATCAGGTCAATCAATTCAATTACACGATATTCATTTACCCGAGCAAGTGAGCGACTTACCTATTGCCCCTGGTTGGTGGATATTATTAACCTTAATAGTTATTGCGCTTTTTAGCCTTATTAAAAAATATAAACAACGTAAAGTGCTGCTCGCCCATCAAAAACAAGCATTAGCGGTATTAACCAATAACCCAGCGCTAAGCGCTAAGCAATCAATTTGCTTAGTAAAGTGGGCGGCGATGCAATACTTTAGTCGTCAGCAATTGGCTAAATTATATGGTGATAGTTTACAGCAGTTTTTAGCACAGCAATTACCTGAAAAACATCAAGCTAAGTTTATCGAATTGAGTAACGCCGGCTTTCAAGGCCAATATCAAGCTGAGACTAATGTGCTGTCGGTTGACGACTCAACTAATGAGTCAACTAAACAATCAACAACTCAAACAGTGACCGAAGCAGCTACCGAAACCGTTAATAGTGTAGATAGCGATTGTCACCAAGCAGCTACCCTATGGTTAAACTATGCCCTACCCGTTAAGAAAACTAAGCATACAGCAACTCGTGAAGTGAATAAGGTTACAATGAAAAAAATAGAACAGGAGCATAACGCATGATCAGTTTTGCTTGGCCGTGGTTATTCGCCTTATTGCCTCTCCCATTAATTATTTATATTTTACCGGCTAAAAAGAATGCCAATCAGCAAAGTGCACTTATTATGCCTGAGTTGATTAACGTCAACAGCAAGGGTAAAAGTGAACAACAAAAGCGTAAAACACCGATGTTCATTCTCAGTGCTTGTTGGATCTTATTTATCCTCGCTCTTGCCAGACCACAATGGCTTGGTGAAGCGGTTGATATTCCAAGTGAAGGCCGTGAAATGATGATTGCTGTTGATTTGTCAGGCAGTATGGAAATTGAAGATATGCAGCTTTATGGTCGCAGTGTAAACCGCTTACAAATGTTGAAATCAGTATTAGGTGATTTTATTGAGCGTCGTGTGAGTGATCGCCTCGGGCTTATCTTATTTGGCGACGATGCTTATATGCAAACACCTATGACCTTTGATAAAAAAACAGTTAAACAAATGCTAACCGAAAGTGAGTTAGGTCTGGTTGGCAGAAAAACCGCCATTGGTGATGCTATAGCACTAGCTGTAAAGCGTTTTGATGCTAAAAAAGACTCTAATAAAGTTCTTTTGTTATTAACCGACGGACAAAACACTGCTGGTAAAGTTACCCCTGAGCAAGCATTAGAGTTAGCAGTAGCTAAAGACATTACTATTTACACTGTTGGTATTGGCGCTGATGAAATGATCCAACAGTCTATGTGGGGCTCGCAGCGTATTAATCCGTCAAGTGAGTTAGATGAAAAAAGTTTAGCCAATATTGCTGAGCAAACTGGCGGCATGTACTTTCGTGCAAGAGACAGCCAAGGGATGAGCGAAATTTATGCTTTGTTAGATAAGCTTGAACCAATTGAACAAGAGCAACAACAAATGCGCCCTCTTTCAGCATTATTCTATTGGCCGTTATCTGCAGCCGCATTACTTTGTTTTGGTTATTTATTACTTTTACATTTTAATTTTATATTACCTGTGACTAATAACCGTAGACACTCGAGTAATCAATCAACAAAAAATAGCGCTAACGCACTGGGAGGTAAATAATATGTCAGAGCAAACATCAACATTTGCCGAACTGAGCAGCGATTTAAGCAGCAGCCTTAGTAACGCGATGAAAAACGTTGACGGCTTAAGCTTCGACGGGTTCGCCACTCACTTTCATTTTGTTAGACCTTGGTGGTTATTAGCATTCTTTGGTTTGTTTTTAGTGTTATTTTTACTGAAAAAAATACGTTACTACCAATCACCATGGCAACACTTTTTACCTGCTCATTTAGCTAGCGCACTGTTAGAGAATTCTGACAATCAATCTACACAACAAAGCCAAAGCACACAGGTAAACTATTGGTTAAAGCCTTTTATTATTGGTAGCTGTGTTATTGTTGCGCTTGCAGGCCCTGCTTGGCAAAAATTGCCACAACCTGTTTATCAACTCGAACGCGGTGCAGTGCTTATCATGGATATGTCTTATTCTATGTACGCCACCGATGTTAAGCCTAACCGATTAACCAGATCTCGTTATAAAGCTATTGATTTACTTAACAAAATAAATGAAGGTGAAGTCGGTTTAATCTCGTACGCTGGTGATGCTTTCGTTATCAGCCCGCTTACGCAAGATATTAAAAATATTGAATTATTATTACCTTCTTTATCCCCCGATATTATGCCTGTACCAGGAGCTAATGCTCTAGCCGCATTAACGTTGGCTGGTAAAACGCTTAATAATGGCGGTCATATTAGCGGTGATATTTACTGGTTTACCGATGATATTGATAATAGCGAGTTAGCTGATATTTACGCATGGGCGAATGATAACAACCATAAAGTAAATATCTTAGGGGTTGGCAGTAAAGCTGGCGCTCCAATCAAATTATCAACGGGCGAATTACTTAAAGATAACACTGGCTCTATTATTATCCCTAAATTGCCGATAGCTAAATTAGAAGGTATTGCACAGCGTAGCCGCGGTGTTTATCACACCATGACCAATAGCGATGCAGATATTAAAGCCTTAACCGCTCACCTGTCTGCAAATCTTAACGATAAAAACAATTCAGCTAATAATGGCGGTAACAGTAATAAAGCCAGTGAAGAGCTTATGCAAGGCGACCAATATCAAGAGCAAGGACCTTGGTTGTTAATTCTTATTATTCCGTTGTTATTAACATACTTCCGTCGTGGCTCAAGTATATTAGCTATTACTTGGTTAATGCCGTTAACCTTGATGCTGAGTTTAAGTAGTGTTAGTCCAAACAGTTACGCCGCTTCAATGAATACGGCTGCACTAAACGCTACTGAAGTCGCTGAGCAAAGCAGTACTGGAAGTAATGAAACCAGTGAAGTACGTCAATTTTGGAATAATTTATGGCAAACGCCAGATCAACAAGGTCAAGAATTGTTCCAAGAGCAAAACTACCAACAAGCCGCAGAAGAGTTTGAAAATAGTCAATGGCAAGGTAGTGCTCTTTATAAAGCAGGTGATTATGAACAAGCCTTACAAGCTTTTAAACAAAGTGACAGTGCACAATCTTTATATAACCAAGGTAATACATTGGCACAAATGCAAAAAATTGATGAGGCTATCGACGCTTATAAACAAGCCTTAGAAAAAGATCCTGACTTAACCGACGCCAAAGATAACTTGGCGCAACTTGAAGCGCTTAAAAAGCAGCAAGAGCAACAACAGCAAGACTCAGGTGATCAATCGCAAGAGCAGACAGACGATAATCAGCAGCAAGGTGATCAGGGCGAGCAACAAAAGCAAGATAGCCAAGATGGTCAGCAAAGTGAAGACGGCGAAAGTAAGGATCAATCTCAAGCGGGTAATCAACAAGACGGCGAGCAATCACCAGAACAAAACCAAAGCGAAGAGCAATCTGACGAACAGAGTGAACAAGAATCACAGCAATCACAAGAACAAAAAGAGCAAGAGCAAAAAGAAAAAGAAGCGCAAGCGGCTCAAGCGAAAGAATCAGATGAAGAGCCACAAGGTGATGAAAAGTCACTCGCTCAACAAATAAGCGATAAACAAGCGCAAGAAACTGATCAAAAACATCAACAACTATTAAATAAAGTCACTGATGACCCTTATTTATTATTACGAAATAAAATGCGCTTAGAGTACCAAAAGCGTAAAAATGATAATCCGCCTCCAGGAGTAACTAAACAGTGGTAAGTAATAACTCAATGCCTTCAATTGCGAATTTTACAGTGGGTAAGACTAAATTAAGTAAACTGCCATTAGGTGATTCATCAGCTAAAGCGTCAACTAAAGAAACTGTAACGCTTCGCTTTATGTGGCAAAGCTTAGTGTTAACTTTATTGATTATGATAACTTTTTTATTCAGTCAGCAGGCTTTTGCTTTATCAACGGTGACCGCGGTTATTGATAAAAACCCAGCTATGTTAAACGAGTCAATTCTTTTAACAGTTACGGCTGATGACGATGTTGCGCGTAACGCCCTAGATACTAGTCCGTTACTAAAAGACTTTATTGTTGGACAAACCTCTGTTAGTTCTCAAACCAGTATGGTTAATTTTGAAACTAGCCGAATGACTAAGTGGCAAGTCATTTTAATTGCACGAAAAGCTGGCGAATTAACCATTCCAGCGTTAACCATTGATAATAAAAAAAGTAAACCAATTGCTGTAACCGTAGTTGAAGCTAAAAATAACAGTAGTGCCAATAGCCAAGCTGATATATTTATTACGAGCGAATTATCAAGTGAGCAAGTCTATGTTCAGCAAGCACTTACCTTATCAATCAAGCTACATTTTTCAGTTGAATTACAAAGTGCTAGTCTCACAGAGCCTGAGCTAACAGGTGCAACAATTGAGAAGGCAGCCAAAGATGAGCAATCTGACAGCATTATCAATGGCAAACGTTACCGCGTTATTGAACAAACTTATGCGATTACCCCTGAGCAAAGTGGTGATTTTACTTTAGCTGCGCCAGTATTTTCGGGTGAAGTTCGTCAAGCTTCTAATCGTCGTTCAAGTTTTTTAAGCTTTGGGCAAAGTAAGCCAGTTAGTATTGTTGGTAAAGCATTAAACTTAAATGTGCTACCTATTCCTACCGATTATCCAAGTAACACCCAATGGTTACCAACAGAAATCCTGACCCTTCACCAAGAATGGCAAGGTAATGATGATAAATTTACCGTAGGTGAGCCTATTACCCGTACTATTACCTTAACGGCTGCTGGGCTTTCTAAAGCGCAATTACCTGAGCTTGTTATGCAAAGTACTCAAGGATTAAAAATATATCCTGATCAATCCGAATCTCATTCCACACTTAGAGAGAACCGTCTGATTAGCCAAAAAGTGCAAAATTTTGCCATAGTGCCAAGTGCACCAGGTGATTTTACCTTACCTGCCATGGAGGTTACTTGGTTTAACATCATTACTAATAAAATAGAGAAAGCTACCCTACCGGCAAAAACAATTACGGTACAAGCATCACCGGATGGATTTTCCAATAATCAAGCTAATAGCCAGCAATCAACAAACCCGTTAGCAAGCCTTAATTTAGACAATAATATTGAAAGTGAAAACAATCAACTTGCTAACCAACCGGGTGACACATCAATCACTAGCGTTGTTGTAGAGCAAGACAAAACACTACAATGGTTATTCCTAACTTTATGGCTAGTCACCACCTTAGCTTGGATACTGCATGTAATTTACTTAAAGAAAAACGCTTTTACTAATACGTCAATTAACAGTCAATCAGCACGTAACCTCAATAATGGCGAACATTACCTTGCTCTATTAGCCGCCTGCAAAAAAAATGATGCTGAACAAACATTAAATCTTATCTTGCCTTGGTTGAAACAATTGCTTCAAGCAAAAGCGGGGATAGAAATTAGCAATATCGCGCAAGCACAAAACATAATTCAATCCGAAGAATTTACGCTAGCATTAAATGATTTACAGCAGCGCCTTTATGGTAAAACTGAAGGTGAAACCTCGAACGAATGGCAAGGTTTAGCTTTATTTAATGCTATTCAATCGGTTAACAAACAGCAAAGTAAAAGCTTAAAGGTTGATCCTTTGCAGTCGCTTAATCCTTAGTTTTAACCTTTAACCAGCTATAGCTTTTAACTTTCCAGCATTAAGTTAAAAGCTATAGTTTAACCGTACCCTCATTGCCCCCTGCTTTAATTCATCGTTTAAGTTCAAATCAGTCTCAGTTAACTCCTAAATTAACTCCTAAGCCTTAAGATAAAAGCTTAAGATAAAAGCTAGACTCAATCATCAACTCAAGTGCTGTAATATCCATTTCATTATAATTATTAATAATGATGACAAAAAATACGCTAAGCTTGAAATTAAATACGCCTTGTTAAGGTCTATACCTACATGATGACAAAACAAGTTAGATATGAGGCGCTCGTTAAAGCCTTACACGGTGATTTATACCGATATGCCTATTGGCTCACCCACGATAAACAAGTGGCTGAAGACTTAGTGCAAGAAACCTTTCTTAGAGCTTGGCGAGCCCTTGACTCCTTGAAAGATGAAAAAGCTGCTAAGTCATGGTTAATCACTATTTTACGCCGAGAAAATGCGCGACGTTTCGAACGTAAGCGTTTTGATATGAGTGAATATGAAGAAGCCACCATAACCGATACAAAATCTGTCACCACAGAGCAAGAATTAGAAAACCATTGGCTGAGAGATAAAATAGCGCAACTTCCCCCCGAATATGCCGAGCCGCTTGTATTACAAGTACTCGGTGGCTTTAGCGGTGAAGATATCGCAAGTTTATTAGATCTCAACAAAAACACAGTGATGACTAGACTATTTAGAGCTAGAAACCAGTTAAAAGAAGCTTTGGAAACAGAGCCGGTTAAGCGAGGAGTTTACAATGGATGATTTGCAATTTAGACGTGCTATCTATTCCGATCCCAACAATCAAGATGCGGATATAATAGCTGCGCAACAACAAGATCCGAGCAAGAAGAAGTTTGCTAAAGATATATGTCAACTTGACGATAAAATTAAACAGGCGTTACAAGTACCTGTGCCCGACGACTTATATAATAAATTGATATTGCGTCAAACCTTGGCAAGTCACCAAGTACAAAAACGTAAGAAACGTTTACATTTAGCAATAGCCGCGTCAGTGGCTATAATTGGTGGTTTACTCATTAATGCTTTGCAGTTTTCAAGCTCTTATACTTCATTAGCTGACTATGCCCTCGCCCATGTAAATCATGAACAGGGATTATTAAAAAACAATGATGGTGAAGCAATAGACTTATCAGTGTTAAATAATAAAATGACGAGTTTTGATGGAGCATTCAGCCGATCGCTTGGTAAATTATTGTTTGTAGATTACTGTCGGTTTGATGGCATGAAAAGTCTACATTTAGTTTTTCAAGGTAAAACTAGCCCTGTTACTATTTTTGTTGTGCCTAAAAATAACCAATTAAGTTTTAACAGCACTTTTCATGATAAACAGTTTTTTGGTGGTGCTTTAGCATTTAACAAAAATAATATTATTGTTGTTGCGGATAAAAATGAATCGTTAAGTCAGTGGCAACAAAATATAAATGATACGGTAACTTGGTCAATTTAAACTAACAGCTGAACTGGATTTTAACTATTAGCTGAAAAAACCTAATACTACTCCTATTAATACTAAAAACTTGCGTTAAAAGCTCTGACAGCTACATTCAGGGCTTTTTTTATGACTAAATAATAGTAAAATAGTTATCCGTTTTACGTTTTGTAATTTTATTGGACTCTTTATGCTTTGCCCTTGCGGTTCATCTGCTCTATTTACGAATTGTTGCCAACCTTTTATCTGTAAAAATCCCCCTGCAAAACAAGTCACTACCGCCGAGCAACTAATGCGCTCTCGTTTTAGTGCTTATGCGGTTAAAAATGGACAATATATTTATGATACCTATGCTGCAGCACAGCAAGTCAATAACTCACTAACTGATATTCAGTCATGGGCTGAAGAATGCATATGGATTGCCTTAGTGATTCATAATGTAGTGAATGATATAACCGAAAATACTGTCGAGTTTACAGCCTATTACATTGTTGATAATACATTATGTGAACTACGCGAAAAATCTAACTTTGCCCGCGAGCAAGGTCAATGGAGATACATAGACGGTAAAATTAAACTGCATAATGAACTTAGTACTATTAACCGCAATGAAATATGCCCATGTAATGATTATCCAACCGCTTGGTCAGCTAAAAAAGGCAAAAAATTTAAACATTGTTGTGGAAAATAACTCCGAACAGGGCTTAATGTTTAGTTAAGTAAAGGTGCTTTGACTAAAGATTGTTGAACTGAGTCTAACCAAGCATTGGCATTGAATGGTAAAACTTGATTAAGTGGTTTATTTATCTCTGATGATATTGTCTGTGCTGATACTTGATCATCGCAAAGCATCATTTGTTGCGCTTGTTTATATTTAAGTTGGGTAAATAAACTGGTATTAGTTAATACTTCAGTTGAAATATGTTGTTTGTTATCACGAAATGCTAACGGTTTAGGATTTAATATATTTGTTAACTGAATAGCCGCCAAGTCATGTTCTGTAATTAATTGCGCTTGATTAAACTGCTTTATTTCATCAAGAGAGGATAATGCTAACGGCGCTTTTGCAGGTAAATTAAATTGCTTTCTCAACGAGGCTTCAGTGTGTTTTATTTCACTTGCTGCTGCCGTTTTAGGTAATAAAAATTGGCTTTGCTCGCGAACATCTTCAGCTAACATAGCTAACATTAGTGAGAAGTCTGCTCGACGTTTTTCTACAACACTATTATTTAGCTGCTCGCCAAGTTGTAGCTCATGCAATAAGGTATTCGCAGCAGAAGTTTCTGCTACAGGCGTTAAACTGCCTGTATTCACTTCAGCTACTTTACTACTTTGCATTGTTTGTTGAGCTAACGCGACAGGCAATGTACTACTCACTTATTTATGTCTGATAGGTTTATATGAAACCTAAAGTGATACCTATTAAAGAAAGGCACCTTGATAAATAAGTTATCGGCTAGTATCTAAAAAGCTTTAGTCAATATTTCATTAATTAGGAGATTTATTTTATTCGTAGGTAATCCGCCAAATTTAAGACATTTTCTGTTAACAAGTATAAATAATCACACATTTAATGAGATCATTTATACTTTGTCATAACAATAAAACCAGTAAACTGTGCTGATTTCGTGCTAATTTTGTTTAATCGGCCAAGTTAACATAAACGATGCACCGCCTAACTCACTATCCCCTATTGATGCTTGCCCTTGATGCCATTCCATAATTCTCGCTACAATCGCTAAGCCTAAACCAAATCCACCTGTTTCACGATTTCGTGATTGATCGCCACGAGAAAATGCATCAAAGATAACTTGTTTAAATTCATCTGACACTCCTTCGCCGTTATCTTCTACACAAATTTTACATTGTTTGTTCTCTACCGACAAAGTAACTATCACTTTATCTTTGCCATATTTAATCGCATTACTAATAAAATTATTAACCGCTCTGTCTATAAAATGCCCGTCACAATTAACATAATTACTTGGTAAGTTATTAACCAGTTCAATTGAGTTAATAAATGGCTTATGGCTCGATACCTGTGCTTCCACTAAGGCATTAATATCTATTTTAGTTATGTTTATTTCAGGTTTATCATTATCAAATGCCGCATAAATTAGCATTTCATTTATCAACTCTTCTAATTCACATACATCATTTTTTATTTGTAGTTGATACTTTGCCCTTTTTTCATCATCTTTAATTGATTCAAGCATTTGTAAAGCAAATTTAGTTCTTGCTAAGGGCGTTCTTAGCTCATGAGATACCGCATTACTTAATTCTTTATGGGCTTCAATTAGACGTTTTATTCTATGCGCCATCATATTAAAAGAAGTAACCATAGGAGCTATCATAGTCGATTTAGCCGCTTGGGCTTTACTGTCAAACTGTCCTTTACCAAAGGCTTGTGTTGCTTTTTTAAGGTTGTCTAAATCCCGAGACATTGGCCATAACCAAATAAATACGACTAAGGCTAGAATACTAAAAATCAAGGCGCGATATACCGCTTTAATTCTAGGCCTGGTCGGCATATTAACAGGCCCTAAAGCAATAATTTTATTTGAGTCTTTAATCGAATAATGGATAGTTACTTGGTCATTGGCGTAATAAATATGGGCGTTATCATCAGCTAAAGTACTATGTTCAGAGTGATCAACACTCGACGCTGCCGTTTCTGTTATTAACGATAAAGGTAAATTCCAACGACTCGAAGCTTCTTCAATTCTTTCCTGCCATTCAGATTCAGGATGTTTTTGTAGGTAATCCCCTGTTGCCATCATTAAGGTTTTATAACCAGTATAAGAGTCAATATCTTTTTCTAAATAGCTTGTCCATACTTCATCAAGCACCCAAGATGACATGATCAACATTGCAATAACAAAGAAATACAGATTAAAAAACGTGCGGCCTAGTTTCATGGACTTTCCTGAAATATAAAATTTAGAGTTATACGTATAACATTAATTAAGTGTATTCACTTGTATGAGTTAGCATTGATAAAATCGACTTGTCTTCAACCAAACAATACAATAAACACTTACTGGAATTGATATAAACTTAAGAAAAAGGCTTTGCCACTTATCAAAGTGAACAAAGCCTTAAAGTCAAACTACTTAAGTAGTGCTAACTCCACGCATCTGGAACAAATAAGTAGCCTTGGCCCCAAATGGTTTTAATTCTAAACGGGGTTTCAGTATCGTCCTGTAATTTTTTGCGTAAACGAGAAATACGTACATCAACACTGCGGTCTAAGCCATCGTACTCACGACCAATAACTGCTTTGTAAATATAATCTCGGTTTTGTACTTCACCAGCTTTACCGGCAAGTAGCCACAATAAATCAAACTCTTGGCTTGTTAAGTCCACATTTTCATCTTGTAAAGTCACTTTGCGTGATGCTTTGTTAATATGTAAACCGCCATAGTTTATTTCACCGGTACCTTCACTTTGGTTTGGTAATTCACCACGTCGTAATAGCGCGTTTATTCGTGCTAATAATACGCGAGGCTCTACAGGTTTGATAACGTAATCGTCTGCGCCAATTTCTAAACCAAGCACTTGATCAAAGTCAGTACTTTTCGCAGTTAACATTAATACTGGGCCCGTAAATTCAGGACGTAAATCACGACAAACCCCAAAACCGTCTTTACCAGGCAACATCACATCTAAAATAATAAGATCAGGAGAGAAAAGTTTTACGCGTTTAGCCACCGTGTCACCACGAAACTCTTGCTTAACATGAAAACCTTCACTGGTTAAAAAATCTGTTACTAAATCAGATAATTGGCGATCATCTTCAACCAATAATATTTTTTTTACGTTTGAGTTATTATTTGACATCTTCATTTCCTTGCTGAATGCTAACTTAGTTGTTTCGCTCATTTAGGTCTAGCTTAAACAAGTTATTGTGCTTAAACAATAGCTTCTACCTGTTGTTACAGTTAAATTACATTTTATAACAGGTTAACAGAAATAAACCTTGCGAGACGCTAAATAAACCCGCAAGATCATTGTCTTAATTTATATTACTCGTTTTACCTTTACTGTTAAAAGTCATTAGGAACCCTATGAAAATTATCTCTTTTAATATAAACGGCCTACGCGCTCGTCTTCATCAATTACAAGCCATTATCGACAAACATCAACCTGATATTATTGGCTTACAAGAAATTAAAGTTCATGATGAAATGTTTCCTACCGAAGCGGTTGAAGCTATGGGGTATCATGTTTATTTTCACGGACAAAAAGCCCACTATGGCGTTGCTATGTTATGTAAAAAAGCGGCTGATGTTGTACAGCGTGGCTTCCCAACAGATGACGATGAATCGCAACGCCGTATGATCATGGTTACCACAACCAATGAGCAAGGTGAAAAAGTTACTGTATTAAATGGTTATTTCCCGCAAGGTGAAAATATCAGCCATGAAACAAAATATCCTTATAAGCGTAAATTCTACAAAGACTTAATGACCTATCTTAATGACAGCCATACTAACGGTGAAAACGTGGTTGTTATGGGTGACATTAATATTTCTCCACTTGACCTTGATATTGGTATTGGCGAAGTAAATCGTAAACGTTGGTTAAAAAGCGGAAAGTGTTCTTTCCAAGAAGAAGAACGTCAATGGTTAACTACATTAATGAACTGGGGTTTTGTTGATACTTTCCGTCAATTGCATCCAGATAGAATAGAAAGATACTCATGGTTTGATTATCGTTCACGTGGTTTTGATGATAATCGTGGTCTTAGAATTGATGTAATATTAGCAACGCCTAAGATGGCCGCACAATGTATTGAAGCAGATATAGATTATGAAATGCGCGGTATAGAAAAACCATCAGATCATGCACCTATTTGGTCAACATTTAAGTAAAAAGTGATTTCTATGTCTGAAAATATATCAACTGCGCTAGCAAATGATAACAGCGCTAATGCTTGTGATAAAACGTTAGCGCAATATCGTTGTCCACTTTGTCAGCAAGTTTTAGTGCTAACCAATAAAACCTACCGCTGTGATAAAAATCATAGCTTCGATCAAGCAAAGCAAGGTTATGTTAATTTATTGCCTGTTCAATTTAAGCATTCAAAAGAACCCGGTGATAACAAAGCAATGGTACAAGCAAGGCGTGCTTTTTTAGACAAAGGTTATTACCAACCTTTGGTTGATAGCATGCTGGCTTTACATAAAAAATATAGCACTAAAGACGCGACTATTTTTGATGCCGGTTGCGGTGAAGGGTTTTATACCCATCAACATAAAACTGAGCATAACAATGTATACGGTGTTGATATTGCAAAAGAAACCATTAAGATCGCCGCTAAACGCTATCAAGATTGCTTTTTCAGTGTTGCCACCTTATCAGACTTACCTTTTAGTGATAATCAGTTTGCTTGGCTTTATAGTGTTTACGCACCTATTTTAGAAACCGAATTTAGTCGAATTCTAGCCGATAAAGGCTATTTACTAACCGTTACCCCCGCTGATAATCATTTGTTTGAATTAAAATCCTTGATTTATCGACAAGCGAATAAACACGACACAACTAAGTCACCTATAAAGCAATTAACTTTAGTTGAAGAACAACGTTTAAATTACGTTATGGATTTTACCACCAGTGAAGATGTTTTAAATCTACTCGCAATGACACCGTTTGCTTTTAAAGCGAGTGAAGAGTTAATGGCAGAGTTAAATCAATTAACAACCTTTAGTTGCCAAGCTGACTTTATTTTACGTTTATATCAAAAATAATAATAAAACCGCTTAACCTTGTACGCTAAGCTTTAATTTTTGCCATTTAAGGTTTTGCTGTTAGGGTTTAAACTTTAGCGTTTAACCTTTAACACCAAAAGTTAACTGTAATAGTTGTGCAAGATCGATATAGCGCGGCTTAAATGTCGCTAAACTGGCAATCGCATGTTGGTGATTTCTTTGCTCTGGTGTCACTTTATTTATATGTTCGCTCATATATCCAGAAGCTTTCGCATTCGCTTGTTCAGCAACTTGCTGTTTTATCTTTTCTAAACCACTATGATACCAAGAGGCTAAAGATGGTGGTAATAACTTATCGGCTTTCACACCTGAAAAAACTAATGCTTGCACAGGAATGCTCAACAAAAAAATACCATACAACAAGGCTTGAGGTAGTGCTTTTATAGCCATATCTATTGAGCCTTGGTTTAACGGATATCCAGACGCAAGATACAGCTGCATAATAACAGTAAATAACGCTAAGCCAGGAAAATAGCGACACACAAAACGTGCGCTTTTCACACTATGGTAGTCATGAAAATATCGGCTTAGCTCAGGTTTATCTGGCCAAAGTGATAAGTATTTTTGCCCCAACTTAATGAGTTGTATTACTGAAATATTCATAATCTAAGTATAGCAGCTACTTTTTATAAGCAGAAGTTACAAATTAATACCTTGCTTACAAATAATAAAATTAGCAATGTTTAGTACCAAATTTAGCAGCAAAGAAAAAAGTATCAAAAAAATCAATAATAAAAGCCTTTAATTGGCTTACATCAATATACATAAAATAAGGCTTCGCTATAATAACCTTATATTAGGATTGTTCATCTTTCAGGATTAAATTATATTCAGTTTAAAAACGGATTTAATCACGAAAGATCAACAGTATCTAAATACATAATATTATTTTTTAACGTTTAATTTTCACTTAAGAAGATAACCTATATGACTCAACTAAATTCTCAGTTTAAAAAACTTAGCCCTTCAGATTCAATATTAGTAATAAATTGTGGTAGCTCTTCTGTTAAATTTTCTTTAATAAAACCTGACAATGGCGAAACTCTGTTATCTGGTCTAGCAGAGCGTTTATTAACAGATGAAGCCGTTATAAAAATAGAACATAAAGATGAAAAAAAATCTTATCAATTAACTAGTCCGTTTAATCACCAAACAGCATTAGCTGTATTAGTAGAGCAACTACAAAGCCTTAACTTAGTTGATAATATTGGCGCCGTTGGCCATCGGGTTGTACACGGTGGTGAACAATACTCAAAACCAACGCTAATAACACCTGAAGTTGAGCAAGAAATTAAACAATTATCAGCTCTTGCGCCTTTACATAACCCCGCCAACCTTATTGGTATAAAAGCCTGCCAAGCAGCCTTTCAACACTTATTACAAGTTGCAGTTTTTGATACGGCATATCATCAAACTATGCCAGAAAAAGCCTACATTTATGGTATTGCTTATTCGTTATATCAAGAACATGCAATCAGACGTTATGGTTTTCATGGAACAAGTCACTACTTTGTTGCTAAACAAGCAGCAAAACAATTAAATAAACCGATTGAACAATGCAACTTAATCAGTGCTCATCTAGGTAATGGTTGTAGTATTACCGTAATCAAAAATGGTAAGAGTGTCGACACGAGCATGGGTATGACACCTGGTGAAGGTTTGATGATGGGTACCCGTTGCGGCGATCTTGATAGCGGCATTATTTTTCACCTCGTCAATAGTTTAGGCTACTCAATTGAAGATGTTGATAAATTAGTCAATAAAGAAAGTGGTTTACTCGGCATTTCTGGTTTAAGTAATGATTGTCGAGTATTACAAGCAGCAATGATAGACGATAACAACGAACAAGCGAAATTAGCGTTAACTGTTTTTTGTTACCGCATAGCTAAATCTATTGCTTCATACAGCGCAAGTTTAACTGAATTAGATGGTTTAATACTTACCGGCGGTATCGGAGAAAATTCAAGTTGGGTTCGCTCTGAAGTTATAAAACAACTATCTTTATTAAATTTTGTGCTTGATGAAGAAAAAAATGAAGCAACACGCTTTGGTGCATCTGGAAATATTGCAACCTCAAGCTCAAGACCTTGTTTGGTTATTACCACTAACGAAGAATGGGTTATTGCCGAACAAACGTCTCAATTACTGACTAACAACGCGAATTAATTACTTAGCCAGTTAAATACATATATAACATAAGATAAATATCTAGGGTTAAATTTATGCAACATAAAATTATGTTAATCCCCGTTGGCGCAGGCGCCGGATTAACCAGTGTATCATTAGGTTTATTACACGCTTGTCAGCAAAAAGGCATTCGTGTCGGACATTTCAAACCAATTAGCCAACCTTCTCGAAATAGTATGGCTAAAAAAAATAAAACAATCGACGCCATTAGCTTATCGCAAAACAGTACGAGTGTGTCACTTAGTTATGTTGAAGAGAAAATGGGTGACGGCCAACATAGTGCAGTGTTAGAAGAAATCGTGGCTAACTTTAATGATTTCAAAAAAAATCTCGATGTGGTTGTTATAGAAGGATTAGTACCAACGCCAAGACAACCTTATGCGGGTCGTATTAACCGTGATGTTGCTCAAGCGCTTAGCGCAGATATCGTTTTAGTAGCCAGCCCTGGTAATGATACAGCGGAAGAGTTTGAAGACAGAATTGAAGTAAGTGCTGAAACATACGGCGGCATCAATAACAAGCACCTAATTGGCTGTGTTATTAATAAACTAAACTGCCCTGATCAAGACGAATACGGAATTTTACCAAAGGAAGAAGAAATTCAAAGTGATTTTAATCTTAACGATTGGTTAAGTTTAGACATTTTCAAAGGTCGTAAATTTGACTTACTCGGTACGGTAATGTGGGAAATTGATCTGATCGCTCCACGTGTTTGTGATATCAGCAATTATCTTGACGCTAAAGTACTTAATGAAGGCGAGATGGCACATCGTCGTTTTCGTAGTGTTGCTTTTTGTGCCCGTACCGTCAGTAACCTGGTAAGTTATTTAGTGCCTGGAAGACTTATTGTAACCCCTGGTGATCGTACTGATATCATAATCGCTACTTGTTTATCTGCGTTAAACGGTACTAAATTAGGTGGGTTAATTCTCACTAATGGCTTTGAACCATCTGAGCAGGTATGGGAGCTTTGTAAACAAGCGCTTGATGCGGGTTTACCGGTATTGTCGGTTCCATGGGATACATGGCAAACATCACGCCATATCATGAGCTTTAACCCTGAAATACCACAAGATGATATACAGCGCCAAGAAAAAGTTAAACAGCACGTGGCTGATAATTTAAATAGTGCATGGCTTGAAAAACTAACCGCTAAAAATAATAGTTATAACCTATTATCACCGCCAGCGTTTAGACATAAATTAACCGAGTTATCACGTAAAGCGAATAAGTTGATTGTCTTACCAGAGGGTACTGATATACGCACAATTAAAGCTGCTGCTATTTGTTGTGAACGTAAAATTGCTCGCTGTTTATTAATTGGTAACAAAGAAGAAATACTACAGATTGCTGAGCATCAAGGTATACATTTACCTGACAGTTTATTAATCGCCGATCCTGAAGATATTCGTGATAATTATGTTGCTCCTATGGTTGAGCTACGCAAAAATAAAGGTTTAACCGATGTTGTCGCACAAGAGCAGTTAAAAGATAATGTGGTATTAGGTACCATGATGCTGCAAATGGATGAAGTTGACGGCCTAGTTTCAGGAGCAGTAAATACAACAGCCAACACTATTAGACCTGCGTTACAGTTAATAAAAACCGCACCTGATAGCTCTTTAGTTTCATCAATATTCTTTATGTTATTGCCGGATCAAGTACTTGTTTACGGCGATTGTGCTATAAATCCAGAGCCTAACGCTGAACAATTAGCAGATATTGCTATTCAATCAGCTGATTCTGCGAAAGCCTTTGATATAGAGCCAAGAGTAGCAATGATAAGCTACAGTACAGGTAGCTCGGGTTTAGGTGCTAATGTAGAGAAAGTAGCGGAAGCAACAAGGCTTGCAAAAGCTAAACGTCCAGATTTGATTATTGATGGGCCATTGCAATATGACGCCGCGATTATGGAAAATGTTGCTAAGAAAAAAGCACCAAATAGCCCTGTTGCCGGTCGTGCAACGGTATTTGTTTTTCCTGATTTAAACACAGGTAATACAACCTATAAAGCAGTTCAACGCTCTGCTGATTTAGTTAGTATTGGCCCTATGTTACAAGGTATGAACAAACCTGTGAACGATTTGTCACGCGGTGCGTTAGTTGATGATATTGTTTACACTATCGCACTCACTGCAATTCAGGCAACTATGTCACGTTAAACTATGTCACGTTAAACTATGTCACGTTAAACTATGTCACGTTAAACTATGTCGCGTTAAACTATGCCACGTTAACATTGCTGTGTATAAAACTCGTTATGACAAAATATAAAGTATGTCATAACGAGTTTTATAATTTTAATAGCATAATTAAAATACGACTATCCCCCTAAAATAGCATTTAAAACCAAATAACGGCTATTTAACCGCCTTAAAGTATCTTTATTGTAGATAAATTGATCGAGTACTACATTTACAACGATTATCTTATTTTATACATTTCACCATAGTGCTAGTCAAAAAACGTACTCTTTAATTTTCCCTTAAATATCAACAACAAGAATTGTTATAACATGATTGCACACAATTTTATCCACAGGTTTTGGGGATATATAAATTTAAGATAACTTTTTACTTAAACCGAAATACCTTGTGTAAAACCCATACAAACAAAGCCCTTAACAGCTATTGCACTAAAACCATGCGTTATACCAAATTGATTAAGTTCTTTCCCACTCAGCGAGAATTAAAAGGTTTAAAA
>NZ_PJAI02000032.1 GCF_002843355.2 Colwellia echini
CCAACGTTAACATGCGGTTTTAGACGTTCAAATTTTGCTTTAGCCATTTTTCAATTACCTTAAAGTTTAGTAAACTATTAAATTAAAAGGCGCAGTCAAAATGACCTTGCCAGATGTATATATTAAAATTTTTGTACTGGATTCTCTAGCGAGTTTCCATAATCTTTTGTGCTACCAATTTCGGTGCTTCATTATACTGCTGAAACTCCATAGAGTAAGATGCACGGCCTTGTGTAGCACTACGCAAGTCGGTAGCATAACCAAACATTTCGGCTAAGGGTACCAATGCATTTACAATTTTCGAACCTGCTGGACCTTCGTCCATACCGTCTATCAAACCGCGACGGCGGTTTAAGTCACCAACAACATCACCCATATTGGCTTCTGGTGTGGTTACTTCAACTTTCATCATAGGCTCTAAAATAACAGGGTCTGCTTCAAGCGCG
This sequence comes from Colwellia echini, assembly GCF_002843355.2. GTDB lineage: Bacteria > Pseudomonadota > Gammaproteobacteria > Enterobacterales > Alteromonadaceae > Colwellia > Colwellia echini. The sequence goes on from NZ_PJAI02000032.1 coordinate 447, forward strand.
CCCTTTCTAAAGCCCATTGATGCAGCTACTTTAAATGCAATCTCGTTAGAGTCTACATCATGAAAAGAGCCGTCATAAAGTGTTACTTTTATGTCTAGTAATGGATAACCCGCTAAAACACCGCTATCCATTTGTTCCTTACAGCCTTTTTCTACTGCAGGAATAAATTCTTTTGGTACTGCGCCGCCAACAATTTCATTAATAAATTCAAAACCGGCACCTTCTTCATTTGGCTCCATTTTCAACCAAACATGACCGAATTGACCTTTACCACCTGATTGACGAACAAATTTCCCTTCAACTTCTACCGTTTTGCGAATTGTCTCTCTATAAGATACTTGAGGGTTACCTACGTTACATTCAACCCCAAATTCACGTTTCATGCGCTCAACTAAGATATCTAAGTGTAATTCACCCATACCCGAGATGATAGTTTGTCCAGTTTCATCATCTGTTGCCACTTTAAACGAAGGGTCTTCTGCGGCAAGTTTACCTAATGCAATAGCCATTTTTTCTTGTGCGGCTAATGTTCTTGGCTCTACTGCAACCGATATTACTGGTTCAGGAAATTCCATGCGCTCTAATGTTATTACATTATTTACATCACATAAAGTATCACCCGTGGTGACATCTTTCAAACCAATTGCAGCAGCAATATCACCAGCACGAACTTCTTTAACTTCTTCTCTGTCATTTGCGTGCATTTGCACGATACGACCTAAGCGTTCTTTTTTGCCTTTTACCGGATTATAAATGCTATCGCCTGTTTTAACTACACCTGAATACACTCTAAAGAATGTCAGGGTACCAACAAATGGGTCGGTAGCAATTTTAAACGCTAATGCAGCAAATGGAGCGTCGTCTTCTGCAGGACGCGAACCGATAGTTTCATCTTTATCGTCGTTGATACCTGTAATGGCAGCAACTTCGGTAGGTGAAGGTAAATATTCAATAACAGCGTCAAGTACAGCTTGTACGCCTTTGTTTTTAAAGGCACTACCACAACTACATAAAATAATTTCATTGGCTAATGTTCTAACACGTAAACCAACTTTGATTTCTTCTTCTGAAAGCTCACCTTCTTCAAGGTATTTTTCCATTAACTCGTCATTAGCTTCAGCAGCTTCTGAAACTAGGTTGTCACGCCATTCTTCTGCAAGGTCTTGCATATCAGCTGGAATTTCTTCATAAGTGAAGGTCATACCTTGATCACTTTCGTTCCAGTTGATAGCTTTCATTTTAATAAGGTCAACAACACCTTCAAATTCATCTTCAGCGCCAATCGCTAAATGAATAGGGACTGCATTGGCACCTAAGCGATTTTTAAGTTGATCAACAACCGCTAAGAAGTCTGCACCTGTTCTGTCCATTTTGTTAACGAACACAATACGTGGTACATGGTATTTCTCCATTTGGCGCCAAACCGTTTCAGTTTGTGGCTGTACACCTGAAGATCCACATAAGACCAATACAGCACCATCAAGAACACGTAAAGAACGCTCTACTTCTATAGTAAAATCAACATGGCCAGGAGTGTCAATAATATTAATACGGTGCGAGTCGAATTGACCTTCCATACCTTTCCAGAAACACGTAGTTGCTGCTGAAGTAATGGTTATACCACGTTCTTGCTCTTGTTCCATCCAGTCCATAGTGGCCGCGCCGTCATGCACTTCACCAATTTTATGAGATAGACCTGTATAGAATAATACGCGTTCTGTGGTTGTCGTTTTACCTGCATCTACATGTGCACAAATACCAATATTGCGGTAGCGCTCTATAGGAGTGATACGGGCCAAAATGAAATCCTCTTACAATTATCGGTTATTTAACCGCTAATTTATGTTAAATGTTATTAATTAATGAGTCGTATTACTATGGATATTATCCAACTTATTAATTAATAATACTTATAATTTGGCTTTTTATTTTACGTTAAGCTTAAAAGCGCTAGTCTGTAAAATGAGTATGGCTAGCAAGAGAAACCCTTGCTAGCCATGTACTTACTCTAAAGTAAGTAAAACAATCAATCAATACTGCTATCTTACCAGCGGTAGTGAGCGAATGCTTTGTTAGCATCAGCCATACGGTGAACGTCTTCACGTTTCTTAACCGCTGAACCTTTGCTGTCAGACGCATCTAACATTTCGTTAGCTAGGCGCTGAGCCATTGATTTTTCACCACGTTTACGAGCTGCTTCAACTAACCAACGCATGGCTAGAGCATTACGACGTACCGGACGAACTTCAACTGGAACTTGATAAGTAGAACCACCAACACGACGAGATTTAACTTCGACAGAAGGACGGATGTTATCTAAAGCAGTTTCGAAAAGCTCTAAGTGAGTTTTCTCGCTGTTTTTTTCAGTTAAAATGTCTAATGCACCGTATACAATTTTTTCGGCAGTAGATTTTTTACCATCAACCATAAGGATGTTGATGAATTTTGCTAAAAGTTCGTTATGGAACTTAGGATCTGGCAATATTTTACGTTGCCCTACGACGCGTCTTCTTGGCATCTTAATTCTCCGTAGTATTCAGGATAAATCCAAAATAACTAAATTTAAAAATTTGTGTATTTGGCCTTACTTAACGTTTTGATCATTTACCGCTTATGGGTAAAAGATGGAAACTTAAGATTTAGGTCGTTTAGCACCGTACTTAGAACGGCCTTGTCTTCTATCGCTTACACCAGAACAATCTAGTGCGCCACGAACGGTGTGGTAACGAACACCTGGTAAATCTTTAACACGACCACCGCGGATTAAAATCACGCTATGCTCTTGTAAGTTGTGACCTTCACCACCGATGTATGAAGTTACTTCGAAGCCGTTAGTTAAACGAACACGAGCAACTTTACGTAAAGCTGAGTTAGGTTTTTTTGGTGTAGTAGTATACACACGAGTACAAACGCCACGACGTTGTGGACAAGCTTGTAACGCTGGAACGTTACTCTTTGTTACTTGTCTAACACGTGGTTTACGTACTAGTTGGTTAATAGTTGCCATTATAGCTCCTGATTAGTTGTTACCAAGGAAAGTAGCCTTGATAAATAATTGTACAAGCTTTAAATCAATGGAAAAAGTTTGTACGCTCGTAATTTTTGCCTTATTTCTGATCATAAAAATATAATGTGTATTATGATTCTTACCGTACTTTTTACATTATGTACACTGTGTACAGAATATAAGGTCGCGAAATTCTATAGGTCAATCATTGAGCTGTCAAGGTTTAAGTAGTTTATAGGCTGATTATCGCCAGAATATTGAATAAACGATCCTAGTTAAGGATCTAATTATTAAATATGATCCTTAACTTCGATCCAAACAATCTGCTTTGATACTAAAAAATTAACGAAGTAGTTCGGTATTATAGCTCGTATAAATGATCTTACATTTAACCGGGTAGGTATAAATTACGTTTATTATTTCTAACGCTAAAGTTAATACGTTAAAAATAAAGCGTTAAAAACAAAAAACCGCACCTTTTGCAAGGTGCGGTTTTTTAATGTTCTGCTAAATATTAGTAGGGTAAACCCTAGCTAAACATTATGCATCGTCACCTGATAATAAATCAGCATTTAATGCATCAGCTAAAGCTTTTTCAGCTTCATCTGCAGAAACCGTCATTTCAACTTCAGGCTCTAACTCAGCAGCTTTCATACGAGCACGTTCTTGATGGTAAGAGTAACCTGTACCTGCTGGAATTAATCGACCAACAATAACGTTTTCTTTCAAGCCACGTAGACCATCTTTCTTACCTGCAACAGCAGCTTCAGTAAGTACACGTGTTGTTTCTTGGAAAGACGCCGCTGAAATAAATGATTCAGTTGCTAATGATGCTTTAGTAATACCCATCATTTGCATTTCGTATTCAGCTGGTTGCTTGCCTTCGGCTTCAAGTTCACGGTTTGCGATGTTAACGCGCGCCACTTCAACTTGCTCACCTTTAAGGAATTCTGAATCACCTGCATCAAGAATTTCACACTTACGGATCATTTGACGAACGATAACTTCAATGTGCTTATCGTTAATCTTAACACCCTGTAGACGGTAAACTTCTTGTACTTCGTTAACAATGTAGTTAGCTACTGGAGCAACACCACGTAAACGCAAGATATCATGTGGAGATTCAGGGCCATCGGCAATTACTTCACCTTTGATTACTGGCTCACCTTCATAAATATTCAATAAACGCGTTTTAGGGATCATCTCTTCGTAAACGTCACCGTTAGGTTGAGTGATCAATAAGCGTACTTTGCCTTTAGTTTCTTTACCGAAAGACACAACACCTGTTTTCTCAGCTAAAATAGCAGGAAGTTTAGGTTTACGTGCTTCAAATAAGTCAGCTACACGTGGAAGACCACCGGTAATATCGCGTGTTTTAGAACTTGCTTGAGGTATACGAGCAAGTGCATCACCAACGCCAACATCCGCGCCATCTTCTAAGTTTACAATAGCATTACCTGGTAAGTAGTAAAGTGCTGGTATTTCAGTACCGGCGATCATTACTTCTTTACCTTTAGCATCAACTAGTTTTAATGCTGGGCGCATTTCTTTACCCGTTGCACCACGTTGTGCTGCATCGGTGATAACAATGCTTGATAAACCTGTTAATTCATCAGTTTGACGAACCATTGTTACGCCATCAGATAAGTCAACGAATTGAACTTTACCTGCTACTTCCGTGATGATTGGATGAGTATGTGGGTCCCAGTTAGCGATTATATCGCCAGAAGTTACCGCTTCACCGTCATTTTTGGTAAGTACTGAACCGTAAGGCACTTTATAGCGCTCTTTCTCACGACCCATTTCATCGATGATAGTTAATTCAGATGAACGTGATGTAATAACAAGGTTGTTATCTGAGTTAGTTACAAACTTAGCGTTTTGTAGTTTCAGATGACCAGTGTTTTTAACTTGTACGCTGTTTTCTGCAGTAGCACGAGATGCAGCACCACCGATATGGAACGTACGCATTGTTAACTGAGTACCAGGTTCACCGATTGATTGTGCAGCAACTACACCAATAGCTTCACCTTGGTTGATCATATGACCACGTGCTAAATCACGACCGTAACAGTTGGCACAAATACCAAAGTCTGTTTTACAAGTAATGATTGAACGTACTTTGATTTGGTCAACTGAATTAGCTTCAATCACGTCACAAAGTGCTTCGTCGATTAAGGTATTGCGAGGAAGTAATACTTCTTCGGTACCTGGAATCATTACGTCGTCACAAACAACACGACCTAGAACACGTTCGCGTAATGGTTCAACAACATCACCACCTTCAATCAATGGCGTCATTAATAAGCCATCAGTTGTACCACAGTCATGGTTAGTAACAACCAAATCTTGTGCAACGTCAACTAAACGACGAGTTAAGTAACCCGAGTTAGCTGTTTTAAGTGCTGTATCGGCAAGACCTTTACGCGCACCATGCGTTGAGATGAAATATTGTAATACGTTCAAACCTTCACGGAAGTTAGCTGTGATTGGTGTTTCGATGATTGAACCATCTGGTTTAGCCATCAAGCCACGCATACCTGCTAACTGACGAATCTGTGCGGCACTACCACGAGCACCCGAGTCAGCCATCATAAAGATTGAGTTAAAAGAATCTTGTTCTTCCAATTCACCGTTGGTAGAAAGAATTTGATCTTTCCATTTAACAACTGGAGCATCATCAGCAACTAATGGTCTAACTGCTGTTTCTATCGATTCTTTCGATAAGTTGTCCATCATCGCTTTCGAAACTTTTTCGTTAGCGGATGACCAGATATCGATTACTTTGTTGTACTTCTCACCAGCAGTTACTAGACCTTGGTCAAACTGTGCTTGAATCTCAGCTACTTCAGCTTCTGAATCATCAATGATTGTGTACTTAGCAGCAGGGATAACCATGTCGTCGATACCAACAGAACAACCTGCGATCATCGCGTAATGGAAACCGGTATACATGATTTGGTCAGCAAACATTACTGTTTGTTTCAAACCTAAATTACGGTAAGCATGGTTAATCAATTTTGAAATTGGCTTTTTACCAAGTGGCTGATCAATTAGGTCAAAAGGTAAACCTTTAGGACATACTTGCCACATGATTGCACGACCAACCGTAGTATCACGTAATGTAGTTACAGCTTCCCATTCACCGTCAGCATTTTTAACATGCTCAGTGATACGAACTTTTATACGAGCATGAAGTTCAGCAACACCAGTACGGTATGCTTTTTCTACTTCTTTCTCGTCAGTGAAAACCATGCCTTCACCTAAACCGTTTATACGAAAACGTGTTAAGTAGTAAAGACCTAATACAACATCTTGTGATGGTACTATGATTGGCTCACCGTTAGCTGGTGCTAGAACGTTGTTCGTTGACATCATCAACGTACGTGCTTCCATTTGTGCTTCGATTGTCAACGGTACGTGTACCGCCATTTGGTCACCATCGAAATCGGCATTGTATGCCGCACAAACTAATGGATGAAGGTGAATCGCTTTACCTTCAATCAACACAGGTTCAAACGCTTGGATACCCAATCTATGAAGTGTTGGTGCACGGTTAAGCATAACTGGATGTTCACGGATTACTTCATCAAGTACATCCCAAACTTCAGCGCCTTCACGTTCAACTAATTTTTTAGCCGCTTTAATCGTAGTCGCTAAACCACGTGCTTCTAATTTACCGTAGATAAATGGCTTAAATAATTCTAATGCCATCTTCTTAGGTAAACCACATTGATGTAATTTCAATGTAGGACCAACGGTAATTACAGAACGACCAGAGTAATCAACACGCTTACCAAGTAAGTTTTGACGGAAACGACCTTGCTTACCCTTGATCATATCAGCAAGAGATTTAAGAGGACGTTTGTTAGAACCAGTGATAGCGCGACCACGACGACCGTTATCTAATAATGCATCAACAGACTCTTGTAACATACGCTTTTCGTTACGTACAATAATGTCTGGTGCTACTAGGTCTAGAAGACGTTTTAAACGGTTGTTACGGTTGATTACACGACGGTATAGATCGTTTAGATCAGAAGTCGCAAAACGACCACCATCTAGAGGAACTAACGGACGTAAATCAGGCGGTAAAATTGGTAGAACATTCATAATCATCCACTCTGGCTTGTTGCCAGAAGCAGCGAATGCTTCCATTAATTTTAAACGCTTAGTAATTTTTTTACGTTTAGTTTCACTACCGATTTCTGGTAATTCTTCACGCATTTGCGCTACTTCACCGTCAAGATCGATTTGTTGTAGTAAAGCTAAAACAGCTTCAGCACCCATTAGGGCGTCGAATTCATCACCGTGCTCTTCTAACGCATCAAGATATTCTTCTTCCGTTAGAATTTGGCTTTTCTCTAATGTTGTCATACCAGGTTCGGTAACAACATAAGATTCAAAATAAAGCACACGCTCAATATCACGTAATGTCATATCAAGTAATAAACCAATACGCGATGGTAATGATTTTAAGAACCAAATGTGAGCAACTGGACTTGCTAATTCGATATGACCCATACGGTCACGACGAACTTTAGTCAATGTAACTTCTACGCCACATTTTTCACAGATAACACCACGATGCTTTAAGCGCTTGTATTTGCCACAAAGACATTCGTAGTCTTTTACTGGACCAAATATACGTGCACAGAATAATCCGTCACGTTCAGGCTTAAACGTACGATAGTTAATGGTTTCTGGCTTTTTAACTTCACCAAATGACCAAGAACGAACTAAATCAGGTGATGCTAAACCGATACGGATACCATCAAAATCTTCAGTTTGATTCTGTTGCTTAAGAAACTTAAGTAAATCTTTCACACACTTCTCCTGTCGGAGTTAAACTTTGAGAACAAGGCAAAATCATTTGCCTTGTTCACTAACCGGCTTGCCCCTCAGGGCAAACTCAGCTGACTTTTGGTTAGAAACCTAGTCTTTGTCCAACTCGATGTTAATACCTAACGAGCGGATTTCCTTCAACAATACGTTGAATGACTCAGGAATCCCTGGCTCCATGCGATGATCACCGTCAACTAAGTTTTTATACATCTTAGTACGACCGTTTACATCATCAGACTTAACTGTAAGCATTTCTTGTAGAGTATAAGCAGCACCGTAAGCTTCAAGTGCCCATACTTCCATCTCACCAAAACGCTGACCACCGAACTGAGCTTTACCACCAAGTGGTTGCTGAGTTACAAGTGAGTAAGAGCCAGTTGAACGAGCATGCATTTTGTCATCAACTAAATGGTTCAGTTTTAACATATACATATAACCAACAGTAACAGGACGTTCAAACTTACGACCAGTACGGCCATCAGTTAATACGAATTGTCCACTTTCTGGCATATCAGCAAGCTTAAATAACTCTTTAATTTCTTTTTCAGCAGCGCCATCAAATGCTGGTGTTGCAATTGGTAAACCAGCACGTAAGTTAGCAGCTAAACGCAATACTTCATCATCAGAGAAACTAGCTACATCAACTTCTTGGCGAGACTCACCAACATTGTAAACTTCTTGAAGGAAGTTACGTAGTTTGTGAATTTCTTGTTGTGCTTCAAGCATACGGTTGATTTTTTCACCGATACCGCGACACGCCATACCTAAGTGAGTTTCTAGGATCTGACCGATGTTCATACGTGAAGGAACACCTAACGGGTTCAATACAACATCAACTGGAACACCAAATTGATCGTATGGCATATCTTCAATAGGTACTACGTTTGAAATAACACCCTTGTTACCATGACGACCAGCCATTTTATCACCAGGCTGAATATGACGTTTAACAGCTAAGTAAACTTTAACTATTTTTAATACGCCAGGTTGTAAGTCATCACCTTGAGTGATCTTACGACGCTTAACTTCAAACTTCTTATCAAAGTCTTCTTTGATATTGTCAAATTGCTCAGCAATTTGCTCAAGTTCAGCTTGTTGACCTTCGTCAGATAAGTTCTGTGTTAACCATCTGTCACGAGACATTGAAGTTAAGTCAGACTCATTAAGACCTGAAGCTAATAATAGTTTCTTAGTACGTGCGTAAATACCATCTTCTAAAATGCTTAATTCATCGCCAAGATCTTTCTTAACTTCTTTAAGTTGCATTTGTTCAATTTCTATTGCACGAGCGTCTTTTTCAACGCCGTCGCGCGTAAATATTTGAACATCGATGATAGTACCTTTAACAGAGTTAGGTACACGTAATGAACTATCTTTAACGTCAGCTGCTTTCTCACCGAAAATAGCACGTAATAGTTTTTCTTCTGGCGTAAGTTGCGTTTCACCTTTAGGGGTTACTTTACCAACTAAGATGTCACCACCATTAACTTCAGCACCAATATAAACAACACCTGCTTCATCTAATTTAGATAATGCTGATTCGCCTACGTTTGGAATATCTGCAGTAATTTCTTCACTACCTAACTTAGTATCACGAGCGATACAGGTTAGTTCTTGAATGTGAATAGTTGTGAATCTGTCTTCAATTGCAACACGCTCAGATAACAACATCGAGTCTTCGAAGTTGTAACCATTCCAAGGCATGAAAGCGATACGCATGTTTTGACCTAAAGCCAATTCACCCATATCTGTTGAAGGACCGTCTGCTAATACATCACCACGAACAACTGGCTCACCCATACGACACACTGGACGCTGGTTGATACAAGTGTTTTGGTTAGAACGTGTGTATTTAGTTAAGTTGTAAATATCAATACCTGCTTCACCAGCATGCATTTCATTTTCGTTAACTCTAACAACGATACGTGATGCGTCAACATAGCTTACTACACCGCCACGTTTGGCAACTGCAGTAACACCAGAGTCAACAGCTACTACTTTTTCCATACCAGTACCAACAAGCGGTTTATCAACTCGTAAGGTAGGTACAGCTTGACGTTGCATGTTCGAGCCCATCAAGGCACGGTTAGCATCATCGTGTTCAAGGAATGGAATAAGTGACGCCGCAACAGAAATAATTTGTTGTGGAGAAACGTCCATATATTGAACTTCAGCAGAAGCTTTTAATGTAAATTCATTTTTGTGACGACAGTTAACTAACTCTTGTACTAACTTATTTTCACCATCACGTTCAGCATTTGCTTGAGCGATAACAAAGTTACCCTCTTCAATTGCTGATAAGTAATCAATTTCATCAGTAACCAAACCGTCAATAACTTTACGGTAAGGAGTTTCTAAGAAACCGTAATCATTGGTACGTGCGTAACAAGAAAGCGAGTTGATCAAACCAATGTTTGGACCCTCTGGCGTTTCGATTGGACAAACACGACCATAATGCGTTGGATGTACGTCACGTACTTCAAAACCAGCACGTTCACGCGTTAAACCACCTGGGCCTAATGCAGAGATACGACGCTTATGCGTTACTTCTGATAACGGGTTGTTTTGATCCATAAACTGAGACAATTGTGATGAGCCAAAGAACTCTTTCACTGCCGCAGAAATTGGTTTAGCGTTGATTAAATCTTGTGGCATGATCGCATCTAAGTCACCAAGACTTAAACGTTCACGTACAGCACGTTCAACACGAACTAGACCAACACGGAATTGGTTTTCAGCCATTTCGCCTACAGAGCGAATACGACGGTTACCTAAATGATCGATATCATCAACTTCGCCTTTACCGTCACGGATATTTATTAGGGTTTTCATCACCGCAATAATATCTTCGTTTGATAAAATGCCTGAGCCAACATCATCTGCATTACCAACACGACGGTTAAACTTCATTCGACCAACGGTCGATAAGTCATAACGCTCTGCGGCAAAGAATAAGTTGTTAAACAACGTTTCAGCAGCATCTTTAGTTGGTGGCTCGCCTGGGCGCATCATGCGGTAAATTTCAACTAATGCTTCTAGCTTATTAGTTGAACTATCAACACGAATAGTGTCTGACATGTATGAACCAACATCGAATTCGTTCATGTATAAAGTAGATATTACTTTATGGCCCGCTTGACTAAGCTCGGCTAATAATTCTAAGGTAATTTCAGCATTTGCTTCAGCAATTACTTCACCTGTAGATTTGTCGATGTAGGCTTTTGATAAAACACGGCCAACGATGTAATCTGCCGGTACTTCTAGCTTATCAACATTCGCTTTTTCTAAAGAACGAATATGACGAGCAGTAATACGACGACCAGATTCAACTAGCACTTCACCTTTTTTGATAGAAATATCAAAAATAGCGGTTTCACCACGAAGACGTTCAGGGATTAAATCCATGATCAACTTATCACCTTTAATGGTGTATTCAGTTGTGTCATAGAACATCGCTAGAATTTCTTCTGTAGAATATTCTAATGCGCGTAAGATAATTGACGCTGGTAATTTACGACGTCTATCTATACGTACAAATAAGTTATCTTTTGGATCAAATTCAAAGTCTAACCATGAACCGCGGTAAGGAATAACACGTGCGTTATATAATACTTTACCCGATGAATGCGTTTTACCTTTATCATGATCAAAGAATACACCTGGAGAACGATGTAATTGCGATACGATAACACGCTCAGTACCATTGATTACGAAAGTACCGTTGTCAGTCATCAACGGGATTTCGCCCATGTACACTTCTTGTTCTTTGATATCTTTAACAGTACCAGCTGCGGCTTCTTTATCGTATACCACTAAGCGTAATTTCACGCGTAATGGTGCAGAATAAGTCACACCACGTATTTGACATTCTTTTACGTCAAATAATGGTTCACCTAAACGATAGCTTACATATTGTAATTCTGAGCTACCTGAATAAGCTTTGATTGGAAAAATAGAACGAAAAGCAGCCTCTAGACCGGTTTCACCTGTTGCGTCAATATCAATAAACTTGCGGAAAGAATCGAGTTGAATGGACAACAAGAATGGATATTCCATTACTTGTGCACTTTTACCAAAGTCCTTTCTAATTCGCTTTTTCTCAAAGTATGAGTAAGCCATGGGGTTCCTCAGCTTGCTGGTTATGGCCAAATCTGCCTACTGAGCCATATCGCTCAGCTAGACAGGTTATGCTGTAATATTTACGTCTAAATATTACTAGATTTTTTTTCTAAAAATAAGAAAAACCACCTAAACGCTAAATAAAACATTGTTAGTATATATAAATATCATTAATTTACTAACAACAAAAGCGCAAAAAGGCCGGTGACGTTTAAATCACCAGCCATGCCTTTTCAGGCAAATAATCTGTTTATAAACAGATTATTTGATCTCAACAGTAGCGCCTGCAGCTTCTAATTCAGCTTTAAGTGCTTCAGCTTCAGCTTTATCTACGCCTTCTTTAAGCGTACCAAGAGCTTCAACTAAGTCTTTAGCTTCTTTAAGGCCTAAACCTGTAGCGCCACGAACTGCTTTGATTACTGCAACTTTCTTCTCACCGAAGCCAGTTAATACAACGTCAAACTCAGATTGCTCAACAGCAGACTCAGCAGGACCAGCAGCAGCAACAGCAGCAGAAGCTGATACGCCAAATTTTTCTTCCATTGCTTCGATTAAAGCAACAACGTCCATTACTGACATTTCAGCAACTGCGTTTAAGATATCGTCTTTAGAAATAGACATACTATAAATTTCCTAATTTTTAATAAACAGGTTGTTTTACTTTCTTATTAAGTAATAAAACACTGTTTGAAATAACTATAAATACAAAAAGCTTGGTTATAAGCATTAAGCTTATATAACCTATGCAGCTTCTTGTTCTTTCTGATCGCGTATAGCAGCAATCGTACGGGCAAGCTTGCCTGCAGATGCTTCTTTCATAACGCTCATCAAACGTGAAATCGCTTCGTCGTAAGTTGGTAGCTTAGCTAACATGTTTACGTCTACGGTGTTACCTTCAAATGCAGCAGCTTTTAATTCAAATTTTTCGTTAGTTTTAGCGAAAGCAGTGAATAAACGAGCAGCAGCACCTGGGTGATCACTAGAAAAAGCAACTAATGAAGGACCTTTGAATACGTCAGAAACACATTCAAATTGAGTACCTTCTACTGCACGACGTGCTAGTGTGTTACGGACAACTTTCATCCATACGCCACTTTCACGTGCTTGCTTACGCAATACAGTAATTGCTTCAACTGTAACACCACGGGCATCCGCGATTACAACTGAGTGAGCGCCATTAGCAGCTTCTTGAACTTCAGCAACAATTGCTTTTTTGTCATCAAGATTGATAGCCATTGGCTTTAACTCCTGGTTCAAACCGGTAAAAAAAACCGGTATTTACAATCCTTAATCAATAATATTTATTGATTAAGCCATTTACGGCGAGGACCAGAAAATTTAAGGAAATATCTGGGTAATCACCATCTACGTAGGTAAAATTAAGTACTTAAATCAGAAGAAATAAATACACCTACGGTCTTGGATGTGGGGCTGTGTACTTCAGTTAACTTTCCGAAGAAATATCATTAAAAGTCCACAACTCCTACCAAAATTTAAGGGGCGAAATTATAGGTTATAATTCGACCCTTGTAAAGATTCAATACACGAAACTTTATTCAAGACTTATGGGTAATAAATTACCGATAAATATTAACCTTGAGAAAGAGTCGATTGGTTAACGGTTACACCGGCACCCATAGTTGTAGAAAGAGAAACTTTCTTCAAGTATTGACCTTTAGCATTTGCTGGTTTTGCTTTTTTAAGCGCTTCTAACAATGCTTCTAAGTTTTCTTGCAATTGAGCAGGTTCGAAATCAGCCTTACCAATAGTAGTATGGATGATGCCGTTTTTGTCATTGCGGTAACGGATCTGACCAGACTTAGCGTTTTTAACAGCGCCAGCTACGTCAGGAGTTACTGTACCAACTTTAGGGTTAGGCATTAAACCACGTGGGCCTAATATTTGACCTAGTTGACCAACAACACGCATTGCATCTGGAGAAGCAATTACAACGTCGAAGTTCATTTCGCCAGCTTTTACAAGCTCAGCTAAGTCTTCCATACCAACGATATCAGCACCAGCTTCTTTAGCTTTCTCTGCGTTAGCACCCTGTGTAAATACAGCAACACGTACATCACGGCCAGTACCATTTGGTAATACTGTAGCGCCACGAACGTTTTGGTCTGATTTACGTGCATCGATACCAAGATTTACAGCAACATCTACGCTTTCACGGAAGTTAGCAGTAGCAAATTCTTTTAATAAAGAAACAGCTTCGTTGATATCATATTCTTTTAATACGTCTACTTTTTCACGGATAAGACGAGCGCGTTTTGATAATTTAGCCATTGATTAGTCCTCTACCACTAAACCCATTGAACGAGCAGAACCCGCAATGGTACGCACTGCAGCTTCCATAGAACCAGCAGTCAAATCAGGTTCTTTCATCTTAACAATTTCTTCAAGTTGTGCTGTAGTAACAGTACCAACTTTATCAGTGTTAGGACGACCAGAACCGCTTTTAACACCAGCTGCTTTTAATAATAAATATGCAGCAGGTGGAGTTTTAGTTTCGAAAGTAAACGAACGGTCGTTATATACAGTAATTACTACTGGAACCGGAGCGCCTTTTTCTAAAGAATCTGTTTTTGCGTTAAACGCTTTACAGAATTCCATGATGTTAACACCGTGTTGACCTAATGCAGGACCAACTGGTGGTGACGGGTTAGCTGCACCAGCAGCTACTTGTAGCTTGATTAAAGCTTGGACTTTCTTAGCCATTTTAAAATACCTTGTATTTGGGTAATTAACGCGATTTACTTCCTTAAAGTAGAGTTAACTCATTTAAGGCTATAATTTCGCTTCCCTGTTTGCCAAATTCACTTTAAAAAAGTTATTTTCATAACGATTCAAAGCGCATTTAGTGCGCGCTAAAAATAAGCGGCAGCGGATTATATATTAACCAGGTAGGTTAATTCAAGTTCTTTATTAAGTTAAAAGCGTTTAGTTAACTTATGTAGCTAATATCAATTCATCTTCTTTCATAAATCCGCGCAAGCCATTAGATGAGATCGACTAGCTTTATTTCCATAAATTTTCTTAAAGGATTTCTTTTTTAATAACTATTGTTAATTTTATTAGCGCTATTATGATCATATGTGCAATAACTCCGCTAAAAACTATTATAAAATACCCACTAATAGTCTATTGTTGATAATATAGAACTTCTTTATTTACAATATTACGGACTAGTACATGACTGGCAAATTCATTTTTTCACATATTATTCGAATATTTCTATTTTTGTTGCTCGTCAGTATATCTGGCTGTAGTAGTAAACCTATTCCGCCAAGTAACCCGCCAAATTTATCTAATGCGGCTATTTACATCAATCAAATAGCGTTTGATGCTCAAGCCCCAAAACGTGCTGTAGTGGCATTACCTATTGGTGAGTCAGCTAGTCGATTTATTGTTTACCAAGGTAACAATATTGTATACCAAGGCCAACTTAGCACTCAGCCTAGCTTTAACGAATGGGGGCAAGGGGTTCAATATTTTATTGCTGATTTTTCTTCTGTACAACGACTTGGTCAATTTCATGTTGCGGTAACCACAGCAAAACAACAAGTTAGCTCCTCTACTTTTGCAATTAAACAGAATGCTTACTTTGCGTTAACCACAAAATCATTAATCAATTATTTTAAAGCTAGCCGCCACACTAACCCACAAGATAACACCATTCGAATTAATGGTGCAGAGCGTTTGGTAAATGTATCAGGTGGTTGGATTAACTCTGGTAGTAATCAAAATAAATATTTAAGTAATGCCGATCAACCTAACTTTTTATCGTCACAACAAGGTGCTATCGCGGCTTGGGCCATGGCTAAATCATACAGTAAATTAAGCTCGCTTTATGATCAGTATAATTTAACCACACCATTGGCTGAAGAAGTGATTTGGGGAGCAGATTACTTACACCGGATTTTAGATAGTGATGGTTACTTCTACTTAAGCGTCTTTGATAGCAATACGCTTAATAATGATGACTTAGATGAAGAGCGATTAATCGCTGGTTATGATGAGATTGAAGGAAGTTATACAGACAACTATAAAGCTTCATTTCGTCAAGGTGCAGGTCTTGCTATAGCAGCATTAGCCAGAGCACATGAATTAAGTAACAAAACCGGTGTTCAAGGAGAATTCTCTGCTAAGCAATACCTTGTAGATGCAGAGCATGCATTTGAACATTTACAACAATTTAACTTAACCTATGTAGGCAATGGTAAAGAAAATATTATTGATGATTATACCGCGCTTATTGCTGCAACAGAGCTATATCGTATTACTAAAAAAAGTAAATACCTTAAAGCCGCCCGTGAACGAGCGCTTAGTCTTAACAACCGAATGTCAGCACAAGGCACTTTTAAAAGTGACGATGATGAAAGACCTTTTTATCACGGTGTTGAAGCAGGTTTACCCATCATTGCTTTAGTCGATTATTTATCGATTGAAGAAAATAGGCAGATAAAATCAAAAACTAAACGAACTATTAAATTAGCACTTGATTATCAATTAGCTTTAAATACCCAAGTAGCCAATCCATTTAATTTGGCTCGCCAAACATTTAAAACTTATCAAGAAGGAGTCTACTCTAAGCAACAAGAGGGTTTTTTTATGCCTCATCTAAATGATGCAAACAACTGGTGGCAAGGTGAGAATTCTCGTATGGCATCGTTAACCGCCGCAGCTATTTGGGGTGGAAAATTAACGCACAGTGATAGACAGGGTGCGTTTGGTATTGATAATTCTTTAGCAAGGTTCGCACAAAGCCAAATAGATTGGCTTATGGGTAGTAACCCCTATCAAGTAAGCATGCTCTATGGTTTTGGTGTTGCTAACCCGCCGCATGCTAACAGCGCAGGCAACATGTTAAATGGCGGTATATCAAATGGCATTACAGGTGCTACCCTAAGCTCTGAAGGTCGAGGAATAACGTGGGCTGAAGGTCCAGATGAAAATAACTGGCGTTGGACACAACAACGTCTTGAAAATACAACTTGGTATTTATTGGCAATAACTGCAATGACAGAATGATGAAAGCGTAATCCCAAACGAACTCGTTAATTGAGCCGTTTGGTATAACTTCAGCACTTACAAAAACTAATGGATTAAGCACTTATTTAATCCGTTAGTTTTCTATTACTTTATCTCTATTACTTTAAGATACCCTTCTATATTTAATACCTACTCATCAACCTTCCCTTCGTTTGAGTAGCTTTTACAAAAGAGCCAAGCAACCATTAATACCAATCGGAATTAATTAGGTGATCAATTTTTAATGAGGATAAATCTTCAAGAGCAAGGCGCTTGATTGAGCAATAGTTGGCTTGTGTGATTGTAGGCAACGATGTTATTGGATATTTAGGCCACTTTAAAAGATCACTTAATTAGTTGTATTGGTATGATTATAGAGAGCCAGAAACAAAAAACGCCTGCACAAGTGCAAGCGTTTTATAGTTCAACTGAATAGGAAAGCTACTTAGCTACCTTTTTCAACTTGACCAAATTCTAAATCAACAGGCGTTGAACGACCGAAAATAAGTACTGATACTTTAATACGGTTTTTCTCGTAATCAAGCTCTTCAACAACACCATTAAAGTCAGCAAATGGTCCATCAATAACACGAATAACTTCACCTGGCTCAAACAATGTTTTAGGCTTAGGCTTATCAGTTTCTTCAAGACGACGTAATATACGATCTGCTTCTTTTTGCGTTATTGGTGCGGGACGATCACTTGTTCCACCAATGAAACCAAGTACACGTGGTACACTTTTCACTAAATGCCAAGCGTCAACATCCATTTCCATTTGTACTAAAACATAGCCAGGAAAGAATTTACGTGAACTTTTACGCTTTTGGCCAGCGCGCATTTCAACAACTTCTTCAGTTGGCACTAAGATCTCACCAAACTTATCTTGTAAGCCTTGGATTTCAATATGCTCAATTAATGTTTTTTGTACGCGACCTTCATAACCAGAAAAAGCTTGTACTACGTACCAGCGTAACTTAGGGTTTTGAATTACTTGTTTTTCTTCGCCTTCAGGAGATGTATTTTCTTCGCCATCAAAAGGTATATTTTCTTCAGACATAATTAAAGTACCTGCAAGCCTGTTACTAAACCAACTAACCAGAATAGAACAGAGTCTAATCCCCAAAGTAGTACTGACATTAATAATGTCACTACTAACACAATACCTGTAGTTTGAATGGCTTCTTGACGTGTAGGCCATACAACTTTACGCACTTCAGTACGCGCTTCTTTTGCAAATATAGCGGCATTACGGCCTTTTTCAGTTTGTAAGCCAATTAAACCTGCAATACCAACTAATACTACAACAGCCACAGCTCTAATCAATACTGACTCTTCACTGTAAACATAATTACCCGCAACAGCTGCAGCTAAAAGTAAGAAAATTATTCCCCACTTAAGCGTATCGAAAGAACTGCTACTTGGTTGCTCTTCTGTACTTGCATTCATAAATTCTATTCCGTATTTATCTACATCAATAACGCCGCTTATTTTCATAAGCCACGAACACATAAGTACCTTTACTCATGTTCACTCAAAATGGCAGGGGTGGAGAGACTCGAACTCCCAACCATCGGTTTTGGAGACCGCTGTTCTACCAATTGGAACTACACCCCTACAGATTGCTACAAAGCAATAGTTACACTCACCGAGTTAGTCTTAGTTTTTTTGGGAATTAAGAGATACTCAAGAAGTGAGGCGCTATTATACTCAGACACCACGTATACTCAAGGACTATTTATCGTCATTTGCTAATGAAATAGACAATATATCGAGTTAACCTCTTCATCTTCGGCATATTTTAGCAAATCCGCAGAATTAAAGCAGTTATTTATAAAGTGACTTTCTTCCTTCTGGTTGTAATCGATAACGTTTATATTCCCATTGATTTTGTATCGGTTGCAATAATATAGCTTCTTCAATCGCCATATTTAGACACCTTGCTGCAACAACAGCATCTTGGCAATAAAAATCATCTCCTATGGGTTCGACCCTTGGAGTAAAACCTTGCTCTGTTTGATAGGCCGTACCAATAAATACTCGGCACTTTGTTTTTAGCGCTAACTTATGGGCTAATGTCATGGTGTAAGCTTGATGCCCAAATAATGGTGCAAATACACCCCCAACATTCTCTTCAGGCACTTGATCCGGTAAAAATGCTACCATACCTTCTGCTTGTAAGGTTTTAATAATCTTGATAATTCCTTTGCTATTAGTAGGTACTAATTGAGAATTAAAGCGTTGACGGGCATTACGAATAAAGTTATCTAATGAAGGATCTTTTAGCGGTTTATACATTGCTGTTAAGGTTCTAAACTGAGTTAGATAAACATTCATCATTTCCCAGTTTCCTATGTGCGGAACTAAAACCATAATGCCATTATTACTAGCTATTTCAGATTCAAAAGCGGCATTGTCATAAGTTGCATGTAAATAATTTTTAAGCGTTTCAGGAGATTTTATCCAAGTATGACTCATTTCAAATAGTGTTTGGCACATACAAATAAGACGATTTTTAGTAAATACTTTCCTTTCTTCTTCTGACATATCTGGAAAGCTGAATTGGAGGTTTTTATCAATAGCTTCGGTTGTTCTTCTGTTTTTACTCAGCAATAGCGGACCGACAAAAACAGCTGCCTTTCTCAAGCTTTTAAGTTTAAATAAACTAACAAAACGCATAATACCAATAACGAGAAAACCATAACTGAATTTCAAAAGGTAGCACCTATTTTCTTGAGAGAATTATGTAGTGATGTACTTCACCACTGAATATATAAAGATGATTTAATGTTACTAAATGTATTATAGCAATTTAAATAACAAATCAATCATCTTTAAATGATAAGCACCATGAAATTCTGATTAGATCGTTTTGATAAAAGGCGATTGAAATCGCCCCTACAACAGTATTTATAAAAACTAATTTAATGTTATTCGTTTTCGTAATGCAATCAATTTTACTTACTATCGGCAAAATTGTACGATTTTAAATTTATAATGAATTTATAGATCTACAAGATCAAAAAAGGCCGCTTTCGCGACCTCCTTAAATGTATTATTTCTTTATATTATTATTGAAATAATTTGTTTGATAACTGAAGTGTTAACAAAGCGTAGACACGGAGTTGACGCTAGTCAATGAGTATCCGCAATGCAGTTAACGCAACGTTATCAGCAAATTAAGCAATAATTTTTGATACTACACCAGCACCAACAGTACGACTCTAGTAAATCATAAATGATTTATCCTACGAGCAAAGCTCTTCGGGAAATACTAAAAAATGTCCATTAGGACATTTTTCTTAACGTATTCCTCATCACAGAACACCGTGAAGCTAGCCCTACTTTTCGTTGGGGCACAAAAAAGGCCGCTTGCGCGACCTTTTTCTTGGGTTATTTAAAAATTATTAGTCAATAATTTTTGAAACAACACCAGCACCAACAGTACGACCACCTTCACGGATTGC
>NZ_PJAI02000033.1 GCF_002843355.2 Colwellia echini
GTAATACGGATAATTAAGGCTGTTGTAGCATTTTGCTTATCCCGAACTCAGGTTAGTTAAGATAACTAAATTAAAATAACTTAATTTTTACTTTATTGTTGGAGCAGAGATTATGACTACTCAACTCAGTGAAAAACGTATTACTTGTCCTCATTGCGCTCACCATTTACATACAACAATTGATAGCTCCGCAGGTGATCAAGATTATTACGATGAATGCCCTGCTTGTTGTAATGAAATTCACTATCATTTACATATAGATGAATATAGAAAAACAATTCAATTGTCAGTTGATAGTGGTGATAAATAAGTTATTTGTAACCAGCTTTTGAGTGTTATCACCAACAGCTACTAATAACCAATTTATTAGGAGCTGTTGATCTTTCAGGGATAAAATTTAAACCGAATTAAATCGCGGCGCGAGCTTTGTATCATAGTTATTCTATAAAAAAGCGAGCAACAATGAGTAAATTCGTTTTAAATGAGCCCTAAAGGGCAGCACTTGTTTGAAATTTATACTAGGTTATCGTATGAACGAGTAGCTAACTACACGTCACATACTCTGCCTTGTCTTCTCTTAATACAAAGAAATCCAAACAAGTTGCTGTAAAAGTAATATCGAAAGATCAACAGACCCTAACAATAATTATATTTTCACCTAGCTATTTAAAGCATCGTACTAGTGGGTGTTCTATATGGGTAATCTATAGATAATTGCCTTGTTTGCTTTTGTTATCTCAATTATCATAACTAGTGTTTTTTAGGCGTTAATTTCAAATCATTAAATATGACTTTGCCACCAAAACTCATAACCACCTACAAATAGCTGTCTAGTGATTATTTATAAAAATAACCTTCATAGTTAATGTAGTTAATGAAGTAAATTTAGCGCCAATCACCTTTGCTCTTCTCCTTGTTAAAAGTTGTCAAAAAATGAATCTTGCGGATTTTTTTACCCACAGTAAAAGTTTATTAAAGCTCACCTACCCTATTTTAATTGCCCAGCTTATACAAAACTTGATGGGGTTTGTTGATATAGTTATGGCAGGACGCGTAAGCTCTATAGATTTAGCCGCCGTTGCCGTAGCTAACAGTATTTGGTTACCAATTACGTTAACTGTTTATGGATTAATGATGGCGTTAGCAGCCATTGTGTCTCAGCTATCTGGCTCAAGTAAATATGAAGAAGTGGTGGAGAAAACCTATCAAACTGCATGGATAGGCTTAGTATTGGGCTTATCGCTTGTTGGGCTTTATTATATATTGATGCCAATTATTGCACCTCATGTGACCTTAGAGGATAAACTTGCAGGATTAATGTTTGATTACCTCGGTTTTATTATTTGGGGCGCTCCAGGTTATTGTTTGTATCTGGTATTAAGAAATTACTCCGAAGGTTTGTCTTATACAAAACCGACCATGATCATCAGCGTTATTGGTTTATTAGTTAATATCCCTGCAAATTACATATTCATTTATGGCAAGTTCGGCCTACCTGCTTTAGGCGGCGCAGGATGTGGTATTGCAACGGCATTAGTGTATTGGTCAATGTTTATCAGTATGCTGAGTTACTGTTTTTATTCAAAAGTGCTCAAACAAGCTAATTTATTTACTGCTTTTTATTGGCCTGTTTGGCATGAAATTAAAAACATTCTTACTTTAGGCATCCCTATTGCGTTGTCTTTATTGTTTGAAGTAAGCCTGTTTGCTATTGCTGCTATTATTCTCGTACCGTTTGGCGCTCTCGTTGTTGCGAGCCACCAAGTCGCCCTTAACTTCACTAGCCTTGTTTTTATGGTGCCATTAAGTATCGCTATGGCTACCACTATTAAAGTCGGTTATGCCGTGGGCAATAACAACCTAAAACAAGCTAGAGATTACACTTTATACGCCAATATATTAGGTTTACTGCTCGCCTGCGTTACGGCAATATTTACCTTGTTATTTAGAAAGGATATTGCGGGCTTTTATAGCACTGAGGAGCCTGTTATAGAATTAGCTGCAAACTTAATGTTATTAGCCACTATTTATCAATTTTCAGATACTATTCAAGTTGTATCTGCTGGTGCATTACGTGGCTACAAAGATACTAAATCTATTTTATATATTACCTTTGTTTCCTATTGGTTAATTGGTTTATCTGTTGGTTTAGTCTTATGTGTAACTGATTGGATAGTACCTAAAATGGGGCCTTATGGTCTTTGGATTGGTTTTATTGTCGGTTTAACCGCCGCTGCAATTTTATTGGCTTGGCGTTTACGTATTATTCAACAACGATTAGCTTTTGAAATTCAGAGAACGACAACATCAACCTAACAAGCGGTAAAGTATAATCCCTCTATTCGGTGTTGTTTTACGGTGTTGTTTTAATCACATTGACGATAAAATCAGCACGCCATAATGTTTTTCAACTGAATTGTATAAAACTGCTTGCAAGGCGATAAACCAAAAGCTAACATAGCGCCTCGTTGACAAACCAACGTTTTGTTTACTAACAGCTTATAAGTTTAAGTAGTTCTAAATAATAAATCTGCGCGGTTAGCTCAGTGGTAGAGTCCTCGCCTGACTTGCGAGTTGTCAAGTGTTCGAATCACTTACCGCGCACCATATAAAGTAAATCAAATAAACCGCTTAATAGCGGTTTTTTTGTATCTTTTTTTACTTACTTTTTAATATTGCCTTATCGCTATAGCGTTATGGCAATATTTACGCAAAATATTCCCTCCAATATACTGGATTACAATTGAAACCCTTGATACTTCACTAAATCTACTAGCTTTGCCAGTTACTGTAATGTTAATATCAAAAGGAATAATAAATTCATGATAAACTATTAACTTAAAGTGAGTTAATACCGTTTATATCGATGATAAAATTAAAGAATATACATTTATAATTTACGCTTACTAATTAAAATATATAATCAATTAATTTAAAAAAGCCTTACAAGATTAACTTTCTGTTAGGTTTTAAATAAGTTATAAGTAAGTTATCAAATGAGTATTTTAAAATAACAGTAAAAGCTGTTAAGCGTTTTATCTGTATCGTGCATGATCAATATAAATACGCAATGCAAGACAGCGTTGCTTTGTAAGCTTCCTCAGATGTTAAACATATACATGGTATGCTGAAGTAATTACAACAATAAATATAAGTACAATCGACCAAATAAGTAAGGAATAAATATGATAAATAAAAGCTCAGTTTTCCGCAGACACCGCGCTTCAGTTAAAGTTTATGTGCCTAAAGTATCGCGTGATAATCACTACCTAATCGCCGAAATGCCATTAACAGATAAATTGCTCGAATTAGTTGTTGGGAAAATTGATACGACTGAAGAGCGACCTTATCAAAAGTTTTATCAAAAACTAGGTAGACTTGCCTTAAACGCTGTTGAAGAGTGTGATATAGCTCATGCTAACTTTGTAGCTAATAACCGTTTAGTTCGTGTTCGTCATAATGAAGAGCAACAAGTTTTACATACTGAAAAACAATCATTCTTCTTTTATAGCCCTCTTCATAATAGTACATTCAAAGGTTATTTTGATGGTGCTGTTCGTTCAAACAAGATCAAATTTCTTTTCCTAGCAACTGGCGATAACTTACGTGAAGATGCGGCAGAGTTTCATGAAAAAGTTATTTCTGCTGTTGAATTAATTTCAGCACGTATCGGTCTAGACAAAGAAGATTTAAAGGTGCGTGATCACCAGCATTTAACTTATGATATTTTTGCTCGTCAAAAAGGCAATAAAGAAAGTGTTACACATACTTTCAGAGAAATATCAGCTCGTTATTTACATCAAGGATATCCTGTACCTGAAACCGCGTCTGCTATTACTTATGCGGTAGTAAGTATGCCTATGACTAGACGTCTGCTTAAAGATACAGCAATTGATTATGACGCTGAAAAACCATATGAATTACTATATGAAAAAATATCAACTGCTTTTACTAATAGTGTGAAAACCCATCAACTAAAACATGCAACTATGTTAGCTAATGGTATGTCACCGATTGTTCGTCTTGATAAAGAAAAGAAAACTATTATTAATGGCGATATTATCTCTTTGGGTTATAACCCAGAAGAAGAAGGCACAGATGTTACTTCACAATGGGAAGGCGATAAATTAGTTGATACAATTCAGTTCATATATTGTGCTACTGATTCAGACGAAACACACAATACTTACGGTAAATTTGTTAACAACGTCACCCAAGCAGTTAATACGATGGCAGAAGACTTAAATTGGAATAAAGAGCGTGACTACATGTTAATGCGTTTAAACCAACAATTACTTCGTCGTATATAATTTCGGGTTTGTTGTTAAGAAATTAGCCTTAGGTTAATTACTTACAAAAATAGTTAAGCTAAAAAGAGTTAAGCGCAGTATTTATTACTAACTTAACTCTTTTTTTATACCCATAATTTAACTTTTCATAACTACTTTCTCTAGTTCAACAGACAGTATTTGCATCTTGAACTGGACCGGGTATATACTTCACATTTTTTACTATTCGACTTACCGTTTTACTTACCAAAGGCTTTTATAAATCATGGCTGTATTAGACACACCTAAACTATCTACTAACCAAAATAAGCTCATCAAAAAGCTTAGAAGAAATGTAGGTAAAGCTATTTTCGATTACAACATGATTGAAGAAGGCGATGTTGTGATGGCAGCTATCAGCGGAGGCAAAGACTCTTTTGCCATGCTTGATATTTTAATTGCTCTGCAAAAGTCTGCACCTATTAATTTTAAAGTGATTGCAGTTAACTTAGATCAGAAACAACCTGGTTTTCCAGAGCATATTTTACCTGAGTATTTTGAATCATTAGATATCCCTTACTATATAGTAGATAAAGATACCTACTCAGTGGTTAAAGCTAAAATAGATGAAGGTAAAACAACTTGCGGTTTATGTTCTAGATTACGTAGAGGCACCTTATATTCATTTGCAGAGTCTATTGGCGCGACAAAAATTGCCTTAGGGCATCATATGGATGACATGGTAGAAACTATGTTCTTAAACATGTTTTTTGGTTCTAAAATGAAAAGTATGCCACCTAAACTATTATCTGACGATAAACGAAACATCGTTATTCGCCCGCTTGCATATTGTAGAGAATCTGATTTAATTAAGTTTTCTAATTTTAAAGAGTTTCCAATCATTCCTTGTAACTTGTGCGGCTCGCAAGAAAACCTACAAAGACAAAATGTAAAAGCGATGCTAACTGATTGGGATGCGCAAACCCCCGGTAGAGTGGAGGCTATTTTTAAATCAATGAAAAACGTTAGTTTAAGTCAACTTGCCGATACTAACTTATTTGATTTTCAAAACTTAAAAATCGATCGTTCAACTGAAAAAGAAGAATATGAATTTGAAAAAGAACATGTTTCTTCTTCAAATATTGACGAGTCTTTATATATTAACGTAACTAATATCTAGTGATATAGCCTGTTGAGCGCATGTTTATATAACTCATTATTTAATAAACTGGCTATTAAGCCGAATTCGATATAACAAATATCCGTATAATTAACCTGAGTTCGGAATAAGCAAAATGCTACAACAGCCTTAATTATCCGTATTACTGCGTTACGAAAGCTCCCAATAACCAGTTATTGGCTTCGCTTTCCCGCCTTGTACTACGAATAATTAAAACTATTGTAGATACGTGAATACAAATAGTTGAAATTGTTGTACTTTACAATTTCATTATCCCGAACTCAGGTTATTTATAATTGCCTTAAAATAGCTGCCATATGAAAGCCCCTAATAACCCATTACTGGGGGGCGACTTCTCACCTTGAACAACTGATAACTTAAACTATTATAAATTTACGTTACTAAAATATTTGTTAAATAAATTAGGTAAAATATAGTGCTTTTTATTAGTTAATTTTCTTTAAAATATGCGCGATAATATCATCAACGGCAAGTGCAACTGATACGGTAATCGCATCAAGTGGCACTTCTAGGGTTTGTAGCTGGCTTTCTAGCAAAGTACTGCCCATAAAGTGAGATTCTCTATTCGTTAAGCGCGATAAAAGTAAGTCTTTATCACCTTGTAAATAAACAAACTTCACACTCCCTTCTGTGGTTGATGATAATAAATCACGGTAAACTTGCTTTAATGATGAACAAGCTAAAACACAACCACCTGCCGCTTGCCACTCAACAATTTTTTTAGCTAGAAAATTTAACCAAGGTTTACGATCTTCATCAGTTAACGCTGTGCCCCCCGCCATTTTGGCAATACTTTCAGGGAAGTGATAATCATCAGCATCATAAAATGGTACCGATAGTTGCTCAGCAAGCTTTGCTCCAACTGTTGATTTACCACAACCACTTACTCCCATTACGATATATATCATCTCAATTTTCTCACTATTGTATTTATTATTAACCTTCGTTATTTTATAGTTATTGTAAAATTTTTATCCTAGCACTTTTTCCATTTATGGGATAATAAAGCTAGCTATAGCATTAGTAGCAACAACTCCTGAGCCTGATATTTCACTAATAAGTGGGCAAGGTAATACGTTAACGAATGCAGTAATTTGAATTCATCTTGTTACTCCCAAATTAGATTATTCATCAACGCTACGCTGCCAATTATTAATCGCTGACATTTTAAAGGAGTAGTTAGGGCGCTATAAAAATGGAAATAATACCTAGAATTTCGTTACTAAAAAGCGGAATAAGCGTTTGTCATTAACCTGCTTTATCGTGCTAACCAACCACCATCAACCGCTAAAACATGCCCATTAACATAATCACTTGCTGATGATGCTAGAAAAATAGCAGTGCCCGCTAATTGTTCTGGTTCACCCCATTGACCTGCTGGAATACGTTTTACAATGTCAGCGTTACGTTCAGGGTTGTCTTGTAATGCTTTAGTGTTGTCTGTTTTGAAGTAACCTGGGGCAATTGCGTTCACCTGCACGTTACTTATTGCCCACTCATTCGCTAATGCTTTAGTGATACCGGCAACCGCATGTTTACTTGCGGTATAAGCTGGCACTGTCATGCCGCCCGAATAAGATAACATTGAAGCAATGTTAATTATTTTTCCGGTTTTACGTGTTAACATGTCTTTTCCGGCAAGTTGGCTTAACTGAAATAAGCCATTTAAGTTAACATCGATTACGCTTCGAAATTCATCCATAGGATATTCGTGCGCAGGAAAACGAGAAATAGTGCCACCATTATTTATTAAAATATCTACTTGACCCGCCACAGTTATCGCATCTTGATAGAGTTTCGTAACGGCTGCTTCATCTGAT
This sequence comes from Colwellia echini, assembly GCF_002843355.2. Classification (GTDB taxonomy): domain Bacteria; phylum Pseudomonadota; class Gammaproteobacteria; order Enterobacterales; family Alteromonadaceae; genus Colwellia; species Colwellia echini. The sequence goes on from NZ_PJAI02000033.1 coordinate 7,290, forward strand.
AAATCTGCAGCTAAACCATGCGCGTTCCCGCCAGCTAGTTTGATTAATGCTATTGTGGCATCAGTGCCGCCAGGACGTGATGCGCAACAAAGCACGGTAGCACCTGCTTTTGCCAAACCTACTGCTATTGCTTGCCCTAAACCTCTACTTGCGCCTGTAACTAATGCTACCTTACCACTTAAAGAAAATAATTTTTGAGTTTCATCATTCAAGATTTTTATCCAATTTATGTAATGTAAATAGTGAGAGGTTAACTAGACCATCTTCGAAACTTATACTTGTCATTTCTGTTAACATTTAACCGTGAAGTTACTCTTGCTCTGATACTGTTGTTTCACCTGTAATTATTTTCTCAATAAACTTAACGATATAAAAAACGGTCAATACTATTCTATTATGTATTGACCGTTTTTTATATTAATCCTTGAAATAGAAGTATTGACCGTCTATAACGCTTGTGTTGGCTTTTTTTGAACAAAGTAACGTTTATTGTGACGCAACATATCGGTGATATCTAACACATAATGTGCTCCACGTTGCGAATAAGGTAATAAACCGGTTGCTAAAATTTCAGCATCAAGAGGTTGATCTTGTGCACGTAATTCCGCACGAATAGTTCTAAATACATGATAGGCGTTATGCTTATTTATATTATTAAAATAACCTGAAATAGCAGAGTCGATACTTTGAAACGCAGCAACTTCATGTTTAGCGCCGGTATCACGACCGCCAGGTACCATGCCACAACCGCGCTTATAACACCAAATACCAAAGAAGTTCAAACCTACTCGAGCAAAACGTGAGGTTCCCCACGCAGATTCATTTGCTGCTTGCACTAAAACCAACGAGGTTGGGATAACATCAACACGCATTAATAGGTCATCTATTTGTTGTAATGACGAAGCACCATTATCAACACGGTAGGCATCTACAAAGGCTTGTAACTCTAAATTTTCTTCATCTGTTAAACCTATGCCTAAAGATATTTGTTCATGCCAATATTCAAGTTTACTGCGTTTTTCTCTTAACTGCTGATTTTTAGCTTCAACTGCAGGGCGAATAAAACTAAAGAATTGACGCTTTTTAGTTGGTATATCACTAATAGCAGAAAAGTCAGGTAATTTCACTTGGTGTAAGGGCTCTTCAAAAACAACCTCTTTTTCTACAACCTTAGGTGCAGGTTTAGGTTTATTTTGCTTGATACGGGTAATTTTAGTTACCGGCTTTCCAGAGCTGAGATCAACAGTAACTTCTTCTATGATAATAGTATCTGTTTCATTATCTAAACTGTCGGGTTTTAAAAAGGTAAAAGGTGCTGCCAATGCAACAAGTAATAAAATAGCTAATATATAACGAATAAAAAGCATCATACTGATAAATCCTTTTTTATAATTAAGCTGAAAATGTATCATCTGGACCATTATGCCCAGAGTCTTTCTTAGTATAGCTTTTACTAGACGGTTTATTATCCATTTCGAGTTCGCCGTTAATACTTTCTTCACTTAGCGTTCTATTAACAAACACACCAAATATGTCGCGATACAATATACCTTTCACATTATAGTACCACGGCGCTAAATAGGTTAATCCGAATAAAAATATCATGATACCAATAGGCGCTAAACTCGAGTCTACTAATAAAGCAATAGGGACAAGTAGTGAAATTAAGGTCATAAAAAGAACAAAGTAAATAGCTAATAATGGTAGTAATTTAAAACGCAGTGATTTAACCGACAATACAACCGCTTGAACAGGGCTCATCTTTTTTTCTACAACAAGTGGCACAGTTAGCGATAAAAGTACCGCCAAAATTATTCCAGGAATAATAAATAATTGTGCGCCAAGGCTTATTAGTAAAGAAGTTAACAAGGCACAAAGTGCAACCCAGCTACCACGATTTAAGAACGAGAAAACCATATTACTGGTGGTCGGTCTATTAATAGCATGATAAACCCCCATCATTTCAATACCTGCGATAAACGGCCACACGGCAATAGTGACAATCACATTAATAATCTGCAGCATTTCAGGGTTTTCAAAAACAATTTCAATACCACCAAAAAAACTACTGGCAATATAAGAAACAACTACGCCAAAAAAGAACACGCCAATTAATCCAAGATTAATCGACATTCTCGAGTTAAGTGTTAATTGCCAAGCTTCGCTTAACACTGATTTCACATCAACCGAATATTCGCCTTTGACTGCCGTTTCAACATTTCCGCCAACGGAAACAATTATATTTTTCTCTGACAAAATCGATCCTTTCAAAAAAAGTAATATTAATTTGGCGAGCATTGTACTAGAAAAAGATATCAATTGCTCGATGAGTAACATTTTGCAAGAAAACACGTGGGGTGGGTAAGTTTACACAAGAGCAATATTATCAAAGTCTACTATCGCTCAGTATTCTAGGCAATGCTAATGAGAGAAAGCGTTATTAATAAACGTCGCGAATATAACGTTGTTGCTGTTGTAATTTTTCTAAGCTTGATTGCCCTAAAATATCAATTAAGGTTTGCTGAACGCCCTCACCCATGCCTGATAACGATCCACAAACATATATACTAGCACCATCGGCAACCCACTGTTTAACGGTTACTTGCTCGCGCAACACAATGTCTTGCACGTATTTATCTACTTGTGTTTCTTGCGCATTTTTTTGGGAGTAGGCACAACTTAATTTCGTTAATGAACTTGCTTGCAAGTTAGCGAGCTGTTGATTTAGAGGCAGTTGCGGATCATCATTTCGTTCGCCAAATATTAACCAACTAGGCCCTGTTTTATTATTTACAACTGAGTGGTTATCAAAAAATGTGCGTTCCGCAATTTGTGCTTTTAAACCCGCTAAACCACTACCGGCACCTATAAGTATTATCGACTTACTGTGATCAATATTATGGTATGCACTCACATTTCTAATTTGTCCTTCAACAACATCGCCTATTTGACAATAATGGCTTAAGTAACCCGATGCTAAACCAAATTTTTTAGTATCAGCACTCTCAAATAACCGAACGATAAGCTCTAATTGACCTGATTGTGTAATGGAGGCAATTGAATAGCTACGTTTGTGTAAGTAAGGTAATTTGCTTACTAATTCATCTTGCGTATATAAACAAACTTTTGGTAGCTCTCTTGTTAACAACCATGATGTTAAAGTTTGTTGATGCCCTTGGTAAGTTAACCAAGTATCACCATTAAATTGATTTTCAAGCAGCCACTGCTCTACAACCTCAACAGGGTTTTGCGGTTGTATATCAATTAAATCGCCGGCTTGCCAATGAGGACAAGGGCCAATACTTGTAAAGTTTAATTGTAGTAATTTTTCATCATTACAATCTGGGTTAAGTACTACACGTTCATTTAACTGCCAATATTGTAAAGATTTAATTTCTGGGTTAAGTGTTACTTCGTGATCAATATTGATCCAATCAGGTGTAATATCAGCAAGTTTGGTAATTTGTTCTTCATAATTATCAACCGTAATAACATTACCTAACGAGTTAGCGCCAGCCTTTAACATTGTTTGATTAACTTGATAACCAAAGGCACAAAATTCAGGATAGCTACTATCACCTAAGGCGATAATAGAATAGCTTAAATGGCTTAATACTTTATTTTCATGGTATGTATTATTGTTATCAGCAGACGTTTGCTTCGCATTATGTTTAGCGAACATTTTAGAGAACTTTTTAATAAACAAGGCACCGTTATCAGGCGCTTCACCATTACCATAAGTACTCACCACAAATAATATTTTTTCAATTGAGTCTAAATGTTCAAATGTTAATGAATTTAAAGCTATAACATGAGAAGACTCAGAAAGATCTAATGCTTGTGCGCAGCGGTTAGCAATAGCTTGAGCATTACCTGTTTGGCTAGCATAAGTTATGAGAACTGTGCCGTTAGTAGCCGGAGTACTACACCTAAAACGATGTAAACGCCACATTACAAAACACAAAACTAACCAGGCAACACTTAAAAAAATAATGACAACATTAGTTGAATACAAACTTTGCATAAACACACTTTTGTTAGGCTTTCGATTTGGCGATTTTTAAATAACGGCTAGCTCAATTTATGCTAGCAAGTAACTTATACCCACATTGCTGGGTATAAGTTATAGGAAGATGAAACCAAAAACTATAATGGCAATACTGAGAATGTTGCACCATAGCTGCCGCGACGTGAAGTGGCAGGAGCCTCGGCTATATCATCTTCATAATCGGCTTCAAGTAAATACATACCCGCTTCAGGCCAAGTAATGTTTACAAAACCTTTGGCATCAGTTACTAAATCAAGTTGATTTTGATCGTTACGGTAACGTGTATCACCTTTAACAATGGCTAATTTCACACCAACAGCTGGTTTGCCATGAAATAAGAATTGAAATTTAGCACTTTCACCTGCAAATAAATCATTAGGGTGAGTAACAGGTACTAGCTCTAAACCTGAATTACTTGGTTCAAATACTTTAACAGTTGGTTCACCAGAAGTAACAAATGTTTCTAAACGGCGGAAGCTACGAGCTACTTTTAATGAATCAGCATTTTGTGGTACTGCTGTTGTAAAGTCAGCTTCCACTGCTGTTTCACCACGGCCAGGCCATCTTTTACGCTTGCCTTCTTTATCTTTCCAAGAAGCGCTTAAACCACCTGAAGCATAAGAAAGTTTATAAGTGCCTGGGGTTAGTAAATTCAAATCAAACGTTGAACGAAATTTACCTGTATTAGTATTTTCAACTTCAACCGTTTTGCCTAAAGGGTCTTGAACTAATAAACCTTTCATACGCAAAGGTACGTACTCAGGAACAAATAAAGAGTTTGAAACGGCGGCGTCGAACGTTACCCATGGTGTTTCACCAGATAAATTAGTTGAGCTAGGTAAAATCCAAGCACGATGAGCGTTAGCGTTAACACATAAGCCCAATGCCATAGTGAGAGACAATAATGCTTTAATAGGTGTAGAGATATTCATTTATTGATCCTTTAATTGTTTAAATCAGTTGTTTAAATAAGTTGTTTAAATTAATTGTTAAATATTTTTATGTTTAGCTTTTAAACTAAAACGGTTAATCCAACATAACTTCAACAGCACCTAATTCAGTACTGCCTTTTGCTTGTAATGGGTAGTCGCTTGCGTTTACGGGTAATACAATTGGAACATTAATCACTTCTCTACCACCTACTTCTCTTGAGGCTTCAATACGTAATTGATATTCACCTGCGGGTAGTGTTTTTAATTGCTCAGCATTCAAGTCAACAGAGATAATATGCTTCCCAGGGCCTTTAGTCGCTGAAGTTAAACCATCAAACGGTTGCTCTGCTTGTCGGCCAATACGTCGCCACCACTGACGAATATCTTTTAGCCACTTTTTGCCTTCATCATCTTTCATATCTTGGTCGTACCATAAAGCGACTTGAGTTGACTTACGGCTGCTATCTTCTAACCATACCGCTACGTACGGTTTATGGTATTCAGCAACATCCATGCGAGGTAATTCGACACTTAATGACAACTTATTGTTATCGGCATGAGCGACAGCGCTAATGGCGGCGTTTAATGCAAGTGTTGAACAAAGCACAACACGAAGAAAGGTAATACGATTCATTGATTTTCCTTGTAAATACGATGATTAATGTAAACTAACTAAAATAATAATAAGTGGCGCAAGTACACCTAAAGTAACTATGGGCCATGTTGATAAACGGAAGTTAGCTTGTTTATAAAGCAACCACAAACCACTTAAACAAAAAACGATAGATATTCCGGCAAATATATCGATAAACCAACGCCAAGCCTCATTGGTATAACGACCTTTGTGTAAATCATTAAAAAATGAAATCCAGCCTCTATCTGTTTGCTCATAAATAAGCTCTCCGCTTTCAAGATCAATTGAAAGCCATGCATCTACGCCAGGATTTGGCATAGATAAATAAAACTCTCCATCATCAAGCTCACCAATTAAGCCACTTGATAATGATAATTTATACTCGGATATTAAATACTCACGTATATTTTCGGGTAAAGCATTTTCTGGCAAAGCATTGTTATTTAGATCATATTTTTCATTGCCATTTCGTTTATTATTTTCACCGCTATGGCTTTCATTGTTTTCAGTACGTATGCGCCAAGGGTCTACTAAAGCATTTGGTAATTGACTTTCAATTGTAGTGATATCATTGTTAGCAGGAATGTCCCCTGCATGATTAAGGGTAATGCCTGTCCATGAAAAAAACAGCATCCCAATACTACAAATAGCCGCACTGATCCAATGCCATTGACGTGCGTTACCTAATGCTATTTTCATCTGTTTTCTACCCTGAGTACTACTGTGTTATAAATTTAAATAACTGTTTTTTAATCGACTATTTATATACACCATACGTATGTTAATAAGATTATCGGTATAAGTAATAACTTCTTGTTACATTAAGAAAATATTTTAAAATACTCGCTATAAATACAGTTGTTTTTTTATGGTGTGCACTGTACAAAACAATCATTATCATGTCAAACAAATAACAATGATTATCATTTGCAGTGTAAAGGGAATTTCTCATTAATACACTACTTGATGATCTAATACTAACTATGATTTAGTAACTCAAGAGACTATGCTCATACATTCTCTAGTAAGCACATCTACCTATCCTCTTATAACAAATAAAAAATCAATGCACCCATATAATAAGTCTACATTTTTATTAACTAATCTGAAATCTCAGTGATCGATGAATCGTTTTATTTATCGTATCACACAACAAACGTAACAACTTTAAAAATCAGAATGATAACTACTTGCATTAAGATTAATACTACGTATAATTTACTTCATTAGAGTAAATAAACTAATTATGATGAATTATTTGTAGGAATATCATGTTAAAAAATAAAATATCTATTGCTGTATCAGTCGCCCTTTTGTCTATTACGCCACAAGTATTTGCAGAAGATTCTGCGGTTACTCAAGCTGATAATACACAAATCGAAACAAAAAATAACACTGATAAAAAAGGTGTAGAAGTAATTAAGGTAACAGGTAATTATTTTAATAACTATAAAGTTAATGATGCATCTGGTGCTATGCGTACTAATGCTTCATTATTAGAAACTGCTCAATCAGTTTCTGTTATTCCAGAAGTAGTCATTGATGAACAACTTGCGACAACTTTAGGTGAAGTACTTGCCAACGATGCAAGTTTATCCCCTGGCTCAAAGCAACGTAATCGCGAAGTATTCTACTCTCGTGGTTTTGAGTTGAGCTCTTCTACAGGTTATTTACGTGACGGACATCAACATTGGTCACACTACCAACAACCTATCGAAACTTTACAAAGAGTTGAAGTAATTAAAGGTCCATCAAGTGCATTATATGGACAATCTGGCCCTGGCGGTTTAATTAACATGGTGACTAAGCAGCCAACAGAAAAAACTTTATTTGATATTAGTGCCGACACAGACCAAAACGGTTCAACACGATTTATGATGGATGCTGGTGGTAGAATTACCGAAGATTTCGGTTACCGCGCAGTACTTGTAAAACAAGATGTAAAATACGATCGTGAATACCAAGATAATGATCAACGTGAACGTGACCGTTTCCTAGGTTCATTAGTGCTTGATTACGCAATAACCGACAATTTAAACTTCAACATTTATTACGACCAAACCGAAGACGAAGCAGGATTAGACACCGGCGGTTGGTTAGATGATAATGGCGATTTAATCGGTGATGAAAAAACCATCTATGACTTTTCATGGGCGTTTACTGATATTACAGTGAAAAACATGGGAGGTAAGGTAACTTATTTTTTCAACCCACAATGGGCGGTTAAAGTAGGCTATAACGAACAAACATTCGAACGTCAACGTTTTGAATCATCGCCAAATCAATCAAGCTATTCACCTGAAGACATGAGTTATAAATCTGCTCCTTACGATCGTTTTGATGACTGGCAATTTAAAACAGCATTTATCGATTTAACTGGTGAATTCTCAATCGGCTCAAGTCAACATCAAGTATTATTAGGTATGAATAGTCTTGATTATTATTATGGACAAAAACGTGTAGATCCAGCCTCTGACGATCCTTTTGCTGGACATGTAGTTGGTCAAGCCGAGCCTGCAAAACCAAACATTAATTATGCAACCGATGATACTGTGTCTGAAACGGAATATGATTATTACGGTATTTATTTCCAAGATTTAGTGACTTTTAATGATCACTGGCAAGTAACTTTTGGTGGTCGTTTCGATCAACAAAAGAAAGAAGGTGCAAATAGCGAGTCGTTTGTTCCTAAGTTTGGTGTTTTATACCACCCTATTAATGACGCAACAGTTTACGTAAATTACTCTGAAGGCTTTGAACCTGCATCAAGTGAAACACTTGATAATGTAGATGATGCGAACCATGGTATGGAGCTTGATGCCGTTACTTCTGAGCAAATTGAAGTAGGTGCAAAATGGCAAGTGTCTGAGCGTTTATTGCTTGAAACTGCCGTATTTGATATTAAAAAGAGTGGTGCTTCAATTACTGAAAATTTAGTTGATGATCTTGATTTCGAAACAATAACAACCCAAGCCGGTCTGCAAAGACATCAAGGTTTAGAGTTATCTGCACAAGGTGCGGTAACTGATACTTTATTCTTAATGGCTTCAACTATGTACCTTGATGCTGTATATGAAAAAGATCAAACATACCAAGGCAAACGCCCTGTTGATGCACCAAAATGGTCTGCAAGTATTTGGTCACGTTATGAAGTAACAGAAGTTATCGCATTAAATGCAGGTATATTTTATCAAGGTGAGCGATTTGCCGACAGTGATAACACTATTGTAAAAGATGGTTATACCCGTGTAGATTTTGGTGCGACCTTCAGCACGCTTGTTTCTGATACTGTGATTGATTTTCGTTTTAATATCGAAAACTTACTCGACACTGACTACCTTGCCGGTGGTGGTGTAAACAACGTAAGTATTGGTGATGGCAGAACAGCCCGCTTTGAAGTTAAAGCGTCTTTCTAATACTCAGCAACGGGATATAATACTTAACAGCTGATTTAATAAATTAGAAAATAATTAAGCTGAAATGTATTAAAAATACGTTGGCTAAGTTGTAATCTAATTCAGTTGTATTGATAGTGTAGAGCTAAATTGTCATTTAGCTCTACACTTTTAAAGCCGAAATAATATCCATTTCATTAATTATTACCGTTTGTTTTATACGCAAGAAAAATGAGCACATATTTAATAACTTGGTATACCTTATCCTACCGACAAGCCCAACTAAGTTTCACACCTAACTCCTCACATAACTTCCCTACACCTAACTAAAACCATTACTCGAATAAATTTTAAAGCAAAGCTATCAACATTATAATTTTATTGATTGTTGTACTAAAATATTTCGATAAAACCCCCATAACTCTTCAAAGCACTTAAACCGGTATTCTTTACCACGGTAAATAGTTTTCATAGCTACAACCTTTAATGTCTTATAACGAATAAAGAGTGTATAACTTCCAACCATTTAGAAGCGTTAACGAAATGTAATTATTAGTATTGATTAGTTAACCTGAACTTGGGTTATTTAGTCATTGTAAAATCACGTGACTGCCCAAGCTTTTGCATCGGCTATGATCATTCAATTACAGACAAAGTTTACATTTATCGAATAATTATAATATTGATACTGTGTATAGGTACAAGGCTATTAATTTCCCTCTTTCTACAGCAAAGAATGAAAGCTTCCTTATTTTACACATCCACCAGTTCAGGGCTAATTTTTAAGTGATTGAAATAAATTGAATAGTGACGTATTCTCAATAACATTTAAATAATCAGATGGATAATTTTCTTTTATAGATAGAAGTAATTTTTCATTTGAACAAGCTGTTATATTTCAAAGGAGTTTTACCGCAAAATGGAAATTAACTCGATACAGGATCTTCTAGCAAAACTTGAAGAACTTCATCATGATCAAAATCAAGATATTTGGTATAGGGGACAAGCATCTTCTGAATGGTCATTGAAGCCTTATTATTTGCGTTTAGATGGCCGACAATCTGAATCGACATTATTAAAACGCTTTAAACAGAGTGCGGCTATGTTGATTGATACTGCGCCCAAAGAATCTTTTGATTGGCTGTTTTTAATGCAACATTACGGGGTGCCTACACGTTTATTGGACTGGAGTGAAAGCCCTTTAGTTGCTTTATACTTTGCGGTAGAAAATCTAGAGAAGCACGGAAATGAAGACGGTGCTTTATGGCTTTTATATCCATCAGAACTTAATAAAAATGCTCATATAAATAATCGAGACGAAGATGGCTACATACCTTCTTTTGAAGATGAAGAGTTGGTAAGTTATTCTGTAGAAAGCTTGAAAAGTAATACAAGAGTTCAGCTTTTACCTGTTGCAACAATTGCGACTCGAAATAATGCAAGAATTCAGGCACAACATGGCGTCTTTACCATACATCATCATGAGAATATTGCATTGGAAGATATTGGTAATCGAAAGCATGCAGTAAAACTAGTTATTCCCCAGGCCTCTAAAGAGATTTTGAAAAAGCAACTTGCTCTTTTAGGTTATTCAAAATTCCAATTATTCCCTGAATTATCCAGTATCGGCGATATCATTAAGGAGAGCATTCAATGAGCTTTATAGAAACGAACGCAATAAAAAACTCAACTACCATGATGATTTTTGCAGAAAGAGAAGAGATAAAGTTAGATCCGCCGTATCAACGTATGGGAGATGTATGGACAAAAGAAAAGAAGCAGCTATTAATTGATTCTGTTTTAAATGACTATGATATTCCAAAAATATATTTCCATATATATGAAAGAGAACAACAAACAGAAACTGGAATAACATATTCTGTTATAGACGGTAGACAAAGACTAGAAACTATTTGGCAATTTATTGAAGGTAAATTTAACCTTTCTGATGATTTTGAGTATCAGAGAGATCCATCAATTAAAATGGCAGGCTTAAGCTACGAAGACATAGCAAAGGAGCACCCTAGAATAAGAATCCAATTTGATTCATTTGTTTTACCTATTGTTGGTGTACGAACTGATGATGAAGAGTTAATTGAGGATATGTTTTCAAGATTGAATGAAGCAGTCCCTCTTAATGCTGCTGAAAAAAGGAATGCATTTGGTGGTGAGGCGGTTAAAGTAATTAGAAATGTAGCCGCAATGGATTTATTTACAAAGAAAGTTAAATTTTCTAATAAAAGATACCAGCATTTAGAAGTATCAAGTCGCATTCTATTAACTGAAAATAGTTTAACTGAAAATAATAAAATAATTGATACCAAAAAAGTTTATTTGGATAAGTTTGCTTCCGCGAATTCAGGAAGTGAGCAAGAGATGTCTGTGCTATTTGAGCGTGTGGTAAATGTAGTAAAACAAATGGAAGAGGTGTTTTCTGATTCAGATGAAATTTTAAGATCTCAAGGTAATATGGTTTTGTACTACCTGATTTTCAGACAATCATTGCTCCTGAACGAAGTAGATAAAATTAGTAGAAGAAAATTATTAGATTTCAGAATTGAGTTAACTAAAAACAGACAAGATGCAGAAGAAAATTATTCTGAATCCACATTCGAATTTTTAGAATTCGATCGGTTATCACAACAAGGGACAAATGACGCCTCTAATATACGCGAACGTTTTAGAACGTTGGCGGGATATTTAGGCCTTAGCAAAATTGAAATATAAGTTGCTTAAACGGAAAAATAACAGTTGGCCATCGCTACGCGATTATAGCCAACCATTATTTTCCGCTTAGCAAAGCGTTGAGGCTGTAGAATTTCTCCAAAAAAGACGTGTTCACGTCTTTTTTTATATTTTATCAATTGTTTATTTTTTAAGCTTGAAGCAAGTTCCTCGCTGTGATCTAATAGATATTATTCACCGA
>NZ_PJAI02000034.1 GCF_002843355.2 Colwellia echini
ATACAATTATTATAACTACCCGTAGCACTGAATATGCATATAACTACAGTGTTGATTGGGGTGATGAGAGTGATATAGAAGAAAACCTTACCGCCGATGCATCGCACACCTATGACGATCCGGGTACATACACAGTAACCATTAGCGGTACTTTCCCGCAAACCTATTTTGAATATAATAACTCTGACAGCGCAAAATTAGTTGAGCTAAAGCAGTGGGGCGATATTGCTTGGCAGTCAATGTATTATGCCTTTTATCAAGCAGAAAATATGGTGAGTACTGCTAGTGACCGTCCTGATATTCGTTTGGTGACTGATATGGAAGGGGTTTTTGGTGATGCAGCATTGTTTAATCAAGACATCAGTGATTGGGATGTGAGCTCGGTTACCTCTATGAATGCAACTTTTTTGAATGCTAAAGCGTTTAATCAGCCCGTCGGTAAGTGGAATATGAGTAATGTAACTAATACCCGCTATATGTTCTCCGGAACTGATGTTTTTAATCAGCCACTGAATGACTGGGATATGAGCAAAGTTGAAAATATGGAATATATGTTTGCCCGCACAAAAGCCTTTAATCAGCCACTTGATAAATGGGATGTAAGCTCGGTAACCATCATTAGAGATCTGTTTATTCAAAGTGTGTTTAATCAGCCGATAGGGAATTGGGATCTCAGTAATGCTGAGGTTTTATATGCTATTTTTCAAGAGTCGGCTTTTGATCAAGATATTAGTGCTTGGCAAATAAGCCATGTTACAGACCTTCGTGAACTGTTTCGTGACTCCGCTCTGTCAATTACTCATTACGACGTCGTGTTAAATGCGTGGAGCCAACAAGACGTGGTTGATGGCGTTTTATTTGACGCAGACAACGTGCAATATTCATCGGCGGCGCAAGCGGCGCATAAAAAGTTAACTGACGACCACGGTTGGAAAATAACCGATGGCGGTTGTATCGACTGCGCACCTTAAATATTGCCAAGCAATAATTAAATCAAATAGTTAAAAAATTAAAGCGAATAAAATTAAAGCTGATACTCACTTAAACTCACTTAAATTACTAACCAAGCACACTAAAATTAAATGGATTACCAAGCGACTGCTCGGTAATCTATTTTTTTTGCTCGTTTAATACAGCTAATCATTAACTATTCTCGATAAAACCTTGCCGTATCGTTTATACCCAAGCCACTTTAAAATACTCGTTTCAGGATGCCTGAGTAAACCATAATCAAGGCGCATCTTTTTATTCAGTATTATTCCCTTAAAAATAGATGCAACGATGAGTATGATTTACTCAGACGTCCCCAAAGGGCTTGTTTAGAAACGTTTTATGCCGCGTTATTGATTTCGACAAGAAAACGCTATTCTCTTCAATCAATGCCTTGCTTAAAGACGTTTCTATTACAAGCTGAATCCTGTATTTTGAAGTGGCTTGGGTATAATATAGCGATAATCAGGCAATGATATTTTTTTCAATTTCTTAGCAATTCATTGCCTTCAAATTATAAATTAAGCAGTGAGTGTAACGTGCAACTATTAGAAATAGCGTGTTTAGGTAAAACATTACGGTTAGAAGCTTCAATGGCAGGTTGGCAGCAACTATTTTGGGGCGATCAATGTGTCTCGCAAATTGCTGCCCGTGCAGATAATGAGACATTCAGCCATCAATTTTCTTTGCAAAGTGAAACGGGTGAACTTGAAACTAAAGCGTTACAAGTTGAACTGAGTGGCTCATTAATATGGCAGCCATTTTCACTGCAATATAAATTATCAGTAAATGACGAGTTGCTAGAAGAAAACACCCTTACGGAAACAGATATTGAACAACGTAAAACATCACATGAAAAAGGTATAAAGCAACCATTTAAATTTAGTTTTATCGGCATGGCAGGGCTTGGTTTAAAACTACTGAAAAGTGCTAAAGTTATTAAAGTACTTTTTGCTGCGGGTAGCTTAGCTGCTTATAGCTGGTTGTTTTCACCGACCTTTGCTATCGCGTTAATACTTTGTTTAGTGTTTCATGAATATGGGCATATTAAAGCGATGAAGTATTTTGGTTTAAAAACCAAAGGTATTTACCTTATTCCTTTTGTGGGCGGCTTGGCGCTGAGTGACGATAAAATTAACACCCGTTGGCAAGATATTGTTATCTCAATTATGGGGCCATTTTTTGGCTTAATATTATCTATCGCTTGTTTAATTGGTTATTGGATTACTGATTTAGAAATACTGGCAGGTCTTGCGGTATTTAATGCACTACTTAATTTATTTAACATGTTACCTGTATTACCGCTTGATGGTGGGCATGTACTGAAAAGTATCGCTTTTTCAATTAACTCTAAAGTAGGCCTAATCGCTTGTGTATTGGGCGCAGCTTTGGGAGTTTATATTAGTTATCAATTTGGTTTAGCTTTGCTAGGATTTTTACTCGCTATTGGTAGTATCGAGATTTTCTTTGAATATAAACGCAGACATTTAAGTGATTTACTGCCGCTTAATCGCTATGCTCAAATTGTTTCAGTTATTTGGTATGTGATCACATTAGGTGGATTGTGCGCCATTATTTGGCTAGTAGGTCAAACAGACAATGGCGCGTTATCGTTACCTCTTAAAATATTAGGTAGTTAATTTAAGCGCATCAAAAAGGTATTTTATTTACAAAGTAATAAAGTAAGTTCAGTGTATAAAGTATTGAATGAGTCATATAATTAGTTATTGAGGCAACCTAAGGTTTGACCTAGGAACATATTGACCAAATTTAAATTTGAGGCTTAATTTCATTTGAGTTTAATTTAAGTTTGGTTTGAGGGGGGGCTGTATGACAAAAACATTATGTAAGTGGAAAAAGAAAGAAATTGAAAAGAATGTGCATGAGTTAGCGCATATTGTCGACAAACCACGCTTTGCTTGCAAAGATTGCGCGCGTGCCGCGCATAATAAAGGCTATTTATGCAAACCTATGAAGTTACCCTTGTCTCATTAGGCAATTGCATTAGCACGCTACGCAATAAAAAAGCCTCGCTAGAGTGAACTAACGAGGCTTTATAACCTATTTGAATCTGCTTTTATCTAAACTAAACAGTTTATTTTAAATATGCTCTTTTAAAAATTGAGATATTTCAGTCAAAACTTGTACACGTGTTTCGCTGAGGTTGAGGTAATGATCATCTTTATCAAGTGTAATTAAGATACTTTCTTTGTTTTTCTCTTGCAGCGCACCATGCATTTCGCTTGATTGTTTAAAAGGCACTGTACTATCATTTTCTGAATGAATTAATAACACCGGCGCAGTAAAGTTAGCTGTATGGTTAATTGGCGATATTTCTTCGAGTAGAATAGTTTTATCTTTATTATTGCCTGCAACTTTATCCCAATAGTTAAGTACCCAATTATCATCACCTAGTTTTTGTTTCTTTTTAGATACCATCATTTCAAGATCAGATACGCCATTAAAAGCCACAATACATTGATATAAGTCTGGGTTAAAAGCACCTGCGGCTAATGCGGCATATCCACCGTAGTTACCGCCAACAATACAAACGCGATCAGGATCTGCTACGCCTTTTCTAACCATTGCAGCTAATGCCTGGGTTAAATCAGATTGCATTTTTTTACCCAATTCACCGTAACCTGCATCTCGGTGTTTAGTACCAAAACCAGCTGAGCCTCTAAACTGCGGTTGAATAACTAAATAACCTTGCTCGGCAAAGTATTGCGCCATCCAATCAAAACCAATGCTGTCATACGATTCAGGTCCGTCGTGTGGCAACATAATTGTCGGTAATTTTGTTTTACCATTCCATGATTTTGGTTTAGTAATTAATGCAGGAATTTTCATACCATCTTGCGCAGTGTATTTTAAAACAGAAATAGGGTGTACTGAGGTATAAGGGATTGCTGGTCGTCCCGTACTTACTACATTCAGTTCATTTTTTTTATTAACAATAACGTATTCACCTGATGATTCTTGTCCTTCGATGAAAACTAAAATATTTTTCCAGTCTGCAGTCCAATCTTTTAAGTGTATTGCTGTATTAGCGAAGGATTTAGTTAGCTGCGTTACACGCTCAGTTATGCGTTCATCAAAAAACTTATAGCTAGGTAAAAAGCCTGAATATTTAACGCCATAAACAATTCGGTTAACGTCAACAATAACCGATTCTATCGAGGCATTATTGTTCGAGAATATAGGTTTATCAGAAATACTACCATCTATCAAACTCATGGTGTAATAGGTAAGGTTATTATCTTCTGTTGTTGGTAGTTCTTGTGTTGGTTGTGAACTGCTTCGATTTGGCATAATGGCACTACCATCTACCGGTATTGCCAAGTTAGCTTTATTTTTTTTGTCAATATAACGGCCTAAAACTAAATGTTTTTTGTCTGGTGTTATACCTTTAATACTAAAGGAAATTTCATTTGCTTCTTGATAAATATCAATCCAGCTGTCGTTAATATTACTTTGAATGGTGTAAATGTTTTTTTCATTATCGTATGAGGTTCGTGCTAATACATTATCATTACCGTCCATAAAATAATCACGTGTGTTTTCAGTACCTTTAATGAAAGATCTTGGTTTACGTGAACCAGTTAGTCGCGTTTTCATTAAATCTTTATCTACGCCTTCCCACTCGCCACTTAATACACCGCCAACATAAGCAGGCATATAAACAAAGTCGCCATCAGCCGATATACCTGAAATATCACCAAGTCCCCACTGATTATCATAAATACCTTCGCCTGGAATTAACAATCGATAAATCTTATTCGTTGATAAGTTAAAACCTAACGCATAAGTGGAATGTTGTGGTGATGATCCATAAAAACCGTGAGTTTGCTGATATTTACCAACAACAAGAATGACTTGCTTGTCTGAAACGAAGTAAGCCTTACTGGGTTTGCTGTCGCCAACATCAACACTGGCAACAACTTTATTTTCTTTTAAGGAGAACACCATATAAACGTCTTTGTCGGCAGAAGTTTTTCGAAAGCCGATAAATTTACCGCTTGGCGATATAGTCATAAGACTGGTATTGGGAGTGTTGCCGTAGGCCGCCAAGGGGATCTTAGCGTTAGCAGTATTAGTTAAACAAAAAAGTGAAAAAAGAGTTACGCAAAATAATTTTATTATTAGTTTCATGTTATTTATTACCTTACAAAAAGTGCATGGATATTGACACGAAATAGTAAAATGGCAAAACATTTAAATCATAAATTATTACTTTTTCGCTACTGTTTAAGCAGTAATCAGCAAAGTCTTTTTACAAGAGTTTTAATTTTGAGTAAAACCGTGGATAGGATCTATTCGATTTGACACCTCACAACATTCGAGCAATTGATAATTACTGAAGTGCTCTAGTGCTTGTTGCGGATTATTCGCAAAAATACCATCAACACCAATTTTTGCTAGCATTGCAATATCTTCAAATTCATCAACCGTATAAACAAACACTTTTAAACCGCGTTGGTGGGCGTCTTGCACAAAACGATCGTTGACAGAGTTAATGCTAATATGAACCGAAGTGGCATTGAGATGAGTAGCAAATTTAGCGTAGTCTAGCGGTAATGAGTCGGTTAACGCCCCAATGGCAAGCTCAGGACGTTGGCGAGATATTTCATAAAGTTGATGATGGTTAAATGAAGATAATAATAATTGTTGAATGCTAATTCCGTGCTCTGTTATTGCTTGGTCGATACAAGCTAATAACAAGGATATAGTGTTAACGCCTTTTATTTCTATATTTAATATACAGTTAGCAGGTAATATTGCGAAAACTTCATTTAAGGTTGGAATTTTTTGACCTTTGCCGGCATCAAGTTGACGTAATTTTTTAAAACTACATTGGCTAATTAAACCTTTACCCGAGGTGGTGCGCTGTAACCAACGATCATGGATAACTACTAACTGCCCTTCAACTTCAAAAATGTCAATTTCAATACCATCAACGACAATATCATTAAGGTTAAGATCAATAGCCGCTTGAATAGCTAATAAAGTATTTTCTGGTTCGGTGGCACTTAAACCACGGTGTGCAAAAATTTTCATAATAATATCTAGCGTTAGATTTTAAGGATAAAGACGTAAGGTTAGGCTTTGAGTATAATATTATTTAGCTAATAACGTGACAGTTATTAAGTGAATAGTGTGTGGCTGATAAAATTTTCTCATTGAATTAGTTAATCATTATTTAATGAAACTGGTATAATTTTAAAGATATAATAGTAGTGATACTAAATTGTTCTATAAAAATGAGTAATATTAAATTGACCACTTCAACTTTCCCAAAACGTTTAAATAAATTCATTAGTGATTCTGGCTATTGTTCGCGTCGTAGTGCCGATAAATTGATTGAAGATGGTCGTGTTACCATTAACGATGTTGTACCTGAACTTGGCACTAAAGTGTTAGAGGGCGATATAGTTAAGGTAGACGGTTTTGATGTTGCGCCAATTAAAGGTGACAAATCTGATCGTGTTTATATTGCTTATAACAAGCCTATCGGTATTACCTGTACAACTGAATCACATGTGCGCGGCAATATTATTGATGCTATAGGTCATAAAAAACGAATATTCCCTATTGGTCGTTTAGACAAAGATTCTGAAGGTTTAATATTATTAACCAGTGACGGCGATATTGTTAATAAAATTTTACGCGCTGAAAACGGACATGATAAAGAATATATTGTGACGGTTGATAAACCGATTAGTGAACGCTTTGTAGATAGAATGGCTCGTGGTGTACCTATTATTGGTACTATTACTAACCCGTGTATTGTTAAACCGGTAAGTCGCTTTGTGTTTACTATTATTCTTAATCAAGGCCTGAATCGTCAAATTCGCCGTATGTGTGAATACCTTGATTATGAAGTAGTAAAACTTAAACGCTCGCGCATTATGAAGATTGAACTTGATAATTTAGCTCCTGGGCAGTGGCGAGATCTAACCGAAAGTGAAATGGCAGAAATTAATAGCGCCGTGAAAAGCTCAAGTAAAACCGCGGTAAATACTGCTCAGCCGAAAAATGTTAGAAACATAAATGCCGGTACAAATCACGCTAGCGTAAAATTAAAAAGTGCGAGTAAAGAGCATAAGCCGAGAATTTATCAATATACGCCGCCAGCAAAAGATAGTGCGGAGCATGGCAGTGATGTTGAAAAGCCAAAGAATGACAATTGGCCTTATAACAGTGTGAAACCTAAAAAGTAATATAAAATAAATAATGCAAAAAGCCAGCTAGTTAAGCTGGCTTTTTAGTTTTTAGTTTTAATGGTTTTAAATGTATTTAACTCTCGCTTTTGCTTTTATTTTTACACCAGCTTTAACACCGGCTTTAACTAAGATTTTAACTACAGTTTTAACAAGGGCTTTAAAAATCTCGCGGTATGCGATGTAGGGTGTTTAGCAACTTGCTCTGGAGTACCAGTAACTAATATTTCACCCCCACCTGCACCGCCTTCAGGACCTAAATCTACAATCCAATCAGCGGTTTTTACCACGTCTAAGTTATGTTCAATAACGACAACCGTATTACCTTTATCACGCAAGCGATGAATCACTTGCAGTAATTGCTTAATATCATGAAAATGCAAACCAGTGGTTGGCTCATCTAAAATATATAAGGTTTTACCGGTATCACGCTTTGATAACTCTTTTGATAATTTCACGCGTTGCGCTTCACCACCTGACAGTGTTATAGCTGATTGTCCGAGCTTAATATAGCTAAGGCCAACATCAACTAAGGTTTCTAACTTACGTTTAATTGCTGGTATTGGTTTGAAAAACTCAAAAGCATCTTCAATGGTCATATCCAATACTTCATGGATATTTTTGCCCTTGTATAAAACTTCTAGAGTTTCACGGTTGTAACGCTTACTTTTACAAACATCACAAGGTACATACACATCAGGTAAAAAGTGCATTTCTACCTTGATCATGCCGTCACCTTGACAAGCTTCACAACGACCGCCTTTTACGTTAAAGCTAAAGCGACCTGATTTATAACCACGTGAACGTGATTCTTGTGTTGCCGCAAAAATATCGCGAATAGCAGTAAATATACCGGTGTAAGTTGCAGGGTTTGAACGTGGAGTTCTACCTATCGGGCTTTGATCAATTTCAATTACTTTATCAAGTAACTCTAACCCTTTGATTGATTTATACGGAGCTGGCTCTTGTGTGGTTGCGCCATTTAATTCTGTGTGTGCTAATTTGTATAAAGTATCGTTAATTAGCGTTGATTTACCTGAGCCTGAAACACCAGTAATACAAGTCATTAAACCATTAGGAATAACTAAATCGACATTTTTTAAATTGTTACCGCTAGCGCCTGTTAACTTAATAACATTTTTTTTGTCGATGGCATTACGTTTTTTAGGAATTTCTATTTTCTCTACGCCTGAAAGATACTTGCCTGTAAGTGAGTCTTTACACGCTAGAATATCATCAACAGTACCTTGGGCGATAATTTCACCGCCATGCACACCTGCGCCGGGACCAATATCAATTACAAAATCAGCAGCGCGAATTGCGTCTTCATCATGTTCAACCACAATCACAGTATTCCCTAAATCACGTAAGTGAATTAAGGTTTTTAATAAGCGTTCGTTATCACGTTGATGCAAACCAATAGATGGTTCATCAAGTACGTACATTACGCCCACTAAACCAGCGCCAATTTGGCTAGCTAAGCGGATACGCTGTGCTTCACCACCTGATAGGGTGTTAGCGCCACGTGATAAGTTAAGGTAATTAAGACCCACGTTAACCAAGAAACCTAAACGCTCGTTTACTTCTTTTAGAATTTTTTCGGCAACTTGTGCTCTTTGTCCTGTGAGTGTTAAACCTTCAAAAAAGTTTAATGCTTCACTAATTGAAAACTCAGCAACAACATTAAGTGGTGTGTTTTCGATAAACACATTACGCGCTTCTAAGCGTAAACGGCTACCATGACAATCAGGGCAGGGCTGTGAATTAAGGTACTTGCCTAATTCATCACGCACTGAGTTTGACTCAGTTTCTTTATACCTACGTTGCATGTTGTTGATGATGCCTTCAAAAGGGTGTTTACGCACAACAACATCACCACGGTCGTTCATGTATTTAAATTCAATTTCTTGCTCGCCACTACCATAAAGTACTGCTTTTTGTGCTTTGGCGGATAAATCGTTAAACGGCTTATCTACATCAAACTTGTAAAAATCAGCAAGGGCTTGCAGCATTTGAAAGTAGTAAAAATTACGTTTATCCCAGCCACGCACTGCACCACCGGCAAGGCTTAACTCACCGTTGGCAATAACACGTGTACTATCAAAATATTGCTCTACACCTAAACCATCACAGGTTTGACAAGCACCTGCAGGGTTATTAAAAGAAAATAATCGCGGCTCTAATTCTTGCATGCTGTAACCACAATGCGGACAGGCAAAGTTAGCCGAGAAAATTAACTCTTCTCGGTCTGGCTCATCCATAAAGGCGACTTTAGCCGTGCCGTTGGTTAAACCTAGCGTTGTTTCAAACGACTCTGATAAGCGTAATTGAAGATCCTCACGTACTTTAATACGGTCAACTACTACTTCAATAGTATGTTTTTTCTGTAACTCTAATGTTGGTGGATCAGATAAGTCGCACACTTCACCGTCAATTCTAGCGCGAATAAAACCTTGCGCGGCTAAATTATCAAGTAACTTAACATGCTCGCCTTTACGGTCTTGCACAATAGGTGCAAGTAACATTACTTTAGTGCCTTCTTCTAACTCTAAAACTTTATCAACCATTTGCGATATAGTTTGTGCGGCAAGCGCTTGGCCATGTTCAGGACAACGCGGCTCGCCAACTCTGGCATAAAGTAAACGCAGGTAATCGTAAATTTCAGTAATTGTACCTACGGTTGAACGCGGGTTATGAGATGTTGATTTTTGTTCGATTGAAATAGCTGGCGATAAGCCTTCAATGTGATCAACATCAGGTTTTTCCATCAAAGATAAAAATTGACGTGCATAAGCAGAAAGTGACTCAACGTAACGGCGTTGGCCTTCAGCGTAAAGAGTATCAAAGGCGAGAGAGGATTTTCCTGAGCCAGAAAGACCGGTAATAACAACCAGTTTATCTCGGGGAATAGTTAAGCTTATGTCTTTGAGGTTGTGCGTTCGAGCGCCTCTAACTTCAATACTTTTCATGCGTTTGTTAACTCAATAGCGATAAAATAGAATCGGTTATTATGGCATAGAAACATGGCATAAAAAATACTGTATAAACGGTACATAATCTGTTGTTTTCATGTTTGGATTTTGTTGCTTCACGTTGCGTGTTAAACTACGCGTAATTTTTCCTCCTCGTTCGTTTTATTTAAGGTTTTAGCAAGGTTATGAGTGTTTCAGGTTTAAACCGTATTGAGAAAAAAGCCGCCTTCTCCCTAGCCAGTGTATTTGGCATTCGCATGTTAGGCTTGTTCATGATCCTTCCTGTGTTCGCAATTTATGGCGAGCAACTGACAGGATATAGCCCAATATGGTTAGGCTTAGCGATTGGCGCTTATGGTTTAACGCAAGCTTTACTGCAAATACCTATGGGGATTCTGTCTGATAAATTTGGCCGAAAGCCCGTTATTTTAGCTGGCTTAGTGGTGTTTCTAATTGGTAGCATTATTGCTGCAATGTCTGACTCTATTTATGGCGTGGTATTAGGTAGAGCGATTCAAGGCATGGGCGCAATTGCTAGTGCGATACTTGCCTTAGCGGCTGATTTAAGCCGAGAAGAACAACGACCTAAAGTAATGGCAACTATTGGCATGTTTATTGGCTTGTCATTCACTTTTGCGATGATTTTAGGGCCAATAGTTGCCGATAATTTTGGGTTAAGTGGTTTGTTTTGGTTTACTGGTGTATTAACCATTGTCGCCATGTTTATGATTCAATTTATGGTGCCAAACTCAGTTAATAAAGCACCACGTGGTGATAGCGTTGCTTTGCCTAAACAAATTAGTCGTTTGATTCGCGACCCACAATTATCACGTTTAAACTGGGGCATTTTTATTTTACATATGGCACTTACTGCCTGCTTTGTAACACTTCCTAAACAGTTTGTGGCTAGCGGTTTAGCGTTAGATCATCATTGGCAATTATACTTACCAACTTTACTTGGCTCTTTCTTTTTGATGGTGCCTTTTATGATATATGCGATGAAAAAACAAAAAGAAAAACCGATGTTTAGCGCCGCTATTGCTTTATTAGCTATTGCTTTATTTTCTCTTTGGTTGTTACCCCTTGGCTTGTGGAGTTTGGTATTATCAGTGGTACTTTTCTTTACCGCATTTAACTATTTAGAAGCAACCATGCCATCTATTTTATCGCGCATCGCACCTGCTGGTGTGAAAGGCAGCGCAATGGGAATTTATTCAAGTAGTCAGTTTTTAGGTGCTTTTGTTGGCGGTATGCTTGGTGGTTATATTGCTAGCGAGTTCGGCGAGCATACTATCTTCCTCGTGATGGCTATCGTGACAGTGCTGTGGTTGTTATTAAGCTTTGGTATGAAACCATTAAAAAAATCTAAAAACTTTAGTTACGCCACTAAAATTGATAATGAGCAGCAGGCTGACATTATTGCAGAGCAACTGATTAATATGCCTGGCGTAATTGAAGCAACGATAGTACACACCGAAGCCGTTGCCTATTTGAAAGTAGATGAAAAAATTGTAGATCTTGTGGCTATTAAAGCATTATTGAAAAGCTAGCAGTTACAAGCTTTGTTACATAAATTGAGCGTGAACCTAGTCGGGCATATTGTTGAAAGCGAAATAGGCTGCTAAGTTAATATTCATACTTTTTGTTATTAAACCTCAACTATTAAGCGAGTAACTATTATGTCTGATCATCACTGTTATAAAAAAATTGAAATTGTAGGTTCATCTCCAACGAGCATCGAAAATGCAATCGAGAATGCATTGGCAGAGTGTAGTAAAACCGTCAAAAATATGGATTGGTTTGAAGTGGTTGATACCCGCGGTCATATTGTTAATGGCGTGGTTGGTCATTATCAAGTCACGTTGAAAATAGGTTTTAGCATAGAAGCAAGTTAGTTTTTTATATTTACTTGTTTAAAACGTTACCTGTATAAAACCTTATCTGTATAAAAGGTTAACTGGCTAAATAGACCTAGTATTCTCAATGCTCTACTAGGTTTTATGTATCTTTATCTTTCTCATTTAAGCTTAACTCAGGTTAACCTATTTCAGCGCAGCAATATAATCTTCTAATTTATTTGCTCCAAGCATCACTTCAATATCATCATCTGGTTGTTTACCAATTATTGCCATACCCATTGGCGATTTTGGCGTTATTACCGTGATTTTTTGTTGTGCTAATTCACACCGAAACCCACCTGCAGCAGGAGCCATAAAAAACCAATGGTTGGCTTTCTCATCCGCAGCTAACTGAACAAGTGAGCCTAATGCACATACTGCTCTTAGCTCAGTAGAACTATGCTTATCTATATAAGTCAATGCTTTCGAAGCTAGAAATTCATCGAGCTTTTTAAACGCATCAATAGAGTTTTGAAACTCAGTTACTCTTCTTGATTGCCCTTCAGCTAAATAACTGGCTTCTATCGCTAAGGTATCATATTGCGTTTCAGCAACACTTTGATCGTCAACTGCCGCCGCGTGAGCTTCATTTGCTGCATTAATGGCTTGTTGTAATTCTTTCTCAAGCGCTATGAGTATAAGTTGGATTAATTGTTTTTTGTTAGGTGTAGATGCAACGCTTAAAGTCATAAAGTTAATCTTGGTCATTAAATTTAATACCAATCCAACTAACTAAGTGATCTTTTAAAATGGCTTAAATATCCAATAACATCGTTGCTTTCAATCCCAATAGCCAGCTATTGCTCAATCAAGCGCCTTGCTCTTGAATATTTATCCTCATTAAAAATGGATCACTTAATTAATCCGATTGGTATAATTACGCAGTACGGTAATGCTGCTGCTAATATTACTGGTAATGTTTTTATTAACGTTAACAGTAAAAGTAAAAGATGATTTTATCATAACTTGTATTTTTGTTTAAATGACAGTAGATTAATAAATCAATACAAACTGGTACGACCAATGACGGAGTCTGATTTTGACTACAGCAGCTTACCCACATTTATTAGCACCGCTAGATCTTGGTTTTACCAAACTAGCTAACCGAGTTCTTATGGGCTCTATGCATACCGGCTTAGAAGAAGAGCGTGGTGGCTTTGCTAAACTTGCCGCATTCTATCAAGCTCGCGCTAAAGGTGGTGTTGGGTTAATTGTAACAGGTGGCGTTAGCCCTAATTTACGTGGTCGTATCGCTCCTTTTGGTAGTGAATTAAGTCATTTTTGGCAAGTTAATAAGCATAAACAAATCACCAAAGCCGTACATCAATATCCTACAAAAATATGTTTACAGTTATTGCATACAGGGCGATATGCTTATCATCCTTTTGCTGTTGCGCCGAGTAAAATAAGATCACCTATTTCCCCTTTTACGCCCTCTGCTATGTCGGTTAGACAAATTAAATCAACTATTAAAGATTATGCTTACGCAGCAAAATTAGCGGCGAAGGCTGGTTATGATGGCGTTGAAATAATGGGTTCTGAAGGGTATTTAATTAATCAATTTGCCTGCATCAGAACCAATAAACGCGCTGATGAATGGGGTGGTAGTATAGACAATAGAATGCGACTTGCTATTGATACCATTAAAGCGGTTCGCGCTAAAGTAGGCGAGCAGTTTATTATTATTTTTCGTTTATCAATGATCGATTTAGTTGAAGGCGGTAATAGCTGGCAAGAGGTGGTTACTATGGCAAAAGCAGTTGAGAAAGCTGGCGCAACCTTAATTAATACCGGTATAGGTTGGCATGAAGCAAGAGTTCCAACAATAGTCACCTCAGTGCCTAGAGCTGCATTTACTTGGGTAACTGAGCGAATGAAGCAGGAAGTGACAATTCCGTTAATTACTACAAACCGCATAAATACCCCTGGGGTTGCAGAAAATATTTTGGCAACAGGGCAGGCTGATATGGTGTCAATGGCGAGACCTTTCTTGGCAGACCCCGACTTTGTGAATAAAGCGGCGAATGATAAAGCTGATGAAATTAATACCTGTATTGGCTGTAACCAAGCCTGTTTAGATCATGTTTTTGAGCAAAAACGCGCTTCCTGTTTAGTTAATCCAATGGCTTGTTATGAAACCGAGCTTGTACTTGAGAAAGCTAATAAGAGTAAAAAACTGGCTGTAATTGGTGCAGGCCCTGCAGGTTTAGCATTCAGCGTGTATGCCGCGCAGCGCGGTCATCAAGTGGAGTTGTTTGATAAAGGCAGTGAAATTGGTGGGCAGTTCAACGTTGCCAAACAAATTCCCGGTAAAGAAGAGTTTTTTGAAACCTTACGATATTTTAATAAGCAGCTTAGTTTGCATGGTATTAAAGTACACCTTAACAGCGATTTAGCCATTGATAATTGTGCGGAGGAGTTATTACTATCAGGTTTTGATGAAGTCATTCTTGCAACAGGTATTAAGCCAAGAAAATTAACAATTGATGGATTAGATGATGGCATAGCAAATGGTAAAGTACTTTCATACCTACAAGTGTTGCGCGATAAAATTGAGGTAGGTAAAAATGTAGCTATAATCGGCGCAGGTGGTATTGGTTTTGATGTTGCTGTTTATTTATCTGAAAGTTTACCTGCAGACTCAGCAGAAAAGCCTTTATCGCATGATCTCGATGCATGGCTTAAAAATTGGGGAGTTGATAAAAACTATCAACAAAGTGGCGCGTTACTGAATAAAGCTGATATTACCAAACATACCCCAACAAGAAATATTACTTTGCTTCAACGTAAACCTAGTAAAGTTGGTAAAGGTTTAGGTAAAACATCTGGTTGGGTACACCGAGCTAACTTAGCTAAGCATGCGGTTACAATGGTTGCAGGCGCTACCTATAAAGCGATTACCGACCAAGGCTTATTGATTGAGGTTGATGGAAATGAGCAATTAATTGAAGTAGACAATATTATTATTTGTGCAGGACAAGAGCCAAATCGAGACTTGCAGCAAGTATTACTAGCAGGTGGTTTACCAGTTCACCTTATTGGTGGTGCTAATGTTGCCGCAGAGCTTGATGCTAAAAGAGCAATACGCCAAGCGGCTGAATTAGCCGTTAAAATTTAATAATCTTTGTGTAGCATTTACTTTATCTTATCCCGATAAATTGATTAATAATTATGAAAGTATTTAGCGGTAAATAGCCGTTATTTGTGTAGATTAGCGCGGATAATAAGTGAAAAAACCTATATTTCTGCTGTTAACTATTGATATACTGTCCCGAATTGATTTTTTCAGATAGAACACAGTGCAAGAAATAATTATTGATGGTAGTGATGTAGAGTTTTTTACCACGCCTAAAGCATACAAACAGCAGTTATTATTATTGATTGAATCAGCGCGTCAGCGTATTTTTATTACTGCTTTGTACCTACAAGATGATGATGCAGGTAGAGAAATTCTTCACGCGTTGTATCAAGCTAAAGCTAATTTTCCCAAACTTGAGATTAACATTTTTGTTGATGCTAATCGTGCTCAACGTGGCTTAATTGGTGAAAAGGCAAGCTTAGGCAATCGTGCTTTGTACATGCAATTAGCACAAGATTACCCGCAAACAATTAATATTTACGGTGTTGCGGTAAAGCGCAAAGAAGTGTTTGGTGTTTTACATCTAAAAGGAATGGTTTTTGATGACACTCTTTTTTATACTGGCGCTAGTATCAATGATATTTATCTACATCAAGGTGAGCGATATCGCTTAGATCGTTATTGCACTATTAACAGTAAATCATTAACCGATAGTTTTTGTCATTATCTAGTTGAAACCTTTATCGACTCAGAGCTTGCCCCCTTACTTAATCAAGACTTTAAACCTGATGCGCAGCAACAAAAGAAAAATTTAATTGCGTTAAAACTACAATTAAAAAAATCTCATTATGTCGTCCCCCCGCAAGCAAGTTTGAATCAATCTAAATCGTTAGAGAATAAAGTCTTTATCACCCCGTTAGTAGGTTTTGGTCGCCGTAAGAATGAACTAAACCAAGCAACTCGTGACTTAATCCAAAAAGCCAATAAAAACATTATTATTTTTACCCCGTACTTTAACTTGCCTCACTCACTTGCTAGAGATGTGGTTAAAGCTTTAAAACGCGGGGTTAAAACTACTATCATAGTGGGCGATAAAACCGCCAATGATTTTTTTATTGCCAAAGAAGAAAATTTTAGCACTATAGGTATTGTCCCTTATGTATATGAAATGCTGTTGCAGCGTTTTGTAAAGCGCTATCAGAACTTTATTGATAAAGGTTTACTCAATGTTCACTTGTGGAAAGATAATGATAATAGCTTTCACCTTAAAGGTGTACGTGTTGATGACAGATATCATTTAATTACTGGCAGTAATTTAAACCCACGTGCTTGGGCGCTTGATTTAGAAAATGGCTTATTAATTGACGATGTTGGAAAATCACTGCTGCAATCAACGAATAATGAATTAGTTGGTATTTTAGCAAATACTACTAAAGTGACTAATTATTTAGAAATAGAATCGGTAGCCGATTACCCCGAAAAACCACAAAAGCTGTTGAAAAAGATTCGTGCAGTGCAAATTGACCGAGTGTTGAAACGCTTTTTATAAACAGCCCAAAAGGCGAATTTAAAAGGCTTATAGCCAGCGTTATTGATTTAGATAAGGGCGTTAGATGGATGTAGCTTATAAAGAAAATGCAGGAGTTGCTTTCTTGAAGAACCATATCTTCAATCAATGCCTTGCCTCCAAGCCTTTTAATTCTAGCTGCTGAGTGGGAAGAAACTTATTTGATTTGGTATAAAGTAAATAAATCGAATTTTAACAAAAAATCACTCGAATTTGATCGCCGCGCACTATAGAATTACTCCCTTAAAATAAATTCCCAAGACACGTTCTTTCAACTTAATAAATCGTTGAATAAATATAAATAACGTAGGTCTTAATAGCGCAAATAATAGGATATTTTCATGGCGGGTGTAAATAAAGTAATAATCGTAGGTAACTTAGGTAAAGATCCTGAGGTACGTTTTATGCCAAATGGCGGCGCAGTAGCAAACATTACTGTGGCAACATCAGACTCGTGGAAAGACAAGCAAACAGGTGAGCAAAAAGAAAAAACCGAATGGCATCGTGTGGTTATGTTCGGTAAGCTTGCCGAAATTGCTGGTGAATACTTAAGAAAAGGTTCAAAAGTATACCTTGAAGGAGCTTTACAAACACGTAAATGGACTAATCAACAAGGCCAAGATCAATATACGACGGAAATTGTGTTACAAGGCTATAACGGTATAATGCAAATGTTAGACGGTAAGTCATCATCACAGGGTGATTATGCACAACAGCAAGCACCTCAACAAGGTGGTTACAGCCAACAACATGCACCGCAACAACCTGCTCCACAGCAACAAGGTGGTTTTGCTCCGCGTCAACCTGCACCACAACAACCTGTGCCACAGCAGCAAGGTGGTTATGCTCCTCGTCAACCAGCAGCACAACCTCCTGGTGGCTTTGCACAACGTCAACCTGCACCACAAGCACAGCCAGAAAGCAGATATGAAAGACAACCAGCGGCACCTAAAGTGAATCCGCAAGAGCCATCAATTGATTTTGATGACGATATACCGTTTTAGCACATAGTTAAATGTAAAGTATTAAGTTAAAAAACACATTTATAAAATTTAATAAAAAAGGAGCTTTGGCTCCTTTTTTGTTGGCTGTTATTGGTAGTAAAACGATAACGGATAATTAGGGTTGTTGTAGTATTTTTCCTTCCTGAACTCAGGTTATTTAATAATTAAAATAAGAAGTATTAAAATAAAGGCTTTTAGTTAAGGGAGGTGATTAAGGGCAGTTAATTGTAGGACTGAAGTTAATAACGCCTGTCGAATTTACTGTTGCCACTTTATTATTTTTTGTCAAAATAGCCAATCTATGACCAGCAATAGCTCGAATTGAAGTCAGCATGTAACCGAACTCACCGAGACTACAGACAGAAAACTGTTGATTGAGATTAAGTTGATCCCATAAATTGTCGTTATTACTGTTGTGACTATTGAGGTTATCTTTAGCTTGTATAAAGTGACTATCTGAAATTTGATGATTGTTTTCTGGAGAATTGAACATAAGTTGTCTCACTTAAATAAGTTAGTGAGTTCATCTTATCTAAAGTGCACTAAAATTCTGTTAGCAAGTGTCAAGTTAGTGTTATTTTTTGTACCAGCTCATTTTTTGTTAAATATAAATTTTTGATCGGTTTAACATAAACAATATAAATAACCTGAACTCGGGATAATGAATATGTATAACTTAATAATATCAATTAGTTATTGTTATACCAATTTGATTAAGTTTCTTCTCAACTCAGAGCTATATTCGATACTCATTAA
>NZ_PJAI02000035.1 GCF_002843355.2 Colwellia echini
TTGCGGCGATGAAACGTCAAGGCGCGGAAGGTGAATTTCGCTCTAACTTACACCGTGGTGGCTCAGCAACTGTGGTTAAATTATCTAAAGAAGAGCGCGAAACTGCCATTTTAGCGGCTAAAGCAATGGGCTTAAATATGTGTGGTGTTGATTTACTGCGCTCACAACATGGCCCAATGGTGATGGAAGTTAACTCATCTCCTGGGTTAGAAGGCATAGAAACTGCTACAGGTAAAAATGTTGCAGGCATGGTGTTTGAGTTTTTAGAAAAAAACGCCAAACCTAATAGCACTAAAACTCGTGGTAAAGGTTAATTCAAGTAATTTTTCAGTGACTGTTTAAAATGATTTTTAACTAGTTAACCGATTTACGAACACTTAAAGAGAGTTTTATGGGTATTTTAAGTATCGGTGATTTTGATATTTTACCGGGCGAACAAAGCAAGATTAGCTATAAAGAACACTAGGAATATTTATGAGTCAAAAAAATAAAACAATTATTGGCCGTTTAGAATCAATTACCTTACCAGAGCTTTCCATCGCAGACTTACAAGTACGCGTAGATACTGGTGCAAAAACTTCATCTTTACATGTTGATAATATTAAAAAATCGATCATTAACGGTATACATAGCGTAACCTTTGACCTGCATCCTGATGTACATAATGTAGAAACAATTCAGCGTTGTACTGCGCCAATCAGTGATATTAGAAAGGTAAAATCATCAAACGGTACTGCAGAAGAGCGTTATGTTATTGAAACCCCCGTGATACTTGGTCAAGAAGAGTGGTTAATTGAAATCACTCTGACGGATCGATCAGATATGAGTAATTTAATGCTGTTTGGTCGAGAGGCACTTGGTAAACGCTTTTTGGTAGACCCTGCTAAAGTATTCTTAGGCTCTAAATAAATAATAGTTAATCTCACTCTGGCTAAAGGTCATGATGGTCATTTTAGAGCAGGTTAACACATTAATTTAAGTGAACTGATCGTTTTACGTTAAGGTAACGTTATGGATTTTGAACAAATAAAATCGATATTATCAATAACCGTTTTTAAGGTTTCTGATCAAGCAATCACCCTCGGTGAGGTTTTATTAATTCCTATTTTTATTTATGTAGGATTATTACTCACTAAATGGTCTGTAAGATTAATTACGCGTCGATTAACTAATCATAATACTGATCCTAATATCATACATTTGTTGCAACGTGTTTTTTATGTGATTGCAATCATCGTCATGTTGATCACAACACTGGATATGATCAACATTCCCATTACCGCTTTTGCCTTTTTATCAGGGGCCATTGCTATTGGTTTTGGTTTTGGCGCACAAAATATTATTAACAACTTCATCAGTGGTTGGATATTAATGTGGGAGCGGCCAATTAAAATTGGTGATTTTTTAGAGGTTGAAAATGCCAAAGGTGTTGTAGAAGAGATCAATACCCGCTCTACTCGTATACGACGTGTTGATGGTGTTCATATGCTTATTCCTAACAGTAAATTACTTGAAAACACAGTTGTTAATTGGACCTTACGTGATAACTTAGTTAGAGCAAATGTAAGTGTTGGCGTTGCTTATGGCACTCGCGCTAGAACGGTCGCAGATCTTGTTTTAGAAGCAACACTTGCACAAAAAGAAGTATTAAAAGATCCAATGCCGATAGTTAGTTTTGAAGATTTTGGCGATAGCTCACTAGTGTTTGAAGTCAATTTTTGGATTCAGTCTAATGTTGAAGGTGGCTTGCGTGTTGCCAAAAGCAATATACGTTTTGCTATTGATGAGTTATTTGAGAAAAACAATATTGTTATTTCATTCCCGCAACGTGATGTACATCTTGATGGTGCGATAACAATTATTAATAAAGATTAATATTGAGTAAAATAACTTAACCCGAACTGAGGTTATCTAGATTAATCACAAAAAGTCAGCCTTAATCGTTAAAAGCTAACTATGATAAACATGGCTTAATTACTTACAATTAACCAACAGTATTTTATAACAGGGTGATACTTTTGAATATTCCAGACCTACCCAATTACCATGCGTTAGCGGTTTTATTAATCACGGCCTTCGCTTTATATTTATTTCGCCGTGATGATATTCCTTTAGAAACTTCATCATTATCGGTATTAGCTATTTTATGCTTGCTGTTTTCAGTTTTTCCGTTTTATGTTGATGGTACACATTTTGAAGCAAGCTCTTTATTTTTTGGCTTTGGTCATGAAGCGTTAGTCACCGTATGTTGTTTAATGATTATTGGCTCTGGCATTGTCCGCACCGGAGCACTAGAGCCTATCGGGCGCTATTTAGCTAAATTATGGAAAATCAGCCCGACATTATCACTGTTGTTAACCCTTATATTAGCAGGGACATTAAGTGCTTTTATTAACAACACTCCAGTTGTTGTCCTACTTTTACCTATATTAATTAGCGTTTCAATACGTACTAAAACAGACTCTTCGCCTATGTTACTACCTATGGGCTTAGCAACTTTGGTTGGCGGTATGGTTACTACTATTGGTACCTCTACTAACTTATTAGTCGTAAGTATTGCTAAAAACATGGGCGCGGTAGAATTTGGGTTATTTGATTTTGCAAAGCCAGCGCTCATGGCGTCAGTCGTTGCCATCATTTATTTATGGTTAATTGCGCCTAAACTGTTACCTAAACGTACTGCGTCAATGCCAGATATATCGCCACGCTTATTCAGTGCTTATCTAAATATTAATGAAGAAAGTCATATTAACGAGAAAACTATTGCTGATGTAATCGCCTTAACAGACGGTCAACTTAAAATAGAAAGTGTGCAACGGGGCCCTGAAAGTCGCAATATTATGCCGTTACCTGACACAATTCTTACCGTAGGAGATAGATTAAAAGTACATGATTATCCTGATCGTTTGAAAGAATATGAAACCGTACTTGGTGCCACCTTGTTTTCTGGGATCAATAAAGTTGACGATGAACATCCGTTAAAAGCTGAGAAACAAACCTTGGCTGAAATAGTCATTATTGCAGGCTCTGGCCTTGAAGGAAAAACCCTACAACAAGCACATTTTATCCAAAAATATGCAGTGTCTGTTATTGCTTTACATCGTGCTGGTAAAGCGATG
This sequence comes from Colwellia echini, assembly GCF_002843355.2. Classification (GTDB taxonomy): domain Bacteria; phylum Pseudomonadota; class Gammaproteobacteria; order Enterobacterales; family Alteromonadaceae; genus Colwellia; species Colwellia echini. Next base: position 3,120 of record NZ_PJAI02000035.1, read on the forward strand.
GAAATAGGGCGTAGTAGTATCGGTAATACCCGCCTTAGAATTGGTGATGTGTTACTTGTGCAAGGTGAAACCGAACAAATCAAGGTACTAAAATCTAAGCAAGGGTTTTTAACCATAGATGGCGCGGAATCTCTACCGCAAACTAGTAAGGCACCTGTTGCTTTAGGTACATTGCTTGCTGTAGTTGCGGCCTCTGCTCTAGGGATTTTACCCATTGAAATCAGCGCAGTATGCGGCGTGTTGGTTTTATTATTAACCAAATGCTTAAACTGGGAGGAAGCATCTTCAGCGCTGAGTACGCAAGTGATTTTAATTGTTGCAGCATCATTGGCTTTAGGCGCGGCTATGATGACCACAGGCGGTGCTGAGTATATAGCGCAAGTGTTTGTTGCATTATCTTTTGGATTACCGCCAGGCGGCGTTATCGCAGCACTGATGCTTTTATTAGCGATACTCACTAATATTGTTTCCAATAATGCGGCAGCGGTTATTGGTACGCCAATCGCCATTTCTGTTGCAAGCCAACTTAATTTACCGGCAGAGCCATTTATTTTAGCCGTATTATTTGGCGCTAACTTAAGCTACGCAACACCTATGGCTTATAAAACTAATTTGTTAGTAATGAATGCTGGCGGATATCAATTTTCAGACTTTATGCGTGTAGGTATTCCGTTAATTTTATTAATGTGGGTTACGTTATCCTTCTTACTAAACTGGCTTTATTTATAAGTTGGTTTTTCTCGAGGCACCTTTAGCTAAAATTTATTCATTCATTGTTATGGATGTAAGCAGTACGAATAAAAATTATGAGTGAAAAAACTATGAGTGAAAACACAGTAGACCAATTACCCTTATTAATAAATGATATTTTAGCCACCAAAAATGATGTTGAACTTAATAATGTTTTAGTTGATTTAGACAATGTTTTATTCAATGACCAATACCCTTTATTAATTGAGGCTGTGCCGTTAGATAAAAGATTCGCGGTTTGGTCGCATTTAAATATCGACATTCAACGTATTACTTTTATTCAGGTAAAAACAGAAACTCGTTTATGGTTGGTTGATTCGTTATCTGATGAACAGTGTTTTGAGTTACTTGCCGAAATTGATCTTGAAGAACTATTAGAAATAGCAGAAGCATTACCTGATAGATTTTTAACTTACGCAATAAAACAATTAGATGAATCGCAAAAAGCGCTTTATCAACAAGCGCAACAATATGATGATAATGAATTAGGTCATAACCTTGATTACGACTACGTACGTATTTCTGAAAAATTAAAAGTATCAAGCGCTAAACGTCTGGTTTATAAAGGCTTGAATAACTATACCGAAGAATTTTACACCGTAAATAAGCAAGGGATATTAACGGGTGTTGTTAATATTCATACCCTGCTTAATGCAGATGATAGCGCGCTTTTAAGTGACTTAATTGAGTCTGATTTTCTCAAACTGACTGCCAATACTGATATAGATGACGCATCAGAAGCGCTAATTTTGTCTGAGAAAATGTCGTTGCCAGTATGTGATGAATCAGGTCTATTTATGGGTCGTTTTACTTTTGCATCGGCCTATTATATTAAAGAAGCTGACGCTGCTAAAAAGTTAAACCAGTCAGGTGGTTTGAATAAAGATGAAGATTTATTCTCAACGGTTTGGCAAAGTGCTAAAAACCGGGGGGTTTGGTTAGGTATTAATTTAATTACCGCTTTTTTAGCTTCGGGTGTTATTGGCTTATTCGAAGTGACTTTACAACAAGTCGTGTTACTTGCGGTGTTAATGCCGGTTGTGGCATCTATGGGCGGAATTTCTGGTAGTCAAACCTTAACCCTGATTGTTCGTGGTTTAGCGCTAGGACAAATAACAGAGGCTAACTTAAAAGCTTTACTTATTAAAGAGCTAAAAGTGGGGCTAACTAACGGTATTATTTGGTCAGTTATCATCGGTGGCTTTACTTACCTATGGTTTAATGATTTGGGTATTAGCTTGGTATTAGGGGTTGCCATTTTAGGCAACTTAATTGCCGCCGCGGCTTCGGGAGTTTTAATTCCATCGATATTAAATCGTATGAATATAGATCCTGCATTATCTGGAGCTGTATTGTTAACTACCGTTACTGATGTTGTTGGTTTCTTAGTATTCTTAGGTTTAGGTAGTTGGTTCTTACTGTAGTTTTAGTTGAGTTAATGTCTTTGACTTTAGCGAGGCTCTGTATACGGTATATGGATGGCAAAGCTAACTACGAAAAGTTGATAAAAAAGCCACAGAAGTAATCATGGTAATCTAGATTGCTTCTGTGGCTTTTTGGTAATTCAAACCTTTAGTAATTTAAAGCTTTGGTGAATTAAAAATAATGCTATTTGATTTTCGCTTGTTCTTTTAATGCCTTACGCTCAAACCATAAATTCATAAAATCTTCAGTTAAATCTTGCTCAATCTTCATCGCACTTTCGGTAGGGCAAAAAATGGTGAAAAATACCTGAGTGTCTCCCACATCCGAGGTCGCTACTTGAATATGTGGCTTAGGACCTGATATTTTTACATCAAGTCGGTTTTCAATTAGATGGTTATATCGAACCGCTACATCTTGAAAACCACTACAATAAAAGTTTGCCTTTTCATACAAAGCATCTATAAATTCAAACGGATTAACACTGTCATCGCGCACAATAGTAAAGTGATGCATAGCGTAACGTTTTAGGAAGTTAAGATTCTTAATGACCGATGTAATTAGGCTACTATTAGGTACATACAAGGTTTTACCGGTATATTGATAATTATCTTGGTCTACTTCAAGTAAGGTTAATTTTGCCCAGTCGGTAGAGTGTACCTCACCAACATGGGGGCCTACTTGTATCCAGTCACCAACCCGAAAAGGTCTACTTGAAATAATATAAATAAAGCCAATAAAGCATTGAATGAACTCTCTAGTGGCTAAAACAATGGCAACGATAAATGCGGCGATAGAGAAAGCAAACTTCTGTATTTCATCAGACCAGAGGTTAAACATCATGATAATAATCAATATAGTAAATAAATTATTTACCGTATTGATCGGTGCTCTTTTATCTCTTTTTGATTTACGTTTTATTATTTTTAAGATGACATGCTTAACCAAAAAAAAAGTTGCGATAACCAACACGGTTACAATGAACTTATTTTTGAACAGAAAATCAGAAAAACCCGTAATATCAAACATTGTACTTAACCATTCCATTATAGAAAACATACCCGCTTATTTTAAAACTTTAACCTAAATATCATGTTTACAGCTGTTTATTAAAACCATTCTATTGAGATTGGTATTAGTAGTTGCTAAAACTGATACTTAATTCATTAGCGCTACTTTATCACAGGTAGCATACCTTTGAGCAGTAATCCGAAAATATCTGCACCAGTAATAATACGTTTTGTTTGCCCCCAAATTAGCAGAACATCATGTTCAATAACCCCATCAAAATTTTTGTCGGTTGAGGTGTTTACTTTCATTTGTAACATCGCTTCATTTAAGGGCGTTGTTTCATCAGTAATTACTACAGGGCGATGACAATAACTGTATGGGTCAAAACTTTCTTGTTGGTATAAGGCCGCACGTGAAAAGCCATCGGCATCCAAAACTAGTAATGGGTAACCTGCTTCGTTAGTTAAAATAACCCAACTATGATTAGTTTGATTAACTAACATCAAAAATGGATCTTCAGGGCTTTTTTCAATCGTCGGGATTATTGGTAAATCTAACTTAGTTGGTAAAGCGATAATTGATTTAGGATCAATCACTTCACCTTCTTGGGTTACGTGTATTTCATCAAGCGCAAAGAAATTTAACGCGCCTATCCCTTCAACTTGATTAAGATCTGCTTCTTCAGCAGTAATGTGTTGGCGAATAATATTTCTCAATTCACTTTCTTCAAGGTAAGTAATACCTTCTTTTCCTAACCAACCATCAAGAATAAGTGCTGTTGGTTTGGCAACCGGATAAAACAAAATTTGGTAAAAACGAATAACAGGCGTCAATAAGCTACCCATCTTTAATGCATGTCTTGAAAAGTAAGCTTGTGGGGTTATTTCACCAATAATAGTAATGGCAATGGTTGAAAACAGAAAGGCACTAACGCCTGTTAATACTGAATCAGACAACATGGTTAATAAAACGTTAATACCCACATTGCCCCATAAAATTGTGGATAATAAAAAGTTTGAATCATCTCTTAATGTCAAAACCTTTTGTGCTGCTTTATTACCCTTTTTTGCTTCTACTTCTAAATGCAATCGGCTGATAGAGAAAAACGCAAGATTTAACCCTGAAAAAATAGCCGAGTGAGTTATGCAAATGGCGATAGCGCACCAGATAATAATGTCAGTTGACATGTGACAGTCCTAATTAGAAAAAACAAGTTAATGGAGGGAATTATCAACGTTAGCTGTTGAGATAACAACAATTAATGGCGCTTTATTTGTTATTTAGGCTTATATTATTGTAGGTAATAAATTTTAGTTAGTTTATCATCCGCATGTGTCGCTGTGATGCTTTTTTATAATTTTTATAAGGATTTTTCATGATCAAGTGTATGTTAATTTCTCCGTCTTTCCCAACCAAGATGGGAGGTGAAGAACTAGTCAGTGAGTGGCAAAAAGATGAAAGTACCACCTTGTGGATTGATCTAGATAAAGTAGACAGAGAGCGTGAAAACGCAGTATTAACCGAGTTTGGTTGTCATGCGTTAGCGATAAGTGATGCACAACGAGATAGACATCCACCTAAAGTAGAACTGTTTGATGATTATATCTTCTTACTTTATCGCGGCTTTGTTGCTAAAAAACAAAACTTAACTTTTGAACACGTTCAAGTTGGACTGTTTATCGGTGAACGTGTTTTGATTACATGTCATGCTGAAAGCTCTATAGCGATAAATGCGTTATTTAATACCACAGGTGAAAAACACTTAGCACGTAGCCCTATTCATTTAGCATTAAAAATATTTCACAGTAGTTGTGGTACTTACCTGAAACAATTATTTGACTTTGAAGCGCATCTTGAAGCGATTGAAGATAAATTTCAAATTAGTGGCAACGATAGCATGATGCGTGAAATTACCGCTCATCGTTCTCGTTTAGTAAAAATAAGAAGAACTTTTAGTTATCACGTTACCATTGGCGATACGTTAAATGCGTACATGGATGATGATGAAACTAATCTGATAACTGACGAAGAGCAGCACACAGTTAATGATTTACGAGATAGACTTGACCGATTATTAAGTCTTTCACAAATGTATTACGATATTTGTGGTGACTTAATTAATGGCTATATGTCGATTACTTCGCATCAATTAAACTCTACCATGCGAGTACTTACCGTTATCACCGCGTTATTTGTGCCATTAACATTTTTAGCAGGTATTTACGGGATGAACTTCGAATATATTCCAGAGTTAAAATTTGAACATGGCTACTTTACGTTACTAGGTGTAATGGCGGTTATTTCAGTGGTACTTATTGTCTTATTTAAAAGAAAACGTTGGCTATAATAGCTCCAATTAAAGTAATGGGTATATTTCGTATAGGGGAGGAAAGCGACTTCCCTTGTTATAAAAGTTTTAACTTGCTAATTTAAAACACTAATAATGATAGTGAGTAAATAATGAAGAACAATATCTGGTGGGGCGAGTTTACTTTTAATGTGCAGCAACAACAGTCCTGGAGCGTAGGCGAACGGGCTATTTTACTTAAACGCAAAGCAACTGAGTGGAATTTGTGGAATATAGAAAGTGATGAAGAGGGCGATGATATTATTGTTTCTGACGGCTCTGCATTTAATCTAGATGATAAGGTTGCTGCAGGGCGTTTTTTAGAGCAAATGACTACAGATAAAATAAAGGTGTATCCGCTGTTAGCTGATCGAACTTTTATCGCTCGTCCCTCGTCGCCATTAACTATTCTTGCTGGGGAAAAAACACAATTATTTATTAGCACACCTCTTTGGTTTTACGCTGAAACTTTTCCTGGAGCTAAACCCTTAGTTGACCTACCATTTTGGCGCCCCTCAGACTCATGGTTCGGTCGTTCAACGATTGATGGTCAACTTTGTTATGCAAAATACACTACGGCAAAAACAGATATCGATGAATTAGACTTACATCCACATCGCGCAACAACGTCAATTATGTTAATTAATAATCATAATAAAGCGTTAACAATTAATCGAATTAATGTGCCGGTGAATTATTTGCACTTGTACAGCGACAGTAAAAATCAATTATGGACATCACGATTGACGATAGAAGTTAAAGATGACTCCGCTGATGTTGAATTGATCATCGAGAAAAAATTTCCCTCTGATTTTGACGCGCTTACCTTTATTAGTAAACCGCGGGTATTATCGGAGCATGGGAAATTAATACGCAGAATTAGCAATTTATTTGGATAAATTAGGCAATGACATTGATTAATGATTTTTTAGCGCTACTCAAAGATTCACACTTATACGCCTCAATGCAGGCGTTAATACTCTTTTTAGTGGGCTACTTTATTGCTAAAGCGGTCAGTAGTGCGGCCGTAAAAGTTGCCGATAAAAAGTTAACCACACATGGTATGTTTTTATTAAAACGAACTGTTTTTTATACCTTGTTAATGTTATTCGCGTTATCAGCGTTAAAACATATTGGTATTGATTTAACCATACTGCTTGGCGCGGCAGGTATATTTACCGTAGCTATCGGTTTTGCGTCACAAACTTCGGCTTCCAACTTGATCAGCGGCTTATTTTTAATGCTAGAACGACCTTTTTCTATAGGTGACGTGATCAAGGTTAATGACATTTTGGGTGAAGTTATCTCAATTGATTTATTGTCGGTTAAGCTAAGAACCTTCGATAACTTATTTGTCAGAATACCGAACGAAAGTATGATAAAAAGCCCTGTAACCACGATGACCAAATACCCGATCAGACGAGCGGATTTAAAGTTAGGTATAGCTTACAAAGAAGATATTGAGAAAGTACGTGGAATATTACTTAAGATTGCTGAAAAAAATGTAATCTGTTTAGAAGAGCCTGCGCCACTGTTTATTTTAACGGGCTTTGGCACTTCATCAGTTGATATTCAGTTTTCAGTATGGTCAAAACGTGAGAATTTTCTCACACTTAAAAACGAAATGTATCAAACCATAAAAAAAACTTTTGATCAACAAGGTATTGAAATACCGTTTCCGCACGTTAGTCTTTATGCGGGTAATCAAACTAAACCGTTTGAAGTGATGGTGCGTAGCAAAGAAAATGTTGATGAAATAACACCTGAAGACACCAAGGTTTAAGCTTTAGCTTTTAGCTACACAAAGCACATTAATAATTAAGGGAAAGAGTAATTCAGAGGTTTAATCGTCGCTGTTAGTGCTATGAGCATTAACCCCTTAAAAATTAACTTAGCGTTTAATCAGTAATAAATCACATGGTGGTTCATATAAAAAATGGGTAGTTGTGCTGCCCACCCAGAATTTATCCACCATACTACGGTTTACTAAACCGATAAATAAAATATCAATATGATTTTTATTAATAAAAGACTCAACAGCCTCTTCAGGCAAACCTTCTAATAAGGTGTATTGCTCAACACTAACATTATTTTTTTTGGCAAACTCTTTTAACGCGCTTTGGTGCATTTGCTGCACTTTACGCTCGTAACCGTATAACACTGATGAAATATAACAAGAATGAACTATTTGCCACTTAACGGTTAAAGACTTCGCCCACGCTTTCAATTGGCTAACAATATGTTCATCAATTTTTGCATGGCGATCGTGCTCATGCAAAGGGTCAACTGCACCGATCATTTTGATGGGTTTATTCCATACTTTTTTACCTAGCAGTAATACTGGCGCATCAATTTCAGTCAGCCTTTGGAAAATAGAATGGCGAAGCTTAGCGGCAGCATCTTCAATAATAACTAAGCTATTATTTGCTTTGGCTACTTCAGCATTTATTATTTTTACATGTTCAGAAGATTCAGTGGTGATAATTTCAGCTTTAATTGCACTCATGGATAGTGCCTTTTGAAGTACTTGTTTTTTTTGGACTATTGCGGCTAAGCCTTCGTTACTGGTTAATGAGTCATCAACCATTGAATGCCAATACCAGCGCTCAGTCGACTTTACTTTAACGTCTATGATTATTTTAAGCTGGTTGTTATGAGCGTTGGCAAGCTGAGTTATTTTATCAAGGGTGATATTTTTATAAAAATAACGGCCATCTATAAACCAAATTAATTGCTCAGTTATCATTGTTTATCCTTCGTCTTTCAAAAATTTTAAAGGTTCATTATTTGGCCTAAGCAGATTTTAATGTGCGTTAAGCCTATGCCATTTTACTTACAATAACCTGAGTTCGGGATAATGAAATTGTAAAGTATAACAATATCAACTATTTGTA
>NZ_PJAI02000036.1 GCF_002843355.2 Colwellia echini
TTTGCCTTGTTAATGAGTATCGAATATAGCTCTGAGTTGAGAAGAAACTTAATCAGATTGGTATTATCTAAATAACCTTCCCTCATTTTGAAACATAAATATGAGTAAAGTCGGCTATAAAATGCATTTAAGTTTATGGTTGTAAATGAATTATGGCTAAAAAGTCTTGTTATTGATTACCGTGGTGTAAAGATGCGACTAATCGAAGCCAAATTTTATAAGGTTAATCAATAGCACTAAAAAAAGCTTTAACCAACGGTTGTGACTTTGACTGGTTCAAGCAACATACTCCTAACTCAAAAGTGTCTACTTCACCAACATCTACCAAGTTATGTACGCGGTCTTTTACTGGACTATTATCAACAACTACTTGCGGCACAATACCGACGCCACAACCAAGCGCTACCATACTAACTAATGCTTCATGGCCTGACACAGTTGCGTAAATATTCGGTTTACCTTGTTGTTTTTTACGATACCAAAGCTCGAAACGTTTTCGAGAAGCACCATAATCTGGCAATATGATCGGAATTTCTGACCATGAAATGACTTTTTCACACAATTGTTGCTGTACTTTACACTTCATTGTTGGGGCAATAACTGCAAGATTAATAGTGTCAAGATGATGGAAGTAGACACTGCGTGGTAAATGCTCTGGCGTTGCAGCAATAGAAAAATCTACCGACTGATTTTGCACTTTTTCAAGGGCGTCTGAAGCATCTCCTGTAGTGAGCATTATTTCTACAGATGGATGTCTAGCTCTAAAGCGCTCTAATAATGGGGGTAAATGACTGTATGCAGCAGTAACTGAACAGTAAATATGCAGTTTACCTGTTAGTAATGATTGTTTTTGATTGAGTGACTGTTTGAAGCTTTGCCATTGCTCAAGTTGCTGTTCAGCGTAAATTTTAAATTTTTTACCCGCATCAGTTAACACCACAGTTCGGTTATCACGATGTAATAGATCGCCACCCACTTCATTCTCAAGCCTTTGTATTGCACGACTTAAGGTTGAAGGACTAATATGATGTGCTTGCGCTGTTTTACCAAAGTGTAAACTTTGGCTTAAATGGGTGAACATTGCTAATGCTTTTTGATCCATATTGCTCTACTCTGCTACATTCATTTTGATTAAATAAAACACAGTGGTTGCGTATTTTGCAATACTGTAATGCGAATATATCACTTTTTGCAACGCATTGACTAGCGTATGATGCTGGCATTGTCGATAAAATGACTAAATAAAATACAAGTTAGCAAGTGTTTACATGCTATTGAAATAAGACTTTCAAGCATCTAGACATGGTTAATTACAAACACTAAGTACATACATTATAGGAATACTCATGAGTAATTATTTTAACACGTTAAGTTTACGTGAAAAATTAGGTCAATTAGGCAAGTGTCGTTTTATGGATCGTTCAGAATTCGCTGACGGTTGTAACTTCATCAAAGATTGGAACATTGTAATCGTTGGTTGTGGTGCTCAAGGTTTAAACCAAGGTTTAAACATGCGCGACTCTGGCTTAAACATTTCTTATGCTTTACGTGATGCAGCAATCGCTGAAAAACGTCAATCATGGCAGTGGGCTACTGAAAATGGTTTCACAGTAGGTAACTACGCTGAACTTATTCCTCAAGCAGACTTAGTATTAAACCTTACTCCTGATAAGCAACATACTTCAGCTGTTACAGCTGTTATGCCGCTTATGAAAAAAGGCTCTACATTAGCTTACTCTCACGGTTTTAACATCGTTGAAGAAGGCATGCAAATTCGTGAAGATATCACGGTTGTAATGGTTGCTCCTAAGTGTCCAGGTACTGAAGTACGTGAAGAATACAAGCGTGGTTTTGGTGTTCCTACACTAATCGCTGTTCACCCTGAGAACGATCCTCAAGGTAACGGTTTAGCAATCGCTAAAGCATACGCAAGTGCAACTGGTGGTGACAGAGCTGGTGTTCTTGAATCATCTTTCATCGCTGAAGTTAAGTCAGACCTTATGGGTGAGCAAACTATCCTTTGTGGTATGTTACAAACTGCAGCTGTTTTAGGTCACAAGCAATTAGTTGCTCAAGGTATGGACGCAGCTTACGCACGTAAATTACTACAGTACGGTATCGAAACTACTACTGAAGGCTTAAAGCACGGCGGCATCACTAACATGATGGACCGTTTATCAAACCCTGCTAAAATCAAAGCGTTTGATATGTCTTTAGAGCTTAAAGAAATTTTACGTCCTTTATTTCAAAAGCACATGGATGACATCATCGAAGGTCGATTCTCTGCAACTATGATGGAAGATTGGGCTAACGACGATGTTAACTTATTAACATGGCGTGCAGAAACTGCTGAGTCTTCTTTTGAGAAAGCACCAGAGTGTACTACTGAGATTTCAGAGCAAGAGTACTACGACAAAGGCATTTTTGTTGTAGCTATGGTTAAAGCTGGTGTTGAATTAGCATTCGAAGCAATGGTTGATTCAGGTATCATCAATGCATCGGCATACTACGAGTCACTTCATGAAACTCCGTTAATTGCTAACTGTATCGCACGTAACATGTTACACGAAATGAACGTTGTTATTTCTGATACTGCTGAGTACGGTAACTACTTATTTACTCACGCTGCAGTACCATTGCTTGAAGAATATGCTTCTAACTTAACACTAGAGCAATTAGGCGAAGGCTTAAAAGAAACTTCAAACAATGTTGATAACGCACGTTTAATTGAAGTTAACGAAGCTATCCGTACTCACGGTGTTGAAGTGATTGGTAAAACACTTCGTGGCTACATGACTGACATGAAAAAAATTGCGAGCGCTAAATAATTCACTTGTTGAATTTTTATCTCAGTAATTTTTTCCATAAATAGAATCACAAAAGGCGGCATTTGAGTATTATCGGATGTCGCTTTTTTATTTTAAATTTTTAACCCAATAAGGATGACACTATGTCTGATTTTAATGAAGTAAGTATTAACCGCGCAGCAAACGTATATTTCGACGGTAAAGTAGTAAGCCGCACTATCACTTTTAAAGATGGTAGCTTTAAAACGTTAGGTGTTATGCAAGCTGGCGAATACAACTTTGGTACTAAAGAAGCAGAGTTAATGGAAATTACCGCGGGTGATTGTGAAATTTTACTTGCTGGCGCTTCTGAATGGCAAACAATCAAAGGCGGCGAGTCATTTAACGTTGACGCGAACAGCTCTTTTGATATCAAAGCTAAAACAATTGTTGATTACTGTTGTACTTACATTGATTAATCATAAGCTCAACGCTTAATTAATCATTAATACCAATCTTAATAAATATGTGATCACCTATACTTGTTAAAACGCCCAACTACAGCGTTATTTATTTAATAATTAAAACGACTAGTTATAAAAATAAATGCTTTGTATTTGGTCATTTTACCTATTTATAAAATAGACCACCTAATTAATGGAACTGGTATAACTAGTACAAATACAGAATGAAAAAGAGATGCTCAGACATCTCTTTTTTATGCCTTATTTTTATGGCTCAATGCGTAAAATGCCTTTACCATCAACGCCAACATAAATATAACCATCTGCTCCTTGAATAACATTTCTGACCCTACCGCCAACATCGGATAATAATTTAGTTTGTTTAACTACCTTGTCATCATTAATATCGAGTAAAACTAAATGAGCAAATTTCATTGAGCCGAGTAAAATTTTACCTTGCCATTGTGGATATTTATCACTGGTAATATACGCCATGCCTGACGGCGCTATTGAAGGATCCCAATATAATTTTGGTTGTTCCATACCGGCTTTTTTAGTGATATCGGTAAATTTACTGCCACTATAATTTACCCCATAACTAATAACTGGCCAGCCATAGTTTTTGCCAGCTTCAATCAGATTTACTTCATCGCCACCCTTAGGCCCATGTTCATGAGACCATATTTTATTTTTGCTGTTTGAGTCAGTATCAGTAAGTGTAACTAGCCCCTGAGGATTACGATGACCGTAAGAGTAGATAGCTTGTTTAGCATTGGCATCTTTATAAAATGAATTGGTTGTAGGAATAGTACCATCGAGGTTTAAACGGTATATTTTACCGCCATCACGGCTTATATCTTGCGGGTTTAAGTCGCGTTGACCACGGTCGCCAATGGAAAAATAAATATATTCATCGGAGATAGTAATTCGGCTACCGTAATGTGTACCGCTATTGGAATTACCTTCGCCTTTATATAGCTGTTTTTTATCAACGAGCTTGTTGTTTTTAACATCTAACTTGGCGCGCATTAACGCGGTATTGCTGCCAGAATCATCATCTTCTTCAATTGCGTAGGTGAAAAATATGAGGTTATTCGATGCAAAATCAGGATGAAGGGCAATATCAAGTAAGCCACCTTGGCCATTAGCATGAACGTCAGGTAAACCTGATATTTCAATTGATGGTTTATTCTCGGATAATAGCCATAATTTTCCCGAGCGCTCGGTTGCGAGCATACGTCCGTCGGGTAATTGCACCATACCCCACGGAATCATAATATCAGACCACAGTACCTGTGTTTTGTACGACTTATTATCTGCAAGCATAGCAATGGAGTCAGCTTGGGCAGAAGCGCTATAAGAGAAAGAAAAAATACTTAAGATGATGAATAAAAAAGCTTGGCGATAATTCATAGGTTCTCCTTGGTTAGTCAATCTTCATTAGTTTACCCCACAATCTACAGCAGTTAGTGTAGATTGGATATATTTTAAGAACTGTCTGAGCGAAAAATTAAGTACATTTTACCTAATAGTATGCCTTTTAGTGAAAGAACATTCGTTAGCGAAGGAAAAGTCTTCATTTGGAAAACTAAATAGCCTATATTTAAGCTCACAAATTTCAATGTTGATGTTAGTTATTAATTTTGTTCACTTTATTTTAACAATGTGTTTTTTTAACGTAATTTAAAATGTAGGTAATAACCTAGTGTGAGAAAAAGGTTTGAAGAGAATTTAACGAAACATCAACAAGCTTATATATCCAAACTGCCTTAAAATACAGGAAATCAGCATTTTGCAAGTGGCTTGGGTATAAATTATATTAAGTCTTTAAACTACAAGGAATAACCTATGGCATTTGATTATGGCTCCATAGATCTAGGATTGAAAAATCCATTCAAAACTGAAGGGTTAGTAACCGCCGTAAGAGGTGTAGTACAAACTATTTTAGGTTTATATCTGCTATTAACCGCGGCGAGTATTGTGAAAGAAAATACTACGGTCGGCTGGGTACTAATGGTATTTGGTATATTTATTTTAACCGGCGGAATCACTGCCGTTGCAAGTGGAGTGTACGCTAGGTTACGTTTTTTTGTTGGTAGAAATCATCCAACGTCTTTGGCTTATAATTTTAGTAAGTCAGAAACTACTGCGGCTAATGACGAAAAAGACATTGTTGGTTATAACAAAAAGCAACTTGAAGAAATGCTGGTAGGACGTAAAAACTCTACTTTTGTTGAACCAATAGGTTTTATTGCCCGTTTAATTCATAGTTTTATTCCAAAGCTTGTTTTCTTACCCTACCCAATACGTAATGTATCGCAACGCATTATCAGTGCATGGATAAGTACTATTATTTCGCTGTTAGCATATGGTCTTGTTGCCTTTGTTTCTTTGAATGGTTTTGCCGGCGAAGCAGGAGAGTTAGCATTCCCATTTTATTCTTTCTTTCTAATGCTTTATTTATTGATGACTTGGCGCAGTGCAGGTAAGCCTATCGTTAGAGCGGCAGAAAAAAAGATAGAAGCATTGGGTAGTACAACCTTAGTTAAAATAATTTCACTGTCAGTGATTCTGCCAATCAGTTTTGGTATTGCTTTATCGTGGTTAATGTCGACGAATAACTTACCGAAAGCTGAAATTGAAAACTTCATTAATCAAATGCCAAGCTTGAATGTTGGCTGGTACCTATTTGCGGTAATTTTAATTGCCGCGTTATCAAGCTTATTAGCTTTTGTCTTATTAAATAAAAGACTTAGCATAGTTAATCCTATTACAGAAGTTTCTGAGTTACGCGAAAATTGGCAAGAATCTGTTCACCCTAATGAGATTTTTATTAACTTAGACAATTTAGTGATGGCAAACCGTCGCTATAAGGAAGTACCAAATAGAGTTTATTTAGAACTTGATCCACAACTGCAAGAGCAAGCCGATGATAAAGGTGGCTTTAAAGGTGAGATGATTCAAGAAGTACAACCTAATGTGAAACCAATGGCTTTAGGTGACTTATTTAATAAAGTACGCGTAATCACCTTGGTTACTGGTAATATTTTCTATCTTATTGCGTCAGTATTTACTATGTTGTTAGCTTATCAACTTATTGATATTTATACTTTGGCTTCAGCAAGTAATATATCAACCGCTAATGAGTTGTTTGAGTCTAATAATTTTTCTCTTTTGCTTGATCTTGTCGTAGGGGCATTACATTTATTATTACTTGCCTTTTTAGTTAAATCTTTTGGACGATTATTAGCTACAGCAGCGCATTTGTTTTTTGCTGAAATGCAATTTGAATCACTGTTAGTGTACTTTAAATGTGAAGGTACTTTTACCGAATCAAAAATATCTACCGGTACAGGCATTCATGATAGTACTCGCTCTGAAAACACTTTAGTTCGCAGTAGTATTACCCCTTGGGTTATTGTGTCTAAAATTGTTTCTACCACTTTTGCAGCGACAGGGATGCAAAACCTTGAGCACCCACGCCATATTTTGGAAATGCATAAAGACGAAGAGCAATTAAAAGCTATTAAAAATGATGTTATATCATTCTTGAAAAACCGTGAATCTATTGCCTCAATTACCAGTGAAAGAGATTTAGGTAATGCGTCGCAAATTCATCAATTAAATCAACAAACGCGGGCGATGAATCCGACAACCTATTTATCTAACGAAGACGATGATGCGGCAGGTTATTTAAGACAAGAAGAAAATTTAAAAGACAACTCAAAAGAGTCGAAGGATAGTTAAGAAAAGCCTCTCTATAAGTCCTATAACTAATGTTATAGGACTTGTTTTATGTTTTTTAAAACTGTGTTTATGTCATATTGTAAGTTACTTCTATAACAAGTGTGATTACTCTTTACAAAACACCCTACCTGGAAAATACTTATCCTTTTTTTTTGGTAATACATTATACGAATCAACAACTACTAGCCCATCAATACAGTTATTAAATAATGGATCGATATTAAATGCACAGTAGCTAACGTTACCCGGATCGCATAAGTCAGTGTATTGTTTTAATAATGTCGGTACTGACATATTAAAAGTTTTAATGTGATTTTTAAGTAATTTAAATCCATCTTTATGATCTAAACCCTCAAACGCTTCTGTTAAGTCAAAGTAGACTGCTTCGGTAAATAGTAAAGGTAATTTCGCTTTTGCTATAGCCGGCTGATCTGAATTAGCGTTATTGCCATAATATTTACAGTAATAAAAAACTAGCCATTGATGTAGTTCTTTTTTGTATTCTGCACTGATCGATACAGGTCCAAATAAGTAGCGTAGCTCCGGACGGTTTTTTAAATAAGCACCAATAGCACACCATAAATATCCAAGGCTGCGTTTACCGCGATATTTAGGTTGTATAAAGCTACGCCCTAACTCTAAACCGTTTTGTTTAATCTCGGTAAAGTTTTCTTGGTAATCAAACAAGGTATTACTGTATAGCTTTTCAATAGCAATATCTTTGGTAGGTAATACGCGATATGCCCCTACTATCTCTAAGTTTTTTGGATCCCACAATATAAGGTGGTGATAATAATTATCGCATTCATCGGTATCAATGCGGTTACCTGTTCCTTCACCGACAGTTCTGAAAGACAATTCCCGCAAACGGCCTATTTCATTTAACAAGCAAGTATCTTTGGCATCAATCAGTAAATATGCTTCTTTACCGTCTTCGGTGATTGTTAGCCTTTCACATTTAGCCAGCTCAGTTAATAAATGTTGACGTTGCTGTGGGGCTGCAATGGGTTTTTCTGTTTCAAAAACTAAATTTTGGCTTTTTTTCCCTTTCCCATTATCAATATTTTTTAATGCATAAACGTGTTTACGAAACAGCTGTGCACTAACGGGTAAGTTATTAGGTAATTTATCAATTTGTTTAAAAGGGATAATTTCACCAATAGTAATTGGCACCGTGATTTTAGTTTTTCTAAACATTTCTTTTACCAGTAATAAAATACTAACGGGTTTTGATAAAAGAGATAAGCCGTAAAAAAATCGTGAATTTTTCCCACCCACATACACAGGTAAAACAGGAGATTGTGTTTTTTTAGCTAAGCGTAAAAAACCAGTACGCCAGTGGTTGTCTTTTATACCATCAAGTCTAAAACGAGAGACTTCTCCTGCAGGGAAAAAGATAACGGCTTCTTCGCCAATTAGGCTATGTTCAATGGCTTGATATTGCTCTTTCTTGGCACGGCCTTGCATGTTGTCTACCGGTAAAAAATAACTTTCTAACGGTTTGATATTCGATAATATTTCATTGGCAACTATTTTAATGTCTGAACGTACTTGGCTGACCATTTTGAGCAAAGCTATACCGTCTAAAGAACCAAGTGGGTGGTTTGCGACAATGATAACTCTGCCAGAGGTAGGAATGTTTTCCAACTCCCAATTGTTTACTAAAAAGCTTAAGCCCAGTCGTTGCATTACATGGTCCAAAAAGTTACTGGCTCCCATGTGGGCATGATCTGTTAAAAAGCTATTAATTTCATCTTCATGTAAAAGCTTTTTACATACTGTTCGTACTGTTTTATCTAATCTTGGGCTTTGCTGTAAATTTGGTAATTGTTTATTCAATATTGAGTCGATATTGATCATCATTCGCCCTTAAGGTGTCCGTCACCCTGTTTAGGGTATAGCTACCCTTTATTTGTTATAGTATTTATTGAATTCTCGACAGATATTGGATGCTTTAAATGACAAAAAGATGAATTAAATATTACTAAAGTATTACAAGGAGAAAAAAGGCATATTCGGCATATTGTTTTACCGCGTTATAGTTGTTGATATAGGTATGTAATGAGTGAGTAGAAGTGGCTTGGGTATAGATAAAAGAAGTTGGTTTTTGCTTTCTAGTAATATTAATGTAAGTGTAATAAATGCTCTTTGTTAACATTACCTTCCTTGCTGTAGTAGCTGTTAGGTATGGTTATTATGTTTCTGCCTTTGATATTAGCTCGTTTAATATCTTCACCATAATATTGATATAGTAAACTTTTTAATTCGCCGCTTGCTAATAATTGACGTAACCCCGCATTTAAACGGTTAGCTAATCGAGGATATTTAGGAGAAACATATAAATAGGTGACGGTTGGAATAAATAATACGATAGTTGGTTCAATAACAACGTTCGGCAATATTAACTTTTGACCTTCTACTTCATCAAAAATTTCATAAACCCCACGAGGTATGTAATTGAAACGATGCTTATTTAACATCAAAAATAGCCCTTCGTAATTATGTGTTTCTATCAAATCAATGTCATTCTGTTTATATATCTGAGCCGTTTTCCAACCTTGCAGTAATCCGACGGATTGTTGCTTTAAATCGTTCAGGTTACTGATTTGTGCAAAAGTAGAAAGATCGTTTTTGTTTATTAATAACACTCTATAGCTGAGTAGGCCAAGTCTGATGGGGACTTGTATAGGAAGAAGCGCTTTATCTGCTAATTCATTTGCGGGTGTTATTGTGGCATTAAGAATTTTACCTTTTTGAACAATTTTCACTTCTCTATCAGAAGTCATTCTTATATTTACTCTTTCTAATACAAAAGGACCATATTGTGGTTCAGTAATTTTAAGCGCTCTACGAATTACTTCTAGGTTATGTTTGGCTTTATTTTTAGAAAGTTGTTGGTGCTTTATTTTAATTATATCGACCGAATAGGCCTTATAAGCATATATACTAAACAACCACCGTCTAAAGACGGTGGGTTAAAAAACTGCGGACTGAAAGTCCAGCATTTCGGCTAAAGCCGATTACTCCACTTCAAAGTTGTCATTTGAT
>NZ_PJAI02000037.1 GCF_002843355.2 Colwellia echini
ATCAAATGACAACTTTGAAGTGGAGTAATCGGCTTTAGCCGAAATGCTGGACTTTTAGTCCGCAGTTTTTTAACCCACCGTCTTTAGACGGTGGTTGTTTAGTATTTCTTCAACATCGATTTTAAATCCGCGAATGGATTGTAAGTCGCAGTGTCTTGATTGCTATCGCCAGCAGTTACTTCGCGTTGGTATTTAGCTTGGTCGGTGTATTTATCATGCTCGTTATCGTGACAGTAAATACATAACAATTCCCAATTACTGCCATCATTTGGATTATTAGTATGATCGTGATCCACGTGATGAACGGTTAACTCTTTTAAATTTGAAAATTCAAAAGCACGCGCACAACGCCCGCAAACCCACGGATATAATTTCAATGCACGGTCACGATAACCTTTTTCTTGTTGTTTGTAGTTAGCACTGGTGCCAAAACGATCTGAGGACATAATAATTTAATAAGATAAATAAATAATACTTATAGTGTATTGCTAAGCACGAGGCTTATCAATAGCAGTTATGATTTACAACACATAAATTAAATCTGTATATTCATTACAGGTTAAGCGTGCTTAATTCAATTTGTGTTTGTTCAACTAAACCTTCGAGTGTTTTTCCATGCGCGACAGGTTGCCTAGTTGTAGGATCTAACTGCACAAATACAATATCATCCGCTAAACAAATAGTCGCTTTGGTTGCTTTATTTCGTACTAAACAGGTAACTGTAATTGAAGTACGCCCTACTTTTTTAGTCGCTAAGCCAAACTCAACCACGTCACCTTGCATAGCTGGTGACTCAAAATTTATTGCACCAATATGTTTGGTAACTAAACTGTTGGTTTCTAGCTGACAGATGGCATAAGTAGCTGCTTCACCGTCAATCCACTCAAGAACACGTCCACCAAATAATGCATTGGCATAATTCAAATCACTTGGCATAACGAGACGACGAGAAAGAAAATGCATAGTAAACTCTAATTTATAGTAAGATAATGGTTAACCACTATACCGTATAGATACGATAAAGGTATTAATAAAAGTACTTTAAACAAACGTATTACTTTTAATGTACTATTTAGAGAGAAAAAGTTAGAGAGCAATAAATGAAAAATTATATTCTTTTATTTAGAGGCATAAATGTTGGCGGTAAAAACTTACTACCAATGAAAGAACTTGTCCCATTATTAACAAAATATAATTTTCAAGGCGTAAGCTCATACATTCAAAGTGGAAATGTTGTTTTAAAATGTACTTCACAGCCTGACGCTTTAGTTAGAAGCATTGTATTAGATAATTTTGGCTTTACAGTAAAGCTGTTTAGTTTAGAACAAGCAGAATTTACTGCTATTCAAGAAGCTAATCCTTATAAAATTTTTGAGGGTAAATTTGTGCATTGTTACTTTTGTAATGACAACATTGAATTAAACCAAGCAAAGGTAGACAAATATTTAGCAAGTTCAGAAAGTTATACCGTAATAGGTAAAGTCTTTTATTTGCACGCACCAGAGGGAATTGGAAGATCAAAATTAGTTGCTAATATTGAGGTTTGCCTTAGTCAACCAGCAACGGGACGTAACTTAAATACTATAAATAAAATTAGTACTATGCTTACAAAGTTAGCTTAAAAAGAATAAGTTATCCAATAGCAATAATTTACTTATACTCTTAATTATTGCTATTCAACAAATTAAATACGCTTACAAGTCGCGTATTTTAACTGCTGGATTACCTGCATAAAAACTATTAGCCTCAATATTTTTGGTCACTACACTACCTGCGCCTACAACGCTGTTATCGCCAATGTTAATACCCGACAGTACAATGACGCCACCGCCAAGCCAAACATTATTGCCTAAGCTAATACTTTCAACATAGTTATGTTTATTCTCTCGGCGTGCTTGCGGCTCAAGATCATGAGAAACAGCTAAAATTTGCACATTAGGACCAATAAGGCAGTCATTACCTATACTAATTGAACCTGAGCTAATTGAACCTTTATTATCAGTAGATATATTACCAATAGGCACGATACCATCAAGTATTGTGCAATTAATATTGATATAAGTATTATTGCCGATACTAACGTTATCGCCATAATCCATATGAAAGCCTGACTCAATAATCACACCATCACCACATTGCTGAAACAACGCTTTTACTCGCTTTAAATTTCCCTTACTTGGACTACGACGAAATTGGTTACATACTTCATGTACCGACTTTCGCTTGGTAATAAGTTCAGAGGTAATACTATTAAAAAGATGTTTCATTAATGCTCAATAAAAGTTTATGTTTTGTGCATTCAAGTGAAAGGCAATAACAATTTAATCGCAAGAAAGACGCCATCCATGTAGTTTTGATGCATTAATTAAGCTTTACGGTATTAAGATAAATCACTCTTAGTGAAGGACTGCGCGAATAGGTAAACTTTTACATATCTCAGCTTCAGCAATCAATATTTCTTCTAAACGAGCATCAACTTCAGCCTTGTCACAGTACTCATAAGCTAATTCCACAAATAAATTTTTGTGCTTTTCTTCAGATTTAGCTATTGCTACGTAAAAGTCTTTGTCTTTACCTGGTGGTAAAGCTTCTGACACTAAAAAGAATTTTTCATAACCACGCGCTTCAATAACAGCAGCAACTAATAATCTGTCCATCATAAAGTAACTTGTGCCATTGCGAAATAAGGCACGAATTTGACTAATGTAAGGGTCTTTTTTGTCTTGACCTAAAGTGACATCACGAGCAACAAGTAGTTTTAACACTTGTTTAAAATGAATAAGCTCTTCAATCGCTAAATCTGTCATGGCGCGAACCAACTTAGCTTTGTCTGGATAATGCGATAACATTGCCATAGCCATGCCAGAAGCTTTTTTTTCAGCGGCGGCATGATCTTGTAAAAAGCGATCAAAGTCAGCCATTACGGCATCAACCCAGTCTTGACCTGTGTGGTGTTTTAATTCAAACATGTTAACTACTCTCTAATTCTATTCATTTAAAAGAATGTGATTTAAGGTAAAATTCTTTAATTTATAGCGTGATTTTACCTGTGAACCTTAACCGCTACAACCGTTAAGGTGATGATGTTATTGAGCCAATTAAAAATAAAGAATGACTTGCGCATACTTTATTAAGAAAGAACTATTTTATCTGAAGTCAGGAATACAAAATCTTATCAATACGACCTTTATTGGTAGATTCAACTTTAAAGTCATTATTTAGATGCTGCCAAGCCCGTACTTTGCCGCCGATATTAATTTGCTTAAAACCTCCCTCTCTGGCTTTATCGCTATCTATATTAAGAAAGTCTAAAAGATTCATATAACTATCATCATCACTAACATCAATAGTGAGCAAATCACCCTCTCTATTTTTAAAATAGTCGATAACCCCCTGTTGGTGGCGGTTATAACACTCAGCTAGAAATTCATCACTGTTTATATTCTCAAGCGTTAAGGGTGCAAAAGTTTCACTATAACAACGTTTTAAGTGTGGGTTAAAACCACCATCGTTGCGCTGTAAATTAACCATCATACGTTGTAATAACTGCTTTATTGATGGGATCCAACGCTCACTTTCACGCGTTAAGTAGATAAACTTACTATTGGGGAAATGCTTATCTAATGTTTGATAATCACAAAATATAGGCGTGTCGGCTAATACTTGCGCCTGAATAAAAGATTTTTGAGTGTAGGCATTATGTGCCGTTTTAAAACCTTGCTCTAGCATAGCTAAACAAACACTGGTTGTAGCCGTACGAGGTAAACCAATAATAAATATTTTTTCTGTTAACATGTAAAGTAAGTCCTTAATTATATGAATATTATTCTTCAATTCAGACTAAAGTCACATGGTAATTGAAAATGAAAATACGGTAGAATGGGCGATTATAACGTATTTATTCATTTAACAAAGACCCAATTGATTGGGATCAATAAATTGCAGCATTATGAGTGCATACTTAATCATTATTTAACTCATAAATTTAGCTTAGGGGATTTCATGACAGCACAAGATGGACACCTATATACCGAACAAAAGAATATAAAATGGGGAGACTATTTAAAGTCGGGTAACCGTATTTTTATCGGCTCGAATGCTGCGGTACCTAATGCTTTAATTGATGACCTTATAGCAAATAGCCAAGGCTTGCACGATATAGAAACGGTGCATATGTTAACCTTATCTGAAAACGTTTGGGCGAAAGTTGAGCATAAAGATTTATTTAAAGTAAATAGCTTATTTATTGGCGGTAAAAATATTCGAGAAGCGGTAGCTGAAGGCCGTGGTGATTATACACCTTGCTTCATTTCTGATGTGCCGCACATGTTTCATGAGAAAATACTCCCCCTTGATGCTGCACTAATAATGGTAAGCCCACCAGATGAATATGGATATTGTTCATTAGGAGTTAGCGTAGATATTGTGTCTGCTGCAGTTAAAGCCGCGAAGTATGTAATTGCACAGGTAAACACTAAAATGCCACGTACCAATGGCCATAGTTTTGTGCATGTAAACCAAATTCACTCTTGGATTAATGTTGATCAAGAATTACCGCAAATTGTTGCTCCTGAAATAGATCGCCGTACCGAGCAGATAGGTCAATACGTTGCCATGTTAGTTGAAAATGGGGCTACTCTACAAATTGGTATAGGTAAAATCCCTGAAGCGGTATTAACTTATTTAGGCAATCATAAAGACTTAGGTATTCACAGTGAGATGATCTCAGATGGAGTGATTGATCTGATGCTAAAAGGCGTAATTAATAACCGCCGAAAAACTTATCACAAAGGTAAAGCCGTAGTCAGCTTTTGTATTGGGACACAAAAAGTTTATGATTTTGTTGATGGAAACCCGCATATTGAATTTTATCCATCTGAGCATATTAACTCACCCGTTAAAATTGCTAAAAATGATAATATGGTGTCAATTAATAGTGCTATTGAAGTCGATTTAACCGGACAAGTAGTATCGGACTCTATTGGTTATCAATTTTACAGCGGTATTGGCGGACAAGTTGACTTTGTTCGCGGCGCGTCATTAAGTAAAGGAGGCAAACCTATTATTGCTCTGCCATCAACGACTAAAGATGGAAAGATATCACGAATTGTAACCCATATCACCGAAGGTGGGGGCGTAGTAACCTCGCGTGGTCATGTATCGTATGTTGTAACTGAGTTTGGTATCGCCTCACTTCAAGGTAAAAGTATTAGAGAACGTGCATTAGAATTAATTCGAATTGCTCACCCTAAATTTAGGGATAAATTACTCAGTGATGTTCGTAAACATTACTGGGTACCGGAGTACCAAGAAAGTACGCCTAGCTCTGTTCCCGAGTTAGGCTCAATAGAAATGAAACGTTTTAATTTTGCCGATGTTAATTATATATTACGACCACTAGCTCCAGCAGATGAACGCAAGCTACAAGAGTTTTTTTATTCACATAATAAAGAAACATTGATCATGCGTTACAACCATCATATTACGCAAATGACACGTGAAAAGTCATGTAATTTAGTCAGTGTAAATCAACATACCGATCTTGCTTTATGTTTTACGCAAAAAGATTCATTAGGTGAGGCAATTCAGGCTGTTGCACGATATTATTATATTGATAGTATTAACAGCGGCGAAGTTGCCTTTGTGATAAAAGAGAGCCTACGTGGACGTGGTATGGCTACTGCTTTACTCGCTGAAATTATTGCTATAGCTAGAATACGAAAACTTGATAGTTTAATCGCAAGTGTTCGACGAGATAATGCCTCTATGTTAAAGGTATTTGAAAGAGCAGGTTTTATACGACAAGCCAGTGAAGACTTTGATGAAGTAAGTTTAAAACTTCCATTATTTGCAAGCACCAATATAAGCTGAGCTCAAGTTACTATATAAATTTCATAAACAGCATTAACAAAAAAATATAGAGTATTAATCATTATGACCGTTGGAATTATTGGGCACTATCGCTGTGGCGAGCATGATATGGGTGATCACCACCCTGAAAATAACAAACGTTTAACCGCCATTTCAGATCAATTAATCCGCAGTGGTTTAGACTATGTTGTACGTCAATTTGATTCAAAACCAATTGATAAAACGTTATTATCTTTAGCCCATACTCAACATTATATAGATTTTGTTTTTGATAATGCGCCGCATGACAATGATGATAATTTTATCGTCGGCCCTGATAGCGTGATGAATACTAAAACTCTGACTTCTATATTATATGCTGCTGGCGCTGCTGTAGATGCTGTTGATTTAGTGATGGAAGAAACATTAACATCAGTTTTTTGTGCAATCAGACCGCCAGGACATCATGCTGAACATGATAAAGGCATGGGCTTTTGTTTTTTTAACAATGTAGCCATAGCTGCGGCTTATGCTAAACAAAAGTATGGTTTACAACGTGTAGCTATAGTTGATTTTGATGTACACCACGGTAATGGCACAGAAGATATTATAAAAAATCATTTTAAAGCGACACCTGAAGATAATAAAGGCTACTTGTTCTGCTCCAGTTATGAATATCCGCTTTTTCCTTTTGAGGTGATAGAAAGTGACATACCACCTATTATCAATGTCCCTTTAGCTGCAATCACTAAAAGCAAGCAATTCAGAGAGAAAATAACCGAACATTGGTTACCTGCATTACATAAATTCAAACCTGAATTAATTATTATTTCCGCGGGATTTGATGCCCATATTGAAGATGAAATGTCACAAGTGAGCTTAACCGAAGCGGACTTTCGTTGGGTTACTGATGAAATAAACAAAATAGCTACAGAATATAGCAAAGGAAGAATAGTATCAGTTCTTGAAGGTGGTTATGCGCCTAGTGCCCTAGGAAGAAGTGTGGTCGCTCACATTAATGGCTTGATTGGTAATTAATGGGTAGTTGATCATAAAGCGAAATATATTGACGAATGGTAACTATTAATGAAGTTACCATTTAATATGGATTTGAGTACCTACTTCCACCAACGCCATAAATTCATCAATTTCAGGGTTAGTTAGTG
This sequence comes from Colwellia echini, assembly GCF_002843355.2. GTDB lineage: Bacteria > Pseudomonadota > Gammaproteobacteria > Enterobacterales > Alteromonadaceae > Colwellia > Colwellia echini. The sequence continues at coordinate 7,017 of NZ_PJAI02000037.1, forward strand.
CTATACAGCCATTAGTCCAGTTAGACTTTTGAGTATAACGTGCAAGTCCCTCAAAGTTATTGCGTTGACCATGAATCATAATAAGTCCACCTGCTGATACCCCTTTTTGTTCGGCGTTATCTAAATCGAATTGATTCGGATAACTGATATGCATTGCACGATAAAAAGCAGAATCTTCTTTTTTGTAATCTAAAGTATAAAAACCTTCTGGTGTTCTTTTATCACCTTCTTGCTCTTTATGTCCTTCAGGGTTTTTCCCAAGAGCAACATGATATTCTTTTATAACCTTGCCACTTGAGAGCAAATACATTTTATTATCTGATTTATCAACCATAACTAAATCAACCCAAGCTAAGCTTGCGCTTGAAAATAAAGAAGCGATTAAAAGCAGGATTTTTACGGTGATTTTAGTTAATAAGTTTGTAGTAAGTTTAATAAAGATGGTGTTCATAATATTTACGTAAGTCAGTATATTGTGTTGTTGCTAATATTCATCCATAAATATTATTTAGCTATTCTTGATATAATAATAGGTTTATTATATCAAGAAGCCGTTTACTAAATAAACAAAAATAAGCTATAACTGCGTCATTACAAGAAAACTTAAACTGCCCTAACCAAAAATAGCTCTCATTAAACCAATAACTTCTTCAACACTTTTGCCTTGTTTAACCTGATTAAGTATTGTGTCACGTTTTTCTTGAATATATTCAGGAATGCCTTCTTCTGCAAGCGCTTGGTCAACCGCTTCTTCGAGTGTTAATTTTACTCGCCTGTTCGAGTTTTGTTTGATTGTACTTACCTTATTTAATGACTTATCGCGCATACGTACATAATTAGATGTTTGGGCGAGGTATTCATCAGCAAACATAAAGAGATCTACAAGTATTGCTCGAATTTGCCATAGTTTATTTTCACGCTCTCCTTCGGGCTGACTTTGATGCCACCAAGCAAAAGTTCTTAAGGTACCAATCATATCTTGCCAATAACTTTCAAAATCAAAAGCATTAAACTTAGCAATTGATAGACCTTGACATAACACGTCTATTTTTGTGTTCGTCAACGCAATAAATTGATCAGGACGTTTCATTGCTAATAAACGTGTAGCTGCGGCTAATGGTGCTTTTTCACCCGAGTCTTTATTAACGGTATACTCTTTGAATATCTGTTTATAAGCTTTAACAAAATCCTGATATTCTTGTGGTGTAACATCACCAGTATTTGGAATAAAACTTAATGCTAGATCAAATTTCTCTGGTTGTTCCGCTAACAGGGTATGAAAAACCTTTGCACCTTTAGTTGCCGCGAACCATTCAACATCAAAGTTATACTCAGTATGGATATGTCGTGGCGTATGCTTACCGGAAAAAGCATGACGCTCTAACTCTGTCATATCAGCTAGATTTTTATCTTTAATCAAAGCTATGTAGTCAAGTAACGCTAAACGCTCTTCTAGAGCATGTAAGCTAGCTTGTTGTTCAATAAAGGCGACAAATATAGGCCAAGGTGCGATACGGGCCATTTTTAGTTGGCTAACACTTGCCCCAGTAATTAAAACTTGCTCAATTTTTTTTAAAACTGGTAGTTGCTCATCTTCCAAAAGATCCATGTTGATACGGTTGGAGCACACATCAAGCAATTCTATACACCAACCAAGGTAATCTTCTGGTCGATTTTCAGCTTTTACCGCCATAAGATTTAAACTAATATCAGGTACGTATTTAAGTACAGTTTGATAGGAAAAATTTTCAGCATCATTTAATGCCATTTTGACAGGGGAAGATAACAATTTTCTCATTTATTAATACAGCTCCGAAATAATAATTTTAATTTTTGGGGAAAAGAAATAAGATCATAACATTTTTACGCACATGCGCCAGGTTAGAAGTAAAAGATTGCCGATTCTCATTTAGGTTTCACATCAATATAAGCGACATTACTATCAACGCAACAGCTATCCTCTTTTGGCCAATTTTATAGAACTTACAATCGCATGTAGGAGGCTGCCCTGCAGGCGAACAGGTTCGAACACCTTGTATGTTTAGGTATCGTATATTCATCAATATATGGAGGTTATGGAGGTCAATAACAGCAAAAACTACGTTTTTGGTCACCTGCAGGGCAGCTTCCTACGCGTTATTTTTAAATGCTGAAAGCAAAGAGTCTAAATATTTGCAACCTACAGCACGACTGTAGGAGGCTGCCCTGCAGGCGAAAGATTAGAGCAACCTGAATATTTTATGTCTTGGATATTCATAAATACGTTAAAATTAAATAACAAACATAGACTACGTTTTTTTGTCACCTGCAGGGCAGCTTCCTACGCGGTATTTTTTTAAATGCTGAAAGCAAAGAGTCTAAATATTTGCAACCTACAGCACGACTGTAGGAGGCTGCCCTGCAGGCGAAAGATTAGAGCACCTAAATACTTTATGTGTTGGTTATTCATCAATAAATTGAGGTAGATAACAACCAAAACTATGTTTTGGCTCACCTGCAGGGCAGCTTCCTACAAAGTTTTTCTAATACGAAAGTAAATATAGATTTTTCAAATGCTAAAAACCAAAAAGCCCGTAACATTGTTACTGGCTTTTCAGAGCTTACGCTCAAATTTGAAGTGGAGAATGTCCTACAGCACGACGTAGGAGGCTGCCCTGCAGGCGAAAAGATTAGTGCACCTGAATGTTTATGTCTCATATATTCATCAATATATGGAGGTAAATAACAGAAAAAAATACGTTTTAGGTCACCTGCAGGGCAGCTTCCTACGCGGTATTCTTTAAATGCTAAAAAGCAAAAAGCCCGCAACAATGTTGCGGGCTTTTCAGAGCTTTCGCTCAAATTAGAAGTCTAGCAATGTCCTACTCTCACATGGGAACTCCCACACTACCATCGGCGCAACTGCGTTTCACTTCTGAGTTCGGAATGGATTCAGGTGGGACCACAGCGCTATTGTCGCTAAACAAAAA
>NZ_PJAI02000038.1 GCF_002843355.2 Colwellia echini
GTAATACGGATAATTAAGGCTGTTGTAGCATTTTGCTTATCCCGAACTCAGGTTAACTACAAATAATATCTTATAAATAGGGATGATAAGGAAATAAAACAAGGGGGTAAATAACTTCTTCGTTATTAGTTAAATAAAAATGTAAGTATTTAACTAATTTAACCTGAGTTCGGGATCATGAAAGCGAGTGGGACAATAATATCAATCATTTATAAGTTTTCCTCTGCAATAGTTTTAATAATTCGTAGTACAAGACGGAAAAGCGAAACCAATAACTGGTTATCGGGATCTTTTATAACGCAATAGGATGGATAATTAACGCTGGTGTTGCATTTTTCTTATCTCGAACTCAGGTTATTTATTAAAACAGCTTAAAATATAGCGTTTTATCACTGCTGTATAAAAAAACATGCATTAATAGCAATTTGTTGCTGCCAACTAAGCGCTAATTTGATACTTTAGCTGTTCTACACTAAATTTTTTCGTGTTATTTTCAATGGTACTTATAATTGTCTTCTGATCTTATAGAAAAAACTGATGCTTCGTTTGATGCATTAGCTACAAAACAACTTTCTGGCGTGCAACGTTTACTCGAGGCGGGCCTATTATTTTTCACCGTTTTTGCCATGTTTATGATGTTGGCATTATTTAGTTTTGATCCAGCCGATCCCGGTTGGGCGCAAACAGGTTATCAAACCGAGGTACGTAATTTAGGGGGTGCGGTTGGGGCATACCTTTCTGATTTGTTTTTAAATCTTTTTGGGCTTATTGCCTATAGCTTACCATTTGTTATCGCTATTGTTGGTTGGTTATTGTTTCAACGTTTTCATGAATTAATGAAACTTGATTATTTAACTTTAGGCTTAAAGCTTATTGGTTTTTTCATGTTCTACCTTGGCATTACCTCGTTAGCCAGTATGAACTTTGATGATGTTTTTTACTTTTCTGCAGGTGGTATATTAGGTAACGCATTAAGTGAAACGTTATTACCATACTTTTCTTTTGTTGGCTCAACCTTAGTATTTTTACTGTTTACTTGTGCTGGATTTGTCTTATTAACGGGCTTTTCTTGGCTTAAATTTATTGATGCTGTTGGACAATATGCCATTATTGCTGCACTTTGGTTGGCGACAGTGCCGAAAATGATTAAAGAAAACTTTGGTACTAACGATATTCAAGATAATAACCCGCAACACAGCGAGGACAAACCAGGTAAAATTAAAACTGCATTGGGAGAGGTTAAAAGCCGTTTAGTTGATACAAAGGATACTAATTTAAAAGAAGCGACAACTGAAAACTTTGAAGCAGAGCAAGCAATAGTTGAGCAAGATGCGCCGGTACCGATGCGTTCGAATAAACATGATTCAAACAAGCTATCGCCTGATGAACTTCCGTCTGGAATTTTTGCCAAAACAGCGACAATGCCAGTTCCTGACTTTTTTAACGCTGAAGCTGAGCAGGGCATTGGTGAACATAACGGTAAAGTAAATACTAAAAATGAACCCTTCATTGATATTGCTGATTTAATGTCAGAGCCTACCCACGGTAATGTGCAAGATCATGTCAATGATAGTGAAATTAAAGCCGCTTTTACCGATGTAGAAAAGCTTAATGTAGCAGATGACCGCACCTCACCAAAAGCAGCTACGAAATCATTATCGCCTATTAAACACAATATCAATGATGATAACGGACAAGTTAATTTAGTTCCTGCAGAAGATAGTGATATAACAAGTATGCCATCTATCGACTTACTTGATAGACCAGACAAAGCCAAAAACCCAATAAACCAAGAAGAATTAGATCAAGTCAGTCGTTTAGTTGAAGCTAAATTACTTGATTTTGGCGTTATCGCACAAGTGGTTTCGGTTTACCCAGGACCTGTTATTACACGCTTTGAATTAGATTTAGCGCCAGGTATTAAGGTAAATAAAATTACTAGCTTATCTAAAGATTTAGCCCGTGCTTTGTCTGCTATTAGTGTGCGAGTTGTTGAGGTTATTCCGGGTAAATCGGTTATAGGTTTAGAATTACCAAACAAACATCGTGAAATTGTTTATTTAAGTGAAGTATTAGATTGTCCTGCATTTGCTGAGTCTACATCGCCACTTGCGATGGTGTTAGGTAGTGATATAGCGGGTGAGCCTGTAGTGGTCGATTTAGGCAAAATGCCGCATTTATTAGTTGCAGGTACTACCGGCTCAGGTAAATCTGTTGGTGTTAACACTATGATTGTTAGCCTGCTTTATAAATCTACGCCTGAAGATGTGCGTATGATCATGATTGACCCTAAAATGCTTGAGCTTTCAGTATATGAAGGGATTCCACATTTATTAGCTGAAGTAGTAACCGATATGAAAGATGCCGCTAATGCCCTGCGTTGGTGTGTAGGTGAAATGGAGCGTCGTTATAAAGTAATGTCTGCGGTTGGTGTACGTAACTTAAAAGGTTATAACAAAAAAATCCTTGCAGCGATTGAAGCGGGTGAACCATTAATTGACCCAACGTGGCAACCTAGCGACAGTATGGATCAAACGCCGCCACTGTTAGAAAAATTACCAAGCATTGTCGTTATTGTTGATGAATTTGCCGATATGATGATGATTGTGGGTAAAAAAGTGGAAGAGCTTATTGCCCGTATCGCGCAAAAAGCTCGAGCGGCAGGAATTCACTTAATATTAGCAACGCAACGTCCATCAGTTGATGTTATTACTGGTTTAATTAAGGCCAATATACCAACACGTATGGCGTTCCAAGTATCTTCTGGCTTAAACTCTCGTACTATTTTAGACCAACAAGGTGCTGAGCAATTATTAGGTATGGGTGACATGCTGTACTTGCCACCAGGTACTGGCGTACCAACACGGGTACATGGCGCGTTTGTTGACGATCATGAGGTTCATGCGGTTGTTAAAGATTGGAAATCACGTGGTGAACCTAACTACATAGAAGAGATTTTATCGGGTGAGCACGATCAAGATATTTTATTACCTGGCGAGCAAGCAGAAGCTGCAGAAGGCGAAGACATAGATGCTCTATACGATGAAGCAGTAAACTTTGTTACTGAAAAACGCCGTGTTTCAATCTCTAGTGTACAAAGACAATTTAGAATTGGTTATAACCGTTCAGCAAGAATTGTTGAGCAAATGGAAATGCAAGGTGTGGTATCAACACCCGGTAATAATGGCGCGCGAGAAGTATTAGCGCCGCCGCCAGTACGTGACTTTTAACCTTGTAAAAGCAAAATATTAATAACCCTAACTCAGGTTAATTACTCATACATTAGAACACCATTATATTAGAAGTAAATTATGCAAATTATTTCCCACATTCATTCAGAATTTAGAACAAATTTTAGTACAAAGTGTAGATTAAAAATAAGACAAAAGTTTAGTAAAATCGCGTTAACAAGCTTATTAATACCTACATTGGGTTTTACTCAAATAGTATACGCAGTGCAAGATACGGTAAATATAGAGCCATCGGCTTTAATTTCACCATCAAACACTCCATCAAATTCCCCATCAAATAAAGCAAAGCAACATTTAATGGTAAAGCTTTCTACCTTGGCATTTTTTAGTGCAGACTTTACTCAAAAAATTCTTAGCGAGCAAGGTGAGTTATTACAACAAGGATCTGGTAACCTAGCTATTAGCAAACCGAACTTGGCTAATTGGAAAACAATAACACCAGATGAAACCTTAATAGTAAGCGATGGTAATACTTTGTGGTTTTATGACCCTTTTATTGAACAAGCCAGTGCTTTTAGTCTTGCTAAATCGATTCACAATACGCCAATATTATTACTTACTAGTGATGAACCACAATTATGGGCACGATATGATGTGTTAGAAAGTGATATTGCTAAAGATAAAGCCGGCAATAAAGTGTCTCGTTTTGTTGTGATCCCAAAAGATGAAAGTGGGCAAATTAAAAAATTGACCTTAAGTTTTGTCCGTGCCGATAAGCAAGACACTCAAGCAGAGTTAACCCAGTTTTCATTTCAAGACGCAACCGGTCAAATCAGCGAAATTAACCTAAATAATTTCAACAGTGAAACTAAACCTGACGATACGTTATTTACGTTTAGGTTACCTGAAGGTGTAAGACTTGAAGACAAACGATAACTTTTCATCAGGGCAGCAAAACTCTTTGTTTAGTCTTGATGAAAATCAATCAACATCAGAAAATGCCGTCCTTGAAAATGCAAGTCGTTTTATGCCACTTGCAGCTAAAATGCGCCCACGTACTTTAGCTGATTACGTTGGCCAACAACATATATTAGGTGGCAATTCACCACTTGCACAATCAATCGCGCAAGGCAATTGTCACTCACTTATATTTTGGGGACCGCCAGGTAGTGGCAAAACCACGTTAGCTGAAATTATTGCGCAACATGCCAATGCCGAAATTGAACGTGTATCTGCTGTTACCTCTGGTATTAAAGAAATTCGTAGTGCTATTGATAAAGCAAAACTACGTGCACAAGGCGAGGGCGCTAATAAACGTAGAACCGTATTATTTGTTGATGAAGTACATCGTTTTAATAAATCACAACAAGATGCTTTTTTACCACACATTGAAGATGGCACTATTATCTTCATTGGCGCGACCACCGAAAACCCTGCGTTTGAACTAAACCAAGCATTATTATCTCGAGCGCGTTTATATACGTTAAAAAAACTCACTCGTGAAGACTTAGCGCAAGTATTACAACGTGCTATCTTGTTATGTGAAAACGAGCAAGGTATTAGCATTGAACTTGGTGAAGATGCGAAACAAAGTTTACTCAACCGAAGTGACGGTGACGCTAGACGTTTGCTTAACTTACTCGAAAATTGCCTTGATAGTGTCTTTGCTGATAATAAAAACAGCATAAAAGGCATTTCGGTTGAGTTAATTGCACAAGTTGCTGGTAGTAAAATAGCGTTATATGACAAAGGTGGCGATGCTTTTTATAACTTAATCAGCGCTTTTCATAAATCAGTACGTGGCTCAAGCCCCGATGCAGCTTTGTATTGGTATGCCCGAATATTAACCGCTGGTGGCGATGCTCTTTACGTTGCGAGACGGTTACTTGCTATTGCTAGTGAAGATATTGGTAATGCCGATCCTAGAGCAATGCAATTAGCTATAAATGCCTGGGACACGTTTCATCGTGTTGGTCCGAGTGAAGGTGAACGAGCTATAGCCCAAGCAACGGTTTACTTAGCCTTAGCTCCTAAAAGTAATGCGGTTTACCATGCATTTAATAAAGCGAAAGCATTAGCACAACAAACCTGTGATTTAGATGTTCCGCCACATTTGAAAAATGCGACGAGCAGTATTACTGAAGAGTTAGGTCATGGTAGAGAATACCGTTACGCTCATAACGAAGAAAATGCCTTTGCTGCAGGAGAAAACTACTTTCCTGAGGCATTAGCACGAGGTGATAACTCTCATACCACCTTATATGAGCCAACAGAACGTGGCTTAGAAAAGCAACTCAAAGATAAAATCGATTTTTTAAATCAACTTAATAGGAATAGTCATGACCAACGCTATTAGTAATTACATGTTATATTTTTATGTAGCTATTGGCGGTGCTTGTGGTGCTAGCCTACGTTTTTATATTTCACAATTAGTACTAAGTTGGCTTGGAAAAGGGTTCCCTTTTGCCACATTGATGGTTAATATCATCGGCTCATTTACTATGGGTTTGTTATATCAATTAATAGAACACGAAATCCTCAATATTTCCGTGCATAGAACCTTGCTTGGTATAGGATTTTTAGGCGCATTTACGACTTTTTCTACATTTTCATTAGACTCCTTGTTATTATTACAACAAGGCGATGTGTTAAAAGCCGCGTTAAATATTCTCTTAAATGTATCACTGTGTATTGCGGCAGCAGCATTGGGTATGTTTATGGTGACAACGTTAGTAAAATAAAAATACAACAAACATTGGACTGCACTTTTTGAACGTATTAAAAGCGTTCGTAAATTAATTTAAGTTAGGTCGAGTGTTGTAAAAAATATTAATAACTTTAAAAACAAGAATGTGAATAATTATGCTTGATGCAAAATACTTAAGAACAGATTTAGACAATACAGCTCAACAACTTGCTAAACGTGGATTTTCTCTCGACGTAGCAACATTAGTTGCTTTAGAAGAGCAACGTAAATCGATACAAGTTAAAACTCAAGAATTACAAAGTGAACGTAACTCTCGATCAAAGTCTATTGGCCAAGCTAAAGCTCGTGGCGAAGATATTGCCCCATTACTTGCACATGTTAGCCAATTGGGCGAAGAGCTAGATGCAGCAAAAACACAGCAAGATGAAGTGCTTGCTAAAATTGACGCTATTGCTAGTGCTATTCCAAACTTACTTGATGAATCTGTACCTGAAGGTAAAGATGAATCTGAAAATGTTGAAATAAAACGTTGGGGCACGCCACGTGTGTTTGATTTTGAAGTAAAAGATCATGTTGATTTAGGTTTTGCAGCAGACAAAGGCTTAGACTTTGAAAGTGGCGCTAAATTAGCAGGTACACGTTTTGCTGTTATGCGTGGAAAAATAGCACGTTTACATCGTGCAATTGCACAATTTATGCTTGATACACACACCGAAGAGCATGGCTATCAAGAAATGTATGTACCGTATTTAGTGAACGCCGATTCATTATACGGCACAGGTCAATTACCTAAATTTGGTGAAGATTTATTTCATACTGACTTATCAAACAAAAAATTATCGTTAATACCAACATCAGAAGTACCGCTTACCAACTTAGTGCGTGATGAAATTGTTGATGAAGCTGATTTACCTATAAAAATGACGGCACATACCCCATGTTTCAGAAGTGAAGCAGGCTCTGGCGGTCGTGATATACGAGGTTTAATTCGTCAACATCAATTTGATAAAGTTGAAATGGTACAAATTGTTAAACCTGAAAACTCAATGACAGCGCTGGATGAATTAACACGCCATGCTGAAACTATTCTTGAAAAACTAGAATTACCATACCGCACAGTACAATTATGTAGTGGTGATGTTGGTTTTAGTGCGGCAAAAACTTTCGATTTAGAAGTATGGTTACCGGCACAAGATACTTATCGTGAAATTTCATCATGTTCAAATATGGGGGATTTCCAAGCTCGTAGAATGCAAGCTCGTTTTAGAAACAGCGAAACAAACAAGCCAGAATTATTACACACTTTAAATGGCTCAGGTTTAGCAGTAGGGCGCACATTAGTGGCAATTTTAGAAAACTACCAACAAGCTGATGGCAGCATTAATATACCAACGGTATTACAGTCATACATGGGCGGATTAACCAATATTGGTTAATCTGAAAGTCATTAGTTATACCAATTTCATTAGTTAGGTGGTCTGTTTTAACAAGTATAAATCATCAAATATTTGATGGTATTGATTTTGATTAAAAATAATGCGATTAAGTAACATCAGGCTGCTTTTGGTTTACTTTATCGCATTTTTACTTTTAAACAGTTATTGAATCCTAGTTTAGTTAGTTTTTATCTTTAACTAGATGAGATCAGATAGAGGGCTGCGGACACCATTTGCCCCTTGCTCAAGTACATGAGTGTAAATTTGTGTTGTTCTAATATCAGTATGTCCTAATTGTTCTTGCACTGTTCTTATATCAGCACCTCGTTGTAATAGGTGGGTAGCAAAAGAATGGCGCAAAGTATGACACGTAACGTTCTTCTTTATGTTTGCCTGCAGAGCTGCCTGTTTAACCACTTTTCTCAGAGCTGTTTCGTTTATATGGTGACGCCTCAAAGCATTTACTTCAGGGTCGAGACTTAACCTTTTTGATGGAAATAAATAATGCCAACCTAACTCCGTTCTTGCGTTAGGGTATTTTTTACTTAATGCAAAAGGAAGATATACACCTTGGTAGCTGGGATTATTCATATCCATTTGAAAAAGTAATTCAACACTATTTATTTGTAACTTTAATGGTTTAACTAATTCTTTAGCTAATGTAACACACCTGTTTTTTGAACCTTTACCTTGCCATACACGCACGGCGTGATAGTCAAAATCTATATCTTGTACACGCAAACGTACGGCTTCCATCAAACGTAAACCACTTCCATACATCAGTTGACAAATTAATAGGAAGTTGGCATTAACTTGTGGTAATAATTGTGATATTTCTTGTGTTGTTAATACAACAGGCAGCTTTTGTTGGATGTGACTTTTATTAAAGTTAAGCTCTAAGGTGAGTTCATTGTTAATTATATGTTTGTACATGAAAACAAGCGCATTTAAAGCGAGCGCTTGAGTTTTTGGCGCAACGTTCATTACATTAGACAAATGGGAAAGGAAAGCCTCAACCTGTTCATTATGGCAATCAACAGGGTGTTTCTTACCATTAAATATTATGAAGGCTTTTATCCAGTAAATGTAAGATTCAATCGTTCGTTTAGCATATCGCTTTGTCCACATTTTCTCTTGGACAAGGGTAAGAAAAGGTGAATTCATTTATTTCCCCTAACAACAAGGTAACTGTGTATTTATACAGTTTAGTGTGTTTTCTAGTTTTCTGCCAATAAAAAGGAATTTTTCTCGCTTTCACGCAATTGAAATGCTGATACATAAAGCTAAGGTATTGTGATAAAAGACTAAATACAGTATCTTTATATGATTAAATTTTGAAAGGGAGATTTTTCCGCTGTTTAAAGCGAGATTTTTTCTTCCTAATAAGCTGTTAGGCATATTCATAGGGATGCGATTTAATGAAGTTTTTGAGTATTATAATACT
>NZ_PJAI02000039.1 GCF_002843355.2 Colwellia echini
TACAAATAGTTGATATTGTTATACTTTACAATTTCATTATCCCGAACTCAGGTTATTTAATGGCAAGCTTGATTCATTACTTTTAGGTACTTTCCAAAAACCTGAAACCACCTGTTTATCTAATGCTTCTAACAAATCTTTTTCAGGAATAGGTTTAGAGTAATAATAACCTTGAATAACATCACAATCATTTTCAGTTAAGCTGCGCAATTGCGCCTGTGTTTCTACACCTTCAGCTACCACCATCAAACCTAAGTTTTTGACCATAGCGATAGTTGAAGTGATAATTTGAAAATCAGATTGATTTTCCAACATACCAAAAATAAAACTCTTATCAATTTTAATCACATCAACAGGCATTTTCTTTAAATAAGCCAACGATGAGTAACCCGTACCAAAATCGTCTATAGCAAAACTGAAACCTATAAGTTTTAAAGACTCCATCATAGCAATAGTATGATCCATATCTTTAACTAAGGTTTGCTCTGTTAGCTCTAATTCAAAGTCTCTTGCTTTTAATGAAAACTCCACTAACAACTCATTTAAAAAATGCGGGAGGTTAGGATCCATAAATTGCCCCGCAGATAAGTTAATCGCAATTCTAGCCTCGGCTAAACCATAGTTTTTCAAAGAGGTAGCTAATTCAAAGCATCGACGAATAATCCAATAACCTAATTCGATCATGTGCTGTGAGTTTTCTAATATTGGAATAAAGTCTTCTGGTGATATCATACCTCTTTCAGGGTGTTGCCAGCGTAACAGCGCCTCAAAACCATATATTTTTTTGGTTTTCGCACAAATTTGAGGCTGTAAACTTAAACTGAACTGTTGCTTAGCTAAAGCTTGTCTCACCTCTCCTTCAAGCATTACCCGATGAGCAACACGCTGAAACATGTCAGGATGGTACACATGGTACTGGCCGCCACCATTGTCTTTTGCTTCATACATTGCAATATCGGCATGACTAATTAAGTCTTCTGCTTTTTCGATTGTAGATTCGGTATAGGCAATACCAATACTGGTAGATACATAAAACATGTTTGAGCCCAACTTAATCGACTCTTTAAACTGTAATAGCACTTTATCTGCTACGGCAATAGCTTCATCAATATGTTTAAGGTGACTAAGAATAATAACAAATTCATCCCCTCCAAAACGACTTGCTAAATCAGTTTCACCAACACTAACACGCACACGCTCAGCAGCTTGTATTAGTAATTTATCGCCAATGTTATGACCATTACTATCATTAACCTTTTTAAAATCATCTAAATCGAGGAATAATACAGCCACCCCACTTTCATAACGGGCAATATTGGCTAATGATTTACGCAATTGATAATTCAACATATTACGATTTGGCAAACCTGTTAATAAATCATACATAGCAATATTTTCTAATTCTTTCGTTTTTTGCTCTACTACCAAGTTAAGTTGTTCTAACTCAAAGCTTAGCTCTTGCGTTGAATTTGCTAAAATATCTAACTCATCGGCAAACATGCGTGGACGCTTAAGATCAACTTGACGAAACTCATTAAACTTCTTTTTAGCCAATAGCGGCAGTGCGTTTGATAACAATAATAAACGCTTAGTAAAAGGGCTTGAAATAAAATAAACAAAAGCGGCTAACATTATAAAAATCAGACTCAAGGTTAATATAAATTGCCTTTGATATGCGTCATTTTTTTCTGTATAAGCGGTAACATCATCAATTAACACCAAGAAAAAATCTTGCTTACTTTGCTCTGACAAAGTTAATAAATTAATCAAGTAACTATGCTTAGTTAAGTCCAGTTTTAAACCTTCTTTAATTATCTGATCTAATAGAGAATAAAGTGAACCCGTTGCAAGTATAGATTGAGTTAACTCCATGTTAGAGGTAGATATTATTTCAGCCGTAGTTCCTTCGATTACAGCCCCATCTTCAATATCCATGCGAATAACGGCAACGTCTCTGTTTAATGTCGTTTTTAAAGCAAATAGCATATCAAGCAACGAAGCACTCATGGTTACCACAACCATATCACCTTGCTTATTTAGTAATGGCAGACTTAATAATATTTGACAGTTTTTGGGGCAGTAAATACGGTATTCAGGTTCTTGTAAGCGAAACACCTGTGCAATATTTTCTTGTACTAACGGAGGGAAATTATTAGTCGCAAAAAGTATATTAGCCTTGCTATCAACCAACCATATATCTTCGACATTGAGGTGTAATTGCAATGCATCATATTGCTTTTCAAGTTGTAACGCTAAGGACGAAAAATCATCTTGTTGTGATAATTGAATAAGATCAGTGAACGACTCTAGCCAAACGGTTAATTTATTGCGTAATATATTATTATGCAGATTTACCTGCACTTGTCCTTGGGTAATATTATTTTTTTGAAATTCTTGATAATCTGCTTGTAAACGTAGATAAGATATTGAAGAAAACCCAACCGCAAGTAGCAGCAAAGTTGTGATTATCAGTATCAACAGTTTGGTTGGTACACCTACAAATCTTTTAGTCATGTCCACCTACTTTAAAACCAATACATAAACTGTATGGCTGATATAGTCCATTTTTCAGAGTTATTTATCAACGGATTTGGTACCACTACAGGTGTTAATCTACCTCCGCCTTCAACCCAGTGATACTCTACTCTAACTTCCATATTACTGCTAAATTCGTAAGCGAGACCTAAAGTAACGTCATTATTAAAAGCAAAGTAATAAGGTATACCTGTTGTCGCTTGTAAAATTTTACCGTCTTTATCATCTTTATCTAAGTAAAAGTTTTCATATCGGGCTAACAAAGTTAAGTTAGGAGTTAGCTTATAACGAGTTTGTCCATAGTAACCTTGTCCAGTACTGTCTTTATGGAAGCCTGGCGCATAAAAACCATCAGTGACAAAACGTTGTTGATACACCTCCCCACTAAATTCCCAGTATTCTCCCTCGTACATGGCATTAACAGTATAAAACTGAAAGTTAAAATCTGCGTTATAGAAAAAATCAAATGTTTCATTCTCTTTATAATGAAAGTCAGAGTTTAATATCGACAAACCAAAGCGCCATTGTGAAAAAGTGGGCTGCCAATACACGCTACCATGAAGTTCATAATCTTGAATGGTTTTACCTAACGCACCATGACCTAACAAAATTTCTGTTTGTTTTTCTGAAATAGGTGATTTGCCATAACTTAAAGAAAAGTCAAAATTACCTAGTTCATCATTATTGTGACTAACTTTAATATAAGCCCCATCACTACCAACAGCAATATCACGAAAGCCATCAAAATAAACCGATTGCGGCAAAATAATACTAGGTCGAGCAAAAGGCACTACTCGTGAACTAGAATATAGCCAATGATTATTCTTAAATCGCCCTAAATATATATTTGCTTGCCATAGTTCATCGGTATAAGCAGACCAATCAAGTAATGCATAATCAATACGTAGCCCTTTTGCATAACGATTACCACCATTTAAGTAAACTACTTGAGCCGCCAAGCGTACTTTATCGGTTAATTGATAAGAAGTATTAAGACCAATTTCGGTGAGGTCGGTGGAAGGTTCTCCGTCATAATTTACAAAGTCACTACCATCAACATCTATCAAACCTACAGCAATAAAACCGTGTAGTTGAAAATCTTGAGATGATGTTGGTATATAACTCTCGTCGGCATATACGGCAAAAACAGAAAACATGCTCAAAAGGCTAATACAAAGCTGTTGAGCAATTTTTGCTTTTATAGGTGTAATAGCACCAAAGCAGCTAAGCTCTGCAAATGTTGTTGTATTAGTCTTCAATATTGATAACATTTACCACTCCTTTACTACTTCCTTGCTGATCATCTTTCATATCTAGCGTTTCATCACTTTTACTTGACTGTATATTAATTAATGATTTGTCATAAATATAACCAATAGCGCCTGGTGTATTAATAACGGCTTGAATAAGTTCTTGTTCTGTCTCGACAATAGTAGGAGCAACTCCTAAGCCTGAATAAGTTAATTTATTCCAAATGCGATTGAGTTGGTAAGGAAATATCTGTAAACGTTCTTTTGCAAAATGATGATGGAGTTCATGTTGACTAGGTAAAACAAAAACGGTGATGACACTCTCATCACTCCAATGCAACTGACGCATCGTATAAATCCGTCGTAATTGTGCTTGACTTAAATGTGTATCAGAAACTTGTAGGTTGGCAATAATCTCAACAGCATTTACTTGCGTCGGCGCGAGGCACGCAACGATAAGCAGCAAAGTGAGAAAATAAGTTTTAATAATGAATCCCTTCAAGAACCGATAAAATTGAACAAATGTGTGGAAAACGCTATAAAATCAATAATCTAATCTAGGCTCCATCAATAATAATAGCTTAAAAGATGCATAAATCAAATATTTACCTGTGGATGATTTTGCTAAAACAAGAGGTATGACCAGGAAGTTGCTGCTAAATTCTTCGAAAACAAGGCTATTATCGCCAATAACAAAAAAAACGCTGAAAATCAGCTTTTTTTGTTCACACTCTCCTTAATTTATGTAATTATTAGCGCCAATTAATTTTTAATGGCGATTTAGCAGAAGATGAACGCAAAGTTTACAGTTTTAGTGTTAAATGGACCAAATTTAAATATGCTCGGTAAGCGTGAGCCTACTATCTATGGCCATCAAAGCTTATCGGACATTATAGCCGAGTTAAATGGTCAAGCTAAACAGAAAAGTATTGAGTTAATTCACTTACAGTCAAATGCTGAACATGAGCTCATTGATACCATTCATAAAGGCTATCAAAAAGTAGACTTTATAATTATCAACCCTGGTGCTTTTACTCATACCAGTGTGGCGATAAGAGATGCGTTACTTTCTGTTTCAATTCCTTTTATCGAAGTACATTTATCTAATGTACATGCGCGTGAAACATTTAGAAAACATTCTTATTTGTCTGATGTTGCTATTGGTGTTATTTGTGGACTAGGTGCTCAAGGTTATAGTTTTGCTCTAGATGCTGCTCACACATACTTAACTAAAGCACAGGCTAATAATAAAAATTAAGCTGCAATTACAAAACGTAACAGTTAATGACCTATCATTAACCTATATTTATAAACATGATTTAAAAGTCAGTTAGAAATATTATTTAAAACATTACTTAAGACATTATTTAAAAACATAGTTTTATCAACACATATTAAGGTATTCAAATGGATATTCGTAAAATCAAAAAACTTATCGAACTTGTAGAAGAGTCTGGTATTAATGAATTAGAAATCTCTGAAGGTGAAGAGTCAGTACGTATAAGCCGTGGTGCTGTAGCTATGCAAGCAGCTCCAGTAATGCACGCAGCTCCTGCAGCCGCACCAGTTGCAGTAGCACCTGCTCCTGTAGCAGCTGAAGCCGCAGCGCCAGTAATTACTGGTCATGTTGTTCGCTCTCCTATGGTTGGTACTTACTATGCTTCAGCTTCTCCTGATGCTCCTGCATTTGCTGAAGTAGGTAAACACGTTAACGCTGGCGATACATTATGTATTGTTGAAGCAATGAAAATGATGAACCAAATTGAAGCTGATAAATCAGGTGTAATCAAAGAAATTTTAGCGAAAAATGAAGATGCTATTGAATTTGATCAACCGCTATTCATCATTGAATAAGCCCATATCTATTTATACAGACATAAGGGTTATTCCATGTTAAAAAAAGTTGTTATTGCTAACCGCGGCGAAATTGCCTTAAGAATATTACGAGCTTGTAAAGAGCTTGGTATTAAAACAGTAGCCGTTCATTCAACTGCAGATAAAAACCTTAAACACGTTTTATTAGCAGATGAAACTATTTGTATTGGTAAAGCACCAGCGCCAGATAGCTACCTTAATATTCCATCAATCATTACAGCTGCAGAAGTGACTAATGCTGATGCTATTCATCCGGGTTACGGATTTTTAGCAGAAAATGCTGATTTTGCTGAGCAAGTTGAAAACTCTGGTTTTGCTTTTATCGGTCCTAAAGCAGAAAGCATCCGTATTATGGGTGATAAAGTTGCAGCGATCAAAGCGATGAAAGTTGCCGGTGTACCTTGTGTTCCTGGCTCTGATGGCCCATTAGATGATAATGAAGCGACAAATAAAGCCCATGCTAAACGTATCGGCTACCCTGTTATTGTTAAAGCTGCTGGTGGCGGTGGCGGTCGCGGTATGCGTGTTGTTCGCAAAGAAGAAGATTTAATCGACTCTATTGCGTTAACCAAAAAAGAAGCGGGTACAATTTTCAAAAATGACATGGTTTACATGGAAAAATTCCTAGAAAACCCTCGTCATGTTGAAATTCAAATTATTGCTGATGGCCAAGGCAGTGCTGTTCACTTAGGTGAGCGCGATTGTTCAATGCAACGTCGTCATCAAAAAGTTGTTGAAGAAGCTCCTGCGCCAGGTATTACTCCTGAGCTACGTGCACAAATTGGTGCACGTTGTTGTAATGCATGTATTGAAATCAACTACCGCGGTGCAGGTACTTTTGAATTCTTATACGAAAACGGTGAATTCTATTTCATTGAAATGAATACCCGTATTCAAGTTGAACATCCTGTAACTGAAATGATCACCGGTGTTGATTTGATCAAAGAACAACTTCGTGTTGCTTCAGGTCAAAAATTATCGTTTACTCAAGATGATATCAATATTGCAGGCCACTCAATTGAATGTCGTATTAATGCTGAAGATCCTCGTACTTTTATTCCTTCTCCGGGTAAAATTACACGCTTCCACCCACCAGGTGGTTTAGGTGTTCGTTGGGATTCTCATATTTACGCTGATTACTCAGTACCACCACACTATGACTCTATGATTGGTAAACTAATCACTTGGGGTGAAAGTCGTGATGTAGCAATTGCACGTATGCGTAATGCATTATCTGAATTGGTAATTGATGGCATCAAAACTAACATTACTTTGCATCAAGATATCCTAAATGATCAAGGCTTTGTTAACGGCGGCGCTAACATTCATTACTTAGAGCATAAATTAGCTGAGCTTGGTTAACTACTAAAGTTAGTCAACCTATGTTTAAAAGCTCTGCAATGCAGAGCTTTTTTGTTTTATACGTTTGATGAATATAAAATTATGTTAAATAACAAACCTACACCACCTGCTGATAATGAATGTTGTGACAGTGCTTGTGATCCTTGCGTATGGGATAATTATTATAGAAAATTAAAAATCTGGCGTATGGAACAAGTAATAATTAAAGAGCAGCAACAGCTAAAATCAACCACAGATAAAAATCCCACTAAAATATAAAATATTAGTATTTAACCTGAATTCGATAAGCAAAATGCTACAACAGCGCTAATTATGCGTATTTCTGCGTTGTGAAAACTCCCAATAACCAGTTATTGGCTTCGTTTTCTCGCCTTGAACTACGAATAATTAAAATTATTGCAGAGGTGTAATACCAAATTGATTAAGTTCTTTCCCACTCAGCGAGAATTAAAAGGTTTAAAAGC
>NZ_PJAI02000004.1 GCF_002843355.2 Colwellia echini
CGCCGCCCACGTTTTTAATTAAATCTTTAATGTTATCAGGTCGGCTAGCAAAGCCTGTTCTTGGTAAGCCAACGCCTTTACGCGACAATAATTGTAACGAGCGGAGTTTGTCGCGTGAACGGCTTATAGCCACTGATTCATTAATATTAAACGTGCCCATCATTTCAAACTGTCTTGCTACTGCTGTACCGTAGAAGGTTACTGATGCGCCAATACGCGGAATAATAGCATCATATTCAGGTAATTCTTCACCTTTGTAACGCACACTTGAACGTGTACTAGTTATATCCATATAACAGTGCAGCGTATCAATAATATCAACTTCATGACCCATTGCTTCGCCAGCTTCTTTTAAGCGGCGTGTAGAGTAAAGATTTTTGTTTCGAGATAATATAGCAACTTTCATTGTATTTCCTTTGAATTCATTTAGTTAACACTTTCATTCTGTCATGCTCAATCAGACAATAAAAGTAGCGTAATATTTTATTTAGGATGTATACCAACCCTCTTAAAAACGTTCGTTTCAGGAAATCTGAGCGATCATAAGCAAAGCATATTTGTTTAATAAAGCTTGCCCCTTCAAAATATAACGTTGGATATGATTTACTAATCCGACCATAAGGATTGGTTTACTCGCGCTTTATGCTAATTTATTGATTGTAATAAGTGAATACTCATTCACTACAATCAATGCTTTGCCAAAAGGGATTCTAATTTCTGCTGAGCTCTACACCTTTGAGTTGAACGGGTATAATGCTCTTATTACTTGAACCTACCAGAGGGCAGTAGTAATAAGGCTTTGGTTGTAATTTTAGCTATCAAACGTACTAAGTCTCAATATTTGGGTGATTTTAATCATAAAAAACCTTTAAAATCAATTTAATATCGTTATCGGTTTATTAGTATAGAATACTTCGCCTGATTATTGAGCTAACATTACAGTTTATTAATGTTACAAAAGATTAAGTAGACTACTTTTTTCTTTGAGAAAACATAAAACACACTACATATTCTAGTTTAAAACTTCAGCCATGTGTGTTTATCTTCGACGTACAAAAAATGCTCGGCGAACACAACGAGAAGTGCATTGGTAATAAAATTATCAGATAAACTAATTTTTTTAGGTGCGAGTGCCATGATAAAAAAACCTCTTTCCATGATGATTATTCAACCATAGTAAAGAGGTTTTAATTTAGCAATTACAAATGAGTATCACTTATATTATTTGTAAATTTTCCTGCTTTGTTGATATTTCGGGGATCTCTACTAAGAAGTCTGTAACTCCCACATCAAGTCCTTGTTGATTTAACAAAGTGGATAATTGACCTCGATGATGTGTTTGGTGATTAAATAAATGACTAAGTAACTCACCAAAATTACGAGTACTGATAATACCTTTTGTACTGGAATATTCTAAGTTTTTAGTGAAGTCAATTGTATCAACTTCATACTTGAGCCAATTAGATAATGATAAATCTACTTTTTCACGTGCTATTTTGAATGAGCTAAACTCTGGAAAAATCATATCGTTTAATCCATTTGGTTTAGGTAGTTCCAGTATACTTTTTAGAGCTAGATAATTATTTGAATGCTTAGAAAACCTTGATAGCCAAATGATATCGCCAACTAATATATGATTAAGAGTTCCCATTATAGAGATAAAATATGCCCCTAAATCTTCGTTGGTAATTTCTTCACTCAAATTATCTATAACATTAGAAAATTGAATGTTCATTCTGTGATTATAATCTGCCATCAAAATGAAATGACTCAATAGGTTCATTTATACTCCGAACTAAGTCAGCATAACGAGCTTGTAGAAAAATAAAAGTGACACTCACTTAATATTTAACAAAACAATATACCTTATCGACTATTGTATCAATAATTTTCATTTAGTTTTTAGCGCTCGTAACTACGGTAATTGTTATTTTTAGCTAAGTTTTTAAATAATTTATGATATTAAAAATAAATAAAAGTAACACTCACTTATATTTCTCCTCATATTTTACTGTTGAACTTACATATTTAATTAAAATTAGAAGCTCATAATTAAATTAAGCGTTTAGTTTTAACCTTCATGGCATATTTTTTGATGTCTTTCTTAAATATCTATTGTAAATACTACAAACACTATTTTTTTAATTTAATAGTGTAAAAATTACTTACAAGTAGGAATAAAATACAAAATAAATAACATTTAAGGGGCAAACATGAGTAAATCAGCTCAACTTTTTCGAATGGCAACAGATGAGTATATTTGTCCGTTTGGTTTAAAATCAAAAGACCTATTAGAACGAGAAGGATATAAAGTTGATGATCAGCTTTTAACTTCTCGGGAACAAATAGATGAATTTAAAAAACAACACAATATAGAGACGACACCTCAAACTTTTATTGACGATAAACGTATTGGAGGTTATGACGATTTACGTGATTACTTTAATAAACCACAAGCCGTCCAACAAGGTACAACTTACACTCCTATCATCGCAATTTTTTCAGTTACATTTTTGCTTAGCTTGGCATTTATTTTTGCATCGAGTAATGACTTAATATCAATGCAAACAGCAGAGCTGTTTGTTGCCTTAACAATGGCAGTATTGGCAATACAAAAGCTTCAAGACTTATTTAGCTTCACGAATTCATTTATCACTTATGACTTATTAGCTATGAAAGTAATTAGGTACGCTTATGTTTACCCATTTTTAGAAGCATTTGTTGGTATTGGAATGATTGCTGGGTTACCAGCGTATAGCATTGCCCCTATTTCATTGTTCATTGGTGGTGTTGGTGCCGTTTCTGTAATTAAAGCCGTCTATATAGATAAACGAGAACTAAAATGTGCGTGCGTAGGCGGTGACAGTAACGTACCTCTGGGCTTTATTTCTCTAACAGAAAATCTATTTATGATCGCTGCTGGTATTTGGATGTTTATTAGATAGAAGAGATAGTGTTTTATTTATCACTTCCTTTTGATTTTAAAAATTTACTTCAAATAAAGTCTTATACATTGGAGTTATAGATCAGCACATTATGGGTGAGTGTCTTTTATATTTCTTTTATATTTAAGCAAAACATAGGCAACTGTTTATGTTCCGTTTAAGGTTATGAAAGGGTTAGTTCAATTGTTCAAGAAGATGTGACTCTTCACCATCTTTAAGTGTCAATTTAATCCCATAATTCATTTGATCTCCACACCAAACTTGGCGCTCAATAAATTCAACTTTTGCAAAAAAGTTTACTGGAACATTATACTCTTCAACAAGAGAGTAAAATTCAGGGTGCTCAACTAAATTTAACTCAAGTTTTTCAGAAAATGAGGTATTTATTAATTCAATACCGTAACCACTACAAGCCCCTACACCATTACTTTGATATGATGGTTCTGAAATATCTGTTGAATACTCCTCTTGCGTACAAATAGGGATATCATTAGCACAACCATCATTTTGATTAAAATAAGCATTAACCTCACTAATAATCAAAATAGTTTTACCATCTATGCTGGTGTCTACTTTCATACGTTTATCGATCAATTCAGAGAAAGAGATTGCTTCATTTAAATCTCTAGTTTGCTCTTCACTATCAGATTCAGAGCCACAAGCCGTCAATAAATAAATAACGGGTAAAAACATAATTCGATACATAGGATTCCTTTCATAACGCCATTCACCGGCTTGGTGATGTTGGCGGATTTTTGGAACAAAAAATGTGACAGCTTTAGCATTCCTTCTATTTACAAAAGAAAATAATCCAACTGATCTTTTAAATGGCATTGAGAATACGTCACTATGCGCATTATATCAATAAGTTAAAAATAAGTACTGAACTGGTTGATGCTGAATGAGGAGAATATTATTATTTGATAAATGTCAGACTACAAGTCATTTAATGGCAATACGAGATGTCATTGGCTGGCACGGCCACATGATATTTTCCAGTTACTTAACTTAACTGCTTCAACTAGCTTCTTAATAATAGAAAACCCCTAATATTAAATATTAGGGGTTTTATTTAGTTGATCGCTATTAGTAACAGCTTTTAGCTAACCCTGTTAAATAACCACTTAACCGGCTATTTAATTTATTAGCTAGCATACTAGCTAATTAATTAAGTACTAAACCTATTGATTAACCGTTACTAACGTCTTCAAATTCTGCATCAATGATGTCGTCGTTAGCACTTTCTGCTCCATTACCTTGCGCTGATTGCTGTTGACGTTGATCAGTTTGTGATTGCTCTGCTTTTGCTTGCTCAGCTTGCGTTATATTACTGTAAGCTTGTTGCAATGCATTTTGTCGCATTTCAATCGCTGACTTATCGTTCCCATTTACCGCCATTTTCAGTTGCTCAATTAAACCTTTAAGCTCGGTTTGCTGTTCATCACTCAAACTTGTCATAGACGTTTGTACCGTATGAATTAATTGATCGGCTTTATTACTTGCTTCAACTAACTCACGTTTTGCTTTATCTTCACTCGCATGAGCTTCAGCATCTTTAAGCATACGGTTTATTTCATCTTCGGTTAAACCACTTGAAGATGTTATTTTAATGCTTTGCTCTTTACCCGTTGCTTGGTCTTTCGCTGAAACATTTAATATGCCATCGGCATCAATATCAAAGGTAACCTCCACTTTCACCGAACCGCGAGGACCGGGGTTAATATCAGTTAGATTAAATTGCCCTAACGATTTGTTATCGGTCGCCATTTCTCGCTGACCTTGTAACACATGTATAGTTACCGCCGCTTGATTGTCTTCCGCCGTTGAAAAAACTTCTGACGCACGGGTTGGTATGGTAGTGTTTTTATCAATGAGTTTAGTCATTACACCACCTAAGGTTTCAATACCTAACGATAGTGGTGTTACATCAAGTAATAACACATCATTTACTGTACCTGATAACACTCCCGCTTGAATTGCCGCGCCTATTGCCACCGCTTCATCAGGGTTAACATCTTTACGAGCCTCTTTACCAAAGAATGCATTAACTGCTTCTTGCACTTTTGGCATACGTGTTTGACCACCTACCAAAATAACTTCGTTAATTTCGCCTTTAGTTAAGCCCGCATCTTTTAACGCTTGCTCACACGGTGCAATAGTCGATTTAATTAAATCTTCAACTAGAGATTCTAATTTTGCACGGGTCACTTTTACGTTCAAATGTTTAGGACCACTTGCATCCGCAGTAACATAAGGTAAGTTCACCTCAGTTTGCTGCGTTGATGATAACTCGATTTTAGCTTTTTCAGCCGCTTCTTTAATACGCTGTAAAGCTAGAGGATCATTGTTAATATCAATGCCTGTGTCTTTTTTGAATTCATCAACAAGGTAATTAATTAAGCGTAAATCAAAATCTTCACCACCTAAAAAGGTATCACCGTTGGTTGCTAATACTTCAAATTGTTTTTCACCATCAACATTCGATATTTCAATTATTGAGATATCAAAAGTACCACCACCTAAATCGTAAACCACAACATTTTGATCGGCTTTACTATTTTTATCTACGCCATAAGCGAGTGCTGCTGCTGTTGGCTCGTTAATAATACGCTTAACATTAAGGCCTGCAATTTTACCTGCATCTTTGGTAGCTTGACGTTGTGAATCGTTAAAGTAAGCAGGAACCGTAATTACCGCTTCAGTTACTGTTTCACCTAAATAAGCTTCCGCATCTTTTTTGAGTTTACGTAAAACTTGTGCTGATACTTCTTGTGGTGATAATGCTTTACCATTAACTTCAACCCACGCATCGCCATTGTCTGCCTTTACAATTTTGTAAGGCGCTAATTTAATATCTTTTTGTACTTCTTTATCGCTAAATTTACGACCAATTAATCGCTTGATAGCAAATAATGTGTTTTTAGAGTTAGTTACCGATTGTCTTTTTGCAGGTTGACCCGCTAGAGTTTCGTTATCTGCATAGGCAACAATTGACGGTGTGGTGCGGCTACCTTCAGCGTTTTCTATAATTTTAGCAACGCCACCTTCCATAACCGCTACACATGAATTTGTTGTACCTAAATCAATACCAATAACTTTTGATGTAGTGTTTGTCATAATAATCACCTATTAAATTAAAAATGTAATAAAGGTCTGATGCTCATGGTACTTACCTGTTTGCAGTTTGACCGTATAAACAACCTTTAAACATTGTGAGTTACTAACGGGTTAACTAAATAACCTTGTTGGTTTGTCACTTGATGTTTGGTTAGTGGGGCTATAATACGTAGACTGCGATAATGCTTCTGTCACATATATGACAGTTTGCGCTATTTAATTTCAAAAAATTAAATTTTCATTTAAAATCATTATGTTATTTGATTATATTTAATGAGATGATGGAAAAATAAAAACCAGCATGATGTTTTTGCTAAATAATGACAACTATGTAGAATAAAGTTTACCCGTTGTCATTACATCAACTTCCGGTTATTTAACTCGTATTCAGTTTTTAGGTATTATTTTTACTATGGACAACACTATCGGCTTACCACAACGTGCTAATCCTGTACTCGTTAAACAAGCAACTATTTTTGCCGGTTTACCTGAGAAATTAATTGAAGATTTTCAGCAAGAATTTCAGCTTCATGAATGGCAAAAAGACGATTACATTAATTCCAACATATTAACAAAACGCTTCTTTGTGGTTATGTCTGGGCAATTAGAAATTAAACAAAGTAATGCTGATACAGGTAAAGAAGCCACCTTAGATATGCTATATGCTGGTGATTGTTTAGATTTAATGGTGCTGCTTGACGACCAACCACACGATATTATTATCTCGCCACTTAACACTGTAAAATTGTTATCAGTAAAACTGGAAACTATGCGTCAATGGCTTTGGACCTACCCTGCATTTAATAAACAGTTTATGCCTTATTTAGCGAAAAAAATGCGCGAAAAAGAGCAGCAAGTCAGTAACCTCGCCTTACATGATGTAACCACGCGTTTAGGTCGTATTATTTTAGAACACATTAATAAAATTAAATTTTATACAGGCCGTGAAGAAGAAGCACATCACCATCATTTGATTAATGGTTTGACCGATGAAACTTTAGCAAGAATGACAGGCTCGGTAAGACAAGTAGTGAATAAACAATTACAGTTGTGGAAACAAGCTGATATTATCGATAAAAAACGTAATCAGCTTATAATTAAAGACTTGGAAGCGTTAGAGCGCGAAGCTAAATACACGCAGGATCTGTCAAATACACCGTTAGCAAAAAGCTAATTAGCTTATGCCCACAGCTCGATCACTTACATGCGGGTTTGTTCGGCGCTCTTGACCAAACGTACTCATTGGCCCATGTCCAGGAATAAAACACACATCATCACCTAACGGAAATAGGTTTTCACGAATAGAGCGAATTAACGTGCCGTGATCGCCTCGTGGAAAATCAGTACGGCCAATTGAACCACTAAATATCACATCGCCCACTTGTGCTATTTTTGATTCGCGATGGAAAAACACCACATGCCCTGGTGTATGCCCTGGGCAAAAATACACTTCCATCACAATGTTACCAAAGCTAACAGTATCGCCCTGCTTTAAAAATCGTGTTGGCGTAAACTTGGTTGCGTATGAAAATGCTGCACCAAACATCTGTTTTTGGTTATCAAATCCATCAATCCAAAACTGATCTTCTTTATGTGGTCCCTCTATGATCACATCAAAGTGCTTAGCTAAAGCATCAGTGGCGCCCGCATGGTCAAGATGAGCATGAGTGATCAATATTTTTTCTAACGTTACTCCATTACGAGCAATAGCGGCTTTAATTTTTTCAATATCACCACCGGGATCTACTACCGCAGCCTGCTTAGTCTCGGTACACCAAAACAAGGTACAGTTTTGCTCGAAAGGTGTTACCGGAATAATTTCATGTTTTAACATAGTACTCTACTTATTGTCTGTTTACTTATAATGTTTATCTGATTGCTTATTTATTACTTATTTAGTATTTAAAAATTAAATTTCAGATAAAAGCGCTTGAATAATAACACATCAAATAAAGATAAAGCCTTTCACTTCAGCGCTTAAATAGCTAAGCTTTAAATAATTAATTTTATCAAACAGTTATTTTCTATGTCTAGCACTTCATCACGTGACTCTTTTCATTCTCGCCTTGGATTTGTACTGGCTGCAGCAGGTGCAGCAATTGGTTTAGGTAATATTTGGGGATTTCCAACCCAAGCGGCTAATAATGGTGGCGGTGCATTTTTAGTAGTTTACTTAATTGTTACTGTATTACTTGCCCTACCAGCACTTTATGCTGAGGTTTATATTGGTAATCAGGCACAAACGAATCCTGTTTCGGCGTTAGCAAAAGCTTGTGGCGAAAGGTTCAGTAAACTTGGTCACTGTGCTGGTATTATTGGTATCATCGGCGCTGTAATGATGCTTAGCTTTTACACCATAGTAGCGGGTTGGATGCTTGCTCATGCGTTAGCGGCAATATTTGAGATCATCGGTTTACAACAAATATCTGTTTGGTTATCAAACTCAAGCACCTTACGTAATTTACTCTTTACGCCTATTTTTATCATACTAAGCGCTGGTATTGTTTTTCAAGGCGTGCATAGCGGCATAGAGCGCTGGTCTGCACGGTTAATGCCTTTACTGTTGGTAATGATGCTCGGTTTAATTATTTACATGCTACAACAAGATGGCGCACAAGAGGGTTTAGCGCTTTATTTAATTCCAGATTTTAGTCAAATAACAAAACCAAGTTTAATAATATCGGCAATGGGACAAGCGTTTTTCTCTCTTGCCATTGGCGTTGGCGCTATGATGGCGTATGGCTCTTATATCCCAAAAGGTAAAGGCGTTGGTAAGTTAGTGTTATCAATTACTGCACTGGATACTTTTATTGCTTTTATTGCTGGCTTATTAATTATTCCTGCGCTGTTTGTAGCTCAACATAATGGTCAAACGGTTTTCTCTGATGGCAATTTAGTGGGCGGTGGACAACTAATATTTAGTATTTTACCTACTCTATTTAGTGCCATGGGGACAATAGGGCTAGTCGTCTCATTTATCTTTTTTATGTTGTTATCAATAGCCGCATTAACCTCCACTATTTCAACTACGGAAGTACCAGTAGCTTATCTTATTGAAGATAAAAGATTGAGCCGAAAACAAGCCACCTGCTTAACATCAGGCATAGTTTTTATCGCCAGCATGTTAGTTATTATCTTTTTTGAGCCTTTATTTGAGCTGGTGATTCAATTACTCACCACCATTTTACAACCATTAATGTCGTTGTTTTATTTCATTGTTGTCGGCTGGTTATGGCAACGCGGTAATAAGTTAACCAACCTAGCAGAGCTAAATAAAAAACGAACTTTAAAACTATTAGGTTTTTATTTACGCTTTATTTGCCCAGTATTACTCATGATTGTTTTTGTTAATATTGCTTTTTAGTTGGGGGATATATCTGAAGCAAAGTGCCTATTAAACAGAAAATAACGTAATAAAAATCGGTTTATTTTTCTAATAACTCAACTTCTTCATTAACTAACTCTACCTGCTCTATTTTCTCAAAGCGTGTAGATATTTTGTCCGCTGAGGTATGAATTTGTTTAACATCCATAGCCGCTTGATCAATATGTTTGGCAAGGTTAGCAAAGCGCCCTTTAAAGCGGTTAAAATCTTTTCCTAAATCAGACAAGTGCGCTTGAATAATATGAATTTGTTGACGCGTTGCTTCATCTTTAAGTACTGAGCGCGCGGTGGTTAATATTGCCATCAACGTAGTTGGCGATGTTAGCCATACCCGCTTTTTATTAGCGTACTCTACCAAGTCACTTTGATGTCCGTGAATTTCAGCAAAAATAGCTTCGGCAGGAATAAACATAATAGCGCCATCGGCAGTTTCGTTGTCAATAAGGTATTTATCACTAATATCATTAATGTGTTTTTTGATATCCAGTTTAAACTGACGCATCGCAATAGTACGATCTGTTTCATGTGCTTCAAGATCAACCATTTTACGATAACTCTCTAATGGAAACTTTGAATCCACCACCACATTACCAGTAGGTTTAGGTAAGAAGAGTACACAGTCGGCTATTTTTCCGTTAGATAAGGTATGTTGAAGTTTAAAGCTTTGCTCTGGTAATACGTTTCTAATCAGACTGTTTAGTTGTACTTCACCAAAAGCGCCACGCGAACGTTTGTCGTTTAGTACTTCTTGTAAACTCACCACGTTGGTCGATAACTCGGTAATTTTCTTTTGCGCATCATCAATCAGTGCTAAGCGTTGTAAAATATCACTGAAGGTTTTAGTCGTTTTTTCAAACCCTTCGGCTAGACGTTTTTCTACCTGACCACTGATTTCTTGCAAGCGTTTATCGGTAGCTGTTGTTAAACCGTCAATACGTTTACTCATTTGATCGCTAGTTTGCGCTAAGGTTTTCGCCAATTCTTCACGGTTTGCTTGCCCTGCATTATTTAAATGATTAATCACTTGATCAAGCGACTGGCTTTGTTGATTGGTCAATTGAGTTTGTAACTCATTTACTTGTCTCATCAATTTAATGCGCAAATCGGCCATTTGTTGGTCAATGGTGTTTGATAACAACAACTGTTGTTTGTCGTGTGCTTGGCCCAGTTGCTGTTGTAATTGCTGTTGAATTGTTTCTTGCAAATGCTTTGATTGTTCAGAAAATTGCTGCGCCAATGAAGTGGTAACTGATTGCGCTAATTCTTGGTTTTGCGCCAATAGACTTTTGTTCATGCTAGCAATACGAAAGATTACCCATAACAAAGTGCCCAAGAGTATTGCCGCTAGGGTTAACGCTAAGAGATATTGTTGATCAGGGCTTAAATCAGTGAGGAAATTCATTCATTATTCTCAAGTAGTTAAAGTTAGTAATGTTTACTCAATGGTAACTTACCAAGCAATCTATCTAGCAATTCACCTAGTAATTCACTTAGTAATGTAAGCGCATAAAAGTACTGTTTTTTATTACAGTACTTATTAAAGCATAACTCACTTATTGCAGCTAGTACTTTCATTAACTAACCTGAGATCGGGCTCATGAAATAGAGTTAATTCATTATATCAATTGCTTAGTAACTACTTAAATTTGATGACTTTCTATCAATACTTTAATACTTGCCTATTTCCTTATTCTTCCATGCGTTTATTAAATACGCTGAAATAGAATCACTACTACTCATTTTATAAAGTAATTTATTAGCCGAGTCTTTACCTGACTCAAGTCCGTCACCTTTTACACCAAAACTATTTAACTGTTCACGACTAAACCATTGTGCATTTTCTAAGGCATCTTGACTGACATCAATAACATCGCTGATTGCTTCTGCGGTAAATCCAATCATGATAGACGCTGGAAATGGCCACGGCTGCGAGGCAATATATTGTGGGTTTTGTGCAATAACTGCGGTTTCTTCAACAACTTCTCTGACCACTGCTTGTTCAAAAGTTTCACCTGGATCAACGAAACCTGCGAGGATGGAATACACACCTTTATCCCAACTTGCTTGTCTACCTAATAAACAGCGCGCTATACCATCATCAAACATTTTTTCAACTAACATGATCACCGCAGGATCGGTACGTGGAAAAGTCATATTACGACAATCTGTACATCGTCTTGCGTGTCCTGCCTCGACTGCGAGACTAGTGTTACCACACAGTCCACAAAACTGATGGCTGGTATGCCAATACACTAAACCTTTTGCTAAAGCTAAAATTGAGGCATCAATCGCCGTTAAGTTAGGTGTTATGCCTCTTAATTTTTGCCATTGACCTAGCTCGGTTAACTCTTCCTGAGTAGAGAAGCGTAACTTTTTAAAATCGATGGCAAAAATAGAGCTTGATTGCGACTTATCTCCACTTACGCTAGTTTTACCTAGGTAGATACAACTAGCAATATTAACAGTAGGCAGTTGTGCTTTATTAAGGTAAATAGGGCTAATTACTTTACTATTATCAACAAGACACATTCCGTCATTAATGACACAAAAAACAGTATTATCATGATTAAACTCAGCAGCTAACCAACGTTTATTGTTACGTTGATTAGTGCAGCGATCTAATGGCATATTGGCATAGGCGAACGTCATAATTAACCTTGCCCTTTAACTTGGCTTAATTGTGAATCTTTCTCCAAACCAAGATCAGAGCCAGAAACTTCTGATATATTAGTAGGTATAAAGGAAGACCTTGTATTGATAAATTGACTTGCTAACAATGACACTATCGCAAAGCCAGCGCCCGCATAAAAAACTAATGATGCATCATAAAGCCAGATTAAACCAAAAGCAGCTGGAATAACGACAGCCGCAATATGATTAATACTGAAACTCACCCCGGCACTTGAAGCGATGTCTTTCGGATCAGCTATTTTTTGAAAATAAGTTTTCAACGCAATAGCCATCGCAAAAAACAAGTGATCTATAATATAAAGTGCTGCAGCAACATCTGCCGACTCAACTAACGCATAACCAACAAAAACAATAATCAAACCAGTATATTCAACGGTTAATGCTCTACGCTCCCCTACTTTTGCAATCCACTTACCAATTTTAGGCGCTAAAAAGAAGTTAATCACATGGTTAATCATGTATAAAAAAGTCACTTGTTGCACACTGTAGCCAAACTTTTCGACCATCAAAAAACCTGCAAAAACAACAAATATCTGCCGGCGTGCACCCGATAAAAAAGTTAGAAAATAAAACAAGCTGTAACGTTTTCTTAATATCAATTTTTTATGTTGCACGTGTTCCATCGGAAACTTAGGCATAGAGAATGCGAGCCATAACGTCAGTAATAAACCACTGATACCAAAAAACAAATACATCACTTGATAACTAGCAGATAGTACACTAAAACCTAGCCAGATTAACGCATAACAACTCAATGAGGCTGCTGATTTTATCGACATTAATTTACCAAGTTTCTCAGCCGCTTCATCTTTTTTAAACCATTGTAAACTTAACGAGGTATTGATTGTTTCGTAGTAATGAAAGCCTATCGACATTAATACCGTAGTCGCATAAAGCCCATAAATACTCGGAAATATTCCCGTAAGAGCTACGCCAATAGATAATAAACACAAGGATACAAGCGCAAAAACTTGCTCGGTAAATACAAGTAAAACAAAAACTGCGGTGAATGCTAGAAAACCGGGAATTTCTCGCAATGAATGTAACATACCTATTTCAGCACCACTAAAGGCTGCTCTTTCAATAACAAAATTATTGAGCATTGCCATCCATGCGGCGAAGGTAATAGCCATTACCACGCTTGCTACCGCCAAAAAAACAAAGGGACTTTGCCATTTATTATTAGGTATTGATTGTGGTATTACTTCGTTACTTTTCATATTTATAACCTTTAACAGGGGCTTTCTCGATTAATTTAAGCAATTAACTTAACTAGACAATTAGCTAGATGATTTGCTTAAGAGAGACTAAATCGTAAATTATTAACTGAGGATTATAGGCTTATTTGACTGTCAGCAATAGCCATAATAACGCTTTGATTTTTCAGATAATCAAGATATGTTAACTTATGAGACTTAAATCCAATAATTACCTAAACTGTACACCGACTATTTCTGTACTTATCAATCAACAAAAAACGACAAAAAATTAATTTAGGAAGAAACCATGCATAACCCCAATGTAAAATTTCCAATATCAGGTGCTTGTCAATGCGGACAATTAACTTATCAATTATTTGAAAAGCCTAAAATGGTTTTAGCTTGTCATTGTACAGAATGTCAGAAACTTGCAGGCAGTCCTTTTAGTGTAACCGCTGTAATTGACACTTCAGCTATTAAATTTTCTGGCGAAATGAAAGAGTGGAGCCGAAGTGCAGATAGCGGCAATGAAAATATAGCTAAGTTTTGCCCTAATTGCGGCACAAGAATTTACCATTATAATCCTGCAGATATGAGCACGATAAAATTAAAGTTAAAACCTATTGCACCTGAAGTCGCAAACTTATTTGAGCCAAGTGCGCATGTTTGGGTAAGTAAAAAATTAAGTTGGTACACAATACCAGACGGCATGAAATGCATTGATAAACAGCCGTAAAATTAACTCTATTAATTTAGCTGATATATTTTAACCAGTATAAATGATCACTTAATGAGTTGGATTGGTATAATAGCTCCCGCAACAAAAAAGGCGCTTAAAGCGCCTTTTGTAATTCAAAATAAAGGTTGAAGTTAAAACTAGGCTTTACCTTCTGCTTCTTGAATTTTAACTTTCCAGATTTCTGGACCTGTTACATGCGCTGATTCACCTGTGCTATCTACCGCAACAGTTACTGGCATATCTTCTACTTCAAATTCGTAGATAGCTTCCATTCCCATGTCTTCAAAGGCAACCACTTTCGCTTTTTTGATTGCTTTAGACACAAGGTAAGCTGCGCCACCAACAGCCATTAAATACACTGACTTATGGTTTTTAATGCTTTCACATGTTGCTGCGCCGCGCTCTGCTTTACCAATTGAGCCTAAAAGACCTGTTTGCGATAACATCATTTCGTTGAACTTATCCATACGAGTTGCTGTTGTAGGGCCAGCAGGACCTACCGCTTCATTACCAATAGCGTCAACTGGGCCTACGTAGTAAATAAACTTGTTAGTGAAATCTACAGGTAATTCTTCACCCTTAGCTAGCATTTCTTGAATACGTTTATGCGCTGCATCACGACCCGTTAAAATAGTACCGCTAAGTAATACCGTTTCGCCAGTTTTCCACTCGCTAATATCAGCTTTGGTTAAACCATCAACATTTACGCGACGAACATTTTCGCCAACTTCCCAAGTAATTTCTGGCCATTCTTCAAGTTTAGGTGGCGTTAAATCAGCTGGACCTGAGCCATCAAGATGGAAATGCACATGACGCGTTGCCGCACAATTTGGGATCATCACTACAGGTTTAGATGCAGCATGAGTTGGTACTGAATTAATTTTAACATCAACCACAGTAGTTAAACCGCCAAGACCTTGTGCACCAATACCTAACTTGTTAACACGCTCAAAAATTTCTAAGCGTAATTCTTCTTCAGCATTTTGTGGACCACGTTCAATTAACTCTTGAATATTTACCGGATCCATTAAGCTTTCTTTAGCAAGTACGCCTGCTTTTTCAGCTGTACCGCCAACACCTATGCCTAACATTCCTGGTGGACACCAACCCGCGCCCATTGTTGGTAAGGTTTTAACAACCCAATCAGCAATAGAGTCTGATGGGTTTAACATCACCATTTTAGTTTTGTTTTCACTACCGCCGCCTTTAGCTGCGATCATAATTTCAAGACCGGCACCTGGCACCATATCAATATGTACAACAGCTGGTGTATTATCTTTGGTATTAATACGTTTGCCCGCAGGATCTTTAACAATAGAGGCACGTAATGGATTATCTGGATTTAAGTAAGCACGACGCGTACCTTCATCAACCATTTGTTGTACGGTCATGTCAGTTTTATCCCACTGAACTTCCATACCTACTTTAACGAAACAAGTAACAATACCAGTATCTTGACAAATTGGGCGTTTGCCCTGAGCTGACATGCGCGAGTTAATTAAAATTTGTGCTATCGCATCTTTCGCCGCTGTTGACTCTTCTTTGTTATAAGCTTTTTCTAACGCTTGAATAAAATCAAGTGGGTGATAATAAGAAATATATTGTAATGCGTCTTCAATACTATCGATTACGTCTTGTTGTTTAATAATGGCCATAGTGCTCTCTATTAGCGTTACCTGTATATAGGATGAAATCGCTTAAAACTGCGTTAATACTCTTTAATACAAGGTTGTTGAAAGATATAATAAATCTACATATATAATAACTCGCTAATGAAAGTGCTGCCACCGCAAATGGTTTATAATGACTATTTAACTAGCGAATAATGAGAGAATGCAAAAATTTGTGCAATTCGACCGACAATAACCACAGTTATACTCAAAAACCAGCCCGTATTTCAGCTAAAAGAATATTTTTTAATGATATTAACAAGCTCAATAATAAAGTTAATGTTACGAGTAAAATGTTGTTTAGTTTATTTGCGCAGCAACCCTGGGCAATGTGGTTAGACTCTTGTGAAAGTGAGCATGTCGATAGTCGCTTTGATATTATTGTTTGGCAGCCTATTGCCACGATAACGACTAATAATACCACCTCAGAAATCTGTTTCTTTGATCAAAAAGAAAAACAAAGCAAGGTTAAAAAAACGACTACTGATGACCCACTAAAAGCACTAAAAAATCTGCAAGAACAATTATTTAATACTGCTATTCCTACACATGAATACTTACCATTTTTAGGTGGCGCATTAGGGTATTTATCTTATGATTTAGGTCGTCGATTTGAAACCTTACCCTGTGTAGCGAAACAAGATATTAATTTACCTGATATGGCTATGGGCTTATACGATAAGGCAATTATCTTTGATAAAAGTAGCCAAAGTTTTTATTTGGTTTGTGAAAATAATAAACGCAGCAGTCTTGAAACTTTTATTTATGAAGAGCTAGCGCAAAGTCTTTTATTAAATGATAAAACCAAACATAGTTTTCAATTAACCGATATTTGGCAAGCCAATATGGACAAAGCCAATTACATTGAAAAATTTAACCAAGTTCAAGCGTATTTATTATCAGGTGATTGTTATCAAATTAACCTTGCTCAACGTTTTAGTAGCAATTATCAAGGGGATGAATTTGAAGCCTATTTAGCGTTGAGGGAAGCTAATAAAGCACCATTTTCTGCGTTTATCCGTTTAGAAAACGCCGCAATTTTAAGTGTCTCGCCTGAGCGTTTTTTACAATTATCAAACGGTAAAGTAGAAAGTAAACCTATTAAAGGCACCATGCCCCGTAGCAAAGATCCAATTCAAGATGCTCTAAATGCTGAAATTTTAAAAAACTCCCCTAAAGATAATGCCGAAAACCTAATGATTGTAGACTTGCTTCGTAACGATATCAGTAGAAGCTGCCAAGCAGGCTCGGTAAAAGTACCGTCATTATTTGCTATTGAGAGTTTTCCTGCTGTGCATCATTTAGTTAGTACCGTTGAGGGCATATTATCAACCGATAAACATGCCACCGACCTACTCCGCGGTGCGTTTCCTGGAGGCTCTATTACTGGTGCTCCCAAAATTAGAGCGATGGAAATTATTGAAGAGTTAGAGCCTAATCGTCGTAGCGTTTATTGTGGCTCTATTGGTTATTTATCAAATTGTGGCAATATGGATACCAGTATTACTATTCGTACCCTTATTTGCCAACAAAATACTGACTCTCGTGGTGAAATTCATTGTTGGGCTGGGGGGGGATTAGTAGCCGATTCAACAGCAAAAAGTGAATACCAAGAAACGTTTGATAAGGTTAATTGTATATTACCTGTTTTATCAACGCTTAATAAACCTTAGGTTATACCAACTCAGCCATAGCCTGTTAAGTTGTAGTTTTATAATTAGTACAAGGAATATTGAAATAAAGGCCTTGTTTTTGGCCATTTTTCCTGCGTATAAAATAAACCACTACTTAATGGAACAGGTACAAAAAACAATGACCAAAAATGAATTTTTATTACGCTTTAATTTGTTACAACGAGTCGAGTCTGAACATCATTATCAACATCCCAAACCACTTCACGCTGCAGCAGTACTTATTGCATTAATCGAGCCTTCAGAAGGTGAAGAATTACAGGTGTTATTAACAATACGAGCCAGTCATTTAAAACATCACGCTTCACAAGTGAGTTTTCCTGGTGGTAAAGTCGAACAATATGACGCGTCTTTAGTCGATACAGCATTAAGAGAGGCCTTTGAAGAAATAGGTTTACACCAACAAAATATAACCATTGTTGGTCAGCTTCCACCCTATGAAACCCTTAGTGGTTTTAATATAACGCCTGTGGTTGGTATTGTTAAACTTAAACAAAACTATGTAATGGATACAGGCGAAGTAGCGGAAATATTTCATGTGCCATTACAGCATTTTTTAATGTCAAGTAACCATAGGGTTGTCAATTCAACACTTAATGGCTTTCAACATAAGGTGCACTTTTTTCCTTACAAGCATTACAATATTTGGGGCGCAACCGCGGTAATGCTCAAAGATTTAGTTGCTCAAATTAATTATCAACCTAGGCCTTCACATAAATAACTCTTAACATAACTATTAACATAAGACTTAACACAAGCGTTGAACTGGTGTTGTTCATATTTTTAAAATAAACAACCGCCTTCAAATTAGTTGATATCACAAAAAGGTGAAATAAGTATGACTCATAATAAGCAATCTCTAACTGCTATTTTAGCCAAACAGCAGTTGGCTTATAAACTATCACCAGCGCCTTCAATTGATTATAGAAAAACACAATTAATCGCCTTGAAAGGTGCCTTATTATCGCATCAAGATGCTTTAGTATCAGCGCTTAATACTGATTATGGGCAACGTGCCGAACAAGACAGCCTAATTGCAGATATTTTACCTTGTATTATGAACATAAAATACACTATTAAAAATCTTAAAAAATGGACAAAACCACAACGCCGCCATTCGGGGCTATTGTTATCGCCAGCAAAGGTTACCGTGCATTACCAACCACTTGGGGTAATAGGTATTATGGTGCCATGGAACTTTCCAGTTATGTTATCAATCGGCCCTTTAATTACCGCTTTGGCTGCGGGTAATCGCGCTATGATTAAACTGTCTGAATTTACGCCTGCAACAAACTTAGTACTTAGCACTATGCTCGCAAGTATTTTTGACAGCAAAACTGTCGCTGTAATTGAAGGTAAAGCCGATGTGGCGGCTTTTTTCTCGGCGCTGCCTTTTAATCATTTGTTGTTTACCGGTTCAACTAATATTGGCAAACACGTTATGCGTGCTGCTGCTGATAATCTAACTCCTGTCACTTTAGAGTTAGGTGGTAAATCCCCCGTAATTATTGCTAATGATATAGCTATTGAAACCGCCGTTGAGCGATTAATCTTTGGTAAATGTTTAAATGCAGGACAAATATGCGTTGCACCTGATTATGTTTTTTGCCCAGAAGCACAGGTTGATGAGTTTATTAGCGCTTATCAACAACAATTTCAAGCAATGTACCCTAAACAAGAAAACTGTGACTACGCCAATATAATTAATGAGGCGCAGCATCAGCGCTTACTTACTTGGCTTGATGATGCCATAGCTAAAGGTGCGAAAGTAATTGCCGCCAATGGCGAAAAAATAGACCGTACTTCAAGACAGCTTGCTACCCAGTTAATTACTCAGGTAAATGATGATATGCAATTAATGCAAGAAGAGATTTTTGGGCCCTTACTACCTATATTACCGTACAAAGATCTTGATGATGTTATAAATTACATCAATGACCGTCCTCGCCCATTAGCGTTATACATCATGAGTTTTGATAAAACTACGCAACAATTGATTCTTGATAAAACACACTCTGGCGGGGTTTGTATTAATGATACTGTTATGCATGTTGCTGCAGATGATGCGCCTTTTGGCGGTATTGGTGATTCAGGAATGGGGCACTATCATGGTAAAGAAGGCTTCTTTACTTTTTCAAAAGCGAAAACGGTACTAACACAAGGTAAAATAAACCCCGGAAGATTCATTCATCCGCCTTATGATCGCTTTGTACAAAAATTACTGCTGAAGATTTTTATGCGTTAAACAATCTGAATTCGGGGTTAGCAAAATGCTACAACAGCTCTAATTATGCGTAGTCACTTATATTAGCTGCGTTTTCTCGCCTTGAAGAAAAACAATTAAAACTATTGCAGAAGTGTAAAGGCAACTAATTGATATTATTTGGTTATACATATTCATTATCCGAATTCAGATCAAATATATCAATTAAGAGTTAAAGAATTTGAAAATAAATCTTGCGCAAGTTGCTGTTCTTCTTGGCTATAATATGGATTTTCTATTTTAATAATCTTTCTTGATTTTAAATTAGCGCGTTCAATATCTGCAGCGTAATATTTATACAACAATTTTTTTAAATCACCATTCGCTAAAATTTTTCTTAACCCGCTCTCTAATCGTTTGGCTATTTCTGGGGTTTTAGGCGAGACATAAATATAGGTATACATAGGAATATTTAATGCGAGTGTTGGCTCTACCACAATATCTGTTAACTGATCTTTACGCGCTTCTAATTCATCATACACTTCGTAAATACCTCGTGGTAAATAATCAAAACGATGTTTATTTAGCATCAAAAAAATCCCTTCAAAATGCCCTGTATCTACATAAGAAAGGTTTTGTAACTTGTATATTTTAGTTGTTTGCCAATCGGTAGTTAATCCTGCTTGCAATAGGTTTAAATCGTCTAACGTATTGACTTGTGAAAATTTTTCAATATCAGTTTTATTTATCAATAATAGTCGATAATTTAATAGCCCTAATCGAACAGGTACGCGTATAACAAGCGCCTTTTCATCCCATTCTTTATTTGCAGGTAAAAAGACGGTATTAACTGTTTTCCCTTCAAGTAGTCGTTGCGACATACGACTACCGCTCATGGTTATTTTTAGTATTTCTAATTTAAAATCACCAAATTCAGGCTCAGTAATTTCAAGCGCTCGACGAATTACTTCGACACTATGCGCAGCTTTATTTTCAGAGAGTTGTTGCAGTTGTAGTTTAACGATAGAAGTGGAGTAGGAGTTGTGAGAATACAAGGCCATGAAAAGTATCATAACTATTAGATAATGTGCTTTGTTTTTATTTATCATTCTGACGACGTTTTTAATATAAAATATTCTCAGTAATTAGTTTAACCTGAAATCGGGATAATGAATATGTATAACCTAACAATAACAATTAGTTACCATTAAACTTCTACAATAGTTTTAATTATTCGTAGTTCAAGGCGAGAAAACGAAGCCAATAACTGGTTATTGGGAGTTTTCACAACGCAGAAATACGCATAATTAGAGCTGTTGTAGCATTTTGCTTATCCCGATTTCAGGTTAGTTTAGCTTTGCTAACTGCTATAAGCAATATGATGCCATAGTAATACGCAATAGCATTATATTAATCACTATAAGTAAAGTCAGCTGTTAAAGCATTAAAAAAGGGCTACATTTGATTGCAGCCCTTTTATAATAGCAGTTAATTTAACAATTATAGATAATTGTTATTAATTTTTGATTTTACACAGCAAATGGATATTTAATTGCTTCATGACATTCATAACCTTCAACTTTAAAATCATCCATAGTCACCCAAGTTTCAAGATCTTCTAGAGACTTTATATCAGGGTTAATAATCAATTTTGGTAGCGCTAGCGGCTCACGTTTAAGTTGCACGTCTCGCATTAATGGTAACTGATCTTCATAAATATGGGCGTTTACTATTTTGTGGTATGCCATACCTGCTTTTTTACCCGTTATTTGTGCCATTAACGCTAAAAAGGTAAATACTTGCACTTGGTTAAAGTTAAGCCCTAATGGAACGTCACATGAACGCTGAAAACTCGTTAAATGCAAGGTGTCGCCCACTAAAGAAAAATTGTGGGTGTGCATACAAGGACGTAAGCAGCCCATGTGAAATTCACCAGGATTATAAAAAGTTAAAATTTCTGCGCGATCATCAATACCATTAGTCAAGTTATCAACAATTTTTTTAAGTTGATCTATTGAACCACCATCTGGCTTTGCCCAACTACGCCCTTGAATACCATAAACACGCCCCATATCGTCTTCACCTTTACGGTAAGAGTTATTGAGCCAATCATCATTTAAGTTAGCATTGGCATCCCAGGTTTTAGTGCCTAATTTACGAAAGTCAGCAGCATTATCGTAACCACGGATATAACCAATAAATTCAGCAATTGCCGATTTAAAAAAACTTTTACGCGTGGTTATCAATGGAAACTCATTAGCACCAACATTGTATTGTAAGTCGGCATTAATCACGGTTAAACAACGTTTACCTGTACGTTCATTTTCAATCCAAGTACCTTCGTCGATAATTCGTTGACATAAATCTAAATAAGCACGCATTAGCTATTCCCCTTTATTTTTTTTGAATCCGCTTTAGCTGAGTTAGTTTGGCTAATTGCCGACTTTTGTTGGGCTAAATAACCTAAATAAATAATTAACATACCTGCGACTATCATTGGAATACTTAAAATTTGTCCCTTTGAAATAAATGAGAAATACAAACCTAGATGCGCATCTGGCTCACGGAAGAACTCAACGATACTTCTAAATACGCCATAACCGATTAAGAATGCACCTGACGCTAATCCTAAGCGATTAGTTTTGCGGCTAATAAAATATAAAATAGCAAAAAGCACTACCCCTTCTAAAGCAAATTCATACAATTGTGACGGATGACGAGGCACTTGTAATGAATCTGTAGGGAAAACCATCGCCCATGGCACATCAGTTTGACGCCCCCAAAGCTCAGCATTAATAAAATTACCTAAACGGCCCATACCTAAACCAATAGGTACTAGTGGAGCAACAAAGTCACCTACTGCCAGAAATGATTTTTTGGTTTTACGAGCAAAAATAAATATCGCTAAAATAACCCCTAACAAACCACCATGGAATGACATGCCACCTTGCCATATTTCAAATAAATACAAGGGATCTGATAAAAAGTATTCAAACTGATAAAACAGTACGTAACCAACACGGCCACCTAATATAACCCCTAAGAAACTATAAAATAATAAATCACTAACTTGTTCACGAGTCCATTCACCTTTACTACGATCGGCAGCTTTATTCGCGAGAAACATAGCGGCGAGAAAGCCGATTAAATACATAGCACCATACCAGCGTAGCGATACCGGACCAATACTAAAAATAATGGGATCTATTACGGGAAATTGTAAAAACTGTTCTGTCATTGCTTGTCCATTTCTCAAAGGTGAAAGTTAAAAAATATGTTGGTGTTATACTCACATAATAATCGTTATTCAAACGGTATTTGTGGTTAATAATCTACAGCTATCATTACTATCGCGATTGTAGCTGCACTTTGCGAATTAATTCGCTATTTTGCTCTATATAATACGTCTAATCATTTCAGGTACTATTTCAGTTACATGCAAGTTGCTGGGCTAGTATACGTGGTAAAGTTATAAATTTCTCTGCTAAAAGTATTTAACCAAGCATCATTTTCAGTGCGACAAAAATTAAAAATACAGCAAAAAATTTCTTTAATATTTTTATCGGTAATTTACTCGCAAGTTTAACACCTAGCGGCGCCGCAAGAGATGAACTAATGACAATACCCAATAAGGCGGGAAGATATATATAACCTAAACTCCATTGTGGTAAGTCAGCTTGATTCAAGCCCGTAATAATGTAGCCAATAGAACCAAAGAGTGCAACCACTACCCCACATGCAGTGGCAATACCAATAGCATGCCTTACTGGCAAACCAAAAAAGCTTAAGGAAGGAACTAAAATAGCACCGCCAGCAATACCCATTAAGCTTGAAGTAATGCCAGTTATAAAACTGAGTAATTGTAAAACATAACCTGTAGGAAGGGCTCTTGTTTTGGTTATTTTGATAGACAGTAACATATACAGGGCAAGTAAAATAACAATAATAGAAAAGAAGCCTGTTAACAATTCGGCTGATAATGAGTCAGCAATAAAAGCCCCAATAAAGGCTCCAACAGCAACTAAAACCATTAATTTTTTGGCTAGTTGCCAAGGAATATTAGTATTTTTGTGATGAGCAAAAGCTGCACTTGATGAAGTAATAACAATAGCCGCTAATGAAGTGCCCAATGCCATAGGGAAAACAATATCAGGACTCACGCCGACCATAGGAAGTAAATAGATAAGTGCGGGAACTATAATTAATCCACCGCCTATACCCAGTAAACCGGCCAGAAAACCTACAGCGCTACCTAAAACAATACAAGAAATGAAAACGGTTAGAATCATTGACGTTACGGTAATCCGCTCCTTAAAAGGTAATGTACTTTACTTGCTAATGATATTCACTCACCAGTTGTCAATTTAGCGAACTATTGAACTATATACAGTGCATAATTATACAATGCATAATGGTCATTTTAGCAAAGACTAGTAATTAAAACCCTGCACGAATGAAACCACCAAGCCCTAATGCTTCAAGTTGCGTATTAAGGTAACTATGCACTTCTTTAGTTGTTGATAATGTTAATGTTTTTTCTAATATACTTTGTGCTTGTTCGAAACTGATATGGCGAATTACCCACTTAATACGCGGAACGTTATGACCATTCATACTGATTTTATCAAAGCCCATGGCAAGTAGTAAAATGGCTCCCGCCGGCTCTGAGGCTAACTCACCACATAAACTTATAGGTGTTAAATATTGTGCCGATTGTTTAGCTAAACTATGCAAAGCGGTTAATACTGCAGGATGAAAAGAATCATATAAATTGGCTACTTGGCTGTTATTTCTATCAACTGCTAATAAATACTGCGTTAAATCATTACTACCAACCGAGAAAAAATCAACGCGCTTAGCCAAAGCCTCCATTTGAAAAATAACCGAAGGTACTTCCAACATAATGCCAACCTTTGGCCGAGTTAACGTAGCCGAAATAGCTTCTGCTTTTTGTTGTGCTTGCTCAAGTGTTAACTTCGTTTTGCTGTTACTAGACATTAATTCGGCGGCAATATCTGTAGTCAACTCAGCTTTGAGCTCAAAAAATGCTTGGTTAATTAAACGCAATGCGTCATCAACTTCTTCAACACTTGAAATCATCGGCAGCATTATTTCTAAATTATTTATGCCTTGATTAGCACGGAGCATGGCTCGAACTTGAACCAGAAATATTTCAGGGTGATCTAGGGTAATTCTAATACCACGCCAACCAAGAAAAGGATTTTCTTCGGTAATAGGAAAATAAGGTAATGACTTATCACCCCCTACATCTAAGGTACGCATGGTAACGCCATGATTAGGAAATGCTTGCAATACTTTACGGTATATTTGAGTTTGCTCTTGCTCAGAAGGAAAGCAATTGCGTGTCATAAAAGGAATTTCTGTTCGGTATAAACCAATACCTAATGCACCAAGCTTTGCAGAGTGCTCGAAACCGGCTGATAAACCTGCATTGAGTAATACTTCAATAGCTCTGCCGTCTTGGGTAATACAAGGCAGGTGAGCAACTTCCATAACCTTATTGGTCAGCTCTTCTTCTTGATTTAATAAATATTCATATTCTTGCTTTAGCGTCTCATTAGGGTTAATGAATAACTGGCCGCTGTAACCGTCAATAATCGCTTGTTTATGATGTAATTGACTAAGTACAATGGCGTTTACGCCCATAACCGCGGGTAAACCTAAAGAGCGTGCAATGATCGCTGCATGTGAGTTATTAGATCCCGATAACGAAATGATCCCTAATAAGCCTTGATGCTGATATTGAGCAACCATTGAGGCTGTAACATCTTGAGCAAGTAAAATAAATTTTGGGGGTAACTTTAAGTCTTCTTTCGATTGATGTTGCAGGTTAACTAATAAACGCGTGCCTAAGTCACGAATATCACTTGCTCGCTCACGA
The DNA here is from genome assembly GCF_002843355.2 of Colwellia echini. Lineage (GTDB taxonomy): Bacteria > Pseudomonadota > Gammaproteobacteria > Enterobacterales > Alteromonadaceae > Colwellia > Colwellia echini. The sequence continues at coordinate 25,543 of NZ_PJAI02000004.1, forward strand.
AAATAGCTATCTTCGAGAGCTTCAAATTGACTAATATAATGTTCTATAACAAGCTTTAATGCACTGTCTGCACGCCAACCTTCAGCTATTTTAGCACTAACCTCTTGCCCTAAACTGGCTTGCTCTAATAATTGTTTATAAACATCAAAAATGGCTAGACTGTCATCATTAATGGTTTCACTCAATTTACTGCTTAAAACATTAAATTCTTGACGGGTTTTTTCAACCGCTTGTTCGTAACGAAATAATTGATTTTTAGTGTCATCTGATTTTTTTAATGATATTGCTGCAAGATCAGCTTGCGGCTGACAAACCACTATTTCACTCAACGCAATACCTGGTGCGCCTGCAATACCATGTAACTGCTTAACACCTTGGTTAATTTCTTCTTGCTGATTAAGCAAACGTTTAATTTCGGCATTAGCCAATGCGTTAGCTAATTGTGTTGTCAAGGTAACTAAAAACGCTTCATCATTTTCGGTAAAGTGACGTGATTTTTTTTGTTGTACCGATAAAATGCCAATAACTTTACGTTGATGAATAATAGGCGCACCTAAAAAAGCATTAAACTCATCTTCTTCAACTTCTGGGGCATGAATAAAGTCTTGATGTTTTTGCGCATCGGAAATATTTAACGGTTCTTCACGTTGCCCTACAAGCCCAACCAAGCCTTCAGAAAAACCTATACAGGTTTGCCCTTGAGAACCTTTAGCTAGTCCATCAGAGGCCATTAATAAGAAGTGTTGGTGGTGGTAATCAGCAAGATAAATTGAACAACAATCAGTTGCCATCGCTTTTTTCACACTCGTTACTATACGCTCAAGCGCAACTTGTAATTCAGCCTCTTGGCTAAATTCCAATACTATTCGGCGTAGGGTAGTTAACATTGTGTTCCTCTGCGATCTGATCGATTTAGGTTGATAAATACTTTGATTAAGGTGTTATACCCATTGAAATAATAAATCAATTATCTTCAGATGGTATTAAAGCATATTAAAATTTGTTAAGTGGTGTTCTCTCGAAATATATTACTCGCTCTAATTATATTACTCACTCATATTATAGGGCGCACTTTATAGGGCGCACTTTATAGGGCGCACTAACCTGTGCTAGTGAAATTAATTATAGTTAGCAAATACTAAACAAGTAAAGTGGCGCTAAGTTTGAAAGCGCCTTATCTATCCTCATTGAGTTTAGAGCTATACTTAATTCATTTGGTAAAACTTAATATTTCACATTTACTAATTACCAAAGTGAAAATAATGAGATGTAAAATAAATAGCCCACAATAAAGTGGGCTATTAAGATTCTTAACGCGAATCTACAATCATAATAATAATTAGTGTTTTTTAGAAAAAGGTTACCCTAATTCATCAAAACACTGAGACTAAGCCCTACGTTTTCGACGCTCTGGACGCCTTTCGTAAGTTAGTGGTAAAGCATAACTAGCAAACTCTTTCATGACTTTACGATAAACATCACGTTTAAAGGACACCACCTGCCTTACTGGATACCAGTAACTTACCCAGCGCCAATCATCAAATTCAGGATGTGGACTATGCAGTAAATCCACTGATGTTTCAGCAGAGGTGAGTTTCAATAAAAACCACTTTTGTTTTTGACCAATACAAACGGGTTTAGAATCATGCCTAATATAACGTTTTGGTAATCTATATTTTAACCAATGTTTGGTTGAAGCAACAATTTTCACATGTTCAGGTTTTAAGCCAACTTCTTCATGTAACTCTCGATACATAGTTTCTTCAGCTGACTCACCGTCATCAACGCCACCTTGCGGGTATTGCCATGAATGTTGTCCAAACCGTCTTGCCCAAAATACTTGTCCCCTGTCATTAATTATTACTATGCCGACGTTGGCGCGATAGCCTTCGGCATCGATCACAGGAACTCCTGACATATATTTAATACTTACTTCAATTCAACCATATTAACGGCAGTGGGGCAAATGATTACTTTGATTTTTTTAGTAATTCTATGATAATACGAGGTAACTTTTGATAAGACCCTATTTTTAAGCTTGTTTTACTCCTGAAAGTGTTAGCATAGAACATAAACACTATCGCCACATTCACTATTTTTAAACTGGCCTCACCTAACTCATTTTTGCTAAACACGATATAAAAACATGATTATGAACAATGTAAATATTCCTTCTTCTGAACAAGATTTGCTTGAGCGCGCACAAAACCTCGCGGGTTTATCTTTAGGTGAAATAGCTAAACATGCTGGTATTGTCGTACCCCCAAATTTAACCCGTAATAAAGGTTGGGTTGGTTTATTACTTGAACAAGTTTTAGGGGCAAGTGCTGGCTCTAGGCCTGAGCCTGACTTCCCTCACCTTGGCATTGAATTAAAGTCACTACCGATTAACGAGCAAGCCAAACCTTTAGAAACAACCTTTGTAAGTGTTGCTCCATTAACTGGGCTGGTAGGAATAAATTGGCATAATAGCTATGTGCGAAAAAAATTGGCGCGCGTACTATGGGTACCTGTGATTAGCGCTAAAGAAATTCCTATAGCAGAGCGTTTAGTCGGCATGCCTTTTTTATGGTCTCCTAATGAAGAAGAAGAAGCCTTATTAGCGCAAGATTGGCAAGAATTGACCGACATGATCGTATTAGGTGAAGTTGAAAACATTCAAGGTAAGCACGGCCAAGTAATGCAATTAAGACCCAAAGCCGCTAATAGTAAAGTTAAAACCCAAGCATTTGATAAAAACGGTAAGCCTTTTATGACATTACCGCGTGGTTTTTACTTAAAAATAAATTTCACTCAAGGATTATTACATCGCTATTTACGCGTAAATTAAAGATTAATAACATTAATTTCCTGCCCAATGGTAACCGTTTTTCCAGCAGGTAATCTTTGCCAAGCAGTATTCGCTGCTTCTAAACAAACATATTCTTGCTCACCATTTAGGTGCACATCTACCATAGATTTTGCTAATTCAGCACCTGGATTCCATAACACCCACTGCTGACAATTGCTGCTAATGATGTCAATTTTACGTTGCCATTGACTGTCAACTAAACTCATTTTTTCATTACTATGATATATTCGATCAATCTCGCCAACACAGCTCACGGGTTGTTGTTGTAAACTAGATTTACCCGTTAACTTATCGTCATATTCAACATTGGTTAACGCTGTGACCGTAATGTTGGCCGGATTACTTACGCTAAAATAACTATGAAGCGCCGTTGAATATGCAGCATCGTCTTTACTAAGATTTGTCATCTCAAGTGTTTGCTTGAAGTTTTTACCAAAAAAAAGTGTTTGTGTGACTCGATAAGCATTCGGCCAAAGTGAATGTTGATTTTCTCCCGCTAAAACTAGCACTAGCGTAACGCCTTTTTCATCGGCATTAATACTCATTATTGTCCACGGTAGTTGGCGTGCAAAACCATGATTACCAGCATTAACTTGCTCTTCTGCTGTTTCGCTGGGATCTAAAGCGACTTGAGCAGCCTCTAAATTAGGTCTGCTATAAGTGCCAAACCAAGGCCAACAAAGCGGTATGCCGCCGCGAATGGCTTTACCCGTTTCGTAACTAGTTTGCTTACTTAACCAAAAAATATCTTTATGCCCTGTCGGCGTGAAACTTAATACATGGCCGCCATATAAGCTTACCCTTGCTTTGCAGTTTGAGTGATTGATATTCACTCCATCTGGATATTGCGCATCATTATTATGATTTAAAGAAATTGATGTAACTTGAGCGAAATTATTTTCTAAGAGTATATTATTCATGAGAATCGCTTATTTTTGATATATTAAATATTAATTAAAAAATATTAACTTATAAAATTATTGGTTATATAAACTTCGGTTTCTAAGCTGTTAGCTTTACATTATCAATGCTTTTGGTTTTCACCTATGAGCTCAACGAAAGGTTTAAACACTCGCTTTATCTACCAACTCTTCCCTAGCGAAAAGAAAAAGGTATATTGTCCGCCAGTTGCATAACCTACACCTAGGGCAACGGGGCCATATCCAGTATTAGTTCCCACATATATACTATTTGAATAGATTAAATCGGTATAGTCAACGATTTCATCAGCATGCCAAATATTACCAGCTTCTATACTCGCTCCTAAATAAATAGGTAAACCTGAACTTCCAGGAATATCATAGCCTAAATCATATTGATAAACAGCCGCAGCGAATACTTTATCTACACCAATCAAAGCATCTTGCGAATATCCTGATAAATTTAAAAAACCACCGAGTTCAGTTATATGAACACTAAAATCATCTTCATTATTCATAGTGTAAAAAGAGGCTATACCGACAAAAGAGTGACCCGAAAAACCAAAAGCTCCACGCCAATCAAAACTAAATATTTGTGCACTATCCCTGCGTGTTGGTTCTGTTTCAGGTAAATACTTGTCATTTAGCCATTGCATTTTAATTAATAACTTATTACCTGCCGTAGGGAAATTTATGCTGTTAAGCGTATCGTAACCAAAAGTTAAATAAGTACCGTAAGTATTGTATTCCAAATTATCTAAAGAAGATGATTCAACTGAAACATCACCCGTTTCAGCAAGTACGCCAAATTCAACGATACCATCAAACGAATAATCATAACCTAACGCTAATGTAGAAAAGTAAAAGTCATTAACGAGCTCTTGGCGAGTATTGTTTTCTTGCCACTTATCTTGTTGAAAACCGACACGGGCTCTGCTGTATAAATCAAATTCTTTAATGATAGGTTGGTAGAATTCAGTTGCTATCATACTCTCCCAGCCAAACTCCAACTCATTAAGCCAACGACCACCATAAGAGTTTAAATCTGTCATTAAGTATGACGCATTAACAAATGCAAAGGCTCTGTTACCAAAATCCATTTTTAAGTTAAAGCCTAAATCAAGATAATTAGGCCCCCAAGATTTAGCTTCGGCGATTAAAGTAATTATTCTCCCGTCTGGAGCCTCACTAAATTCAACAGTGACCTGTTCAAATGCATCTAGCGCATAAACTCTTGAGATAGCTAAATTCAATGCTTCTTTGGTTATTGGTTTACCTAATTGCACATCGAAGTGTTCGAGGATTATATCATCCGCTACTTGAGAATTATTACGAATGTGTATTTCTTTGATATTTTGAGGGAATTCATCAAACCACTGCTTGGCTTTTAATTTTTTCTGATGCACATGTGCTTGATAATCTTCATCATTTATAGAAAGTGGTTTCAATAGCGCTAACTTTGAATTAGCCTCTTGCTCTCCTAGCTTTAATGCCTGTGGTAAAATCGACCAATCACCAGTACCAAGCTTATCAATTGCTGGGCGTAAAAAAATATCCTTTTTATCTAATAAAGATTTTTGCGCTAAGGTAGTATTATTGGTTAACACCGTAGATAGTTGATTAAGTACCGCTACTGCACTGGTTAGCTCTTGTTTATTGACTAATGGCGAGCCTATATCAACGGCAATAACAATATCTGCTCCCATGGCTTTAATTACATCAACAGGCATATTATCGGTGATCCCACCATCAACTAATAATTCTCCATTAATATTAGTTGCCGCATATACACCTGGCACTGATGCTGAAGCTTTCATCACTACATCAATATTACCAGATTCAAGCACCACCTTTTTAGCTGTTGCTATATTAGAAGCTACTGCTCGATACGGAATAGCAAGATCATCAAAACTAGTAAACGTAGTAACTGGGCCCGTTGACAGTTGAAATACTTGGTACGCACTTTGCCCAAGCAATAGACCTTGCGGGACTTTAAATTGACCATCACTGTAACCTACACGTAATGCAAAATTATAAACATCTCTATGCTGCTTATTATTATAAGATAATGATTGCCGAGGGATTTCATCTGAATAACTATCAGACCAAGGCAAGCCTAACATAATCACTTCAATTTCATCTGCGCTATAGCCCAAAGCATACATACCAGCTACATATGAACCAATACTGGTTCCAGCTATATAATCGATTGGAATATTATTTTGCTCAAGCACTTTAAGTACGCCAACATGTGCTGAGCCTTTAGCTCCTCCCCCACTAAGCACTAAGCCAATTTTGTCGCGAGCTTCAACTAAAAAGCTCAAGCTTAATAATTGCAGAGATATAATAGTTAAAATAAAACGCATACCAAAGCCTAAAAGATAATTAAATTAATGGAATATAAAACTGAAAAAGAGCATTACGCAGGTTGTTATACCATTTGAAGATGATTTATTTAGTCTTTCAATTGGTATTATAAACAAATAATATAACACAAGGTTATCGTAAACAAAGCTAATAAACACTTGAATTAAAACAAGGATTATTAAATAAAAATTAAATTAGTATTATCTATATGAGCGAATAGTCATTGCAGGGATAAATAAGGCTGTATAGCATTTTCCATATCCCTAATTCAGCTACTTATTCGTGTTTAGGTGTTGGAAGGAAAGAAAGTTAACAACATCGCCTTTAGCTTTTTATAACGAAAACTTAATAAGATGACTGTTAGTACAATATAAAACAATGGGGATATTAGCTCTGATTTGACAGACCAATAGAAGTGTATTGCAACCAAAATTACGATGAGATAATTGAAGTTGTGTAAGTGCTGCCAAGACTTACCCATTTTCCGCCTAAGGGTGTTATGCGAAGTAATAGCTAATAACGTAAGTAGTACAAAGCCTACCATACCAATAGAAATATACGGACGTTCCACAACTTCATTAAAAAACAATGACCAAGCAAATTGTAAATCAAAAGCAATAAAATTTAAAACGTGCATAAAAGCATAACTAAAGGCATATAAACCTAATAAGCGCCTAACCTGTATTAAATAACCTTGTTTAAATTTTTTAGCTAACGGCGAAATCAATAAGGTTATTAATAACAAGTTAAAAGCGCCGATACCCGTAAAGTGAATAACACGCTGTACCGGATCTGCACCTAATTGATCGATAAAAGCCAAATAATACAGTTCTACTATAGGCAATAATGCCGCTAGGTGAATAAACACCTTTAAGCTAAAGACTTTAGTTGATGTTTTTAGTTTAGTGTTCATTCACCTAATTCCAATGACTATTAGCCAATCAATAATACTTGTTTAAATCCATTCCCTTGTAGAGATGAGCTACTTCTTCTCCATAACCATTAAACGGTAAAGTTTCGGTGCGATTACGAGAAAATAAACCTCCAGAGGTAATTCGCCTTTCACTCGCTTGGCTCCATCTAGGGTGATCATGGTTTGGATTTACGTTAGCATAGAAACCGTATTCATTAGGAGCAAGTTGCTGCCAAGTAGTTTTCGGTTGCTCGCTTACTAACTTGATAGAAACGATAGATTTAATACTTTTAAAACCATACTTCCAAGGTACAACTAAGCGAATTGGTGCGCCATTTTGTGGTGGTAACGTTTTACCATAAAGCCCTACACTCATTAACGTTAATGGATTCATTGCTTCATCAAGTCTTAAACCTTCGACATACGGGTAGTTAATTCCGCCACCTAAGCGCCTATCAGCTTGCCCTGGCATTTGCTTAGGATCATAAAGTGTTTCAAAAAGCACGTATTTGGCCGATGAATTAGGTGCTACTTTTTTTAATAAGTCAGCTAATGAAAAACCAATCCAAGGCACAACCATCGACCATGTTTCAACACAGCGCAGTCGATAAATTCGCTCTTCTAACGCGAACATAGTGGTTAAATCATCATAATCTAAGGTAATGGGATGATCGCATTCACCAGAAATAGTTAATTGCCAAGGGTCAACCTTAAAGTTTTGCGCTAATTCTGCAGGCTGCTCTTTTTGTGCGCCAAATTCATAGAAGTTATTATGGCTGATCACTTTATTTTCAGGTGTTTTAATTAAAGCTTGATTAGCTTTATCTGCAGTAAACTTTAATGGCGTTGTTTTAAAAACTGAGTTTTTATTACTATCCGCTGGTTCACTATCAAAAAAACCAGCATTGGCTTTATTAGCAATCGCTGAGCTAAGTAAAGCCCCTGCACCTAAAAACCCCATGCTTTTAACAAGTTGGCGGCGTTGTAAATAAACAGATTCATCAGTAATGTCTGATGATTTGAGCGTATTTTTATTCTTGAAATTTAATAACATAAAGTGTCTACTCAGTTGTTAATTTAAGTTCAGATTAGGTTTAGTTTAAATTTAGTTAAAGTTTAAAATCAAAAGGCTAATCTAATAGACACGTTTAACGCGTAAATAATTTCAATCAAAAGCATTAAGTTAATTATTTTAACCTGAGTGCGGGATAATTAAGGCTGTTGTAGTATTTGCTTATCCCAATATCAGGTTATTTTAGTTTTTACAGCTTTGCTTATACCGTTTTATATTCACAGCTCTAATTATGCTGTTTTAATTAAATTTAGCTTGGTTTGGTTTGGTTTGGTTTGGTATAGCTTAGCTTTATTTAGTTTCGTTTAGATTGGTTTAGTTAAGTTTTGTAAATAAGTTACAATATCACTCGATTCATATAACCATTCTACTTGCCCTGTTTCCTTTTCAATACGTAAACAAGGTACTTTGCGTTTACCGCCTTCACGAGTAAGCTCTTCGCTATATTCATTATTTGCATTGATGTTACGCAAGTCAATATTTAAGCCTTCGCGCTTAATTGCTCTGCGCACTTTCACACAAAATGGACACGAAGGTAATTGGTATAAACTTAATCTTTGAGTAGCTGTATCTAGCTTAGCTTGATCTTCAAGGTTACGTTTAGGCGAACTTGGTGAAAATATAACATTTAGTAATAATATTAATTGGCCTATTGGCCAACGGATTGCTTTCATTAACATAATAAATAATAACTCGGGTTAATTAAATAAAACTAAAGCAGCTACATTATTATTTAAACAAATAAGTAGCGTTTTAGTGTGTTCAGTTGCATTTGCAGTAAATATGTTTGTTATGCCTTTCTTGTAGATTCAATTACCACATTAAATCATCAGGAATTTGATAATCAGCATACGGGTCTTCTTCATCTATTTCAGGACTTTCAATTTTATCATTTTGGACAAGAATAATATCTTTATTTAACTCAGCTATTTTTGCGGCAGTTTCACTAGTGACAATAAAGGTAGTTTCATTTAAGCCACACAACGCTAAACGACCATTTACTAGAGCTTTATGCGTGCTAGCATCAAGCGCTAATTTTTTAACCTTATTGTCAAAGGTATAATTATATTCGGTATCACCATTTACGCCTTTAAGGTGATGATGTTCAAGAATTTGTTTAATGCGTAATTGTTGTTCTTTATTGGCTAATTCTATTTTTTTCGCTTCATTAAGTGCAGAGTCTTTAGCGGCTTTATCAGCTTTTGATAGTACTAAGTCTTGTTTTACTTGTTCTTGCAAACTCGCGTCATGTGCAACACCACTGCGCTTTTGTTTATTTTTCTTACGCTGATCAGTATTAGCCTGACGTGCTTTTTGTTTGGTGGTTAATCCTGCTTTAAGCAGTTGTTCTTGAAGAGAAGCCATCAATAATCCTTAATTCATAAATCAAAAGGATTGTTGTCTGCTTAATAAATACAGGCTCTTACCTTAAGAGTTTAAGAAATCAAATATAGGGTGAATAAATTTACGTTATTCTACCTATATTTATTATGAAGTGCTAATCCATAGAGTGTATTACTGGTATTGCTGTCCATTGTCGTACACTAGTAGAATAAAATGAAGATCAGGCACCTAGTACATTCTGTAACGTCATTAAATTCAACCAGTTTAGTGCTGATTTTTTGAGTTATTGCTATAAAGTGGATAGTGACGTATTCTCAATTTAATTTAAAAAATCTGTTGGGTTATTGTCTTTGTAAATAGAAAGAATTATCCAATTCAATAAGCTGTTATATTTTTCTGGGGTTTATGTGCAAGAACATGGATCATTTGATATGAAAATAGTTGATCAAACATTAATTATTAAATGTTTTGATTCTTGGAATATTGAAACAGTCTTAAGGCTGTGTAATGAGTACAAAGAACTTGTAGAAACAATAAATGATAAACCATGGGCCTGCTTAGTTGATATGACTCAATGGGAATTGTCAACACCAGAAATGTGGGATGAAATTGATAAATTAAATCAATGGGGTAATAGTAATAACCAAAAATATGAAGCTGTGATTTGTTGCCTGTCAATTCAACAAATGTTGATGGAAAATAGTCATTCTGCTTTAACCAATGTCGAAACAAATTTTTGTCAAAATATAGATGAAGCATATAAATGGCTAAGCAATTTGGGAGTGTTAAAATATAAGGCCATTAAGAACGGACACGTAACCCCGTAATAGAAAAATAAAAGACACTCACTCATAATTTTTAAACTCTATTCGCGTAAATATCGCTAAAACATCAGAGCAATCAAACTTTGCCTGTGCTCAGCAACACATCAAAGCCGCAAACATAACCAACAGTCTAATAGAATTAGTATCCTTTGTAAGTAATCCACAAAACACATGCCAACAGGTTTACCAGTTGAGTTACTGGTTTACTTGCAGCTAGCTGAATTAACTAGAAAGTGTATCAGGGAAAACAAGCCAGGATATATCGAGAAAAAACTACCAAACAATTCACAAAATAGTTTCATGGCGCAGTATACATTAAGTAACTTCTACGAAGTTATGCCTGTCATATTTTAAATATCTTATAACACGCCTTAAAATAAAGAGTATTCATAATATGATTGCTAAAAACTAAGTGAATGCCATTTGCTGGCAGTATTCGATGATAATAACAGGCATGTGAAATGTAATTGGGCAAAATGAGGTAATTATCCACATTATTAAAACAATACAAATATAGTCCATTTGTTCTACTATTGTTGCTTTCAAAGTACCTTACTTTCAATTATTGATAATATGCGTTAATGTACGTGTGCTCAATTATAAATATAACTATAATTTCACATTACAGAAATAGGAAAAAAGTATGTCTCAAGCAAGCGCACGCCACCTTTTAGTGGATACTGAAGAACAATGTTTAACCTTAAAAGCCGAAATTGAAGCCGGTAAAGACTTTGCTGAAGTTGCTAAAGAACATTCGAACTGTCCGTCAAATGCACAAGGTGGTGATTTAGGTAGTTTTGGTCCAGGTCAAATGGTACCAGAGTTTGATAAAGTTGTTTTTTCAGCGCCATTAAATACAGTACAAGGCCCTGTACAAACTCAGTTTGGTTATCATTTATTAGAAGTAACTGCTCGTAGCTAAATAACACCAATCTCATTAAGTATAAAATAAAAAGCCGCAATATAATGCGGCTTTTTTGTAACTTTTAAAAAGAGAGGAACTCCTCTCTTTCTGTTTGTAAGTTAGGTTAAAGTCTATAACGATTAACCAAACCACGCCTGCATCATCCAGAAGAAGATGATTGATAAACCAGCACCTACAGGTAAAGTAATAACCCAAGATACAACAATGTTACGTACCACAGACAAGTTAATTGCTGCAATACCTCGTGCCATACCCACACCTAACACAGCACCAACAAGAGTTTGCGTAGTTGAGATAGGTAAACCTGCACCCGATGCAATTACCACGGTACTTGCAGCAGCTAACTCAGCAGCAAAACCACGGCTTGGTGTTAAATGCGTTATGCCTTGACCAATTGTTGCGATAACTTTGTGACCAAAAATAGCAAGACCGGCAACGATACCAAAACCACCTAATGGCAATATCCACCAAGCAATAGCTGATTTAGCAGCAATTTGACCGTCATGCTCAACAATGCTCACTACTGCAGCTAATGGACCGATAGCGTTAGCAACATCATTTGAACCATGTGCAAATGCCATTGCACAAGCGGTTACAATCATTAATATTGCGAAAACTTTTTCAACATTAACGTAATGTGCTTCTTTAGCTAGGGTTTCATCAAATTTTAAACGCTTAATAAATACTTTACCGATAACAGCAACAATAAGTGCGATGATAGCAGCTAAATAGAAACCACCTGCGCCTTTAAGTTCAAAACTGACAAAACCAAGGTCGACATTTTCTAAACCAATATGTTTAAGACCTTTTTTAATAGTTACCAACGATAAAACGAATCCAGCAAGGAACATGTATGCAGGCACCCATCGTTTAGCTTGTTTTAAAGGGTTATCTGTATCAAAAATTAATTTTTGTGCACTGTTAAAAATAACAAAAGCTATAACGCCTGAGATAAGTGGTGTAATTATCCAACTACCTACAATACCTACCACTTTGCTCCACTCAACTGCTTCAGCGCTAACACCTACTGCAGCAAAACCAACAATAGCACCAACAATTGAATGGGTAGTTGATACCGGCCAACCTAATGCTGAAGCAATTAATAACCAAGTTGCAGCAGCAAATAATGCTGAAATCATACCGTAGACAAGTAATTCAGGACTATTAACAAAGTAACTTGCGTCAATAATACCTTTACGGATAGTTGATGTTACTTCGCCACCAGCAAGGTAAGCACCAGCGAATTCAAACACCATTGCGATGATAATAGCTTGTTTAATGGTTAATGCTTTAGAACCAACAGAAGTTCCCATTGCATTGGCTACATCATTTGCACCAATGCCCCATGCCATGAAGAAACCGACGATAGCGGCAAGTATGATAAAGGTACTGCCTGAGTTAAGTATAATATCCATGTTCTAAGCCTTATTTTCTAGCGAGAAGTATTTCTAAACGTGCACCTACACGTTCAGCAAGATCGGCTAAGTCACCAACCCAATCAATGATTTGATATAAGAAAATTACATCAACTGGATTCAAATCCTTTTCAATCGCTAATAAATTTTTACGTAAGGTCACTTGAAGTCTATCAGTATCATCTTCGATAGCATCTAATTGACTGATCATGTTTTCAACTAACACAACTTCACGGCCACGAAAGCCCGTTTCTAATAAGTCATCAAGTTCGTTGATCGCTTCTTCCGCTTTTTCTGTTGCTTCAATACAACGTGCTAAATAAGCAGTAAACTCAGCTTGTAAGCTCGGAGGAACTTCAAGGCTACGCCCTAAAACTCGGCCAGCGATATCTTTGGCTTTGTTCGCTATTTTATCTTGTTGTGACACTAGAGCGAGTAAATCAGCCCTATCAACAGGCATAAATAATCCGCCTGGTAACTCTAGACGTAATTGACGCTTTACTGCATCAGCATCTTGTTCTAGTTTTGAAAGTTTGCGACGGATACTTGCCGCTTCATCCCAATCTTGAGCAGTACAAGCCTCAAAAAATGGAATAAGTTGTTGGCTACATTTAACAACTATTTGAATATGATTTACTAACGGTTTGATCGGTGATTTTGCAAATACACCTAAGATTGTATTTTTATTCATAATGTTTCCAGTCAGTCTATAACTCTCGTCATTGCTATTCGCCGCGGATAGTACCCCATTTAACAGTTAATGTTAAATGCTAATGTCAGCTTAACCTTGTGCCGCTATTAGCTGGTCTGCACTACCAAGTTTGTTTTTGTATTATATATTCCTTTAAAAACAGTTTACACTTAGTGTTATTTTCTAGGTAATTGTTTGAATTAAATAAATTTATAGTAAAAAACATTCACTATGTTATTTCTATAATTTTTTTATATCTTCTGCTGTGGTGTGGCGTACAACCTTACCTTTTACAAAATAAATAATATACTCACAGATATTTTGACAACGATCACCTATACGCTCTAATGCGCGAGCTGACCAAATAACCGTCATTACTTGCGGTATTGAACGCGGGTCTTCCATCATATAAGTCATTAATTGACGCATTAGCGCTTCATACTCACGATTAATCTTGTCATCCGTTTGATGGATTTTTATCGCGGCTTCATAATCCATGCGTGTGAAAGCATCAAGGCTAGCTTGTAAAAACTCTAACACTCTACGGCCTAGGTTATCTAAATTAACCAATAAATCTTGCTGTGAAGAAGAAAAGCTTTCTAACGCTACCTTGGCTATCTTTTCAGCTTCATCACCAATACGCTCTAGGTCGGCAATAGTTTTAACTACCGCCATAATTAAACGTAAATCACCTGCTGCGGGTTGGCGCTTGGCAATAATTCGCGTACATTCATCATCAATACTTACTTCATAAGCATTAATTTGGTAATCGTTACTTAGCACTTGTTTTGCTAAACTAACGTCAGAATTACCAACAGCAATTAAGGCATCGGCTAATTGTTTTTCAACTAAACCGCCCATATGCATAACATTATTAATAACGCGATTTAAATCTTCATTGAATTGACCTGAAATATGACGGCCAATTTGTAACTTATCCATGAGATATCCCTTTGTAGGTATTTACTTTTATCTGTACTGCAGCAATGTTTATTACATTGAAGCTATATTAGGTTTACTTGCTAACGATTAACCGTAACGACCGGTAATATAGTCTTCTGTTTTCTTTTTCTCAGGGGTAGTAAATAATGTATTTGTATCGCTGTATTCAATTAAATCCCCCATATACATAAACGCTGTTTGATCAGACACACGAGCTGCCTGTTGCATATTATGCGTAACAATTACTACGGTAAATTGTTCTTTAAGATCATTGATTAATTCTTCAATGGTCAAGGTTGAAATAGGATCAAGTGCCGACGTTGGCTCATCAAGCAGTAAAACTTCTGGTTGAATTGCTATAGCACGGGCAATAACTAAACGTTGTTGTTGACCACCAGATAGACCTAATGCACTTTCATGTAAGCGATCTTTTACTTCATTCCAAAGCGCTGCACTACGTAATGATTTTTCAACTGCTTCATCAAGATTACGGCGATTATTTTCGCCCATGATACGTAAACCATAGACTACATTTTCATAAATAGTTTTTGGAAAAGGGTTAGGACGTTGAAATACCATACCCACTTTTCGTCTAAGCTCTGCTACATCAACATGTTTATTATAAATGTTATTGCCGTGAAGATTTATTTCACCACTAATATGACAATCATCAACTAAGTCGTTCATGCGGTTAATACAACGTAACAGTGTTGATTTACCGCAACCACTTGGACCGATGAAAGCTGTTACCTGCCCTTTTGGGATTGACATGGTAATATCATTTAACGCTTGTTTCTTACCATAAAACAAATTCAATTTGTTGATGTCTAAAGCAACTTGCTCCGGCGATAAGTTGTGTAAATCTAACTTGCTCTCAAAAGTAGTATTTGAGCCTGTTGCGAGTGCTTTTGGATTAATTGAAATCATAAGTGTTATTCTCTAATTCTTTTTTATAAAGCCGTATTTACTCTGCTTATTAAGTGCTTACTTAGCTCTTACTTAGTAATAAGGGTAAATACGGATTGGTATTTGTCGGTGTCTGAGTAACTTAGTGCTCTAACATTTTATATCTTTCACGTAATCTATTACGAATTGACACAGCAGTCATATTTAAAGCAACGATAATAGTTACTAATAATAGTGCGGTTGCAAAAACTAACGGGCGTGCTGCTTCAACATTTGGGCTTTGGAAACCAACATCATAAATATGGAAACCTAAATGCATGAATTTTCTGTCTAAATGTAAGAATGGAAAGTTACCATCTAACGGTAAGTTAGGAGCCATTTTAACTACACCCACTAACATTAATGGCGCTACTTCACCTGCTGCACGTGCTATGGCTAAAATAATACCAGTCATAATCGCTGGGCTAGCAATAGGTAAAATAATACGCCATAAGGTTTCTGCCTTGGTTGCACCTAATGCCAATGAACCATGACGCATCGCTGATGGAATACGTGATAAGCCTTCTTCTGTTGATACAATCACAACAGGTAACGTTAATATGGCTAATGTTAACGCTGACCATAAAACACCAGGCGTACCAAAGGTTGGACTTGGTAGATTTTCTGAATAAAACAGTTGGTCAAGTGAGCCACCCACCATATAAACAAAGAAGCCTAAACCAAATACCCCATAAACAATGGATGGAACGCCAGCTAAGTTAATAACTGCAATTCGTAAAATTTTAGTTAATGCATTCTTCCCTGCATATTCATGTAAATAAATTGCCGCTATTACGCCAAATGGTGAAACGATAATGGTCATTAATAGTACCATTAACACTGTACCAAATATTGCAGGAAAAACACCACCTTCAGTATTGGCTTCACGCGGATCTTCAACTAAAAAGCCCCATATATGGCTAAAGAACAAACCTGTTTTTTGAAAAACATTCAGTTGGTTATTAAAGGTTACTTTAAGGATATGTTCAAAGTTAACAGTGACTAATTGACCGTCCATAGCACGCATAACAATATGATCGCGTGATATTTTTTTTCTGTAACCCATCAATTCAGCTTCAAGTTTATCGTAATCTTGTTTTAACGCCGTTGTTTCACTATCTATCTCAGCTTGTAGTGCTGGTGTTAATTCATTATCTAGTTGATATTTTCTTGTTTTTAAACGTAAACGCTCTAACTGATAGTTAATGGCGCCGATGTCTGATTTTTGTAATTCGTCAATTTGGTCTTGAAATTCTTCAACACGCGTTAATAGCTCAGGTAATTTGCTTTGTTCGACTTCTTTCCCATCCATCACAACACTATCAATGTAACCATAAAAATTACCGTGCGTAGTGCGTTCAATAACAGCTAAGTCTTTTGGTGTTTGAGTGTTAGTAATGTTATTACCTAACAACCAGCGAAAATCTAAACTAACTAACTCACGGTTACCCGTTTTAACTAACAGTCTCTCTAACACTTCTTGGTTAGGATCTAATTTAAGGTCTAAATGCGCTAACTGATTTACAGGTATTTCTTCACGTTCATAAATTTCACCAATAACCACACTTTTAGCACCGTTTTGGTCGGTAATATCAAACTGATATAACTCACTCGGCCAAAAATACGATAAACCTCTTGAAGCGATAAGCCATAAAAGACCTAACACTGAAATTAAACTAATACTTACTCCACCTGCTGACATCCATATCCAAGGAGCGCCTGATTTAAACCATTTATTCATAAATAAACTCTTTATTGGTAAGTAGTCATCATCTTGTTGCTGTATAACTCAATTGAACTATACAGCTTAAAACTGACACGCTACTTTATCGCTATAATTTTTATCGTGACTTTACTGTTAACTTAGATTATTAACTTAGGTTGTTAACTAAGCTCTAAACTGACTTATTCTATACTTAATGTACATTGCTACATTGAACTGTATTTTTCACGTAAACGTTGACGAACAAATTCTGCAATGGTGTTAAATACAAAGGTAAATATAAAGAGCACAAAGGCCGCTAAGAATAGAATACGGTAATGCGAGCTACCTACTTCTGACTCTGGCATTTCTACCGCAATATTTGCCGCTAGCGTTCTCATGCCTTGGAAGATACTCCAGTCTAATATTGGCGTATTACCCGTTGCCATTAATACAATCATTGTTTCACCAACGGCACGACCTAACCCCATCATTACTGCGGAGAATATTCCTGGGCTAGCAGTAAGTAATACCACCTTAGCCAATGTTTGCCATTGCGTTGCACCTAATGCTAATGAGCCACTGGTTAAGTGTCCTGGTACACTAAAGATGGCGTCTTCAGCCATAGAGAATATAGTTGGAATTACCGCAAAGCCCATTGCTATACCTACCACTAAAGCATTACGTTGGTCAAAATCTATACCTAAATCATTCGTTAAGTATTGGCGCATATCACCTTGAAAAAAGGCAACTTCGAGTACACCTGATAATGAAAAAGCAAGGTATGTGGCTAGCATAAGTACTGGAATAAGCAGCACTGGAGCAAGTGTTTCAGGTATTTTGTCTTTCCATTCATTCGGTAAGTTATGCCAAATGAAAGCAGTAAGTAATGTTGCTAATGGCAAGAAGAAGAACAACAAGAATATTGCAGGTAAGTACTCTTCCATGATTGGTGCTAACCATAAACCCGCTAAGAAACCTAAAATAACCGTTGGTAATGCTTCCATCATTTCAATCGTTGGTTTAACTTTTTTACGCATACCTGGGGTCATAAAGTAAGCGGTATAAATAGCTGCAGTTAAGGCAATTGGTACGGCGAATAACATTGCGTATAAAGCCGCTTTAATAGTACCGAATGAGATTGGAACTAAAGAGAATTTACCTTCAAAATCATCAGATCCTGATGTAGATTGCCATACATAATCTGGCTCTGGGTAACCTTCATACCAAACTTCTTGCCATAATGCTTGCCATGTTACTTCAGGATGCTCGTTGTGCACGCTAAATGTTTGCAAGCTAATTTTATTGCTATTAGCAGGATCTTTAACAACACTAATTAATCCATTAGCACGTGGCGCTATAGCAAAAGCCTCAGGTTCACCTGATACTAATTGCCCTTGCCATAGATGTGCATCGCTAGTGGTATAAAAAACATTAACCAAACCAGTTTCGGTCATGGTGTAAAAACTTTTTCTATACTGCTCGGTGTAGATTGCACTTATAGCATTAGTATTTGATGCTGCATTTGATGAGTTATTAAACTCACTGGTTTCAAACGTTCTAATTTGTTTAAATTTACGACCATTGTCAGTCGCCACTTCAAACCATTGGCTAACACTACCATTACTGTCACCTAGCAACACTGAGCTGCTACCTGAAAGTAGTGCCATTGAAGTAAGCTGAGTTGTAGAATTGGTAAAAGTAGGAACAATGGTTGCTTTTAAATTTGCGTCGTCTTCTTCGTTTAACTCGTATACATAAACTGTTGAACCACTACGTACAAAAGCTAAATTTAAATCTGGGGTGACTTTAATTTCATCAACCTGATGATTAAAATCTATCTCTTGGAATATAGTCTCGTATTCAACATCATAGCCGTCGTTTGAAGAGCCAAAATCATCATCAGCAACATAAGTAGTTTTAATTAAACGCTTATCTTCAGTAAAACCTACAAAAATGATTAGCTCATCATTCATTGCGAAAGATAACTCCGTTAATGGTGTTTCCTGCTCATCAATGATCAGTGCATTTTGTCCTAATGGATAACTAAGTAATGGAATGATTTCACGGACATCATTGTCATAAGTCGCATAAAAGTTAGGCTGAACCAGCAAGGTTTTACCGGTAACTGTATGTACTAACTTATTAGCACTAAAAGAGTTAACAACTTGTGCAACTTGTTTATCTTCAAAATCATCACTTTCAAGTAGTGATGTTGATAAGGCGCTATCACCAATTTTAAAAGCATTACTTGCACCTTTAACACTGTCTTTTAAATGATAAAAGTCAATACTACCTGCATCATTAATCTGATAACCAACTTCTTGTAGTTCGTCAACGCCTGTACTTAATACTTTTTCGCCTGCGGCTAGATGCAAGCTAATATTTGTTTTACTTTCGATTTCAGCCGATTCAAAGATAGGCTTAACGACGTAAAGTAAATATAAGAAAATCAACACCAACGTAAATAATACGCTAATGCCACCTAAGGTGATTAACCACTTTGCTAATGAGTTTTTAACCCCGCGACTGCGGTTCGAACTAATAAGAGTTGCCACTTAATAAACCTTATCATTGATAAGCTACTCGGTAGCTTATTCAATAGAGAGAATACGATATTATAATGAGGCGAAGTATAAGTTACTTTTATTACACTTTTATTACAGGGCAAATGATTACCCGAAGTTTCAATAGCTAGCAGACATAAAAAAAGGTCAGTAGCAAATGCTAGTGACCTTTAAAAATCTATTAACTTATGTTGAATAAGCGAATAATAATATGTTGAGTGTGATTAATTAAATACCACTGATAGCCGCGATAGCTACCGCAGAGTTATAGATAATACCTGTTACACTTGTCCACAAGGCTAAGTTATTCATGTACTCGGCATCAAGCGGAACAACAATAGTGTCCCCAGGTTTTAAATTATCGCCAGCGTCACTGGTAAACCAATTACCGCTATTCATCATTTTAATGCTGCCATTGGCTGATATGATATAAATTCGCCCTTCATCGGCACGTTTTTTACTACCACCACTTTGTGCTAGATAATCGTCGGCTGATAAATTTACATCATACATATGCGATGAGGTAACTTGTACTTGACCCACTACGTTAATTGAATTTTTCTTGGTTGGTACATAAAGTACATCACCACCTTCAAGTAACACATCGTAATTCTTATCCGTCATAATTTTTGGTAAGTCGATAACCAAACGTCCAACTGGTTGCACGTTTGCCATATCCGCTAACATTTGCTGTACTTCTGCATAAGATTGCGAATAATCTTTGTCTGTCATTGACTTAGATGCCATTTCAATACGTAAATCAGCAGTTAGCTTTAATAAATTTTGTTGCTCTATTTCGCGTAACTGTACACGGGTAAATACCGAGCCATCTTCATGAGCAAATTTAGTAAAACCACCCGCTTTAACAATTAAATCAGCTAAACTGTCGCCACGGCGCACAGTATATTTACCAGGAAAGACAAACTCACCACGAAGTTCAACAACATTATTCTCACTCCATGCAGGTATTTGATGAATATTAAGACGGTCTTTTGAACGCAATAATACATTGTCCTTATCATCACCATTAATAGCATTACGCAGATTAATACCAATAGAGCTTTGTTGCGCCATATGATTAACGATTTGGTTTCGAGTCACTTCAGCACGCACTAAATAAGCTGACTCAGTTAAGCCACCAGCGGCTGTTATTAAGTCGTCTACACGTGAGTTTTTACTTAAAGGATATATACCTGGAAACTTCACTTCGCCATCAATTTCAACTAATAAAATTGGTTGACCTGATCTACCTTGTCGCTTAAGTTGTTCAATTATCGGTAATAATAAGCGTTGACGAGAAAAAATAGTCAATTCTTGAATATCAACTTCTTCTTCTATATCACCACCACTAAATTGGGCAATAGACTTTTCAATAAGTTTTGCTGCGGCAATTTGCCCGCTATCTAATTGTGATACTTGTTCTTCATCACCGTACCTTAGCCAAAATTGTTTTTGCTTAAATTGTTTTTTAGCTAGATCTTCTTCTTTCTTCGTTAAATTTTCTTGCGTAAAAGCTAGCGCATCTAAATTAATTTTACTGTCTATTAATTTAATGATATTAGAAAAAACAAGAATTTTGTCGTTGCCTTGTAACACTAAGTTATCTGAAGAATTAGGTGAGGTTAATGCTTTTGATAGATTAAATTGCAATACCTCTATATTGCGAGCAATATCAATTTCGCGTACAACAAGTGAATAGTTTAGGTCAGCTGACTGCAATAAATGCGAGTCAATGGTTGGAAAAACATCGGTTATACGCTGCCCCTCTTGCCACTGATATTTACCAGGGCGAGTTACTGCACCTATTACAGTAATTGATTGTTCAAACATTTCAGCAGCTTTCATCACAAACATTGCATCGCCTGCTTGCGCTTTTTTAGCCAGATCATCTTTTTTAGTTAAATCAATATTAACAACTGATCGTAATGCATCTTGGTTGTAACGTTCAACTCGCGTTGTTTTTGAAAAAGCAGAAGGTAATAAGCCACCTGACATAGTTAACACGTCAGCAAAGGTATCATTGTTTATTAGTTCATAAATAGCAGGTCGACGTACTTCGCCTTCAACAGCAACAGTGCCACCTTTAGGTGAGATAAATACCACATCACCAGATTGCAGTAATATATCGCTACGTGAATCCCCTTTAATTAATAAATCATATAAATCAAGGGTTTTAATAAGTTTCCCAGAACGTTTTAATTGAATATTACGTAAACTACCTACATCACTAATACCGCCTGCAGCAAAAATAGCATGGGTAATACTTGATAATGAGCTTAAGGTGTAAGGGCCTGGCTTGTGCGCATCGCCTAATACAAAAACACGCATTGAACGTAAAGAAGCAATGCCAATAACGACATCAACCCCAATAACTTTTTCTTTAATACGCGCCGTTAATAAGCGTTTCATTTCGTTAAATGATAAACCTGATACGTTAAATGGACCATGATCAGGGAAAACAATTTGTCCTTCACGGTTTACTTCTAATTCAAATTCATTTTTTTCTTTACCAAATACTTGAATAGATATTTGATCACCTGGGCCGATAATATATTCTGCAGGAATTGCGATATCCATGGTTGGTGCAAAGGTTTGCGGTGCATTAGCAAAAACATCATAACCAAACGGTTTAAGCTCTGTACTTTCTTCAATTCGCTCTAATTCTTCTAATTCTGCTAATTCTTCTTCAGTAAGTGGGTTACCTTCCGCGTCAAACTGTGTACCACGAGGAAACACTTCAGTATTAAGTTTTTCATCAAGAGCACCATTCCCTGACAACTGTCCTTGTATGCTATTTAGGTCAATCCCCATACTTTTAGCTAGAGATTCTTGTTGCGATTTAGGCAGCTGTTTAAATTGCTCTATTTGCTGTTGACTTACGGCCGCATAAGCAAAACCTTTCATAGGCAAAACAGAAATAGTAAAAGCAAGTATCATTAAAGCCACAGAAAAAGGGCTAGAAATATGACGAATACGGCGACTTAAAAACAGTTTTATGGCGGTTATCATTTTAACAAGAAGTTCCTATCTTTATAGCTTACCGAGCATATAAGCTAGCTAAATACAGTAATTTAAGGCCGTGACAATGTCTTGATTAAAGTAAGTAAAACAAGAATAACAGCACCTAACATACGCACTAATTTTAGTGACGCCGAAGTTTACCAGTATATAGCAGCGCAAACAATATATTAGCATGGCTTGCTCTGAGTAATATTTGCTGTTATTAAAATTACTCTACAAATTAATAAGCACAAACCAACGAATATTCAGTACGTTATAACTAAGATATTATCTAAGTTCTTCACTTAGGTATTACCTTGCTTAACTGATAAAGTAACTGATAAAGTAACTGGCAAGGCAATAGCTATTATAAGGCTTAAAAAATCAATAGATGCTTCACTCATTACTCTTAACTTTGTCTTGAAGTAAACTGATAATCGAGTTACTAAAATAACAATAAATATAATTAAAATAACAATAAAACATTCTGCCTACCCTGGAAGGAAATTAATTTATGTCAACGCAATCTGACGCCACATTTTTTGGTCAACCTGCAGGTTTAAAAACCTTATTTTTCACAGAAATGTGGGAACGTATGAGTTATTACGGCATGCGTATGTTGTTAGTTTTATTTATGACGGCATCATTACAAGAAAACGGCTTAGGCTTAACCGTTGCGTCTGCTGTGGCTATTTATGGTTTGTATACTGGTAGTGTTTATTTTATGGGGTTACCAGGTGGTTGGATTGCCGATAGATTAATTGGCGGACAAAAAGCGGTGTGGTATGGCGGTATCATTATAATGTGTGGTCACATCATTTTAGCCATTCCTAACGACAATACCTTCTTTATTGGTTTAGTTTTTGTCATTTTGGGTACTGGGTTATTAAAACCTAATATTGGCGCCATGGTTGGACAGTTATATTCTTATGATGATAAAAGACGTGATAGTGGCTACACCATTTATTATATGGGAATAAATATCGGTGCTGTGATTGGTTATTCGGTTTGCGGTTATTTAATGGAAGATCAAGAAAGTTATGGTTGGCATTGGGCGTTTGGCGCTGCCGCCGTTGGTATGGCAATTGGCTTAGTTCAATACCGTAGAACAATAGATAAACTTGGTCTTGCTGGAGCTGCACCAACATTTCCTTTATCTGCGAAAGCCACAACACTAAGTTGGCTAATTATTAGTTCACTGTTGATTGTAGTAGCAATAATTATGGCCTTAATTATGATGGGTTCATTATTGGTTGACCCAGTTTCAATTGCACAATATGTGGCTATTACTTTTACCTTAATCTTCTTTTTATACTATGGCGCAATATATTTTGGCGGTGACTTAACAGCCAATGAGAAAAAGCGTTTGTGGGCACTCTTTCTTATTTGTATAGCGTCAACCTGCTTCTTTGCTGGTTTTGAACAAGCGGGTTCGTCATTAAATTTGTTTGCCAGAGATTATACCGATCGACTAATTAGCGGCTTTGAAGTTCCTACAGGTTGGTTTCAGTCATTAAATGCCTTTTTTATTATTTTACTATCACCTTTTTTTGCTGCCCTTTGGATTAATTTAGGCAAACGCTTAGTTAGCCCATCTTATGGAATAAAATGTGCGTTAGGTTTAATTATCATGGCAAGTGGTTTTATCGTGATGTTTTTCGCAGCTCAATATGCTGCATCAGGATTAAAAGTTGCGCCTTATTGGTTAGTTGCTACTTATTTTTTACATACCGTTGGTGAGCTATGTTTTAGTCCTGTAGCTTTAAGCGCGGTAAGTAAGTTATCTCCACGTCGTTATGTTGGTCAAATGATGGGCATATTCGTTTTAACTTATTCTATGGGCAGTATTATTGCCGGTTTATTAGCGGGTAACTTCGACCCTAATAATATTGACCAATTACCTAGCCTCTATCTGCAAATCGGCTTGTTCGGTATTGGCATCGGTATTATTATTGTATTAATTGCTTTAAAGAGCCGGTATTGGGAAATATTACCTGAAGAGTAAACAAATCAAATATAAGTGTTTATTGCGATAAACACTTATCGTTTGTTTTTTAAACTTTATAATTTTTCACTTTATGAACATATAGTTATAGTGAATTCTCTATAGAAAAACATCTTACAATCTTGTTTTTAATTTAATTGCTAACTTATGACTCAATCTATCGCTAATCCTATAACTAAAAATATCAATAATCCTACAACTAAAAGAGCACAGCTTCGCAAAGAAATAAGACTGCGTAGAAATGCCCTAACTGATGCTGAACAAAGTAAAGCAGCAATAGATTTAATTAGCAGATTAGCTAACCATAGTAAGATTCAACAAGCCCAGCACATTGCCATTTATTTAAGTAATGATGGCGAGCTATCAACAGTTAAATTTATTGAATGGTGTTGGCAAAATAATAAAGATATTTACCTACCGGTACTTCACCCTTTTAGCAGTGGGCATTTACTTTTTTTACATTACCAAGCTGACACACCACTTATTAGTAATAAATATGGTATTTTAGAGCCTAAATTAGACGTCACCAAGGTATGCCCATTAAATCAGCTAGATGTCATTTGTACGCCGCTTGTCGCTTTTGATGAAACAGGCGCAAGATTAGGAATGGGTGGTGGTTTTTATGATCGTAGCCTAGCAAATTGGCAGCAAACTAAGTTATACCCAATGGGGCTTGCGCATAATTGTCAGCAAGTAGAGAAAGTACCCGTAGAAAGTTGGGATATTCCTTTACCCGAAATAATTACGCCGAGTAAAGGTTTTTTATTTAGCTAGTTACAACGTCAGGTTATAGCATTGGCAATGGCCATTCTAACTCGTGAAACACTTGCTGCCATTGTTCATCAAACGGTGCCACTATGTTGATTTTTTCATGGGTTATCGGATGATTAAACGCTAACGATTGCGCATGTAACATTAATCGCTTGAAGCCAAAATGTTCAATAAAAAATGGGTTTTGTTTATTATCACCATAATTAATGTCGCCGATAATAGGGTTTCTCAAATGCGCAAGATGTC
Source organism: Colwellia echini (assembly GCF_002843355.2). GTDB lineage: Bacteria > Pseudomonadota > Gammaproteobacteria > Enterobacterales > Alteromonadaceae > Colwellia > Colwellia echini. The sequence continues at coordinate 51,043 of NZ_PJAI02000004.1, forward strand.
GACGGATTTGGTGTCGCCTGCCCGTAATGGGTTTCACTTCTACTAATGAATAACGGACGCTATCAAACTTACCTAAAGGGATTGGTAAACTGGCTTGTTGTTTAACTTGATAATAACTTTGTGCCGATTGTGCTGGTTTATCACGGCTAACATTTTTATCACCCAACTTATCTAACTTTTCTTTAAGCGGATGATCTATTAAATCTGCAGCTACCGCTAAATGACCACGCACTAGAGCATAATAGGTTTTCTCCATCATGCTGGTTTGTGATACTGAATCAGCACCACTTTCAAGCTCAGCTTGTTTCGATTTATTAGCAAAAGCTTCACTTAATAATGTAGCAACTTCTTTAGTTAGGGCAAAAAGCAATACACCTGAGGTAGGTCTGTCTAAACGATGTACGGGATACACATACTGGCCAACTTGATCGCGAACGAGTTGCAAAGCAAAATATATTTCATCTCGGTCCATAAAGCTTCGGTGCACAAACAAGCCTGCCGGTTTATCAACAGCAACCATGTATTCGTCTTGATATAAAATAGTAAGTACTGGTTTATCAGGATCTATTATCAACTCTTCATCAGCGCTTACTTCGTTTATTAACTTACTCATCTATACGTATTGATCCATTTACTTATACCTATTAATTATACTTATTAATTATACCTATTAATTATACCTATTAAGGATTTTACTATGTTAACGCGGCCATTATCCTTATAATAACTTGCTATAACAAGCGACAATACTTATGACTTATGACTGACTCATCTACAACTCCCGAATCTACACCTACAAAGAATATAGAGACCTTATCTGAATTACTTAAACTTTCAGGCTCTCAATATCGACTTTACGATATTGGTCGGTTGGTCACTAAATTATCTAAAGAACAATTTGAGAAGGTAGAGTTAAATCAATTACCATACCCTACGCCCGTACAAGGGCATGCCTGTATTGCTATTGCCTTTTGGCAAAAGCAATCTGCACAACCTTATTTATGGTTGTTGAAGCTTCCTCTTGATGAACGTGGTTTATTAAACCAAGCCGCAAGAAACCATTTAATTGCTATTATTGTTGAAGCCTTAGGTGGTGATTTAACGCAAGAAGCAACTAAAAAACAGGAAGAGTTACTCAGCAGTAACCCTTACCTTTTTACGCCTGCACAATATAAATTAGCCAGTTTAAATAGCAAAATAAAAGTCGATTTAAAACAAGCACCCAGTGAATACTTTTCAGTATTTAAACAATATTTAACGCTGAACTTAGAATCCAATCAAAAACCTGACTGGAATAACTGGCAGCATATTGGCGTACAAGGTATTACCGACTTTGTGGCAAGAATAAATCAAGATAATCACAGCGAGTTGTTACGTGGCGCGCTACCTTACTTACCTGATGAAGTGTTATCGCCCGTTTGTAGTGCTTTAGAAAATGAACATTATCCTGTTGCTTTACTTGATGTGGTCATCGCTGAGTTTTCAACAACCTTAATAAGTTCAGCCACAACAGGTACGTCAGAACAACAGGCAAAGTCTACACAATTATTACGTGCCCTTGCAGCGAGTAGTGATCATCCCCATGTAAAAGTATTAGTTGCACAGCTTTTAAATAAAAACGAAGTTAATGTTGAATTACTCATAACGTTATCCAGCCGTTGTTGGCAAGCTTTAGCGGATAATAAAATACTAATATGTTATTTTGAACAACTACTTAAACAAAACGATTTAGCATTGTTTTCAAGTGTATTTAAAGATTTAGTAACACTGCCATTAGTAAGGCATGTGGTCTTTGAATGTATTCGTAGTGAAAATAGATCTGCGGAACTTGCCCAAGCAATTGGACAATTATTTACTCAGCATTAATTTTACTGAACAATATTAGTTAGAGATATTAGTGAGAAATATTACAAAACGACATTAATACGCCCACAAGCGTAATATCCCTAAAGATAAAAAGTTACATTTTACTGTGTTACTTTTAACCTAAAATAAGTTTAGAATTAAGGTCTACCCGTATGGAAAATATTTATTATTTATTAATTTTTTGTTTGTTTTGTTGGTATTTTGTCTATTTACGCAAAGTATCTGAAATGGCAGAGCATCATATTCGTCGCTACTGTAAAGAAGGTGACTTACAATTTATTTCATTGGCTAGACGCTCAAGTCGAGTGAAGTACACCAAACAACAAGGGCTGTGTATTTACAGCATTTTTGATTTTGATTTTAGCGGTGATGGTGAGTCTAACAACCAAGGTAGCTTATCGCTTTATGGCTTAAAGTTATCAACCATAGATTTACCTGCATACCGAATTCATTAGTACAGGATTTTAATTAACCTGTGAACCAGATAATGAATTTTACTGAACAATAAATTTTCAAATTAACTACATTCAATTGGAGTTTATGTGCCATTTTTACAAGCAGCTTTTTGTTTAAAGGGGTTTGATAATCGTAGCCGTTTTTTTGCTACTACACTCTTTACCTTACTTAGTTTTATTATTTTATCAGCCATTTTCTCTGACACTTTGATAATAAGTATCGTCATTCTTTTTATTTTAACGGCGGTACTTGTTTGTAGCACCAAGCGTCGTTTACATGACGCTCGTTTAACCACAAACTGGCAACTTGTACCTGGCGGGTTATTTTTACTTATAGGCATATTGAGTTTATTTATTGATAGCACAAGTAGCTATTATTTATTTGTTTTACCCTTATTAAGTACGGCACTCCTTCTTACTTACCCTAGCAAAAGTAAAAAACCTAAAGATGCATATATTTTTGGTTATTACGGCCCAGTTGACTTAAGTCGTTATATTAGTGAACCAACCACTCAAGCCAATAACCGTAGAATTGAACCGACTTTAGCGGTTACACAAGGTAATCAACAACAGCAAACGAGCGAAAATATAGCTGAGGTAAATACCATCGCGGCTTTTAATGCTAACCTGAATGAAAATTACTCAACCGGTTATGTTAATCCCCCTGAAAATGATTCTTTTACCGATAATAAACAAACTGATATTGGTGAGCTAATTCGGTTAAAGTTTCTTAGTAATAGACAGTTACAACTAGGTATTATTGCCGCGGTTGCATTAATTTTTATCGGCGTATTTATCAACAGTATCATTAATGCGTTTAACCAACCTGATGAGTTAATAACTCCTGCTAAAATTGCTGAAGAGCAAGTAACGCCTCAAAGCCCCTTAATTGCTTTAGTTGCTGATAGAGACCATTTATTAGGTATGCCCGATAACTTCAATTTATATTTATCACAATACAAGGGTCTAATAATCCATTGGCAAGCTGATAAAGTAAATGATGGCGAACGTTGGTCGTTAGCTTCGGCGAAAGGTGATAAAAGCTGTCAGGAAATTAGTTTTAATAAAGGTGATTCTATTCGACCTTTAGCGGTATTAGTAGAAAATGGTGGTGAATACTTCGCTAGTTTCTCTCCATTAGACAGCGCAGAATTAATACAGGCATTGGCATTTAGAGGTAATTTCACCTTATGTGGTTATAACTTCTCGCTAAAAGGCACGCAGGCAATATTGGGTAAAAATAATCAATATGCACCTTTCTTAGCAACCGATGCATAATTCTCTTATTTATAGCTAACCAAGAAAATTTAATCTAAGAATTAATCTAGCCATAAAATGATTCCTTGATTGTGTACATTACAATGAATGTACACAATCATAATTACCGATATTCATTGGTTAATACTTTTCAGCGATTTATATCAGGCTACTGATACCAATCATCAACAATTTTTTGTATTTTCGTCATATCTAAATGCTGTTGACAGGCTTTATTCACTCGTTCTATTGCTTGCTCTTCTAGTACTTCAATACTTGGTGCTTCTACAACATTAAAACCGACCCAGTCCATAAAGAGTTGTAATGCTTTAGGTTGATCGAATAAACCATGTAAATAACAACCTGCTATTTGACCATCACTGGTGACTAACCCGTGCTTTTCACCTTTAATATTAAGTAAAGGTAGAAACTCAACGTCTTTGCCCCGCTCTTCATCAAAGGTAATAAGCGTGCTTTGCCCTGCATGAATCTCATAACCACTAATGTCTGCACTTTGTTGATTAAGCTGTAATGAACCAACAACATTTATTAGTGTTTTTTCGGCTTCTAATACCGTATTCATGGGGAAATAGCCTAAACCTAGACTTTCCCCTGGCGCGCCCTCTAAACCTTGCGGATCGCCAATTAACTCACCTAACATTTGATAGCCCCCACAAATACCAATTACTTTTCCTTGGTAGCGTAAATGTTTAGCAATATCGGTATCCCAACCTCGTTGACGTAAAAAATGTAAATCACTACGTACATTTTTACTTCCTGGTAAAATAATCAAATCACAAGCAGGAATAACGACTTTATCAGGGCTCTTTTCAGTTGAGGAATCTTCACTAACCGATCCTTTAGCAAATAAAAACTGACAATCAATACCATCATGATGGCGCAGTGCATCAAAGTCGGTATGATTGCTCATGTGCGGATATACTAGAACAACAACACGCACTTTAATTTGGCTGCTGCCACTGTTATCTTGCTGAGTGACTAACGCATCTTCAGAAGAAATATCTAAGCCATGTAAATAAGGTAAAACACCTAAAACAGGTTTATTAGTTTTCTCTTCTAACCATTTTAAGCCTGGTTCAAGTAAGCTAATGTCACCACGAAAGCGGTTAATAATAAAACCTGCTACTCGGTCTTGCTCTGATTGCGACAATAACATTAAGGTGCCAACGAGTTGGGCAAACACGCCGCCTTTATCAATATCGGCAATAATTAAAACAGGACAATCAACAGCTTCAGCAAAACCCATATTGGCAATATCACCTTCACGTAAGTTAACTTCTGCGGGGCTACCAGCACCTTCAACAACAATTAAATCATACATTTTAGTTAAACGTTGATGAGATTCAAGCACAGCTTGCATCGCTTGTTTTTTATATTTTTGGTACTCAGCCGCTTCCATATTTGACGAGACTTTATGGGTAAGCGCTTTACCATGCACAATCACTTGCGCGCCAGTATCACTATTAGGCTTAAGTAATATAGGATTAAAATCAACGTTTAATGGTAAACGTGCTGCTTTTGCTTGCAGAGCCTGTGCTCGACCAATTTCTCCACCGCAAGGTGTAACCGCACTATTGAGTGCCATATTTTGCGGTTTAAAAGGCGCTACTTTAATTTGTAAATCAGCAAACAAACGACATAAACCTGCAACTAAGGTAGTTTTACCTGCATCGGATGTGGTGCCTTGAATCATCAAGGTTTTACCTTGTCTGTTTGGGTTCTCTTTTTGCTGTTTATTATTTTTTAGTACTTGTTCTGCGTGCTTGGTCATTTAAAAATCCTCAAGTAACGGCATCGCAATAGTCGTCACTTGTTGGTGAAATTGTGCATGTATTTGTTCGTGCATGTGTGCACAGCTTTGATGATTTGGTAATGGTTGTATACTTTGATTAATCTTGATACGAGACAGGCTGCCATTAGCTATTTGTAATTGTTGATGCCACGCAGGACTCTTCCAATCAAGCTTTAAAATATGCGCTAATATCATGCGTATAACACCGCCATGGGCAATCACTAATATTCGTTTTCTCTTTTTCGACTTAGTATCAGAACTATTACCAGCACTCATTTCAGAACTAGTATCAATATTCGTAATAGAGTCAGAAGCTAAAAGACTAACCTGTCGTTCAAGTAAACTCTCCCACGCACTGATAATACGCTCATTAAAATCAAATAATGATTCTGCATTGGGTAAAATCACCTTGGCAGGCGCATTAAAAAAACCTTCTAGTGTTGACCAATGCAGCGGTTGTGTTTTAGCGTCAAAAGACACTGTATCGTTAGCCTTTGCTTCATAATACATGTCATCGAAAGCTACTCCGTCAAAGTCACCGAAGTTCATTTCTTGTAATTCATAATCGATAGATAACGGTAACTGACTCGCTTTTGAGAACTCTCTTGCTAGTTTTTGACAACGTATTAATGGTGACGAAATAATGCTCTGATACGTTTTAACCGTACTTTGTTGTGCTATTAAACATTTAAGTAAACGGGCATTTTCTATTAACATCGGCTCTACATCCGTAGCGCCATACAATCCAGCTTTACCGACAACTTTAACATGTCTTATTAAGTCTATTTCAATCATATGCATATCTGTTAGAGTGATTAACTATTATTTAAATCACTAGTTAGCTGAAATGGATTTAATAGTTAACGGAATTCCCGCGGTAACCAAAGTCACCTGATCAGCAATGGCAGCCACTTTTTGATTTAGCCAACCACAATAATCAACATATAAACGCGTTGATTTACCCATTGGAATAACCCCTAAACCAATTTCATTGCTAACAATCACAATATCACTTTTAAAAGCCGTTAAACTGAGTATTAACTTATCAATTTCAGTTTGTAAATGTTGTGTTTGCGCTTCATTGTTTAGGTTTTCAACCGCATAAAGTTGATTGTTTAACCACAAGGTTAAACAATCGAGTAAATAAACGCGCTTAGGATTATTGTTAAGCTCGTTATCAAGTAAACTTAGCTTTTCAGAAAGCGCTAACGGACATTCGATAAGTTGCCAATGTTCCCCTCGGTCAAGTTGGTGCTTGTTGATCCGGCTATCCATTTCACCATCTATTGACGTTGCTGTAGCTAGGTATATAGGTAACTCAGTTGAATTTGCAGATAACGATAAGACTTGTTGCTCGGCAAAACGTGATTTACCAGAGCGTGCACCACCTAAAACAAAATGAATCACCCTGCTACTCCTTGTATAACTAAATTATTAAGGCAAACAAGCAAAGTAAGATAGATAAGCAATTGTGCTATTTGTTGCGCAGCGCCTAAACAATCCCCCGTAAAACCACCAATTTTGACCATAAGCCAACGTTTAAATAAACTGCGAAAAACAATAAGTACAAACGCTATAGAAACAATAATATTAAATGAATAAAAAAGCAGTGGTACAACGCCAATTAATAACAATAGCGTTAATTCAGATGAAGATTGCGCTTGTGCCAACGGTTTGCTTTTACTGGTGTCTGTATCGCTAACATAGGGCATACTTGAAATTAAACTTCCCGCTACTGCACGTGATAAACTTTCTGCCAAAACAATGCTCAGAAGTAAATAACCACTATCAGGCGACATTAGCTTTGCCAATTCAGTTAGCAGGGTAAACTTTAATAACAACGCCATAATCAAGGTTACTGAGCCATATGTGCCAATACGACTATCTTTCATAATACGCAGGCGTCGTTCAATGGCAAAAGCGCCGCCAATACCATCGGCCATATCCGCTAAACCATCTTCATGAAAAGCCCCTGTTAATAATAAGCTCAAGCCCATTGTTAACAATATTGCGATATTAGTAGGTAAGACACTACTAAAAATAAAATAAGCCAACGCCAGCAACAAGCCAATAACAATACCGACCAAAGAGAAATAACGATTTGCTTTATTTAGTAAAACCTCGCTGTATTGCATTGAACTGGGTACTGGTAAACGGGTAAAAAAACTCAATGCTAAATAAAAGAGATTAAGTTGACTCTCACCTTTCTCATTAGCACGCAATTCTTCGATATTACTATCAGTATAAGTGTCAGTATCGGCGGTATGACCATCAAGACTAGCGATTACTTCATCATTATCTTTAGCGTTAGTTTGCCCATTTTTTTGTTCTATCAAACGGTTACTCCCGCACTTTCAAAACTTGCCATATTATTATAAAAACTCGCTGCGGCAGTTATTAACGGTAAAGCTAAGGCGCCACCTGTGCCCTCACCTAATCGTAAACCTAGATTTAATAAAGGTTGAATATTTTGTTTTTCAGATAACTGCTCAGTAAAGGTTTGCGCGGCAAGTAGCTCTTGCAGTAATAACTGATGCGCTTGCTCTTGTGATACATGCGCGAAAACAAGGTAATTAGCAACGTTTTTATCTAAACGTAATGCAACTAATGCGGCAACACTAACAATAAAACCATCGATAACAATAGGCACATTTTCCGCTGCGGAGGTAAGAATAGCAGCAACCATTTGTACTATTTCAAAACCACCTAACTCGGCTAATATGTTTAAAATATCAGCTTCGGTAAATTGAAGTTTTTGTGTGTTATTGCTATTAACATTACTTGAGTTAACATTACTTGAATTAACATTGTTAAAATCAACATTGTCGCCATTACTCGTTAACGCGAGACGTTGTAATGCTTGTTCAATTAACGCTACTTTTTTAGCTAATTGCTGATCAGTAATACCTGTACCGCGACCAACACATTCTACAACAGTTGCCGAGGTTAACGCTGCCATAATAGCCGCAGCAGAGCTAGTATTCGCTATGCCCATTTCACCTAACAATATTAACTCAACGCCTTGCGAAATTTGGTTATTTACTAGCGTTTTTGCTTGGCTAAAACCTTGTTGTACTTGTGCTAGAGTCATTGCAGGCTCTGTAGCAAAGTTATTGGTTCCTGCTCCTAATCTTTGTTCAATCAATTTAACTTCATTGCTTGCTTTAATCGTTACTTCACTTACTTTAGCTGAGTTAAACTGCGGCATTTCATCGGCTGTAACCGCGTTCAGTATTCCACAATCTACCACAGTCAGAGCAATATCATTATTTTGACAAAAGCAATTAATTGCCGCGCCGCCATGTAAAAAGTTAAGTACCATTTGCTTGGTTACTTCACTCGGCGCAATACTTAAGCCTTCAACATTGATGCCATGATCGCCTGCAAAAATCAACATAGAAGGTTTATTAAGGCTTATTTTATCATTAACCTCCAATGGTGAAGTACGCTGCTCAATAGTATTGAGCTGTCTTTGTTTCGTAATCAATGCCAACTGTAAAGCTAATGTTTCTAACGCACCTAAAGCCCCTAATGGTTTAGTTTTGTTGTCAATGGTTGCTTTGATTTGTGATGTATTACTAGTTTTTAAAGGAAAAATTGAGGGCATTTGATTAATCTACATAGTTTAGGGATAAGAGAAGTGCATTATTTTAAGCTATTTAAGTCACTAAAAACATGTTTGTTTTAATCAAAACATGTTTGTTTTAAATCAAAAGATTAGTTATAAATACGTTGTTCACTCTAGCTTCACCCGCCTTAAAAATCAGCAAATATATTTGCGAAAGTTGAAACTAACTTATAATACTTTGTTTACTCACGATACCTACTTTTTTACTTTGCTAATAGAACGGTTAATTAACGCTTAGTTAGTGCGTGAACTAGGAAAAAGAGTTAAAACTCTGTAACATTAAGTGCACTAGTCTTACTATGAACAGACTCTCCCTTAAAATTTTACATCAGGCCGATATAGTTTTATGAAAATACCTTTAAAGACACTCGTTATTACCTCTAGTTTATTGTTAGCAAGTTGTGTAAATCAAAATACAAAAATTTCCAATAACTTAATGCCTACAACTAACGCGTGTGCAAAATTAGAATTAATCAAAAATGATTATTATACTAATTTCAGCTCGTTAAAATCAGAAGAAATTGTTGGCCGAATGAGTAACATGTGGAAAGCTAAATACCAATTATTTGGTGAAAATTGCCAAATATTTTCATGGGGCGGCGCACAACATACCTATTCTTGTAATGTAATAGCACCGGATGAAGAGGCTGCTAAAAAATACTACGAAAATGCTAAAAAAGTTACCCAACAGTGTTTGGGCGATGAGTGGAAGTTTGAAGAAAGTAACAGAGCACGCGATAATGGCCTAAAAGCTACTTTTACTAATGTAGATGCCTCACCTAAAGATTTAGTAACCTTTTCAACACAATTGATCCCTAGTCCTGGGCTTTTTTCAACGACTTGGACTTTATATTATTATATCGGCAACATCCAAGAGCCTAAAAGCTAGTTTTCAAAAACAAAAAGCGGATAAACTTTAAAAGGTTTATCCGCTCTATAATTACTTTATCAAAAGCTACTTTCTCAAAAGCTACTTTATCAAAAATTACTTCATCAAAAGCTAATTCAACAAAGCTAAATCAAAAACTAACTCGCAAATTGAGTGCCGGTTTACTTATAACTAAGTAACCTGAACTCGGGATAATGAATATGTATAACCTAATAATATCAAAACTATTGTTACTCCTCTACAATAGTTTTGATTATTGTCCTTCAAGGCGAGAAAACGAAGCCAATAACTGGTTATTGGGAGTTTTCACAACGCAGAAATACGCATAATTAGCGCTGTTGTAGCATTTTGCTTATCCCGTATTCAGGTTAAGTATCATCACCGTCTAGGGTAACCCCAGAAAATGCCCCTGAGCCACCTTGTTCATTACTACGTAGTTTAATCATTAAACGTAAGTCATTTGGTGAATCGGCATGATGTAATGCATCGGCATAAGTAATTGTACCTTGCTGATAATGTTTAAATAACGCCTGATCAAATGTTTGCATCCCTAGCTCATTTGATTTTTCCATCACTTCTTTGATCCCGCCTACATCACCTTTTTTAATTAGCTCTGAAATATAAGGCGAATTAAGTAAAACTTCGATAGCCGCTACTCGGCTATGTCCATCTTGGGTTGGTACTAATTGTTGAGCAATAATACCGCGCAAATTTAGGGCTAAATCAAATAGTAACTTACCGTGTTGATCCGATGGAACAAGATGCATAATACGGTCAATAGCTTGGTTTGCATTATTGGCATGTAAGGTTGCAATACATAAATGCCCCGTTTCAGCAAAACTTAGGGCATGCTCCATGATTTCTTTACTGCGAATCTCACCAATTAAGATGACATCTGGCGCTTGGCGCAAAGAACTTTGCAGCGCTGCATCAAATGATTCAGTATCTAAACCAACTTCACGTTGGGTGATCATACTTTTACCATGCTCATGTACAAATTCGACAGGATCTTCAATGGTTAATATATGTCCGTGCGAGTTACGGTTACGATAACCAATCAATGATGCCATTGAGGTAGACTTACCAGTACCTGTACCACCAACAAACAATACAAGACCGCGTTTAGACATTACTACATCTTTAAGAATAGGCGGTAAACCTAGGTCATCAACATCGGGAATTTCAGTAACAATTCGACGAACAACCATACCGGCCATATCACGTTGCCAAAAAGCAGAAATACGAAAACGACCAATGTCATCTATTTCGATAGCAAAGTTACATTCTTTTTCAAGATCGAACTGGCGCTTTTGCTTTTCATTCATAGCATCATGAACTAAGCCCAGTGACTCTTCAGCCGTTAATACTAGTTCGTCTATTGGTTGTAATTCACCATTGATTTTGGCGCTTACTCGAAGCTTTGCCGTAACAAACATATCAGAAGCGTCATTTTTTACCATGCGCTCTAATAATTCATGAAGTCTCATTTGTTATCCTTTATTATTATATTATTCACTTTTTCTAACCTCATTACTGGTACTTAAAGCCTAATAACTTGAGAATTGATTTTTATCAACCGCTTTTTCCATTGCGTCTTTCTTAGTGATCATGCCTCTATTAACCAGTCCTTGTAAGCATTGATCCATGGTTTGCATACCATGTTGCATACCGGTTTGAATAGCAGAATACATTTGTGCAATTTTATCTTCACGGATTAAATTTCGAATAGCGGGAACACCAATCATAATTTCATGTGCAGCTACACGGCCGCCGCCAACTTTTTTAATTAACGTTTGTGAAATTACTGCGCGCAATGACTCTGACAACATTGAACGAACCATTGATTTTTCTTCCCCAGGGAATACGTCAATAATACGGTCGATAGTTTTTGGTGCAGAGGTAGTATGCAAGGTACCAAAGACCAAGTGACCCGTTTCAGCAGCTGTCATCGCTAAACGTATGGTTTCTAAGTCACGCATTTCACCAACTAAAATAACATCTGGATCTTCACGTAATGCCGAACGCAATGCCGCCTCAAAGCTTAACGTATCACGATGAACTTCACGTTGGTTAATAAGACACTTTTTATTTTCATGAACAAATTCTATTGGATCTTCAATGGTTAGAATATGATCATTTTTATGGTCATTAATATAGTCAACCATGGCTGCTAAGGTAGTAGATTTACCCGAGCCTGTTGGCCCAGTAACTAACACTAAGCCACGCGGTGTATTTGATATATCGCGAAAAATGTCTGGGCAACCTAAGTCGTCTAGCGACAATATTTTACTTGGGATAGTACGAAATACTGCCGCAGGACCACGATTTTGATTAAAAGCATTAACACGAAAGCGCGCTAAGTTAGGTACTTCAAATGAGAAATCGACCTCTAACTTTTCTTCATATTCTTTGCGTTGGCGATCATTCATTATGTCATAAACTAAGGCATTAACATCTTTCGCATCAAAAGCAGGAATATTAAGTTTACGCACATCGCCATCAACACGAATAGCCGGTGGTACGCCTGTTGATAAATGTAAATCTGATGCTTCATGTTGCACACTAAATGCTAGTAGTTCGGTAATATCCATAAATGCCTCTTTGTTTAGAATGATAAACAGCTATAAGTAGGTGTTTATCGTAATTTACTTAATTGCTTACCTATTAATAGCTACATTTTTTATAAGTAATGATTTAATAGGTAATGATTTAATAGCTATAGAATTATCGCTTATGTATTACTTATGTATTAATAGGCGTGGTCTAATAGGTTATACTAACCAGAAAATAACATAAGTTAAAACAGTTCATTGTATTTTAACGCTATTAAATACTTTTGAGTTAAAACCTTAAACTATATTTAGCTAAAAATTTAACTAAAAATTTAACATGATAAACATTAAAAATAATATTGATAAAATTAAAGCTCAAATTCAACAAGCTTGCCAAGAAAATGGTCGATTAATTTCACATTCAGGTTTATCAAGCTCCTCTTCTCCTGTTTCACTATTGGCGGTCAGTAAAACCAAACCAGCAGCCCTTATTAAGCAGGCTCATATAGCGGGACAAAATGATTTTGGTGAAAACTACCTGCAAGAAGCGTTAGAAAAAATTACTGAATTAGCACACTTACCACATTTGGTTTGGCATTTTATTGGGCCCATTCAATCGAACAAAACCAAACAAATAGCCAGTAATTTTAGCTGGGTGCATAGCGTTGACAGAGAAAAAATAGTGTTACGATTAAATCAGCACCTGCTCAACGATGAAACTCACAATACGCCGCTAAACATTTGTTTACAAGTGAATATTAGTAACGAATCGTCTAAGTCTGGAGTCGCAATTAACGAAGTTTTTGCTTTAGCCGAAATCGTCAACAACTGTGATAAACTCACCTTACGTGGTTTAATGGCTGTTCCTGAAAAAAGTGCAGAAAATGCTTGTTACGAACAAATGCAAAACCTCTTTGAACAACTTAAAAAATCCTACCCCAGTGTCGATACATTGTCGTTAGGTATGTCGAATGATTTAGAGCAAGCCATCGCTCATGGCTCAACTATGGTTCGAATTGGCACCGCCATTTTTGGCGAACGAACAAATAAAACTTAATTTATCTTAGCTGAGTTGAATTAGATTTAACAAAGCTTAACTTATAGGAATATTTATGAACAAGATTGCTTTTATTGGCGCAGGTAACATGGCACGCGCAATTATCATTGGTTTAGTAAACTCAGGCGTTGCGGCACAAAATATAATGGTGGCTAACCCATCAGAAGGTAAACGTTTACAACTTGAGCAAGAATTTGGGGTATTACAAACCAGTGATAACCTAAAAGCCAGTGAGTTTGCTAACGTTATTGTACTTTGTGTAAAACCACATTTTATTGAAGATGTTTGCTCGCAAATAAGTCAGGCTATTGATATTACTGGCAAGTTATTTATTTCCGTTGCAGCAGGTACTACGGTTGCGCAAATTCAAGCAGCGTTAACTAAAGAAAGTGCAACTGAACTTGCTCCTGTTGTACGAGTTATGCCAAATACGCCATCTCAATTGGGTTTAGGTATGAGTGGTTTATATCCATCAAAAGAAGTAACAGCAGAGCAAAAAGAAAGTGCTGATACTTTAATGACTGCTGTTGGTAAAGTCATTTGGTTAGAAACTGAAGCTAAAATTAATGATGTTATTGCTGTTGCCGGCTCAGCACCAGCGTATTACTTCCTGTTTATGGAAGCGATGGAGAAACACGCAATTACTTTAGGTTTTAGCGCAGAAGAAAGCCGTATGTTAGTTCAGCAAACTGCGTTTGGCTCTGCACAAATGGTTGTACAAAATAGTGACTTGGAAATCAGCACCTTACGTGGCAATGTTACATCTAAAGGTGGTACTACACATGCTGCAATCGAAAAATTTAAAGAGCAAGGTATCGATGAAATGGTAAAAAACTCAATGAATGCAGCGATTGCCCGTGCTGAAGAAATGGCTAAATAATTATTTTCATCATAATATTCAATTATCTAAAATTAGTAGCACTATAAATTAAGTAGAGGAAAAACCATGGAAGCAATTATTTATTTGCTTAGATTCGTATTCGACGCTTTATTAATGATTTTAATCGTTCGTGTGTGGTTGCAATGGGTGAAGGCTGACTTTTACAATCCGTTAAGCCAGTTTGTTGTTAAAGTAAGTAATCCATTAGTTGTACCACTGCGCCGCATCATTCCTGGATTTGGCGGGCTTGATCTAGCCACTTTGCTACTCGCTTATGCTGTAGCTACGTTAAAATTTGTTTCACTAGCGGCATTATCAGGACAAAGTCTTGGGGTTTTCGCCTTTTATATCGGTTTATTAGCCTTGTTCAAACAAGCTGGATTTTTATTATTCATTATCATGATCATTATGGCGGTTATGAGCTGGGTGGTACAAGGTTACAACGCTACATTAATGGTGCTAAGTCAATTAACTGAACCATTTTTAAATCCTATTCGTAAAATAATTCCTAACATGGGCGGATTAGATTTATCAATGCTAGTGGCTTTCTTAGCGATGAATGTCATTAATATATTATTGTCAAATTCATTACCTTATTGGGCCGCATTGTAAGCGCTAAGGCACTGCTTATACCCGTTTTACTTGCAAAGATAATTTACATCAAGCGGGCGGGTATATATGGAGAAAATTATGTATAAATCATTACAAAGCTTAGTAACGTCAATTTCCATAATTATTGCATTAAGTTGCAGTTTATTTTTTATGGCTACCGCTAATGCAGAAAACATGAAAAAATTGGGCAGTATGAATGTTCATTATATGGCGATAGGTTCAACCTTTTTCACCCCTGAAGTAGCCAAAGCTTATGGTATTACTCGTAGTCGTTATAATGGTCTAATTAACATCTCAGTATTAGATAATAGCCAAGCAGGTAACCCAGCTAAAACTGTCAGTATTATGGGGCAAGCCAAAAATAATGTAGGCCAGTTCAAAGCGCTAGAGTTTGAAGAAGTTAGAGAAGGCGATGCAATTTATTATCTTGCGCAAGTTAGCTATAACAATGAAGAAACTCTGCATTTTGATATTATGATTAACGATGGTAAAGAACAGCAAAGATTAAAATTTTCACAAATATTTTATGTTGATTAACCTGAGCTCGGGATAATGAAAGCAAGCCAATCAAAGTTAAAAAATTAAACAAATTAAACAAATTAAACAAATTAAACAAATTAAACAAATTAATCAAATAGGGATGCTAATGAATCAAATTAAGGGTTTCGCATTATCCTCGGTTATTGTAATCCTTATATTTGTGATTGCTGCTTTTTCAGCTGGAACATTAGCCGGATTAGCGGGAGTTTGGAAAAAACCTTTTATTGGCGCTTTTGCTGCTTTTTGTGTGGTTATTACCGGTTATATCACCGCTCCTAACCATAAACAAAAAGCAGCAGCATTGTGGTTAATCGTTGGGGCCATTTCGGCTTATTTTTTAGCAGGCGATTCGTTTTACCCTGAAGATCATGAGCACGCTTATCAACTAACCATTATTCCTTTATTAGCAACTTATTTAAGTGGCACATTGGCATTATTGCTATGTATGCTGTGGCATAAAAAATATTCTAAGCAAAACGAAAAAACCTCAAATTAAATATTACGGTTAATATTTGTAAATAATAAAGCGCTTAATGCGCTTTTTTTTAGTCGTAAAATTTAGTGATGTATTCGTTAATAGCGTAGAATAACCTGAGTTCGGGATAAGCAAAATGCTACAACAGCCTTAATTACCCGTATTACTTCGTTATGAAAGCTCCCAATAACCCGTTATTGGCTTCGCTTTCCTGCCTTGTACTACGAATAATTAAAACTATTGTAAAGGTAAAATCCTAAGTGATTGATATTATTATTCTACTCACTTTCATTATCCCGAACTCAGGTTAGAATACTGCGAAGATAAAGCATCTATCAACCTGCTATAAACGAAACGCCCATTAATTTCAGGAAACCATTATGTCAAAAATTGTATTAGCCACTGGCAATCAGGGAAAAGTTAAAGAATTAGCACAATTACTGTCTGATCAAGCAATTGAAATAGTGCCACAAAGTGAATTTAACGTGCCTGATGTAGCAGAAACAGGTACAACCTTTGTTGAAAACGCTATTATCAAAGCCCGTCATGCAGCAAAAATTACCGGTTTACCTGCTATTGCCGACGATTCAGGACTTGAAGTTGATGCGTTAAATGGCGCTCCTGGTGTTTACTCAGCCCGTTATGCTGCTGACATAGTCATTGGTAAAGTAACTGACGATGATAACACCGATAAATTACTTTCCGCTCTAGAAAACACCCCAGATGAACAACGAACTGCACGTTTTCATTGTGTATTAGTGTATATGAAACACGAAAATGACCCAACGCCTCTTATCTGTCATGGGGTGTGGGAAGGTGTTATTGCTCGCGAAAAACGCGGTGAACAAGGCTTTGGTTATGACCCCATATTTTGGCAAGAAGATTTACAACAATCATCGGCTGAGCTTTCACGTGATGTAAAAAATAGCAGAAGTCATCGCGGAAAAGCTCTCGCTAAACTTGTGGCACAGTTAGCATAACCTAATATCTAATTAGCTATTAATCGCTAATCGTAATCAGTAATCAGTAATCAGCCAAGGTAACAATAACGAATGTTAGAAAACCAACCTTTATCACTTTATATCCACATTCCTTGGTGTGTTGAAAAATGTCCTTATTGTGACTTTAATTCACATGCGGTGAAAGAAACCATCCCAGAAGCAGAATATGTTAGTGCGTTAATTGCCGATCTTGATGCTGACATAAAACGTTTTAGTCTTAATGATCGTCCGTTACATTCAATTTTTATTGGTGGCGGTACGCCTAGCCTATTTTGTGCAAAATCAATAGAAAGCATTCTGACTCAAGTACTGAGCCGATTTGAACACAAAGAAAATATAGAAATTACTTTAGAAGCAAACCCAGGTACAGTTGAAGCTGATAAATTCATTGGCTTTTTTAACGCTGGTATCAGTCGATTATCTATTGGCGTACAAAGTTTTTCTTCAGATAAACTAATTAAACTAGGTAGAATTCATGACAGTAACCAAGCTAAAACCGCCGCACAGTTAGCAACTCAAAGTGGTGTAACAAGTTTTAATTTAGATTTAATGCATGGTTTACCTAATCAATCAATTGAAAATGCCCTCGACGATTTAAAAACCGCTATCAGCTTAAACCCTAAGCATATTTCTTGGTACCAATTAACCATTGAACCCAATACTATTTTTCATTCTAAGCCGCCTAAATTACCGGTAGATGATATTTTATGGGAAATTCAAGATCAAGGCGTAAAGCTTTTAAACGCCGCAGGTTACCAGCAATATGAAATTTCAGCTTATGCAAAACCTGGGTATCAATGCCAGCATAATTTAAATTATTGGCAATACGGTGATTATTTGGGTATTGGCTGTGGCGCACATGGCAAAATAACCCTCAGTGATAATAATAAAATTATGCGCACTGTTAAGGTTAAACATCCTAAAGGCTATTTGGATAAAAATCGTGACTATTTAGATAAACTTACTGAAGTAGATGAATCAGAGCGCCCTTTCGAGTTTATGATGAATCAATTACGACTGCATAAAGCCTTCAATGTTAGCAGTTTTGAAGCAAGTACAGGGCTTAGTATCAACACAGTATTACCTACATTACATATTGCCCAAACTAAAAAACTAATGGCTATTGAAAAAATAAACAATGAAGAACATTGGCGAGTAACAACAACGGGGCAACGATATTTAAATGATTTATTAGAGATGTTTTTATGACCGATGCTCCTGATAACCATGCAACATACGTAACTCCTACGATGAACGAAACGACTAAAGATAATGAAGCACAAACCGCACTTGATAATATTTTTATGCAGCGTGCATTTGAACTAGCCCAACAAGCTGAACAACATAATGAAATACCTGTTGGCGCAGTTGTTGTATATCAAGGCAAGATAATTGGTGAAGGTTTTAATCAATCGATTATGCTTAACGATCCATCAAGTCATGCCGAAATGAATGCTATTAGACAAGCGGGTCAGCAACTTAATAATTATCGTCTGCTTGATTGTACCTTGTACGTGACACTTGAACCCTGTCCTATGTGTGCTGGCTTATTGGTTCATAGTCGAATTGGTCGCTTAGTTTATGCCGCAAACGATTTTAAAACTGGCGCTGCAGGAAGTGTTTTTAACTTGGTCAACAACGAACAATTAAACCATCAAATTGACGTTCATTCACATGTGATGCAAACCCAATGTAGTCAATTACTTTCTGCTTTTTTCAAGCGACGAAGAAAAGAAAAAAAACAGCTTAAAAATGCAGAGAAGCTTAAAGCTGCTGAAACAAATGGCTAACAAGTTCCAATCTGTTCTATTTTAAATCAAACTAAAGTAAGCCCATGTAAAATCAATCTAAATTACATGGCGAATATGTCAAGCTGTGCTAACTTATAAGTATTAAATTCTATTTTATATTAGGCTCATAGGCACTATTTATGTCAGCTAACGCTTCAAATAGCTCTGAACAACACAACACCCCACTCGCTTCTTCTGTGTCGGCTACTAATCTTACAAGTAAAAACCAACAAGTTTTTTTAATTTTCATTATGCTAATAAGTCTGCTGCCTAGTTTACTAAATTTCTTGGCTATTGACTTCTCATCACCTGAATTCACTTTGAATATGCTGGGTGCAATAGACAATACCACTGATATAAAAACCTTAACGCAAAATTTTACTGGGGTAATGCAGCACACTTTACTCGACTGGCCAGCAGTAATATTCGCGATATTAATTTTTGTACTCAGCTTAGTGCATTATCGTGTGCATCGAGATATTTCAACGCCCATAATAGGGATAGCCGTTTTATGTGCTGGTTTCGCTGATGCTTTTCACACCTTAAGTGCAAATCAATTAATAAGTATTGAGCCAACAAATACAAATTATCTTCCCTTAACCTGGGCGTTATCACGTATTTTAAATGCTTTAATAATGATTCTGGCCACTATACTCTGTTTATATTTTTACCGTAAAAATAATAACGCGATTAAAGATCAGTCTTTTAATTATTTTAAGCAGATTAAAAACTACCAAATATTACTTATAATAGGCATTGTTTTTATTACTTTAACTGCTATCTGCTTGTATGTAGTTGCTAATAGTGCTTCTTTACCACAAACCATATTTCCACAAGCGACCATTACCCGACCTTATGACATACTGCCGCTTGGACTATTTATTTTTGCCGCGAGTTTATTTTATAATTTTTATAAGAAATCACCGAACTATGCTACCTATGGGGTATTACTGAGTGTCATCCCTGGAATAATCAGTCAATGTCATATGAGTTTTGGCTCAATAGCATTATTTGATAACCACTTTAATATTGCACATTTTTTAAAAATAATTGCTTATGTCTGTATTTTTACAGGTTTATTATTTGATTTAAAAAAGAGCGCATTTAAATCTAAAACGAATAAGACTAACTTAGCTAACTACGAAGCTAACACAAATAAAAAAGGTAATATTCACAATCCCGTAAAATCAAATTCGCTAAAGCTATTAAATGTTGGTAAGGCAAGATTATCTATCAGTTTACAAATCCCTATTGCGGCTTTTATTTTAGTTGTTACTGTTACCACTGTAATTAGTGTTTTATTTTACTTTGAAACTGAGCGTTTATTAGTGCAACAAACGAATAGCGAAATTATTATTCAAAGTAACTTAGTCGAACCTATGATCGAACAACTTTACGAACAAGCCAATTCAGACATACTATTTTTGAGTCGTACACCACCCATTCAAGGAATGCTTAAAGCAATTACAGATAATGATGAACATAACTACCTATTATGGCAAAACCGTATTGAGCAAATATTTAGTCAGTTCCTGATCAATAAAACCTTTTATTATCAAATTCGTTATATTGGCGTTGCAAATAACGGACAAGAACTGGTTAATGTTCGTAACGATAAGCATAGTATAGTGATACCAAACTCTCGCCTACAGCAAAAAGCTGACAGAGCCTATTTTCAAGAAGCAATTAATAAAGACCCTGATAGTGTCTATTTTTCAAAAATTGAATTAGCCAAAAATTATGACAAAATAGAATTACCACACAGAGCTGTTTTGCGTGTTGCCACCCCTATTTACAATAATGAAACAGGCAATGTATTTGGTATTATTATTATCAATTTAGATTTTGGTGCCTATATTAGTCATTTAAAATCAGAAGAATTGAGACAACTATCATTTTATTTAGCTAATAGCGATGGCGACTATGTATCTCATCCTGACAATAGCAAAACATTTGGTTTTGATTTAAACAAGCGTTACTTAATCCAAGATGAATTCCCTACTCTTTCACCCATTGTGAAAGGCAATATTAAAGAGTTTAGCTTGGGTAAAGTAAGCATTAATGAAAGTAAATATGTTGGTTATTATCAACGCGTTAAATTAAACCGTTTTGACAATACCCATCAACTGAACTTGCTCGTATTAAAAGATAGTACCAAGATTGAGAATACTCTCGCTGATTATCGAATGCGTAGTTTATTAATGGGCGTTACTCTCGCCACTATTGCGTTAGCAATTGCGATTATGGCGGCAAGAAGAATTGCCACGCCATTACAACAAATATCAAATAGTTTAGAAAATCACGACAAATCTAGTCAATTAAGTGAACTACCTATTAACAGTAATACTGAAATTGGAGTACTTGCTCGTAGTTTTAGTAACTTAGTTAAGCAAATGCAATATTCATTACGCGAACAGAAGTATTCTGCCCTACTTGCCAAACAAAGCTCTGATCAAATAAAAGCAATTTTCTCTAGTGCAGCTGAGGGGTTTATTACTATTAATGAACAAAATATTATTATCAGTTTCAATCAAGCTGCACAAAAAATGTTTGCTTACAGTGAAGAGGAAACTATTGGAAAAAATATTAATATATTAATGCCATTTAACGGAAGGCCTATTTTTTATGAAGATAAAGACCATCTTGATAACAACATAATTAACAATATTAATACAGGAAGGAAACTGCAAGGCAAAAAAAAATCGGGTGAGTTATTTCCTATTCATTTAGCTATCTCTAAAGTGATAAGTGAACAAGGGGTTGTATTCACTGGTATTGTTCGTGATATTTCTAAAGAAGAGCAGTTAGAATTAGCCCAAATAAAAAGTAAGCAAGCACTGATTGATGCTAATGAACGAATGACTCTAGCTGCCGATGCAGCAAGCCTGGGAATTTGGCAATACGAAATTAGCACAGGCACACTAACATGGGATAAATGGATGCACAGCATCTATGAAGTGGCAGAGCAAGACTTTACTCATAATATTAATGCTTGGCAAAAGCATGTGCACCCTGACGACATTAAGCAAGCCAATGCTTCACTCAATGAAGCAATGAAAAGTAAAACGAATCTAGATTATGAATTTCGGATAATTACCCCTTCAGGCACAATCAAACATATTAAAGCAATGGCTATATTAAAATTAGACAACCAAGGTGATGTTATACAATTTACTGGGGTCAACTATGATATTACTCAGCGTAAGGAAATTGAGCAACAGCATATTGATGCGAAAGAATTAGCTGAAGATACTGCCCGTCATAAAGCGGAATTTCTTGCCAGTATGAGTCATGAAATTAGAACACCAATGAATGGTATACTTGGCATGCTAGGCTTGTTATTAAGAAATGAATTAACTCCTGAACAAAAACATCGAGTGCAACTAGCAAACTCAAGTGCAGAAGCCTTACTAAGCCTAATAAATGATATTCTAGATTTTTCTAAAGTCGAAGCTGGCAAGCTTGATATAGAAGTTATTGATTTTAATTTAAGAAAATTATTTGGTGACTTTACTGAATCGTTCGCACTGAAGGCACAAGAAAAAAACATTGAATTAATACTTGATAATCGTGCTATTGAACACAGTCACGTAAAAGGTGATCCAGGGCGTATTCGCCAAATTCTTAATAACTTAATTGGCAATGCAATAAAATTCACTGACACTGGTGAAGTTGTTATAACCGCCAGTTTAACCGACAAAAACGGCACCTTAGTCTTACAATGTAGCGTTAAAGATACTGGTATAGGTATTTTACAAGAAAATATTCCTTATTTGTTTCAATCTTTTACCCAAGTAGATGCATCAACCACACGTAAATATGGAGGTACTGGTTTAGGACTAGCTATTTGCAAACAGTTATGCCAATTGATGCAAGGAGATTTACAGGTAAGCAGTGTGTTTGGCAAAGGTTCAACTTTTTCTTTTACTATCAATCTAGATAAGAGTGAGCAATCTATTCAAGTTTTACCTCATATAGATATTAAAGGTATTGGCATGTTAATTGTTGATGATAACGAGAGTAATCGTCGAGTATTAAAAGAACAATTAGAGCATTGGGGAGCGAAGGTTTATGAAGCTGAGTCTGGTTTAAAGGCTTTAGCTTTACTTGAAAAAAATAAGCAAAATAACGCATTAACTATACAAAGTAATAACAACACACACACATCAACCAACAATATAGTTGCCCTTAACCAAACACCACTAATTAACATCGTTTTTCTTGATAAGAATATGCCCATTATGGGTGGAGAAGAAATAGCTCACAAAATTAATAACCAGCAGAGTTTAAATCACCTTAAGTTAGTAATGATGACCTCGATGGCTGATCGTGATGAGTCACGTTATTATAGCGAATTAGGTGTTTGGGCATATTTTCCAAAACCTGTAATAACTAAAGACTTATTTAGAGCTTTAACTACTTGTCTGACAAAAAACAAGCCGGCAAATCCGGTTATAACACAAAGTAATAATACGCCTTCAACCTACCGAAACACGTTGGATGATAGCCATGAAAATCTTGAGGATAATAATATAAAACAAGTTAATGACAGTAACGAATTTACCCAATGTAAAGTTTTACTTGTTGAGGATAATCGTATTAATCAAGAAGTTGCTCGCCATATATTAGCCGAGTTTAACATTACACCTGACTTGGCAATTAATGGCATTGAAGCAATCGAGCATTTATCCGCAACTTGCGGTAATAAGCCTTACGATATTATTTTAATGGATTGCCAAATGCCTGAGATGGACGGCTATGAAGCAACAAGGGCAATTCGTCAAGGTAACGCTGGCAGTGAAAACAAATCAATAACTATCATTGCGATGACAGCAAATGCAATGAAAGGCGACAGAGAAAAATGCTTAGACGCGGGTATGACTGATTATTTGAGTAAACCGATAGATCCAGAAAAAATTAAAGAAAAACTACAACAATACTTTAACCAAAGTGTCATTAAAAAGGCAGTTGTAAATGAAGCCGTCAATAAATCAGTACAAGAAAACAACAATAAAAATATAAGTAAATCTATAACGATTAGTGAGCCTGATGCGAATCTAAATAACAGTAATCCTCCTCAACAAGAACAAGAACGATCTGATAATGAAGGCGGTGATGAATCATTAAATGTGTGGGAAAGAAACACATTTAGTAAGCGGTTAAATAACAACCGTGTTATTGAGAAGAAGTTAATAGAACTATTTTTAGACGAAGCCCCTAAACAACTTATTGAATTGGCAAACAGTATCGAAAGTAAAGATCACAAACTACAGCATGATCTCAGTCATAAAATACAAGGAATGTCTGCAAACTTGAGTGCACAACAGTTACTGAAAGTTACTAAAGACTTTAATAGCTATGTTAAAACAACGGCTCCAGAACAAGCTAAAATAGAAGCCTTATTTAAGGCCATAGAAGAGAGCTTTATCGCCTTAAACGCTGTTTTACAAAATGCGGTAAATGAATAATGAATATAGCGCTTTATACCATCTTAAATTTGATAAACTCAACACATTCAGGTTTAATATGCGCCTAGCAATATAATAATAACAACTTATCCCAAGTGAGTTAAGCTTCCCCTTACTTTAAGTCACTTGGATATAAAATAGCTAAAGGTTATCAGCACGCATGATCAAACCCATTCTGCCCATTTATCAAACGGGTTGGTTTTATCTCATTTTACTCTTTTGGGGAGCAATTTGTTACTGCGTATCTGTTGGTGATTTCAATTCAATTAACCAGTTGAATATCAAGTTGCTTGACAATAAAACAAACACTCAACCAACAACTGAAAAATCATTTTCTAATAATGCGCAGTCACTAACCGAAAAAAACATACTAAGTTTATATGCCTCATTTAACGAAGATAATCTCACCGACATTACTACCTTATTGGCATATCATCCTGACAGTCTTATTGTTTTACAAGGTAAGCAATCAAACGTATTTATTAAAAAAATTAGCCAATATTTATCCAAAAAACCTAATAACAACAAAATAATTATTGAGTCTGCGTATACCTTATCGACCACGCCAATAACAATTAGCTCTACTATGTTTTTTTCTAGCGTACTTAATTGGTTTAGATTTGATCAAACGCCAAATAAAACCCTGCTTACGTCAAAATATTTTACTTATGCACCTTTCTTAGTGAATCAACGACAAAGTTTTCCTTTACTTTGGCAGCATAAAAAAGCTACTTACCTTAGTTTACCCGGTGAGGTTTTAAGGCAATTAAATCAGAAAAATGAATTAACACTAGCTCAGCATTGGCAACTAACCTTGACTAATAATCAAGAAAATTTAGCTGCTCAATTATTGCCTCTCGGCTTTTTTGGTGACGTATTCACCTCAGAAAAAGCCTATGATATACAGCAAAGTGGCTCACTAAATATTGAAGCGAGAGAAAATGAGGCAAAGATAAGTCCTCTAGCAACAAGTAAACTTATTAATATCAGTCAATTTATTAAGCAACAATATGGTGCAAATTATATAAATTCGGATCAAACAAATTATAAAGTAATTATTATTACCGATAACCCGTCGGACGAGCGACTGAAACCTTTACTATTGAAATTAACTCAGGGTAATTATTTATCACAAAACTTTATTACTCTTTCACTATATTGGATTTTACTGTTATCAGGCATTGTTTTAATTTGGCTTATTCAACGCTTACCTAACAAGCAACAAGCACTATGTATCATAACTTATGTTGTTGTACTTTTTTTCTTACAGTCTTTATTAATAAATCAACAGCAATGGTTAGAAGTGATACCAGTAATATTGTTTGTTATTGGTACTTGGGGATTATTATTGGCTTATCATAGAGAAATCAGCCTAATTGAGGGCAATTTAACTCATTCATCGACAAGTCCATCGACCACTACCAGTAATGTAAATGAGCCCACATTAACGCAATTTAAAGCAAGTAACGCCAATTCTCCCCATGAACCAGCGCTTTACAAGTCTCCACAAAACTTTTCACCTGCCGCAACGATAGCGCCAACAGCAACTGGCTGGGGTCATTTAGTTAAAAATATGCCTGCAACCACAAAAGCTAATAATAAGTCAGCTGATTTAGATAAAACCTTAGTGATCACTGCGCCCGAAAAGAAACAGCAAAAAACGCGAAATCAACATATAGATGTCAATAGCTTTGGTCGTTATCAAATAGAAGGTATTTTGGGTAAAGGAGCTATGGGCATAGTGTATCAAGGAGTTGATCCTAAAATAAATCGTCATGTAGCGATTAAAACTCTACAATTGTCTACTGATTTAGACTCACACGAGTCGACAGAAGCAAAAGAGCGTTTCTTTAGAGAAGCGCAAACCGCCGGCGGTTTAAGTCATGCAAATATAGTAACCATTTATGATGTAGGTGAAGAGAATGATTTAGGTTATATCGCCATGGATTTACTCACAGGTGCGCCTTTATCTGTTTTCAGCCAGCCAGGACAAACTTTACCTGTGCAGTTAATTTATCAATTATTAATACAAATAACCGACGCATTAGAATACGCCCATAATCAAAATGTGGTACATAGAGATATTAAACCAGGCAATATCATTTATGACGATGATCTATTTAAAGTGACGGTGACTGACTTTGGTATTGCATATGTTAGCGATCATAGTAAAACCCGTACTGGTGTTATTATGGGTAGCCCTTACTACATGTCGCCTGAGCAGATTTTAGGATTAAAAGTTGATGGCCGAAGTGATATCTTCAGCTTAGGGGTTACTTTTTACCAATTGCTGACTGGGAATTTACCTTTTGAAGGTGAATCGATTGCCACTGTGGCTTATCAAATTACCAAGGCGAAGCCTACAGGAGTTAATCAGCATAATCCTGAATTACCACCAAGTGCACAACGTATTCTCAATAAAGCGATGCATAAAGATATTGAAAAACGTTATCAATCTATGGCTGATTTTAAATTAGCTTTAGTTAACGCTTTAAAACGTGATTTTAAAACTACTGTTAATTAACACTACGGTTAATTAAAATCTAAATAAAATGAAAGGGATTTACAAGCGCCGCTTATGAACAACCATATTAAATCGTTATGCCATCAAGGCGTGATCAGAGACAATAATGAAGATGCGATAAAGTACGGTTTTCACGAACCACTCGGTTTTACTTGGATGATAATAGCCGATGGTATGGGCGGACATAATGCTGGCGAAATAGCTAGTGCACTGCTAGTTAATCATATCTGTAATGCTGTTCAGCAATTAGGTTCCGTTAAACCAACAAACTGGCAAGATTGGATTGTCACGCAACTTAATACTGCAAATTTAGCCATTTTAACATCAGCCCAAAAAAATAGTGCTCAACAAGGTATGGGAACAACTGGGGTATTAGTTATCTTAGAAAATGAAAAGTGTCATATCGGCTGGGTTGGAGATTCGCGCGCTTACTCTCTAAAAGATAATATTCTCATTCAAGAAACTATCGACCACACCATGCTTCAAGAATTAGTCAATAAAGGTGCCATTAGCGCCGAAACAGCAAAACATTCAAATACTAAAAACCTACTTTCACAAGCAATTGGCGTGAGAGATAAAATATCCGTTGATACTAAGAGCATAACAATAAATAATGGCGATATTATTATGCTATCAACCGATGGTTTACATGATTACTTATCAGAGCAAACGATAAGTACATATTTATCAGAGTACTCTACTAATAATAGCCTCTGTAGTGACATGATAAACAAAGCCATTGCAAATAATAGTAGAGACAACCTGACAGTCGGTTTAATTAATATCGCAGAGCAATAAAATAGAATAACAACCTAAAACCAATAAACTTATTTAATAATAATTACTGAAATAGCTTAACCCTAACTGAGGTTAGTTAATAAATAAGTATCAAAAAACAATAATTAGGAGTTTTTATGGCTTACTTAGCCTTAAGTGTTGAAGATGTGATCATTAATAAATGGGAGCTCACCCAAGGCTCATTATCCATTGGCCGCGCAGAAGATAATGATATTCAAATTAAAGATGCCGCTGTCAGCTCAAAGCATGCTCGGTTGATAACAGGACCAAATCCTTTTATCGAAGGCCAATTAATTACCTATTTAGAAGATCTAAAAAGCACTAACGGTACTGAATTAAATGGCCGTGAAATAGCCCGTCAGCAATTAGATCATGAAGACATTATTAGCATTGGCTTTAGCCAGTTTCAATTTATTGATAAAGAAAGTAATACGCTTGATGAAACTGCAATCATTATTGGTTAACCGTTGATTACTTTACTCATAATTAATAAATGAGGGGGATATTTGAAGTGCTAGGTGCTTGGGAGAGAGACGTTCTAAGCGGTAGATAATTAGCAGGGAAAGCTAAGCATTAATATAAATGATAGGTTCATTCAACCTAATTAACGCTCACTCTCTGCTTGTTGAACAGTGCTAACTGCTGATAATGATAAATTAAAATGAGAAAGTCTACGTGAACTCATTTTGTTGTGCTGGCGATTTAATAGTTTTTTACGTTGGTTTGTTTTTAAAGATCTTTTCATCGTAATTTCCAATAGTTTAAAATAAGATTACAGTTACTATAGTCGGTTAAAATGACAACTTTATGACAATAAGAAATAATTTGGGAAAAGTATTACTTCGTGTCTCGTCAATCATCTAAAAACTATAATGTATTTTTCTAATCATGAAGTAAAAATATAGTAATAGTTTGTAACAAGCCTGCGTTTAATCCCAACCAAAGCTCATTTTGAAGTAAAAATAAAGTGGAAATAAAAGAGGGGATATTGCATCAACAGCAGAGGCTATGGCAATATTACTTAACCTAATTTCGGGATAACTAAATTGTAAAGCATAACAATATCAACTATTTGTATTAAAGCATCTACAATAGTTTTAGTTATTCGCAGGTCAAGGCGAGAAAGCGAAGCCAATAGCGAGTTATTGGGAGTTTTTATAACGAAGGAATACGGATAAATAAGACTGTTGTAGCACTTTGCTTATACTGAACTCAGGTTACTTAGCTTTACTTTCAGAATCAGTATCAGAGCCAACTGAGAGTTCACTATCAATGTCACTATTATCCTCAGTAGAAAATATAAACGTCTCCACTGAGCCTGTGGTTAAAAGCTCTTCAGCTATTTTCAATTCATCTTCTAACTGTTTTGCTTCTGATGCTAAGGCGATGGCTTCTTCTTGAGCTTTGTTGTCTAACCACGTTAGCGTGTCGTAGTAACGACGAATATTATCAACATAATGTACCGGCTCTTCACCGCGTGCATAACCATATTTAGTTTTTTTATAATATTTTTTCTGCTGTAAAAGCGGCAGTCTGGTTTTAACTTCAACCCAACGATCTGGATCGCCCCCTTGCTGCTGAGTAATAATCCGCGCATCATTTAAATGACCAAAACCAATATTATAAGAGGCTAACGCAAACCAAACTCTATCGGGGCTTGGTATTCTGTCTGGCATTTTAGCAATCATACGCTTAAAGTATTTTGCCCCGCCCTGAATACTTTGTTCGGTATCTAAACGGCTTTTTATGCCCATTTGTTTTGCCGTATTTAAAGTCAGCATCATCATGCCGCGAACGCCGGTGTAGGAACGAGCTTTAGGGTTCCAATGCGATTCTTGATAACTAATCGCCGCCAGTAAACGCCAATCAATATCTTGTGAATATTTTTCAAAAAGCGGTTGATACTGAGGTAGGGTATCACTCACCGCCTTAATAAAAGTGCGGGTTTCTACGTAATTAAACTGTTCTATATGGCCATAATATTTATCGTCTAATGCTAGTAAAGTACCATCATGATGCACAACACCAAAAAACTCTACCAAGCTAGATAACAGATCATCCTGACTGTTTTTGCTCACCATCCACGCTAATTTTTCAGGCTCTTTAATGCTAAAACCAATGCTTATTTCAGGATAGTAGCGTCGGTTAATCGCTAAACTGTGGCTGTCGATAATGGTATAATCAATTTCGTCATTCAATACTTTAGCTAATAACTCTTCACTATCAAAATCAGCAGTTTCTTGCCAATTAAGGGGATTATAGCTTTGTTTTAATTTTTCAAGATTTTCAACGTAACTTGACCCCGTCATAACCATTAACTTCCCCGTTAAATCTTTAACTTCGCGTGGTCTAATATTACCTTGTTTAAATACCAGTTTTTGCGTAATAGATTGATAAGTAGGGGCAAAGCGAAAACGTTGTAGCCGCTTTTCGGTAATAGATAACCCTGCAGCTAATACGTCAACTTCACCAGTATTCAATTTAATAAATAGTTCGTCGAGACTGTAACTTGGGATAATACGAAGTTCTACGTTAAGTGATTCGGCGTATTTTTTGGCAAGTTCATATTCAAACCCCTCGAAGCCGTCAGCCGTACTATGGTAATTGGTTGGGCCAAAAATAGTGCCAACATTGATATAACCGCGCTCTAAAATACGAGATAAACTTGTTGGCTCGTTCTCTTTATTACAACCACTCAACAGTGAAGAAATAAAAATAGCTAATAAAATCATAGCCACTTTAGCTAGTACTTCATTAGTGAACTGCGGTTTGTTAATAAAGGAAAAGTATTTATTCATAGGCTTAATTGTGTCGTGAATTGACTTATTAGCCAAGCATTTTTTAGTTATCAACGATGTTAATTTATTTATTTGTATTTATTCTTCTTTTTGGGATGACATTTCGCTGAATTTAGCCATTAACAAAAGCTGCATTTTCAATTATAATACGCGCGAAATTTTCGGTTAGTTGCTACAACTTAAATTGAGCCAACAAAAACACGTTATTATTAGTGTTCGGTTATCCCAAGTTAATTCATAGCAACCAATCACAGCCTTACACAAACTTGGTGATTACCCTATGACGATGCCTAAGACTACGTTAATTAAAAATCTTCGTGGCGCTCCAGCACTTTCTGACTTTCGAGTTAAAAAATTAATAGCTCAATGTGAAGAGTTACAACTTCCAGTAAATGATATATACGCTGAATTTGCCCATTTCGCGCACCTTAGTACAGAATTAAGTGCGAGCGAAGAAAATGTTTTAGCTAAATTATTAACTTACGGTCCAACCATTGAAGAACATCAACCTAGCGGTTTGTTTTTATTAGTAACGCCTCGTCCGGGTACTATTTCTCCTTGGTCATCAAAATCTACCGACATTGCCCATAACTGTGGTCTTGCTAACGTAGTGCGTCTAGAACGTGGCATTGCTTATTATATTACTTTGCAAAACGGCGCAGTATTAACCACAGAACAAGAAGTGCAACTTAATACATTGTTACACGATCGCATGATGGAAAGTATTTTTAATGACTTTGATCAAGCTAGCTTATTATTTGCTAGCAGTGAACCAGGTAAATTAACCGCAATTGATATTGAAAATGGCGGTAAAGCAGCCTTAGTTAACGCTAACGTTGAATTAGGTTTAGCCCTTGCAGAAGATGAAGTTAACTATTTATTTGAAAACTTCACTAAATTAGGCCGCAACCCGCACGATATAGAATTATACATGTTTGCCCAAGCAAACTCAGAGCATTGTCGTCATAAGATTTTTAACGCAGATTGGACTATCGATGGCGTTAAACAGCCTAAATCATTATTTAAAATGATCCGTAATACGCACGAATTAAACAGTGATTACGTGCTAAGCGCATATAAAGATAACGCTGCGGTAATGGTAGGTAATAAAGGTGGTCGTTTCTTCCCAAATCCTGAAACCAATGTTTATGGTTATCACCATGAAGATATTCAGGTATTGATGAAAGTTGAAACCCATAACCACCCTACTGCAATTTCTCCATACCCAGGTGCTGCAACAGGTAGTGGTGGTGAAATTCGTGATGAAGGCGCAACAGGTATTGGCTCTAAACCGAAAGCAGGTTTAGTCGGTTTTTCTGTATCTAACTTACGCATTCCTGAATTTGTACAACCTTGGGAAACTGATTTTGGTAAACCAAGTCGCATAGTTACAGCATTTGACATCATGATGGAAGGTCCATTAGGTGGCGCGGCTTTTAACAATGAATTTGGTCGCCCTGCTATTTTAGGTTACTTTAGAACTTACGAAGAAGAAGTTAACTCATTTAACGGCGTTGAAGTCCGTGGTTATCACAAACCTATTATGCTTGCTGGTGGTTTAGGTAACATTCGTGATGAACATGTCCAAAAACGTGAAATTGTTGTTGGTGCTCACTTAATTGCATTAGGTGGCCCAGCAATGAACATTGGTTTAGGCGGCGGTGCAGCATCATCAATGGCTTCTGGTCAATCAGCTGAAAACTTAGACTTTGCCTCTGTTCAACGTGAAAACCCAGAAATGGAGCGTCGTTGTCAAGAAGTTATTGATAAATGTTGGCAGCTAGGTGAAGAGAACCCTATTGCCTTCATTCATGATGTTGGTGCGGGTGGTTTATCTAACGCATTCCCTGAATTAGTTTCAGATGGTGGCCGTGGTGGGGTTTTTGAACTGCGTAAAGTACCAAATGATGAACGTAGCATGGCACCACACGAAATTTGGTGTAACGAATCTCAAGAGCGTTATGTTATTGCTGTTTCAGACAAAAACTTAGCAACCTTTGAAAAAATATGTCAACGCGAACGCGCACCATATGCAATTGTTGGTCGTGCCACTGAAGAAGAGCATTTGACTGTAACAGATGAACATTTTGCAAATGATGACGCATTAAACACCCCAATAGATTTACCACTTGACGTACTTTTAGGTAAAACCCCTAAAATCATTCGCGATGTAAAATCTGCAAAAGCGGGTGGTGATGTATTAGATTTCAGCAATATTAGTTTAGAAGATGCTGCAAACAGAATTTTATCACTACCTACCGTTGCGGAAAAAACCTTCCTAATTACTATTGGCGATCGCTCTGTTACCGGTATGGTTAATCGTGACCAAATGGTTGGCCCTTGGCAGGTTCCTGTTGCCGATTGTGGTGTTACCGCCTCAGCACTTGATTCTTACCACGGTGAAGCAATGTCATTAGGTGAACGTACGCCAGTTGCATTACTTAACTTCGGTGCATCTGCACGTTTAGCGGTAGCTGAATCATTAACTAACATTGCTGGAACTGATATTGCTGGCTCTGACGGTGAGAGATTGAACCGCATTAAGCTTTCTGCAAACTGGATGTCTCCTGCGGGCCATCCTGGTGAAGACGCTGGTCTTTACGAAGCAGTTAAAGCCATTGGTGAAGAGTTATGTCCGGCTTTAGGCTTAACCATCCCGGTTGGTAAAGATTCAATGTCAATGAAAACCCAATGGGAAGAAAATGGCGTTGAGAAATCCGTAACCTCGCCATTATCATTAGTTATTACCGCTTTTGGTGTTGTTGAAGATATTCGTAAAACCGTTACTCCTGAGCTTCGCTCTGATAAAGGTGAAACATCACTTATCGCTATTGATTTATCAAACGGTAAAAAACGTTTAGGCGGCTCATGTATTGCCCAAGTTTACAAAAAGCTTGGTAATGAAACCCCTGATGTTGATAGCCCAGAAGTGTTAAAAGGTTTCTTCAACGCGATGCAAACACTTGTTCGCGCCCAAAAAGTTATTGCTTACCATGATATTTCAGACGGTGGTTTATTTACTACGGTTGCTGAAATGGCTTTTGCAGGTCACACCGGTGTTGATATTGATATCAGCAAGCTATCTAAAGGTTCATTCGATGACTTAGCTACTTTATTCAATGAAGAGCTAGGTGGTGTTATTCAAGTACTTAACAGTGAACTTGACGCAGTAAATGCAGTGTTCGCTGAATATGGTATTGCCGACTTAGCTACCGTTATTGGTACATTGAACAACGAAGATACTATTCGCTTTAGTCGCGGTGGTGAAGTTGTATTAGAAAATTCTCGTACTTATTACCGTACTACATGGGCACAAACAACTTACAAAATGCAGTCACTTCGTGACAACCCAGAATGTGCACAACAAGAGCATGATGTTAAATTTGATACTGAAGATCCAGGTTTAAACACTGAGCTAACGTTTGATATTAATGAAGATATAGTTGCTGATTTAATTGTTAAAGACGCAAAGGCTGGCACTAACCCACGTATCGCAATTTTACGTGAGCAAGGTGTTAACTCACACGTTGAGATGGCTGCTTCATTCGACAGAGCTGGTTTTGTAGCGATTGATGTACATATGTCTGACATATTATCAGGTAGAACTGATTTAGCAGACTTCAACGGCTTAGTCGCTTGTGGCGGTTTCTCATACGGTGACGTATTAGGTGCTGGTGAAGGTTGGGCAAAATCAATATTATTCAATGCTAACGCACGTGCCATGTTTAAAGCTTTCTTCGAGCGTGAAGATACTTTCTCATTAGGTGTGTGTAACGGTTGTCAGATGTTATCTAACTTAAAAGAAATCATCCCTGGCGCTGAGCACTGGCCTCACTTTGTACAAAACAAGTCTGAGCGTTTTGAAGCACGTTTCTCATTAGTTGAAATTCAAGAAAGCCCTTCTGTACTGTTTAAAGGTATGGCTGGCTCTCGTATGCCAATCGCTGTTTCACACGGTGAAGGACATGCTGAATTCAAATCTGATGAAGCAATTGATGCAGCCAATAACTCAGGCACAGTATCAATGCGCTTTGTAAACAACTACGGTGATGTTACTGAAACCTACCCTGCTAACCCTAACGGCTCAGTAGACGGTATAACTTCATTAACAACTACGGATGGTCGCGTAACGATTATGATGCCGCATCCTGAACGTGTATTTAGAACGGTTGCTAACTCATGGCATCCAGATAGCTGGGGTGAAGATTCACCTTGGGTTCGTATGTTCCGTAATGCGCGTAAATTTATTGGCTAATATTTTCGCTAGTTGACTCATCTTATGCGTAAAAGTACTCACTGATATTCGTCATCTTGATACTATTTCGCTAATCTGAGTCAACTAGCTTCAGAATAACACCCCATCAGATGACCTAGTCATTAGCTAAAAACCCGATTAACTGTCGGGTTTTTTATTATTTTGCCTAAATTCTAGATAATGATAGTTTATTCGTTACCAAATCACTTATTTATTATCTCAATCTAAAATACTTTGAACTTACTTGTCCTCAAGTAACTTATTAAAAGCTCATAAACACCTTTATGCGAAAATGGAATTATGCATTACTTAATTAAATTATGTTTATCAACTGCTTTACTCTTTTTTTCTACTCTAACTAATGCAAACCAAGATGTGGCTTTATACTCTATAGGTGCATTTAATGAATCCAAAGGTGAGCGTTCTGGTATTAATTATCAACATCAACTAGAGAATATAATTGGGGGGTACGAGCAAGCCTTATGTTATATTCAGGTGGAAATAATATAGTTGAAGTGTATGAAACTAATGATGAAACTTATTTAAGTTACATTAATAATGATGATGATTATGATCTTTTTTCTGATAAAAGTAATAGTAATGAAGGTTATAAAAGTTATGAGAAAAATGAAACTTATGTCGGCGTGTCAGGTTTTTTTTGTTCATACAGGCCAATTAATAAACCCATACCTTGGCTTAGGTATATTTATTGGGAAAACACAAAATTGTACAGATGAAGAAGAGCAATTCGAAGGGTGTATTGATAGTTTTACTACAGCACTCTACCCAGAGTTTGGAGTAGAGTTTAATATTTTAAAGTTTCAAATTACTCCTTATATTCGACGCTATTATATTCGACGCTATATAGAAACCAGTGATTCGAGAACATCCGGTAATGTTTATGGCATCAATATTGGAATGGG
Organism: Colwellia echini; assembly: GCF_002843355.2. Classification (GTDB taxonomy): domain Bacteria; phylum Pseudomonadota; class Gammaproteobacteria; order Enterobacterales; family Alteromonadaceae; genus Colwellia; species Colwellia echini. The sequence continues at coordinate 86,624 of NZ_PJAI02000004.1, forward strand.
CTATTAATTTAAGTCTTCTCTATATAGAAGCTAAAAAACAGTCAGTCTTCCTTGAAAATCTACTTTCATACCCTTAAATTTAAACAAAGTCTAACGAAATATCTGTGCAGCTTTTAGCGCAGCGAATACCTGTTAATTCATTCTGTTCAGGTGTATATAGCTTCAATGGTTGATTGCAGGTTTTACACAAAACAGTTTTGCCTGCCATCACCTGCTTCATTAATTTCTGTTGTTCAAAAAAAGAGGCTTTACTTGCCTTTTGTAACGCGGCAAATTGCGTTAAATCTATACTCATAAAGTTCCTGAGGAATTTGCTCTTTTAAGATGTTGTCCGGTTAGTTCGTATTTAACATGAACTAGCTAAGCACGAACTAGCCAAGTACTAGCCAAGTACTAGCCAATAAAAAATACGCCATTAAATTGCGCTTGTAATGGTTCACCACTTGCAACTAACAACTCTTGATAACTTACTATATTTTCATAGCTCGGCAACATAAATGGGTAAGCCGTTACTTCCCACGTTAATAGCTCATCTCCTTCAAATGGGGTAAATGATAACTTTTGATTGTTTTCTAATAGTATTTGACCGAATTCAAGTGCTAAGTCTTTACTTGAAAATAGCACTGAAAATTCAATTTCACGTTCAATAGCAAGATCTTCACCTGTTTCTTGCATTTGCCAAAGGGTATCGCCAATTTCATCTTCTGGAAAAAGTGTTAAATCACGTGACATAGTTACTCTCAATTAATTATTACTGTGGATTTAAGTAGGTTTATTTAAGTGGGTTAAGCTTTATACCAATAATATTTTTTATTTTAGCTTTGCTAAGTCAATAAACCTAGTAAAATAAAGACAAAGTTCTCGTTAGCCGCCAATTAATATGCCCGTAGATTTAAACAGTTCAAACCCACAAGATCAATCCTTATCCCTAAAAAATAAAACGTTTGAATGGCATATAACCATTACTGTGGAAATGGTAGAAGATATAGCTGATAAAATTACAGCGATAACAGTGCTGCAATATTATGCTCAACAAAAATATTCTAAACAAAAAAATGAACAACAATACGCTGAGCTTTCAAATTCGGAGCTAAAAAAAGCGATTAGTAAAGGTGCTTTATGGCTAACGCCTGCAACTAACAAGAAACAAACGCAACGTTTACGCCGAGTAAAAAAGCCGCTTAATATCGGTGACGAATTACACTTTTATTATAATAATGCGGTACTTTCTACTACAGTACCGCCAGCGAGGCTTATTGCTGATTTAACCGATTACAGTGTGTGGTACAAACCCTACGGCATGTTATCACAAGGCTCTAAATGGAGTGACCACTGTACTATCGCCCGCTTTGCTCAATTAAACTTGCCTAACGAACGCCCTGCTTTTATCGTGCATCGCTTAGATAAAGCGGCAACAGGTTTGATATTAATAGCACACACTAAAAAAGCCGCTCAAGCGTTATCAGCCATGTTCGAACATCATCAACTTGTAAAAATATACCATATTATTGTGCATGGTAATCACAGTGGCCGATCACAACCTGAAATTATTAAGCAAGAAGTTGATCAGAAACCAGCGCGCAGTACTTTTAACTGCTTAGCTTATGATAAAACTCTAGATAGATCATTAATTCAGGTAAAAATAGACAGCGGTAGAAAACACCAAATACGTATACATGCGGCTAGTATAGGGATGCCTGTGGTGGGCGATAGATTACATGGCATTGCTGATGAAAATGAAGTGTTAGATTTACAACTTTGTGCGGTAAGTTTAGCCTTTGATTGTCCACTAACGGGAAATGACAACTCACTTGAAGCGAAACCTCGTTTTTTTGAACTGCCAGAAATATTAAAGCCTCAATTGACTTAACTCAAGTTGAGCTAAGTAAGCTGAGGCTTTGTAACGTTAACTTAAACTACTTTAAATTAACATAAACTAAGATAGAAAGACTAAGTTGATATTTCAATCATTAAATACAGTAAGTAAAATCACCGTCAGCAAGTACAGATAAACTATCGCCCACTAAATCTTCAGTAGGAATTGCTTTTAACAACGCATAACCTTGTTCGCGTTGAGCTAATGTTAACGCTTGATAAGGTAGACGGAAAACTTTAGGTACCGCATTAGTCATCATAAGCGCAGTATTGATAGCAATTGGGTTTGGCTCACAAAACAACCAATTCATCATACCTTGTAGGCTTTCATTTAATTTAGCTGTTTCTGCTAATTCAGTTGCCGAAAGGTCAGTATTCATTAACTGACACATTAAACCAGGAATAATATTTGAAGTTACTGAAATAACGCCATGTGAACCATGTTTATGGCGAGCAACATAACTCTCATCATCATTTCCTGACCAACATGCAATACCTTTGTCTTCATAATAAGCAATACGTTCATTACCCGCACACTCTTTTACACCGATAAAGTTTTTATGACTCGCTAAAGGCTCAATAATATCCGGTGTAATGTCTTGGCCTGTTCGACTCGGTACGTTGTAGATATAAGCAGGACCAATATCAAGCACACGTTTAAAGTGTTCACTAACGCCTTGCTCAGAAGTACGGCCGTAATATGGATTAATTTGCAGAGCCGCATCCATACCAATAGCAAAACCATTTTCAGTCGCTTTAATCGCTTCACGGGTATTATTACTACCTGTATTTCCAATAATAACTAGCTTATCAGAGAAGTTATTAACACAGTGAGCAATCAGCATTAAATGTTCTTCCCAGCTAAGTAAATGTCCTTCGCCAGTAGTGCCGCCAACAATTATACCATCTACACCTGCAGCAATTTGTTGTTCTATTAAGAAATCATACGTTTTTAAACAAACTTCTCCTTGCTCTGTATAAGGAGTTTTTACTGCGGTAATTAAACTTGCTGCTTTTAATCGCTTCATTAACTATCTCTAATTATTTATTTAACTTCAATTAAGGCATACCAAGAGATCAATAAATGCGTCTTATTGGTATATATACTCACAATCATTCAATATACATGTTTTTATAAGTCTAAAAGTTTAATCTACTGCGTTACATTCATTGCTAATAATAAGCTATTACTCAATTGTGCGCCTTGTAGATGAAATTTATAGTCACTCTAAAGTTTCCGTATTTTGAATGGTCACGGGTATTTCAATAAATTCTGGGCGGTATTCTAACAATGACCGAGGTTATCAACAACCCGTCTCATGATATATTCTTCATTGGTCAAGCTATGTTGATAATGAAAAGTTTGATGATTTAGGGCTAAAACTTTATATGCTTGATAATTATCAGCATTATTTAAATCAGCAGCAAACAGCTCCTCACCAATCAGTTCATCTTTAGTGATAGTGAAGTGGATATCGCCAACTAACCCCCAATCTCCCAACTCTGTTATTTCTTCAATGATCTCCCCTTGAGAATTTAGCGTAGTAAACATAAATTCAAAACTACCGTCAGCACTTAATTGAGCATATTCAATGGTTTCATTACCCTGCTCATCAAGTTCATTTCGATACCAAGAACCAAACAGTAAGTCTCGGGGATAATTAGTCTTACTCACTATATTTATTCCTAAATTTCAACGGTATTTATCGCTATCAATAAGCGATAAAAAGCAGACCATTGCTGCTTATAATTGTTTATTAACAGTTCAACATCGAATAACGAGTGTCTTTAATTCAGCGCATATAATAATGCTAATACGAGTGAATGGGAAAAATTATTTTCCGATAAACCTTAACTTTTATCCATAAGCACACAAAAAAGGTTATTTGACTTATAATCAGAAAATAAAAAGTAGATGTAAATTAACTTAAAAAGGTTTAAGTTGACCCTCATATACAATATCTAAGGAAAAAAGCATGTCAACTGTCCCCCTAAAACAGGTAAACGATTTAATAAACGTGCCTCAGAAAACGCCGATAGTTCAGCTATTATTAACGGGAAATGAATTAATGACGGGCGACATTGTTGACAGTAATTCAGCCCTGATGGCCGAACTATTTAAAGATATTGGGCTTAGCATACAGCGCAAGGTAACCGTTGCTGACGACTTAGCTATGCTCGTTAATGAAATAACTTATATGACTAGCATTAGCGACATTTTAATTATCAATGGTGGCTTAGGTCCTACTATTGATGATTTAACCGCACAAGCGTTAGCCCTTGCAATCGACGTTGAGCTAATACAACACCCACAAGCTCTTACGCATTTAACTAACTGGTGTGAACAACGTGGTACCGAGTTAAATACCCCTAATTTAAAACAAACCATTTTACCTCAAGGCTGTAACATTATTGCGAATAAAAATGGCAGTGCTGTTGGTTTTTCTGTTCGCTTTCAAAATTGCGATATTTATTGTACCCCTGGTGTACCCCATGAATTAAAAACCATGCTTAACGAAGAAATAATACCTGCAATTGCTAACAAACTACCTAGTACAAGCAACACAGATATTACTCGTTTACAGGTGTTTGGTTTAGGTGAATCAAGCTTACAAAAAATGATTGATGAGCAATTGCCTGATTGGCCAACTGAAATAGAACTAGGTTTTCGTGCTGGCATGCCTTTACTAGAAGTAAAATTAACCACCACCACTAAAAAAGGAGCTATTTTAAAAGCGCCTTGGCTGAAAAAACTAACTCATACGCTTGGTGATCATTTAATTGCAGAAATTAATGGCAAACCTAAAACAATGGCTGAACATTTGCTCGACTTGTTGCAGCAAGATGGCTTAAAAATTACCACAGCCGAATCATGCACTGGTGGTTTAATTGCAAGTAAATTAACAGAAGTTAGCGGCTCCTCGATGTGTTTTGAAGCAGGGTTTGTGACCTACAGTAATGCAATGAAAACAGCGATGATCGATGTCTCGCCAACAATACTAGCGACAAATGGCGCGGTTAGCGAAGCGGTCGTCATTGCCATGGCCAAAGGCGCGTTATTAAAATCTAAAGCTGATATCGCCATTGCCGTATCTGGTATTGCTGGCCCTAATGGCGGCAGTGAAGATAAACCAGTAGGTACGGTTTGGCTTGCTTGGGGTAGTTTAAATGATTTACAAACTCAATGCTTATTATTACCTTACAAAAGACAGCAATTTCAGCAATTTGTTACTGCTGTTGGCTTAGATTTACTGCGTCGTTACCAACAAAAATCAACGTCAGTACCTAACTACGTTAGTGAACGAGCGTTTCCTAAACCGCATTAGTTTGAGTTACGTTAGCTTTGAGTATTGCATTTAAAAAAGAACATTAACAATATTGTGGGTTAGACTACTCTTAAAGTTGAGTAAACTATACTTGAATAAGTAAAGTCACTCACCCGTATGAGATCTATATGAGATCTATATGAGATCTAATTAATGGATTAGCATTTACATTGCTTAGTTAACTAAAAATTTATATATTAAGTTATGTGGTTTGTACATTGAAACAATAACTTAATATAAGGAGCTTATTTTGATAGAGAAAAATTTTATAACAAGTGGCCGAAACACCGTTATCCATAAAATAAAAAAATTTGATTTATTGATTCTTAATGGTGAAAAAGATGTCATTATTATTAGTCACCGTGGAATCGGGCTTTATAAAGGGATAGTTCCTGAAAAACGCTCACAAGCAAAGAAAGCCTATCAAGATATTGTTGATATTACTTCAACTGAGTTGTTTGGCGAAGAAAAAACATTATTGTTTGTACAGGCACTTGACGGCGTAGAGTATAAAATTGATTACTCTAAACAAGGCACTAGTAGTTTTATCAAAATACACCAAAATCATTATATGTAAAGTTATTGAACTTGCCTATAATCTAGTAGTTATAATATTGATTAACATTATTATATAAAAGAAAAAATAGCACCTAACAGTTACTTAGCTCCGAAGTACTTAACCGTTAGGCGGAGCAAATTTAATGACCAAAGCTAGTTTAATCTGTAACAACAAAAATAATATAGATTTAGTCTTAGAGCCTATCAAAGGTGGCGATACTATATCAGCTGCAAGCATCAATGAATTAATTCTCAACTCTGAATTTAAAACGCTTCGTGTCAATAACAGTAATATTAAAAATGCTCTAGCTGAGTTAAATGATGTTTTAAAACCACTACAAGAAAATAAAACTGGTAGAACTATTAACTATCAGATACTTGAACGTATTGACGCAAGCATATCTATTACTATTGAAACAGATGAAATGGGTGCTTCGGCCGAAATCACAACCGCGCAAGGTGGAAAGCATTTAACTGCAAAAGCCATATTAACAGCAGCACAAGAAGCGGGGGTTAAAAAAGGTTTTAGTAAAGAGCACTTAATAGAGCTAGCCCAACTTGCCGCAAAAGAACCTCCTAATACCCAAGTTGAAATGCAAATTGCTACAGGCCGAATCGCGATAAATGGCAAAGATGCATTAATAAAACCGTTAGTTGAAAGCGCTCAATCTCGAATTTTGAAACCCAAAAAACGTGAAGACGGTAGCGTCGACATGCGAGATCTAGGCGATATTATCTGTGTAAATATTGGCGATCCACTCGCCAAAAAAGTACCACTAACACAAGGTAAAGAAGGTTACACTGTCACTGCAACATCATTACCGCCAGCACCTGGAAATGATGTTGAGTTAGTTGCTGGTGAAGGCACCAATATCAGTCCAAAGAATAATAACGTTTTGGTCTCTGAAAGAGTCGGTTTGCCTAAGTTGATTAATAACGGCATGGAAGTTGACGAAGTTTATAAAATTAAAGATGTCACCGTGGCAACCGGTAATATTAACTTTACAGGTAGTGTTATTATTGATGGCAATGTTAATGAAGGTATGACGGTAGTTGCTTCGGGTGACATTACCGTCGGCGGCTTTGTCGAGTCAGCAACACTTGAAGCTGGGGGAGATATCACTATTTCAGGTGGAATTATCGGCCGCAAACATGATATTGAAAAAACAGCAATTACCGATGTATTAATGAGTGTCAATATAAAAGCCAAAGGCAGTATTTATGCATTATATTGTCAATACGCACAAATTGTATCTGGAAAGAATGTGCGTATTGAAAATCAATTAATGCATAGTATCTTAGATATTCATGGTCGATTATGGGTTGGTAAAGAAGAGCAAGCAAACGGTAAACTCATTGGTGGATACTGCAAAGTGGGTACTTCCGTTCATGCTGGTTTTATTGGTGCTACTGCAGGTAGTAACACCTTTATAAACTTTGAACATCAAGTAATAAAGTTTAAAGAAAGAATTAACAGTTTAGATGAGTTAATTAAAAAGGAATCCACCACTACAGATGAACTGTTAGCAGCAATAAATAAATTAAAGAAATTACCAAAAGAAAGTGCTAAACCTGAATTATTAGCTAAATTGGTACCAAGTTACCAACATCACGCTAAACAAATGGGTAAAGTGCTAAATAAAAAACTTCTTGTCGAAGAAAAACTTCAAACATATAAAAGTAGTGTTTACATTGAAGCGACAGAAAAACTATACCATGGCGTAGAGCTCATCATAGGTGAGTATAACGAGAGATCACGACGAGAGTATGGACCAAGTAAAATGTTCTACAAAGAGCGAAAGATTATTATTGATGCCATAGTGCATAACTAACCTTTGCTCATAACTAACTTGGCTTAAGTTGAGTTAATTAAATTAAAAATCCCAGATAAATGGCCGTTTATCTGGGATTTTTAATTTTCAGCCTAATCGTATTTCGATTAAATGGATGATGAGTAGCTCTTGTATAAACAACAAATTCAAGCTTGGGGAATATTCAACCTGAATATGGATAAGCAATATTTATTATCCATAACTCAGATTCTTTATACAGATTAATACTATCTTACAGTTACATGTTCGGGTAATTTGGACCACCTGCCCCTTCAGGAGTAACCCAAGTAATATTCTGGCTAGGATCTTTAATATCGCAAGTTTTACAATGAATACAATTTTGCGCATTAATAATAAACTTATCACCTTGCTCTGTTTTTTCAACTTCATAAACGCCTGCCGGGCAATAACGCTGTGCTGGCTCGTTATATTGTTTTATATTAATAGCGATGGGGATGTTGGCATCTTTAAGTTTTAAATGGCAAGGTTGATCTTCTTCATGATTGGTATTTGATAAGAAAACAGAGGAAAGTTTATCAAAACTTAATTGATTATCAGGCTTAGGGTATTTAATAACAACGACCTCTTCCGCATGTTTTAACTGTGCATAATCTTCGGTATTATCTTTAAAGTTAAAAGGTAATTTACCAGCAAAAACATTTTGATCAACCGTGTTGTAAACACCACCCCAAGTAGTGCCAAATTTATGCATGGCAGGGCCAAAATTACGGGTATTATATAATTCTTCATATAACCAAGAATCTTTAAATAACTTACTGTATTCAATTAAGTCTTGTTTACCTGATGCTGTTGCAACATTCTCATCAGAAAACAACGCATTAACAATAGCTTCTGCTGCTAACATACCAGACTTCATTGCGGTGTGATTACCTTTTATTTTAGCAAAGTTAATAGTACCAGCATCACAGCCTACTAATAACGCGCCTGGCATTGTCATTTTAGGTAAAGAATTAAAACCGCCCTTTGCCATAGCTCTAGCACCGTAAGAAACTCGTTTTCCGCCCTCAAGGTATTGGCTGATTTTAGGGTGATGTTTATAGCGTTGAAACTCATCAAACGGGCTCAGGTGTGGATTTTTATAACTTAAATCAACAATTAAGCCGACAAACACTTGGTTATTTTCAGCGTGATATAAATAACCACCGCCCGTAGTTTCTTTATCTAATGGCCAACCTGCAGTATGAACCACTAAACCGGGTTGATGTTTTTCTGGCGCTATATCCCAAATTTCTTTAAACCCTAAGCCATAATGTTGTGGTGATTTGTTTTCATTAAGATTAAATTTTGCGATTAATTCTTTACCTAAATGCCCTCGACAGCCTTCAGCAAATACAGTGTATTTAGCGCGTAACTCCATACCTGGCATAAAAGAGTCTTTTTCATTCCCTTGTGCATCTAATCCCATATCACCAGTAATAATACCTGCAACACTTTCATCATCATTATAAATAACACTTTGTGCCGCAAAACCTGGGAATATTTCAACGCCTAATTGCTCAGCTTGCTCTGCTAACCAGCGACATATATTGCCCATACTAACAATATAATTCCCCTCATTATGCATAGTTTTAGGCACTGAGAAATAAGGCAACTTCAAAGCAGAATTGGCATTGTTTAAAAGATAAATATCGTCAGCGGTTACTGGCGTGTTTAATGGCGCATTACGGCTTTGCCAATCAGGAAATAATTCGTTAAGTGCTCTTGGCTCAAATACAGCTCCAGAGAGAATATGCGCACCAACTTCAGAGCCTTTTTCAACTACACAAACTGTTAACTCTTGTTGTTTTTCTTGTGCTAACTGCATTAATTGACAAGCTGTTGATAAACCTGCAGGCCCTGCACCAACGATAACTACATCAAACTCCATTGATTCACGTTCCATAAAACCTCCAGTATTATTCTATTTATTAGGTATATTTATTAGATAAACTTATTGAGTGAATTTTAGTGATTATTTTAAAACAACAACAAATTCAAACAAGCGTTTGATATTAAAACATGTGTTTGATAGTATCTTATAACTGATGCTCAAGCAAGACAGTACAACATGCATTTAAAGTGTAACTAAGCTTAACTTGGGATTGGTTTAGTATTAATTTAATACTAGTTTAAAATTGTTAAAAGTTAAGTTTAAAGTTGAACCAAGAATTGATAAGAATCCTTTAAAAAATAATTAATTACTCTTATCTCAAAAATAAATCAATACTAATAGCAATACATAAGTGTTTACATTTTTTAAGTTATTATTATAAATCAACAAATAATTGCAGAGGTTTTACTATGAAAGTACTAGTTCCGATAAAACGTGTTATTGACTATAACGTCAAAGTTCGGGTGAAAACCGATAATTCCAATGTAGACCTTAGCAATACTAAAATGGCAATTAATCCTTTTTGTGAAATAGCGGTAGAAGAAGCTGTTCGGTTAAAAGAAGCGGGTATAGCAACCGAGATTATAGCCATTTCTATTGGTGATAAATCTTGCCAAGAGCAATTGCGAACTGCATTAGCATTAGGTGCTGACAGAGCGATTCAAATAGAAACTGATTTACAGCCAAGTGAAAGTTTAGATTCGATTAACATAGCTAAACTATTACAAAAAATAGTTGAAGAAGAAGAGCCACAATTAATTATTTTAGGTAAACAAGCCATTGATAGTGACAATAACCAAACCGGTCAGATGCTTGCTGCATTAACAGGCATGCCACAAGGTACATTTGCTTCTGCTGTAAAAGTAGAGGGTGATAAGGTTAATGTAACCCGCGAAGTTGACGGTGGTTTACAAAGCCTAGCTCTTAACCTTCCTGCGATAGTAACCACTGACTTACGCTTAAATGAACCGCGCTACGCTTCATTACCTAATATTATGAAAGCTAAACGTAAACCGTTAGTCGTTAGATCAGCATCAGAATTTGGCATTGACTTAACACCGCGCACTAAATTACTAAAAGTTACCGCGCCTGCACAACGTCAAGCAGGCATAGTGGTTAAAAGTATTGATGAATTAGTTGATAAGTTAAAAAATGAAGCAAAGGTGATCTCATGAGTATATTAGTTATTGCTGAACATGATAACAGCGCATTAAAAACGGAAACCTTAAAAACAGTTACTGCTGCACAACAAATTGGCAGTGATATTACCTTATTGGTGGCAGGTTTCAATTGTCAAAGTGTTGCTGAATCGGCAGCAAAAGTTAATGGTATAAGCAAAGTATTAGTATGTGATAACACTGTTTATCAACATCAACTTGCTGAAAATGTAAGTTTATTAATTACTGAATTAGCAGCTGATTATGAGCATATATTAGCAACCGCCTCAACTACGGGTAAAAATATAATGCCAAGAGTTGCGGCATTATTAGATGTTACGCAAATTTCGGACATTATTGGCGTTGAAAGTAATAATACCTTTACTCGTCCAATTTATGCAGGTAACGCCATTGCAACAGTGCAAAGCTTAGATGCTAAAAAAGTTATCACCGTCCGCTCTACCGGTTTTGATGCCGTTAACACTGATGGTAATGCCGATATATTTAATATAGATACGGTTACAGATGCAGGTTTATCAAATCATATAGCTGATGAATTTACTAAATCTGAACGTCCTGATTTAGGCGCTGCAGGCGTTGTTATCTCAGGTGGTCGCGGTATGCAAAATGGTGATAACTTTAAACTGCTTGATGGTATTGCTGACAAGTTAGGTGCCGCCATTGGTGCATCTCGTGCGGCGGTTGATGCAGGCTTTGTTCCAAATGATATGCAAGTGGGGCAAACAGGTAAAATTGTTGCGCCAGATTTATATATTGCTGTCGGTATCAGTGGTGCAATACAGCATTTAGCCGGTATGAAAGATTCAAAAATTATTGTCGCAATTAATAAAGATCCAGATGCGCCAATATTCCAAGTGGCTGATTACGGTATTGTAGCTGATTTATTTGATGCCTTACCTGAACTAGAAAGTAAGCTGTAGCATTATTATACCCGTCACCATTCAAGATGCAGGTTTCAGAGTGCTTGAGCGATTTTAATGCGAGGCAGTGTGATGAGATAAGGGTTACTCCGGAAAATATGCTGTTGCATTTTCTTTATAAGCTACCTCCATGTAGCGCCCTAATAAATAGTATGTCTGAATAAAAACACAATATGAGTTCAAGCTGTAATGCTTAACTCAATATTGATATAATCAAAAGACCTTAAAGTAATTAACATCACTTTAAGGTCTTTTTTTATGCTTTAAAAGCGATTCATTACTAAAGGTCTGTTATGAAAAATAGTTTGTCTAGTTTAAGTGATTTAGCCAGTGCGTTTGGGAAAGCCCCTGTAGAGCTTGATACAACTACACCTACCAGTGATGGCGATCTTGTTTATTCAACAGAAAGCGGTCGTATTGATCAGAAAAAAACTAAAAGTGTTACACCAAGCGACGGTTTTGCGAGAGTTAGGCGTGAAACCAAAGGGCGTAAGGGGAAAGGCGTTATCGTTATTAGCGGTCTTGGCTTAGATAGTCAAGCGCTAAAAGAATTAGCAAAAAAACTCAAAAAAACCTGCGGTACTGGCGGTTCAGTGGTAGATGAAACTATTGAAGTGCAAGGCGATAAACGAGACGTCATCCAACAAGTATTAGAAAAATCAGGATTCAAAGTTAAATTTACTGGTGGTTAATTTGGCTAATTAGATTGACTAGTTAACTCAATTACCAATTTTTTCCATCAACAAATTAAAAGAGCTACAGTCAGTAGCTCAATATAATTTGAACCAATTTAAACCTACTTAAGCCGGCTAGCGTACCTTAGGATTCATACATTTAAATCAGGTAACTTTTTCTACCTGATAAAGCATGTGACAAGGTATTACCATCCACATATTCTAACTCACCACCTACGGGTACACCGTGCGCAATTCTTGAAATATTCACCTGATGCTGCTGTGCAAGTTCAGCAATAAAATGCGCTGTAGCCTCGCCTTCGACTGTTGGATTCGTGGCTAAAATCACCTCACTAAACTGACCTGTGGCAAATTGTTTAGCTAAAATATCTAAACCGAGATCATCAGGCCCTATACCATCAATTGGTGATAAATGTCCCATCAACACAAAATATAGTCCTGAAAATTCACCCGTTTGCTCAATAGCAATCACATCTCCAGGCGTTTCTACAATACACAAAGTAGTGGCAATTTTTCGCTTGGGTGACAAACAAATTTCACATAAGCTTTCTTCAGTAAAGTTACGACATTGCTGACAATGACCAATATCTGTCATTGCTTTTGCTAAGGTACTTGCAAGTTTACTACCGCCACGCCTATTACGCTCAAGTAACTGAAATGCCATACGTTGTGCTGATTTAGCACCAACACCGGGTAAACATTTTAACGAATCAATTAACTCTTGAACCAGAGGACTAAATTTCATAGGTTACCGTTTTTAATTTTAAGGAGTGGATTGTAATTTATAAATAAACTCATGCGGTTAAAACATACCGTTAATAGTAAGTAAGCAAATTAATAATATAGGTACTTAAATGTATAGCGACTTCAATATAAACAGATTAATTTCTATGGCTAATTTTAATCAACTTACAGTGTAAATAGTAGTGGCTTAGATAAATATTTATTCATCATTAATTGTTAGCTAATACAATCGTATAAGTGGGTTTACATACTCGAATATTTTAAAGCCATTAAGTCCTAGATATTAAATTTAACTTAATTTCGCTAAAGTAATAGTTTTAACTATAATTCATTGAGTTTAAGAGTAAATTTAAAAAGAGATAACTCTAAAAAGATACGCTCAACACTGTGTTATTTAGAAAAATAACACTTTATCAAACATACAAAATTAATATTATGTTTATTACCATAGAAGCTAATTTAATGAAAATAAGTGAATCCCATATTTTTAGAAATATTTCATTAGTAATAATTGCTTTTCTTCTTCACTTTACTTTAGTGAAGTTTGGCTCACTATTTACGATCCCTTTTGGTTTTGCTAGTTTAATTTGGCCTGTAACTGGTGTCATGTTTGCTATGTATTTATTATTGGGTCGGGCAACATTAATTGGCGTTTTGCTGTCCTCATTGTTAACTACCTACCAACAACATTTAAACTCACCAATACCTGACTATTTAATCATTATTTTAACCATAATCAGTGTTTTACAGTTAGTTATTAGCAAGCAATTTGTTTTACACTGCTTTACCTTTCCCATTAAAACCCATCTATCTAGCGAAGTTGTTAAATTTTTAGTGTTAACAGGTCCTATATCCTCATTTATAACAAGCACTTTGTTAGTTATATCTTTATGGTTAACACTAGGTATTCCCACTGAAGAGCTTTGCTATATTTGGGCGGTAAAATGGTTAGGTGACTTCATAAGCATTTTATTTATTACCCCTACATTCTTATTTCTTGGCAAGAATAAATACGTTAAACAAGCAAAACATCAAGCTCCTGCTATTGTAACAAGCCTAAGCGTTTACGTTATCATTAGTGTTATTTTTGTTTTAGCAAGCAATAATAAATATGTAGAAAAAGAGCAGCAGTTTATAAATTTAACCATTCCATTTGTAGAGCAATTACAGGTTATACAATCGAGTATAAATCATCATTTAATCTCTCTAAATGCATTACTACAATCAAGTGATCATATAAGCCGAGAAGAATTTAAGCTTTTTACTCAAACTATTTATCAAATGGATATTAGTTTAAGAGCATTAGGATGGTTACCATTAGTAGAAAATCAAGACAGAGAAGCATTTGAACTAGCTCTACTTGCAGATGGTATTAGCGCTAATCACATAAAAAATCTATCCGACCGTGGTTTTCAATTAGCCCCTATTCAAGATAGTTACCTCCCCATTGCTTTTATTGAGCCCTTTGAGAGCAATAAATCTGCAGTAGGCTTGGATGTCTCAACTCATCCTTTTGTAAAAGATAGTGTCGAAAAAGCAATTAGCCTTAACCAAACAGTAATGACACCTTTATTATCATTAGTCCAACAACAAAATAAATATACTGGAGTTGTAGTTTATCATCCCGTTTATAGCCAAAAGACAGATAATAAGCCAGTGTCATTAAAAGGCTTAGTTGAAGCTGTTTTTGAATTAGACTTTTTACTTGCGGGGGTATATGAACAAGTTGGCGCAAGTAATTTTACCTACCAACTAAGCTATGGGGAAAATAACGTTTTTTCACATACTGACCATGATTCTCACCGATTATTTACTCTCAGCAATGAAATAGATTTATTTGACAAAAAAGGCTTACTAACGTTTTCAAGTACTGAACAATTTGAGCAGGGATTGATAGATTGGAGTAACCTTGCATTTATATTTGCAAGTTGCCTGATTGGTATTATCTGTGTCATGTTTGTGTTCTTTATTGTCACATTTAATTATTCTCTTACCCGAAAAGTAAAAGAAAGTACGGCACAGCTTATTCAAGCTAATGATAAATTGGTCGTAGCGAATGAAGCTAAAAATTTATTTCTCGCTAATATTAGCCATGAATATAGAACACCATTAAATGCGATAATTGGTTTTACTGAAATAGCTCAACGCGAAACCCATGATGAAATTGCTCTTAATTATCTAACTAAAATAAGTCACTCATCAAACCTTTTACTGAGTATTGTTAACGATGTTTTAGATATATCTAAAATGCAAACAGGAAAATTAGATCTTGAAAATAGCTCATTTAATCCTGCAATGGAAACAGCATCCGTAATAGAAATGTTAAATGAAAAAGCGATTGAGAAATCTATTTTAATTACGACAAAATTATCACATAACTTTGAACTCTGGGTAGCAGGAGACAACTTTAGATTTAAGCAAATACTAATTAATTTACTTAATAATGCGATTAAATTTACAGAGCATGGTGTGATTAACATTGAAGGCTATAGTAAAAATACTGAAAACAATACACGAGTATTAACCGTTGTAGTTAAAGACAGTGGTATAGGTATTGAAGAAGAACAACAAGAATATATTTTCAGTGCTTTTACGCAAGCAGAAGTCTCAACTACCAGAAAATACGGTGGTACCGGATTAGGGTTATCAATAGTAAAACAATTAAGTATGCTAATGGGCGGAAATGTAACCTTAACCAGTCAACCCGGCGAAGGTAGCACATTTACTGTCACGATAGAGTTACCTCAAACGTCACAACCTACTGAAAAAACAAACCAAGAATCAGCCCAATTAAAAGACTTCACTGGTAAAGGTATTAATATTTTGGTGGTGGAAGATAATAAAATAAACCAAATGATTGCCCAAAAACAATTATCGTCCTTGAGTGTAACTTGTGATCTAGCTGATGATGGACAACAAGCATTAGACTACCTGAACCATAATAAACCAAAGTTAATTTTAATGGACTTACAAATGCCAGTCATGGATGGTTTTACTGCGTCTAAGTTGATTAAAAGCGACAGCCTTTTAAAAGATATCCCGATTATTATTTTAAGTGCAAGTGTTGGCAAAGAAGATAAAGAAAAAGCGCTTGAGCTAGGTATTAAAGACTTTATAAACAAACCATTTCAGCAAGCGGATTTACATTACGTATTAAATAAATATCTATAAAAACATATTACCAGTTGATTATGTAAAAAAGGGAAACCAATGAGCTTGCCCCCACATTGATTTCCCAGTAAAAAGTTGATTACACAATATTTGTTACAGGCTCAATATTATTGTTGATACTTAAACTTTGCTGATTGTTTTATATCATCTAAAGCTGTGCCAAGTAATATTTCAAACTCCCCTGATTCAGCTAACCAATCATTAGTTTTTACATCCCAAAAAGATAAATCACGGGTATTTAATGAAACACTCACTAACTTACTTTCACCGGGTTTTAAAAATACCTTAGCAAAGCCTTTAAGCTCTTTTACTGGCCGGTCAACACTTGCCTCAAGATCATGAAGATATAATTGCACCACTTCTGCGCCAGCAACATCACCTGTATTTGTAACCTTTACCGTCGCGGTAATGCCTTCATTACCTTTAATTTTTGGCGCTGACAAACTCATATCAGTGAGTGAAAATTGGGTATACGAAAGTCCATGCCCAAAGGCAAAGGTTGGTTTGATGTTTTGTTGTTCAAACCAACGATAACCAATAAATACGCCTTCTGTGTATAAACTTTCCGTGGCATTATAATCGTTCAATGCGATAGGTGCGGTATCTTCCAGGCGCTTAGGCAAGGTAATAGGCATTTTACCACTTGGGTTAACATCACCCGTTAAAATATCAGCAAAAGCGTAACCTGCTTCCATGCCGCCATACCAACCCCAAACAATTGCATTAGCTTTATCTGCCCAAGGCATTTCAACCGCAGAGCCTGCAACAAGAAACACAATAGTCTTTTCATTAGCGGCAATCAGCTTACTAATAATTTCATCTTGAGAGTAAGGTAGTTTCATATCTGGGCGATCAATTGATTCTCTATCGTCTGCATGGCTTAACCCACCAAAGTAGATAACCGCATCCGCTTTTTTAGCGGCAGCAATATATTCAGCTTCAGTGCTAAATAATTCGCCTGGAGCATTCCAACCTAAAGTAAAACCTTCATTGCCATCATAACTAATTTCAAATGCATAGCTTTCGCCTGCGTTAAGTTCAACGTCATGAGTCAGCTTAGTTAGGTTACCTTTACTCTTTTTATCACTAGCATAATCATCTGAGTTAAGTACCATTTCGCCATTTATTATCAAGGTGAAATCACCAACCGTTTCTGCAATCAATTGGTGTAAGCCTGTAGACAGCGGTTTAATTTTTGCGGTCATAGTAATATATTTGGTTGGTGCTTTAGACGAAGTAAGCATTTCGCCTGCTAATTTAGCGCCTGCGCTTTCATCACTACTTGCTTCAAAAAGTCCTTCTACCTTACCTTTAACACTGGCTTTCTCATTTTCCTCAGTATGACCTTCACTGATAGATTTTGCAGTGAATTTAGAATCAACAATCCAAGATTCTTCAATAAGGTTTTCACGAGTTTTATCTGTGTAGTAAGAAATATTCCACGCTGCTGTGCCTGTCCAATGACGGCTTTCAACATAATCACTGGCAATGGCTGATAATTCGCTGCTACGTGCTCTCATTACCGTTATGTTTACATTTTCACCAAACTCAGCTTTTAATCCTTGTAAAGGAGTAATTTCATATAAAGACTTAACTTCAGAAGAGCCACCACCGGTACCATGCTTTTTATCGGCATTTGGTCCTAATACTAGGATATTTTTTATTTTAGATTTATCTAAAGGTAAAACAGGTTTTGCTGGATCAGTTCCAACAGGCGTGTTTTTTAATAGTACTACGCCTTCTGCGGCAATTAATCGTGCTGCAGCTTGATGAGCTTTACTGTTTCTTTCTCCTGGAAAACGATTTTCGTCGTACATGCCAATGCTATGCTGTACTCTTAAAATGCGACGGGCTTTTTCATCAGCAACTGATTCCGGTATTTTACCTGCTTCAATCATTTCTAAAAAAGGTTTCGCTAAGAAGTACTCATCGTAACTATCAACTTTAGTGCCCATTTCTAAATCTAAGCCATTAACAGCGGCATCATATGTATTTATATCTACATGCCAATCAGTAAGTAGTACCCCTTTATAACCCCACTCACCTTTTAAAATGTCCATTACTAAGTGCTTACTTTGATTAGCATTGGTACCGTAATATTGATTATACGAGCCCATCATACCCAATACGCCGCCATCTTTTACCGCCGCTTCAAAAGCAGGTAAATATACTTCCCTTAAGGTACGTTCGTCAGGTTTTGCATTCACCCCTATACGATTTAACTCTTGGGTATTTAATGCGTAATGTTTTACCGTAGCGGCAACATCATTAGCTTGAATAGCTTTAATTTGAGGAACTACTAACTTTGCCGCTAAAATTGGATCTTCGCCCATATACTCAAAATTTCGACCATATAAAGGTAAACGGGCTAAGTTAACACCAGGTCCTAAAATAAAATCTTTCTTCCTGTCACGTGCTTCAGCACCTAAAACCTGGCCATGTAGTGCGGCCATGTCAAGATCCCAACTTGCAGCAACGGAAGTAAGATGAGGTAAATAAGTTGCGTGATCATCTGTCCAACCTGCTGATGCCCACGTGTGACGCTCAATTTGATGGCGCACGCCATGAGGTCCATCAGACAACCACATTTCTGGAATACCGACACGGTCAATGGCATTGATATGAAATTTACCACTAGCATGCGCTAAAGAAACTTTCTCGGGTAATGTCATTTTGTCGAGCATCGCTTCAACATCTTGTTCTACTGTTGCTAGGCGGTTTTCTTTACTTAGCGCAGACTTTTCATTTAATTTTTCTTTATTATGCTTACTTTGCTCTGCTACCTTATTTTCGCTTGTTTTGTGCTCACTAAAACAAGCGGTAAGGTTTGTCGTTAAAGCAAGTACCGTAATTGATAACAGTGTATATTTATTATTATATTTCATTCACGAACCTTCCAATAAATTATTCTGTGGTAATTAGATCTATGCAACACATACAATACAAACATCATGTAAGCCCTTACATACATTTACCTAATACTTTTAAATTATGACCATTGATTAACTAGTTAACCAAAAGCAATTTTTGAAAAACATCTGCGGTGATATAACCTAAGTTTTTACTACCGTTCACCGCTTTAATATCAGTTGAACCAATAAAGTGCTCGCGCTCTTTACTGCCATCATTATCACAATAAGCCAACATAAAGCCGACTTTTTTACCTACAAACAATTTCACTGGTTGAGGGTTGTTCTGCTCCATCGTAAAACTGTCGTCATAAAGTCGAAGGGCAACTTCCCAAATAACTTTATTAGGTGAAACTTCACTGCGTTGCCACTTACTGGTTAAGTGGTCGTTTAATAATACAAAGTTATTTGAGCCGTCTGCATTTTTTTCACCAATATCTACCGCCTGATTATCCAGCGCAATATGGTAGGCAAATGCGTTGAAATTAAATTGATGATTGCCACCAGAAGCATCTTCGTCAATAAAGATTTCTAACGCATCGTCATCCCAATATAAATAACGAGGATCGGCATGTTGATCAAATAATACATCGTCAGTTATTTCTACCAATAAATATAACTGTTGCTCATCCCACATAATTTTATACTGGGCTGAAAAATCATCCTTAGTTAAGTTTTCGCCCAAAATTACATTGTCAATCTGTTGCCAGCTAGCTAATTGCCAGCTTGCTTCATTAGCTAAGCCATCTATTTGTATTGCTTGTGGTGTTTTTTTGGCTTCAAGTGCTGAAGTATTCATTGAAGCCGATACCATTAATGTGGCTATCAATTTAAGATAGTTATTCATTATATTAATTCCTTACTATTTTTTACTGTTCAACAATAGGCAGTTTTACTAGCAATTTATATTGTTGTCCTGCTTTTAAATCACCTAATATATTGCCCGTTACGACTTGCCCATCTAATAAGATTTCAACTGTATCAACTTCACTTTGTTGATACAGTTCAAAATCAATAATCGCTTTTCTAAATAATCGCTGTCCTGATATCTGCTTCATTGATGAGGGCAATTTCGGCGCTACTTTTAAGCCAGTTGCGCAACCTTTTAACCCACACAACTCTTCTACTAAACAACGGTATAACCAAGACGTTGTGCCGGTATTAAATAAATGACTTGAACGCCCTGCTTGCTCTGGTAGTTGATGATAAGCACCGCGATAATAATTAGGCACGTAAATAGGTAATTGCCCAGTAACTTTAGCATTATCAATCGAGGGCAACATTTTACTGAGTAGGTCAAAAGCTAAATCATTTTGACCTACTTGATAAAGTGCATAAATATAGAATATTGCCGCATGATTATAAACCGAGCCATTTTCAGAAACGCCGGGATGTTTTTGAGTTATACGACCAACATCTTCAACCATAGCGGTATAACTTGGTGCTAGCATCATGGCACCTTGGGGCGTAATTAGTTGCTTTGATATTGCCGTTATCATTTTGGTTTGCTGTTCTTTACTTGATGCGCCACTTAACATAGCCCAACTTTGTGGATTTAAAAATATTTTACCTTCAACATCTTTATCAGTTCCAAATACACGCCCTTCATCGGTAATACCACGAGCAAACCACTTATCATGCCAGAGATGTTGATTTACAGCATTATTCATCATTTTAGCTGCTAAACGATATTCCTCGTGTCTTTGTTGATTAACTGAGATGTTATATTCTTCACAAAGATCACACCACATAGTTATCGCGTATGCTGTTGCTAACGATAACCACGCTGATACGCCTTTACCTTTATAGCCCACCATATTCATTGGATCGCACCAATCACCTTGTTCAATAAAACTTAATCGGCGGTGATCTGTCGCTTTAATCAAGTAATCTAATGCTAATTCAATATGGCGGGAGAACGTTTGCTTTTCTGTTGAGTCAGCAAAACTAATCAACTCATTCAGTAAGCTTACATCACCTGTTTCGTTTAAATAAACTAATAAACAAATTGGCAGCCATACACCATGATCTGCATGAGGAACTTGATTAATATATTTAAGCTCTGCGTCTTTATAAAGCAGCACACCTTCAGGCATAGCGCCATTAATGGTTTGTTGCGATACCGCTAAAATATAAGCTTGCCGAGTTTTTTCTGGGTGGATAAAAGCCATCCCCATATTGTCTTGAATATAATTGCGAGTTTGAGGATCAGTACTCAACCTATTCACGTCGCCATGGTAAAACATTTGTCTTGGTAGCCAATGATTAAAAAAATCATCAAAACCGGCATTACCTGAGTCAACAGTTACACAAGCTTTACCTTGTTTTATGTATGCTAGGTAATCTTTTCTCGCTGCAATGAGTTTTTGTTCACCAAGATATTTCTCTTTGATCGTAGCTATTTCAGCATCATCTTTGGCAGGTCCGAACAAAAATTGATAACTCTTTTGCTCTCCCGCTAATAATTTCTGCTTAAATTGCATTACCGCAACTGGCGTTTCATAACGTGCATCAACATTTTGTAATAGGTCTGCTTGCAACGCTGTTGGTTGATGCAAGCCACCTTCACCTTCAAATACTTTCTGATTCGCATGCCAAGCGCTAGGTTTTGTATCACTTAAGAAAAATGTTTTATCTTTAAAGTCTTTATGTTTGAAGTAATCTTCAACCTTTTGATACGGCGTAACACAATCGCCAACAATCGCATTTAATGATTCGTTATAGGTTGCCGATTGATTCATCCATGACATGTAACCAATAGTAAAATAAGGATAAACACTAATATTTCTAATTTTATCCGTTGCATTAGTTACCGAGAAAAGCCAGCACTCAACTAAGTCAAACTCTGTTAAATTAACTTTCACTTCGATTTTTAAGCCGCGATGTTCAATGAGCCAAGCAATATGACTATCGGCTAACTCAAACGAAAAACTATCAAGCTGAACTCGCATAGGCTCATAAGGTAGAGATATTATTTCGCCGCTGTCTTCATCTTTTAGATAAAAAAATCGACCGGGGTGATGGCTAAAGTAACTGTGCTCAGGTTGAATAAAACTTTTAGCTTCCATGTTCGGCGCATAAGAATATTTAGCTGGCTCTGGCTGCATAAAAAGTGAATTAACATAGCCTCGACAATTTACTTGCATCACCATGTTTTGGTTCCATAAAAAACCTGTCGCATTAGGCAAAGCTGTTGGGCTTGTCAGTTTAACTTTACTGAGATTCCCACAATTAGTTTCAACACTTTTATTGTTATTTATATTATTAGAATCAATACTGATTAAAGGTATTTTAGACATTAGTTGCTCCTCTTGTACCTGATTTATCATTACCTTTATTCGAGGTTTCTTTGTTTAGCTGTTTTTGTGCTAACTTCTCTTGCTCTAAATCTTCAGCAGCAAGCTCGCCTTGGATCCTATTTAACTCATGTTCATCTAATGGGTAAAAGTAAATTAGAGGTACAGCAATAGCCGCGAAAACTGCTGGGATCAAAGTCATCAATAAGACAATCCCTTCTTGCGAAGCTCCTGATTGCGCTTCGTTGGCAATATAGCCAAGAGAGCCTAAAATCCAGCCAATCATTGCCCCCGCAAATGCACCGCCAAGTTTTTGAGCGAATGCTGCTGCAGAGAAAATCATAGCGGTTGCACGCCTTCCCGTTCGCCATTGTGAAAAGTCAGCGGTATCTGCATACATTGAAAAAACCAAGGGTGATTTTGGTCCTAACGCTAAACCAATCATAATTTGTAAAGCGAACATTAAAGTGATGTTGTCGTTCGGTACAAAATAAAAAACCAATGATAGTGTGGCTACAATAGCCATTAAAATCATCAGTAAACGACGTTTATCTACAAACTTAGTTAATAGCGGCGTAGAGGCTGCACCTATCGCTAATGAAATCATGTAGGCCATTGCAAAACTACCAATTAAATCTGGACGCTCAACATAATATTTAAAATAAAAAGTACCCGTACTACCCCTTAACGAAATAGTCATCATAATGATCAGCGCTAAAACAAATAAAACTTTCCAAGGTTTATTCTGAGTTAAATCTTTTAAATCTTGTAATACAGGTGTTTTTTGTTGCGGGGGTGGAGATATACGCTCTTTAGTTGATAAAAAGGTAGTAACAAAAAGACCTGCTGAAATCAGCCCATAAAGCAGCATAGTTAACTGCCAACCTAGTACTTCATTACCCTGCCCTAAATAGTTGACTAATTCAGGTGTCATATAAGCAACAAGGCTACCGCCAGAAAAAGCACCGATAAAACGAAAGCTAGTTAATGTGGTTCTTTGTTGACTGTCACCCGTCATTACCCCCATTAACGCACCATATGGAACATTAATAAATGTGTAAGCTAGCATCATAAATATGTATGTTGCATAAGCCCAAATCAATTTATTGCTATCAGTAAAGTCTGGCACGGTAAAGGTAAGTACCCCCGCCGCTATCATAGGAATTATGCCCCATAATAAATAAGGTCTGAATTTACCAAAACGCGTAGTTGTTCTATCGGCTAATGCACCCATTATAGGATCTGAAAAAGCATCTATAAGCCTAGTTACCAACATCATGGTGCCAACAGCTGCTGCTGGTAAACCAAAGACATCGGTATAGAAAATGAAAAGGAATACGTCGAATACTCGCCAATAAAAGTTTGAAGCGACATCGCCACAGGCATAGCCGACTTTTTCGCCCAATGTGAGTTGTTGTTTTATTTTTTTTATCATTATTAAACTCTCTTAAACTATCGTTCTTTATTATTTCTATTATGTTGGCTATAGATTAATTAACCGCGAGTACTTGTACGATGTTTTCTAGGTGTTGTTACTTGTTATATATTCTTTTATATCGCTATTGTTTATAAACCGTAGCATTGCTCTTGCTATATGAGCTTAATTAAATATATATGCTAATAAAGAGCATATTGAACAGGGTTAGAAAGCCGAACTTTATAATTATTCTCTAATGAATAAAGTTACATTTTCGCATCAAAAATATTCATTAAAAGTTACATTTACCTGCTTAATTACACATCAATGTAAGCGCTTACAAATATACGTACATTTTAATTATTATCAATCAATAAATTTGACCTACCACTCAAGTTTAAATATAAACAACTGTAATTAAATGATTTAATAAAAATAATTATTATTATAAGTAAATAAAAATAGGTTTAGTTAGTGTAAAAGCTTTAATTTAGTTTGAAATAACTATTGACGTATTTTTATTATTAACATACTTTTATGTAAGCGCTTACATATACATTTATTTACAACTTGTTAAAACTTAGTAACTCGTGATATTTTTTTGTATAGCATTTTAAGCCTCAACCAAAATCAATAATTATAAAATGATCCACAAAATGGGGATACAACATGAACAGCAAAATATTTACTAAAACAAAGATTGCCACCACCTTATCGGTGATACTTGGCGCGACTAGTTTACCTGCTTTCGCAGCAGATGAATCAACCACACAAGAAGTCGTAGCAGCAACTGAAATACAAAATGAAGATACTGAAGTAATTCAAGTAACGGGAATACGTTCAAGTATTCAGGAGTCAACTCGACTAAAGCGTGATGCAACAGGCGTTGTTGATGCTATATCAGCAGAAGATATAGGTAAGTTTCCAGATACTAACTTAGCAGAATCATTACAACGGATTACGGGTGTTTCAATTGACCGCGCCAATGGTGAAGGTAGCCAAGTAACAGTTCGTGGTTTTGGCCCTCAATATAACATAATTACGTTAAACGGACGTCAAATGGCTTCATCAACATTACCTGATGGTGGTGGTGCTTCTGATAACCGAGCTTACGACTTCCAAAACATTTCAGCTGATGCAGTTAGAACAGTTGAAGTATTCAAAACAGCTAATGCGGCCATGGCAAGTGGTGGTATTGGGGCTACCATCAATATTGAGACGGCTAGACCATTTGATAACCCAGGTTTAGTTGCTAGCATTAGCGCGAACGCAATGATGGATACCTCGGTAAGAAACGGTGTTAAAGATTACAGCGACAAAGTAACACCTGAATTATCAGGTTTATTAAGTTGGACAGATGAAGAAGAAATGTTTGGTGCTTCTTTCTCTGGTAGTTTTGCACAACGTGACAGTAGCTCAACAACTGCAGGCGTTGCACAATGGCGCAACAGTGATTGGAACGGTCCATTACTTGCTACCGACGGTATTCCTGTCAATGTAACTAATCCTCCAACTAATGGTGATGACTTTTTACTTCCTTCAGATTTAGCGTACCGTTTATGGGACAGACAACGTGAACGTACTAATGCACAATTAGCACTACAATACCGCCCAATAGACAGTGTAACTGCGACATTTGATTACACTTACACTAAATTAGAAAAAGAAGAACAAGGTACCGAGTTATCAATTTGGATGGATACCTATAAAAGTGAAATCGACTTTACTCAAGGTTTAAACCCGTCTCCTTTAAACTATATGGAAGACAGAAGAGAACAAGCTCCTCGTGATATAGCAACCAAAGCAAAATACCGCAATTCAGTAACTGAAGATATAGCACTTGGCTTTAACTTAGAATGGCAAGTTAATGATGATTTAAGTTTTGCATTCGATTATAACGATTCTTCTTCTGATTCTTCACCGTTATCAAGCTTAGGTAATGATGTAACTGTTGGCTTGGGTTCTAATATTATAGCAGGACAAGGTGCTACTTATAGTGACGCTGGTATCCCTGAAATGATCGTTGATTTTGATGATTGTGACCCAAGAATTGGTTTAAATTGTAATCAAAAGTTTGATGAATCAGATGTTGGTAGCTCTATTTATCAAAAAGCACATGCATATAATACAAATGACATTATTCAAATTCGTATTGACGGCGCATGGGAATTTGAAGACGGTAGAATTGATTTTGGTGTTGAATCTAGAAAAATGGATAATCATTCTACGCAATCAAGCACCAACCAAAATATGGGTGGTTGGGGTGTAAGTAATCCAGGTGAAATACCTGCCGGCATGTTAGAAGCTATCGACTTTAACGACTCGCTAGACGATTACAAAACAGCAGGGTGGACTGAAGCTTTCCGTGGTGACACTATTGATTTAGCTAATTGGGCTGCAGGCGTATATGACTTAGATTTAGCACGTGATACCGCGCTTGCTACTGACCGTCGTATTCAAGAAGATGTTACCGCAGCTTATATCAAAGGTGCTTATGCTGGTTATATGGGTGATATGCCATATAACGTGTCTGTTGGTGTTCGTTATGAACAAACAGATTCTACTTCAACAGCTAATATAGCAGCACCAACCGCTGTTGCATGGGTTAGTAATAACGACTTTGAAGTTAACCAAGGCGCCTTCGAAGATGCTACATTAATATCAGAGTCAAATAGTTATAGTAATTTCCTACCTAACATCGATTTTGATATTAACTTTACCGATACGTTAAAAGGTCGTGCAGCATTTGGTCAAACAATTGGTCGCCCTGCTTATGGTCAATTAAGTAATGGTGTAAGTATTACTGGCGGTCCAAATAGCCCTACAATCTTAGGTGGCTCTGCGGGTGGCGCAAACGTTGGTAGAGCTTCACTTGAACCATTAGAATCAACTAACATCGATCTTTCGCTTGAATGGTACTTTGATGATACGAGTTACGTTTCTGCAGGTTACTTCAGAAAAGACGTTGATGGTTTTATTGGTAACGCACCTATTACAAGTCCATATTATGGTTTAACAGACCCTAGTGGTGGTCCACGAGCAGAACAAGCTATTCTTGATTTACAAGCCGGTGGATATGAAGTAAACGATACAACCTTGTTCTCACAAGTGGTAGCCACCCAATTAGGTGAAACCATCTACTCAAATGGTCATGACGATACTTTCTATGAGACGCAAACAGTCCTTGGTAATAGTGATGATCCTGCAATGGAATTCTTATCGCAATCTCCTACTAATAACAAGTCAGCGGTTATCGACGGTATGGAATTTGCGTTTCAACATTTCTTTGGTGATACAGGTTTTGGTGTTATAGCTAACTACACATATGTTAACGGTGACATTGAATTTGATTTAGCTTCTACTGATACTCAATTTGCATTACTTGGTTTAAGTGATACAGCAAACTTAGTATTAATGTATGAAATGGATGATTTCCAAGGTCGATTAGCTTATAACTGGCGTGACGACTTCTTAGACAGTGCAGCGATTTATCAAAATGAACCAGAGTTCACGGAAGCCTTCGCACAAATTGATTTCAATTTAAATTATCAATTTACTGAAGAGTTCTCTATGTCATTTGCAGGTATCAACATTACAGGTGAAGATCCACGTAAACACGGTCGTACAGGTAATCAGTTAACATCTGCTGAAGAGTGGAGTGCTCGTTACGAATTAGGCGCTCGTTACACGTTCTAAGTAGTACTTAATTAGGTATTAACTTATCGTTAATATCTAATTATTAGCGAACAACAAAAGCATAAATAATTAAAATAAGCCGCTGAATATTAAAAACTCAGCGGCTTATTAATTTCACTTATTGTGAATACCCTACATTGATGCAAACTAATATTCAATTAAAGCAAGTTAAGTTAATTTTTATAAAACAATCTTTTACTAAAGAGTCTTTTATAAAGTATTAATTTTAAGTACAGTAAATCATTACGTTAAATAACACGTTACGTTGCGCAAGCTTCATCTAAAGGAATTCCCATGGCTGATCACAGTATTCTCGATAATAAAAATCACAAAGACCTTAAAGTTATCACCAATTTTGACGGTGAATTTGCCGAAAAAAATAATAGTGCTTTAATATTTCCAACCGAAATAAAAAATGCACAACGTGATTACCCTATTCTTTTTATTAAAAATCCTGAAACAGGTCAATTTCAAAGTGTCGTATTACTTGGTTTAGTTGCTAATGAGAATCTTTATATTAAGGCCGGTTGGCAAGCAAGTTATATTCCTGCGATGATCACTAAAGGACCTTTTACTATCGGATTTGAAGAACAAGAAGTAAATGGCGAAAAAGTTAAACAACCGATTATTGCTATTGATTTGGATAATCCAAGAGTAAACAAAATGAAAGGGGAAGCTGTTTTCCAAAAAAATGGTGAAGCTAGCCCTTACCTTCAACAAGTCAATCAGTCTTTAAAAGCACTCTATGATGGTTCTCAGCTAAACCAAGAAATGTTTGATGTTTTTATAAAAAATGAATTGATTGAACCTGTCGCTTTAAATATAGAATTAAATAATGGGGATAATATTTCTCTTGAAGGTAATTATACCCTTAACGAAGAAAAACTTTCTAAACTCAGTGGTGATGCGCTTAATGAAATGCACACATCAGGATTTTTAAGAATTGCTTACTTTATTACTGCTTCATTAGGCAATATTCAACGATTAATAGATTTTAAAAATAATCTTAAAAAATAATGAAAACAGTAATTTCCTTAACAACGCATGTACTGAGGCTAAAATGAAGAATAATTTAAATAATAATAAAATCACTAAAATCGTTATTGCAGGTGGTGGGACTGCTGGTTGGATGGCGGCAGCTTCGTTATCAAGGTTATTGGGAAAATCCTTTGACATCAAGTTAATAGAGTCTGATGAGATTGGTACTGTAGGGGTTGGTGAAGCAGCAATACCACCATTAGTGGCTTTTCATAATTTGCTTGGTATTAATGAACAAGCTTTTATGAAAGCTACCAATGCTACATTCAAATTAGGTATTAACTTTGAAAACTGGAAAAATGGTGATGATGAATACATGCATGGTTTTGGCCGCGTAGGAAAAGAATGTTGGGCTGGAGAATTCCAACACTTTTGGTTACATGGTAAACAAAATAATATTAATTTTGATTTTGATAAATATTGCCCTGAAATTCAAGCTGCTAAAGCTGAAAAATTTGCAATTACTAAAGATGGATTAAATTATTCTTATCATTTAGACGCTACGCTTTATGCAAAATTTTTACGATCGTTTGCAGAAGCCCATGGTGTTAAACGCTTAGAGGGTAGAATTGTTAATGTTGCGAAAGATAGTGACACAGGTGACATAAAATCGCTTGAACTTGCTAATGGCAATGTTATTGACGGTCAGTTATTTATCGATTGCACTGGTTTTATCGGCTTACTCATCGAAAAAGCGCTACATACAGGCTATGAAGATTGGTCTCATTGGTTACCTTCTGATAGTGCTGTAGCAGTACAAACAAAGTCGTTATCAGCGCCTTTACCTTATACTCGTTCAATTGCCCACAAAAGTGGCTGGCAATGGCGTATTCCATTACAACATAGGGTAGGAAATGGCTTAGTTTTTTGCAGTAAATATATATCTGATGAAGATGCCAAAAGCTTATTACTTAATAACATTGAAGGTGAGCCGATCACCCAACCTCGAGTGATTAAATTTAAAACTGGCCGTCGTAGAAAAGGTTGGAATAAAAACTGTATTGCCTTGGGTTTAGCAAGTGGCTTCGTTGAGCCATTAGAATCAACCAGTATTCACATGGTTATGACCGGTATTTTACGATTAATAAGGTTATTTCCTTTTGAAGGTATAACTTCTTCTGCTGTTAACGAATACAATCAACAACTCACCGTTGAACTTGAGCATATTCGCGACTTTATTATTTTACATTACCATGCGACAGATCGGGCTGACACACCATTTTGGCAATACTGTAAAAACATGGAAATACCTGAATCACTTAAACAAAAAATAGACTTATTCAGAGAAACTGGCCGAGTTTATACATCTGATGGGGAACTCTTTCGAGTTGATTCATGGGTGCAAGTAATGTTAGGGCAAGGCGTTTATCCTGGACAATATCATCAAATTGCGGCCATTATGAAAGCTCATGAACTAGAGAAGTTTTTAAGTGATATAAGACAAACAATTGAGAAAGGCGTTGCTAGTTTACCAACACATAAAATTTTTTTAGAGCAATATTGTTCTTCATCGTAGCTTAGCTAGAAACTAGCTAATTTAATGCTCAGTTTATATAAACGATATCCGCAGTGCAGATATCGTTTATTTATAAATAACGCTAAATTTTCTGCATACCATACTGTTTAATTTTATTAATTAACTCTCTATTTGTAGGTAGCACTGATAAATATTTTTTAGTTAATTCAACATTCTCACTAAAGAATTTATGCGCCATATTTTCATTTACAAATTTGCGTGACCGTGAGTTTTCTGCTGTTTCAAAGCCCATACCATAAAGAATATATTGCCAACTTGCTGAAGGGAAAACCTCTTCAACATGATGAAAGTCTTGCGGGCCTGGTGGTTGCTGTTTCCATAAGGTCATTAACTCTTGTAAGCTTTCAGGTATTGTTTCAAGAGCACAATTATCAACCCAATACGCTGAATCGGTTCGCTTGGTTAAAACATAATGCAGCTTTAAAAAATCGATTATTCGCTCCCAGCGATAAAGAAATTGTTTATTATAACGTTTCGAAACAATATCCATAGTTTCTCGTGTTGTTGGCATTTCACGACTTATTTTAGCTGCAGCAAGTTCAACTAACACTAAAGCAGAAGCTTCAAGCGGCTCTAAAAAACCAGAAGCCATACCTATAGCAACACAGTTTTTGTGCCAAAATTTTTCTCGATGACCGGGATTAAAACTAATTTTTCTAACGCTGAGTTTATCAGCTTCTGTTTTGCCAATGGAGGACTCAATATAAGCACGTAATTCAACTTCTGCTTCTGTTTCATTCGTGTGTTCACTTGAGTAAACATAACCTACACCTCGTCTTGAAGGTAGCCCTATATCCCAAATCCATCCTGCGCTTTGAGCTGTTGATATGGTTTGTGAAGCAATAGGGCTATTATCATCTAGGTAAGGTACTTGCACAGCCAAAGCCGTATCATTAAATAAGATGTGTTTTTTACTAATGAAAGGCACTTTAAAATGCTTGCCTAATAGCATTGAAGATAAACCTGAGCAGTCAATAAATAAATCGCCTGCTATATCACCATTCATTTTTGTTGTAATTGACAAAATGTCGCCATTATCAGCTGAATTTATTTCGGTTACATGGTCAATAACATGGTTAACACCTAATTTTTCAATACAATGTTTTTGTAAAAACATGCCTAGCTTTACAGCATCAAGGTGATAAGCATAATTTGCCATACCTGCATATTCTGGTGTTGTTATAAGTTTAGGTGCTCGTCCTTGCTCACAAACATGCCCTTGAAAGCTAACTGCATCGGCAAATGAAATATCTGCACGATGTTTCTGCCAAGGAAAAACAAGATCTGTTTTGCCATAACCTTGTGGTAATACAAACGGGTGACAATAATGATCGTCTTCTGCTCCGTTAACCCATTTGGAAAATTTAGAGCCTTGTTTAAACGAAGCCTCACACTCCCTAAATAAGTCAGTTTCATTTATCCCTATTTTATCTAAAGTTTCTCGCATAGTAGGCCAAGTACCTTCACCAACACCTACAGTATTAACCTCTGGTGACTCTATTAAGGTTACTTGTAAACCTGATTCAGATTTTAAATTATGCTCTGCGGCAATTACGCCAGCGGTTAACCAACCTGCAGTGCCTCCACCCACTATAATTACTTGTTTAATCGCTTTATTCATAATTATTATACCAATATTATTGTTTTATATTTTTATCTAGTTAACGTTACATATTCGGTTCAGAGTAACCCATAACTAATATATTCGGCCTACACATTAACATTTTCAATCATTACATAAATCATTGTTTTTTATATTTTTAATATTTATAATCAAATTATTGTAAAGCTAGCTTTTTAATATTTATTAATACTAATTATTACCTGAAATTTAATATTTTATTGGAGTAAAAAATGAGTCGTTCTTTCCTTTTATTGAACCCGAACGCCAATATATCCAATATTACATTTGGTGTAGAAAAACAGCCTTTATTAAAAGTTGATTCTTACCTTACGGACCCACAAGTATTGATTGATTTCGCTATCAATAAAAACCAATTCTCCCCTTCAAATAGTTTTTATCCTGGTATCCGTATGCCCTTGCCTATTTCATATATCCAAGCACTAATACATAACTTAGGCGCAGATATTGAGGCAACCTTTGGGGTCGATTTAAAAAAAATAAAAACCGCTGTTGCTACTTTTTCGATTATTACAACACCAGCGGAAAATCTTGAATTTTTTCAAACTATTCCACACTTTGATGGTTTAGGAGAAAACAAATTAGCCATATTACATTATTTATCTGACATGCCAGATACTGGTACCTGTTTTTACCATCATAAAGCCTTAGGCTATGATTATGTGGATGATTCACGATATCAAGGCTACTTAGATTATCTCGATGAGCAATTTAAAGATAGAAATCAAGCATCCGATACCTATATTTGTGACGACTCTGCTGAATTTGAAAAAATAGCATCATATCAATGTGTCTTTAATCGATTACTGATCTATAAAGCCTCTAGTTTACACTCTGGTCTTATCACATCAGATTATAATTTTGATCCTAACCCCAAAACAGGACGCTTAACGATTGCAAGTTTTATTGAATTTAATCCATAAAATTCTATTTAACCTGAGTTCAAGATAATTAGAGTTAGTAGAAAAATAATATCAATAACTTAGAACTTTTCCTCTACAATAGTTTTAATAATTCGTAGTAAAAGAAGGGAAAGCGAAGCCAGTAACGGGTTATTGGAAGCTTTCATGACGCAGCAATACGGATAATTAAAACTGTTTTAGCATTTTGCTACCCCAAACTCAGATTATTTATAATAACTTGATTTTAAAAGGAGTGGCTAATAGCTAAACCGCTATTTCAATAAATGAGCTAATAAACTTATTATCAGCCCATTATTATTACTTTTAATTAATCACAAGCTAAATTAATTGCGTTAACACTCGTTTCTTTGATAAACACATCCATAAAATCAATAGTGAATACTGATTTAGTCGCTAAAGAAAATGGATTAGTAATATCTGTTAAATCAGCACCTGCTTGCTCAAAACATCGTAAGTTTATATTTAAAGTCTGCCATTGATTCATTTCCAATGAAGATAAAGTTTTACTGATATCTACTAGTCCTTCGCATTGCTCACCACAGTCCATTGATATATAAACAGGTTTATCCTTTGATACCGTATAACCTTGTGGTAAACGCACCGCAACTTCTAGCACTGAGCCTGATTTTTGATAAGGCGTTAAATCAATAGCATGCTCGCTACTAAAGCTAACTTCACCAAAACCTTTACCATTAAAAACAATTCTTCTGGCATCTTCTTGAACATTTCGATCAATAGTACGTAAATAAACAGTGTTATTTTCAACAACGTTACTTACCATATGAGTTGATGAATTAGCATCTGATATCACAACTTTCCAAGGCGCTTTAATAGCACTTTCAAACAAAGTAATACCTTGTAAATTAGTCTTAGTCGTATCAGTAATAACCACTAAATCATCTGCTAATATATTTTCATCACCATAAGCTAAACCAAAGCCATAAGGCAGTAATGGCTGATAGTCTTGATCAAAACGATTTACATTGGTTTGATCTGCTGCTGATGGCCATGAAAATGATAATTTACCGGTAAAATCATAATTAACTTCATCGTTAGTATTTTTAAATAACACATCGGCAACAACATCACCTTCAGATCCAGGTAACCATACCGCCACAAACGCATCAGAAGCATTCAGCTCAGCATTAACCCACATAGGTCTGCCGCTGATAAATAATGAAACAACAGGTATACCTTGGGTTTTAAGTTTATTTAACAACGCTAAGTCTTGTTTTACACCTTGTTGATATTCTAAGTTTTCAATATCACCAACACCTTCTGCGTAGGGTTCTTCACCAAAAACGACGATGGCAACATCTGGCTTACTCTTAAAATCACCTTTAACATTAAGTGTTACCTGGCCACCCGCAGCGATAACTTGTTGTTCGATGCCAGCATAAATAGAGCTTCCCCCTGGAAAGTCTTGATTCGTGTTATTAGTGCCCTGCCAAGTGATACTCCAACCACCTGATTGTTTGCCAATATTATCAGCGCCATCGCCAGCAACTAGAATATTTTGCTTAGGTGATAAAGGGAGAATATTGTTTTTATTTTTAAGTAATACCAACGACTCTCGTACCGCTTGTTTGGCAACTTCTCTGTGCTCTTCAGCACCAATTAGTTTTGTTTTACCAGATAACGTTCTATTTATCGGGCTAGGCTTCTCAAAAAGGCCCGCTCTAAATTTAACGCGTAAGATTCTGCTCACCGCATCATCAATTCGTGCTAATGGAATCTCGCCACTTTTAACT
This sequence comes from Colwellia echini, assembly GCF_002843355.2. Taxonomy (GTDB): domain Bacteria; phylum Pseudomonadota; class Gammaproteobacteria; order Enterobacterales; family Alteromonadaceae; genus Colwellia; species Colwellia echini. The sequence goes on from NZ_PJAI02000004.1 coordinate 121,023, forward strand.
TGTGCAATCGTATTTTCATATAATGGCTTCCAAGCATCTGTCGGCACCATGAAAATATCTAAACCAGCATTTATTGCTTGCGGACAACTTTCATTTGAACAGCCTTTAATTTGTCCGTGACCATTCCAGTCACCTACCACAAAACCATCAAAGCCCATTTTGTCTTTTAAAACATCCGTTAATAAATATTTATAGCCATGAATTTTGTTGCCATGCCAACTGTTAAAGGAAGCCATAACCGACTGTGCACCCGCAGTTAATCCACCAACATAACCTTGAGCATGAATATCAAATAACTCTTGCTCTGATGTTGTATTATTGCCCTGATCGTCACCTCCTTGAGTACCGCCATCACCAATAAAGTGTTTTACAGTGCTTATCACTCTCTCGTCGCCAAGAAAGTCTTTATCTGCAGCCCCCTGCAAACCTTTGACAATAGCAGCAGAATATTCTCTCACTATTTCAGGATCTTCTGAGTAACCTTCATAAGCCCTACCCCAACGATCATCACGGACAACTGCAACAGTTGGCGCAAAAACCCAATCGATACCCGTTACCATTACCTCAGTTGCAGTGATCGCGGCAATTTTTTCAATTAACTCCGGGTTACTGGCAGAACCTAAGCCAATATTATGTGGAAACAGTGTTGCGCCAATAACATTATTATGGCCGTGAACAGCATCTGTGCCCCACATAGTGGGAATACTATTGCCATCTAACGAGTCATCAATTGATGCTTGATACATGTCCTCGGCTAACTGAACCCAATCATTTGGCGTTGCATGCTTGTTAGCATTAGGAAAACTTCCACCGCCATTTAAGTATGATCCAAAACCATATTTACGCATATCTTCAACCGTAATATCACGTATTTCTGGCTGGATCATTTGTGCGACTTTTTGTTCCAGTGTCATGGTAGCTAAAAGCGCTGCTATTTTATTTTCAATAACAGTCTCGGTTTTAACATCTGCATTAAGCTCAGGCCAAATATCAATATTGGTTGACGTTAATGCATCCTCTGTTTGGGGAGTAACATCGCTCGAATTAACGCTCGAATTGATTAGTACTGCCGAGTCAGACTGTTTGTTATCGGTACAACTAATCAGTAATGAAGCTAAAACCAAGCAAAGTAGTGTTGGTTTAAATTTACCGTGATTATGTTTTAATTGTTTTGTGATGAATAATTTCATATTTAACCCGTTGCTTTTTAACATAAGTATTACCATTTTTTAATACTGATAAGTAAGTTGCTAAGCTGAATAAGTAGACTTAATTTCAAATGCGCACTAAGTGCTAGATTTTTAGCAGGAACGTAACTAAAACCCTAACTACAGCTCTAACTAACTAACTAAAGCTTTGACTTTACTGCCTGATACGCCGTAATAAGCAATAAACAAATAACATAATATTGGTAATAAAAATGCGGGTTGCACGCCTATACTATCGGCTAAAACACCTTGAACAAGCGGAATAATTGCACCACCAACAATAGCTAAGCATAAAATACCAGAGCCTTGACTAGTGTGTTTACCTAAGCCTTGAATAGCTAAACTAAAAATTGTTGGAAACATAATAGAATTACATAGGCCAACAAGTAAAATTGAAACCATCGCAAGTGTACCTGATGACAAAACAGCAATGATGATGAGAATTACTGCAGCATTAGCATTGAAAAACAAAGCTTTTCCAGCTGCTACTTTTTGCATTACAGCCGCACCAATAAATCGGCCTACCATAGCGCCGCCCCAATAATAAGCAATATACTTTGCAGCATCTGATTCTTCTAACCCTGCAATGCTAGGCTCAGCTAAAAAACTAACCAAAAAACTACCGATGGCAACTTCAGCTCCTACATAAACAAATATGCCAACAGCGCCAAGCACTAAGTGACGGTAATGCCATGCACTACCGTCTTCGCCCTGTAAATCTTTTTGCTCTACTTCTCCTACCGATTCTAAATTAGGTAATTTTAACCAAGCAAAAATTGCCGCAAGCGCTAACAATAAGGCTGCTAAAAAAACATACGGCATTTGTACTGACTCTGCAGTTGTATGTGGTGTTAAGGCGTCTGCTGCTTGATTTAAAATCAAAAAAGCACCAAAAAATGGCGCTACGGTTGTACCCAACGCATTAAAACCTTGGGTCATAGTTAATCGAGATGACGCTGTTTTAGCATCACCTAGCATACTCACATAAGGATTAGCAGATACTTGTAATAAAGTAATACCACTAGCCAGAATAAATAACGCCATCAAAAACACAGGATAACTATGCATAGAAGCCGCAGGATAAAAACATAAACAGCCTACCGCAGCAATGACTAAACCAAGCACTATGCCTTTTTGGTATCCTAATTTTTTAACAATTACGCCAGCAGGTAATGAAACAAGAAAGTAAGCCCCAAAAAAGCAAAATTGTACCAGCATAGCCTGACTATAAGATAAATCAAAAATACCTTTTAAATGCGGAATTAAAATATCATTTAAACAAGTAATAAACCCCCACATAAAAAATAGTGAGGTTAATGATGTGAGTGCAAAAGTATAATTGTTGTTTTGCGACGCACTCCCTACCGGGTTTACTGCGCCTAAGTTTGAATGCATTGACATAACTACCTCTTCAAGATTTATTTTGTTAAGTGTTTGATTAATTATCGCTTAACTTATTATTGTTTGAATAGATTCCAATGAAACCAAGTAGTTTTTATTCAGTAACTTACATTGATTTATTTGAAATATCATAAAGTGGTTGACCTAAGTCTTATAAACCACTAACCTTAAATGTAAGCGCTTACATTGAGGATGTAAAGTACAACTGAGTACTTTTTACTATTTTTGTAAGGCCGCACTTAAAATTACACTTAGATAATTGCCAAACTAAATCGGCTTAAAATAGGTATACCGTTAATGAACACAAAAATTACTTTACCCGCGAACTCCAAAATGCTTTCAAATGATTTTGTTTATGGCGTAGCAACCGCTTCTTTTCAAATTGAAGGTGGCAAAGACTCAAGACTTCCGTGTATTTGGGATACATTTTGCGATACACCAGATAAGGTTGCTGATGGTTCAAATGGCGAAACTGCTTGTAATCATTTTAACTTATGGCAGCAAGATATTGAGTTAATTGATTCATTAGAAGTTGATGCCTATCGATTATCTATTTCATGGCCACGTGTAATAACTGAATCAGGTGAGCTAAACCCTGAAGGTGTGGCTTACTATGTAGGTATTTTAGATGCGTTAGCTGATAAAAACATTAAAGCCTACGTGACACTATACCATTGGGATTTACCACAACATTTAGAAGACAAAGGCGGTTGGTTAAATCGAGAAACGGCTTATAAATTTAGAGATTACGCTGATTTAATTTCAAAAGCCTTTGGCAATCGTGTTTATTCTTACGCTACTTTAAATGAACCCTTTTGTAGTGCCTTTTTAGGCTATGAGGTTGGCGTTCATGCGCCAGGTATTGTTGGTAAAGAGTTCGGCAAAAAAGCGGCACACCACTTGTTACTAGCACATGGTCTAGCGATGGCAGTATTAACTAAAAACAGTCCTAATTCATTAAATGGTATAGTTCTTAACTTTACCCCTTGCTACCCTGAGTCCAATTCAGAAGCGGATATTAATGCTACTGCATTTGCTGATGATTACTTTAACCAGTGGTATATTAAGCCATTATTTGACGCTGAATATCCAGCAATAATGTCACAATTACCTGTGCAGAATCACCCAGAAATTCAGCCAGGCGATATGGAAATAATTAGCCATCCGTTGGACTTTTTAGGGGTTAACTTTTATACCCGAGCAATTTACCGTGCTGATGTAAAAGAGCATTTTTTCCAAATTGATCCCCCTGAGCCACTTACCGATATTGGCTGGGAGATTTACCCTAAAGCGTTTACCGAGTTATTAGTATCGCTTAATAAAAAGTACAAACTTCCGCCGGTATATATAACAGAAAATGGCGCGGCAATGGCAGACACCATTGTTAATGGCGTGGTAAACGATCAAAACAGAATTGATTATTATCATGATCATTTAAATGCAGTACATAATGCCATTGAGCAAGGTGTAAATGTTGATGGTTACTTTGCTTGGAGTTTAATGGATAACTTTGAATGGGCTGAAGGCTACTTAAAACGCTTCGGCATTGTTTATGTTGACTACGTTACGCAAGAGAGAACCATTAAAGCTAGTGGTTTAGCGTATAAAGAATTAATTAAAAACAGATAGAAAGTCTGTTTAATGAAAGAGATAGCGTTAGTTACCTCTTTCCGTACAGCTTTAAATCATAGATATTAAGTACAGTTAAATATCACAAAAACATATAAATCAATATATTAAAGCTATACATTAAAGCTATACATTAAAGCCAATAAGCTAAAGTTATAAAACAAAGATAATAAAGTTAAAACAACAAGGCTATTACAAAAAAATCATGCTCTCAAGCATGAACAGAAATAATAATAACTATAAGGCAATCTGATGACTAAACTCCCCTTTCATGAAAAAATAGGTTACGCCATGGGCGACGCCGCTGCCAATTTAGTTTGGCGTGGTGCTTTAGCTTACTTAGCCGTATTCTATACTGACACCTTTGGCTTAACTGCCGCCGCCGCCGCTATGCTGTTTTTAGTGGTACGTTTGTCTGATGGTGTAACTGACATTATTATGGGCATGATTGCCGACAGAACAAATACTCGTTGGGGTAAGTTTCGTCCGTGGATATTATGGTCAACTCCATTTTTAGCCTTATTCATGGTATTAAGTTTTACCACACCTGATTTAAGTTATACCGCAAAACTTGTTTACGCCTATATAACTTACATCGGCTTAACGCTTGCCTACACGGTAAATAATGTGCCTTATTCTGCTTTAATGGGCGTTATGACACCAAGTGATACCGAGCGTACTAGTTTATCTGGCTTCCGCTTTGCCGGAGCTTTTGCTGGTGGCTTGCTCGTTATGGGGTTTTTACCTGATTTAGTTGCCTACTTTGGCGACGGTAATGACGCCATGGGTTATCAATATACCATGTACCTTTTTGCCGTTCTTTTAATTGTATTAATGGTAACAACGTTTGCCACCACTAAAGAGCGTGTAACGCCAACCATTGATGAGTCAACCAACCTAAAATCTGAGTTAATTGATTTAAGTAAAAACCTACCCTTTATCATCTTACCGTTATTGGCAATGACATTATTCTTCTATTACCGCGATATCTATAGTGGTGCTTTTTTTGTTATCGTCATGGGCTCAATGTGGCTAGTTATTAAAAAATTAATTAATACTACACCTGAAGATTTAGGCGGAACTAAAAGAGACATGGTTGATTTATTAACCAACAAGCCTTGGTTGATATTACTTGGTATGGGCTTTATAACCATGCTATTTAATGGCATAAAATACGGCACTATCGCTTACTATTTTAAGTACCACGTAGGTAGCGAAGTTTTAGCAGGAAAATACTTTGTTGTATTATTACTAGCATCTATTTTAGGTGCGCTATCAACAAGCTATTTAGCAAAAAAACTTGGTAAACGTAAATTATTTATTGTTTCTCTTATTATCAGTGGCATTCTCACTGGCGCTTTTTATTGGGTACCGCAAGGTAACCTGACCGCTATTTTTGTGCTTGGTGGTAGCGCTGAGTTTTTTGCTGCCATAATGCCAACCTTATACTTTACTATGTTAGGTGATTCAGCCGATTATTCTGAATGGAAAAATGGACGACGTGCAACAGGGCTAATTTATTCTGCAGGAACCTTTGTACAAAAAACAGGCGGTGGTTTTGCTGGCGCATTAGTACTCGTTGTACTCGCTGGTTACGGCTACGATGGTATGGATAAATCTACCATTGAAGCCTCTCTACCCGGCATGCAATTACTAATGAGTTGGATACCTGCAGCTTTTGCTTTTGCAGGTGCTGCACTGATGATTTTTTACCCATTAACCAGTAAAGATAATCAACAAATTGGCGATGAATTAATAGAACGTAGAATGATAGCACCAACAACCTAACCTCCAGAATTAGTCCTATAAAATATAGTACTGTAATAACTTAAATCTCTGATGGCTTAATGCTAAGCCATCAGTAGTTTTAGTAAATAATAAATTTAATAAGTAATTTATTTAAAAAGTATCAGGTTTAATAAAAATTTTAATATTGAGAATTGAGAGTTCATGATTAGCGTAAGAGAAAAAATAGCCTATGGCTTAGGCGATACCGCCAGTAATATTATATTTCAAACAGTGATGATGTTTTTGTTATTGTTTTATACAGACGTGGTTGGTTTATCGCCAGCAGTAGTAGGAACAATGTTTTTATTTGTACGTGTAATCGATGCGATTACTGATCCTATTATGGGGAATTTAGCTGACAAAACACGAACTAAATGGGGGCAATTTCGCCCTTACCTACTTTGGTTAGCGCTGCCATTTGCCTTAATTAGTATATTAGCTTTCACTACACCTGATTTGTCAGGTGATAATAAAGTCATCTATGCTTTTGTTACTTATACTTTATTAATGATTGCCTACACAGCCATTAATATTCCTTACTGTGGCTTAGGTGGAGTAATAACCGCTGATGCAAAAGAGCGCGTTACTGTACAATCTTACCGTTTTGTTTTTGGTATGTTAGGTGGAGTGATTGTGGCTGCTGCGACCATGCCAATGGTTGAATGGTTTGGGCAAGGAGATAGTGCAAAGGGCTATCAATTAACCATGGTAGCAATGAGCAGCTTAGGTGTTGTGTTATTTTTATTATGTTTCTTAGGAACCAAAGAGCGCGTAGCACCACCTGAAGATCAAGATGCTTCGATGAAAGTAAACCTAATGTCACTTTGGAAAAATGATCAATGGCGTATCCTGTGTATCGCTGCATTTTATTTACTTACCGGACAAGTATTACGCCTAACTCTGGCTGTTTATTATGTTAAGTATTTTCTTGGACGAGAGGATTTAATTACTTCATTTTTAACACTCGGTGTTATTGCCAGCATGCTTGGTTGCGCTGTAGCACAACCACTTGCTAAACGCGTTTGTAAAATTAAAGCCTATATTGCGCTACAAAGTATATCTGCGGCTATATGCCTGTTAAGTTTTTTTATTGCTTCTGATCAGATTGTTGTTGCCTTTATCGCTTTTATTGCATGGAAGTTCTTCCTCGATATGGCTTCACCATTACTTTGGGCAAAAATGGCCGATACTATTGATTATGGACATAAAAAAACGGGAATTAGAGTAACTGGCTTAGTTTATTCGGGCGTCATATTTTTTATCAAAATGGGCGTTGCTATTGGCGGAGCACTCGCTGGTTGGTTATTAACTTTTTACGGTTACCAAGCCGATATAGAACAAACCGAAGCGACTAAACATGGCTTACTTTTATCGTTCACCCTTTTCCCAGCATTAGGCTCTATTGCTGTAGCTTGGGTGATGAGAAATTACACCTTAACAGAGCAAAAAGTTGTTGATATTCAAACCGAGTTAAAAACTGGTTAACTCTTACGCAACTATGCTAAAATTCGCCGTCAATATTTATAGTATTAACAATTACAAACAATTAGATTGCGTAACTTAGGAATAAAATGGCGACAATATACGAAGTTTCAACACTTGCTGGTGTCTCGTTAGCAACGGTTTCACGAGTGATCAATAATAACTCACGCGTTAGCGATAAAACACGCCAGAAAGTTACTGACGCCATGGCTGAATTAGATTATCGCCCTAACTCTATTGCTCAATCGCTTGCTTCTAACCGAACTAATAGTGTCGGTATATTGGTTTCTGAATTACACGGCCCCTTCTTTGGTCAAATGATGGCCGGCATAGAGTCTGAATTAAGATTGTCAGGTAAACACGTAATCATTACCACAGGTCATAGTGAAGAAGAAAGAGAAAAGGACGGTATTGAATTTCTAATTAGTAGAAACTGTGATGCCATTATTTTACATGTTGAAGCTGTTAATGATGAATACCTTATTGAATTATGTAAAGGCAATACCCCTGTTTATCTCATGAGTCGTTACGTTGCAGCAATTAGTGAAAACTGCATCAGCCTAAATAATGAATTAGGTGGATATTTAGCCACTAAGTCAATTATAGAGCAAGGCCACTCGGCTATTGCATATATTGCAGGTCCACAATTCAAATCTGATGCTAAGTGTCGTTTAGCTGGTCATAAAAGAGCATTGACGGAATATAACATCCCCTTTAGTGATACACTTTATTTTGAAGGTGATTTTAAAGAAACAGGTGGTTGCGATGGTTTAGAGCATTTTATTAATAGCAATAAACCCTTTACTGCCTTAATTTGCGCTAATGATGAAATGGCATCAGGGGCAATAACTTATGCGCGTGAGCAAGGGTTTTCGTTGCCTGATGAACTATCAATAATTGGTTTTGATAATATCATTTTTTCACAGCACACCTACCCCAAACTTACCACCATAGATAACCCGGTGAATTTAATGGGCCATATGGCAGCCAAATTAGTATTAAAAAACACTTATAAACAAAAGAATATCAATATTACTCACTCTTTTGAACCAACACTTATAACCCGAGATTCTGTTATTAGTGCTGTTTAATAAAGTGCTAGTATAGTTTAACGCCTATATTTTGATGAGAGAAAAGACCTAGAATGATTAATTCACAACATAGCCAAGTAGTTAATTTAGTTGCAGATATTGGTGGTACAAATATCCGTTTAGCAATTACCGATAAAGATAATAACCTAAGCGGTATTCAAACATATCAATGTAAGTTATTCCCACAGTTAAGTGATGTTATTCGTCAATATCTAACTGAAAAAGAATTGTTAACATCATCTATAAATGCATGTTTAGCCATTGCTTGTCCAGTAGATACCGATGCTATTGCTATGACTAACTTGCCTTGGAAGTTTTCACAAAAGCAACTTAAAGCCGAGCTTAACTTAAACAGCTTAACCTTGATAAATGATTACACTGCTATTGCTATGGCAATTCCATCATTACGTGATGATCAAAAAGTAAAAATTGGCGAAGGTGAATCAATAAAAAATAACCCTATAGCTGTTTGCGGCCCAGGAACAGGTTTAGGTGTTGCTAACTTAGTAAATATTAATGACCAATGGCATTGTTTAGGTGGCGAAGGTGGTCATATCGATTTTGCCCCTGTAGATGACCTTGATGTACTAATATTCGAACAGTTAAAAAAAATAAAAAAACGTATTTCATACGAACAGCTTCTTTCTGGCTATGGTATTGAGCAAATATATCAAGCATTATTAATTATTAATAATGTGCAAGTTTCAGAACCACAATCAGTTAAGCTAACCGCTAAAGATATCAGTACAAATGCTTTAAATAATAGTTGCGATATATGTAACCAAGCCTTGGCACAGTTTTGTAAAGTACTTGGCAGCTTTGCTGGTAATTTAGCCTTAACTACAGGCTCAACTGGCGGCGTATATATCGCAGGAGGCATAGTGCCAAGATTTGTTGAGTACGTACAAGAGAGTGGCTTTAGAGAGCGATTTGAAGCGAAAGGTCGTATGACTCATTTAAATGAGCAAACACCAACGTATATTATTACTGAAAGCCAACCGGGTTTGCTTGGTGCTGCAGCATTCATCAACCAGATAGTTTAATCTTTAAGTTGTTGACTAGTACATGTATTACAAACAAAAAAGCTCAATATTTCATTGAGCTTTTTAATGCAATTTTTTATTCTTTATAACACTTATATTTAAGTGAATTTAATATTCAAACTGTAAACCTAAATTAGCCGTTAAGCCACGCATAACGTTAACACCATCAATATTTACCGTATCTAATGTACTCGAAACACCAAGGTTTATATATTTCGCAAAAGTAATACCTGCACTTAAGTAACCTAATTCTGTACCAGCTAAATTTTGGCGATATCCTAATCGAGCACCTGGTAGCCACCAAGAATCAGAAGCGTAACCAACATTAACACTCGCCCATTGATATTCATTTTGCATAGGATCAGAAACGGCATTTAACTCGATAGCCATATTTAAACTCCAACGTCTATCTAAAGTAAATATTGCCCCTTCAACTTTACCTTGTCGCTCTATAACATAAGTGGTTTCTTGTATTAATTTATCTTTTACTTCTTCTGAGCTAAATTGACTAAAGTCTGTATTAGGGTAATCAAAATCCATTTCTATTAGGTTCTTAATACTCGCCCCTAATTCATAATGATTTGCCGACCAAATTAGACCAATATCAGCATCAAATGCATTTTGATATTTAAAGTCAGTATCTCTGATATTATCAAACAGAACTTGAGAGTCTGTTAAATCACCTAAACTAACATTAATATTCGTTAGGCCAACACGATAAAAAGTAGGTTCAACACCCAAAAATAGATTACCAGAATCAGAACTATAAACGCTACGGCTATAGCCTACACTCATTTTAAAAATATCAGCGGCTTTCACTAATAGTAAACTTTCATTTTCTAATCTCAGGCTTAAATCATCAATATTTTGATCATACTGAACTTTAACCCCCGCACTTAAATCAAATTCAGTAGATGGGGTGTTATGGTCTATCGCTAAAATATTCTCTAATGCTGCTTTAGCTTGTGCTTCATCAAAATTAAGGCCTTCTGTAATACCTACCGCTTTCGAACTACCTAATGTTTGAATTTTAAACATCAGGCTACCACCATAAATGTCATCACTAATAACAAATGGTATGTCTAATCCAATATGCGCGGTGCCATAGCCTTGTTCAGCAATAACCGCTAATAAACCACCGACTACCAACACCTCCGGTACTAAAGCTTTTAAAGCACTATCCGCCTCAGGATTTTCATCAATAATTTTTGCAATATCGATACTTGACTGGCTTTCGCTCGGCGAACTTTCACCGTTAATCGGCGCAACTATCTCTCTGGAAATATTATCAATCACATCAAATAAATCGTCTAAGTTACCATATTCAATACCGCCAGATATTGATACCATTCCGCCTTTAGAGGTATTAACGCCGTTAATTTTAGCTGTGGCCGCAGCAGCAGCTGGGTTGCCATGTACAGAAAGGCCACGTTGGCTGTAACCTAATTCGTCAGGTGCTAGTTGAGTCGCAGCAAACGATGCTGAACTTAATAAAATAGCCGCAGTAAGAGCTGAAAACTTGATAGTATGCATAATGAGATTAACCTTGATTTGATCCATAAATAGGCTTCTGTACACTAAAATAACAAGTGGGCATAAGACACTGTAGTAGTTACACCACTCCATGTAAATTTATGCTCTGTGTAAAATAGACTCATAAACTTCATAAAGCTAATAGAATTGGTACTAACTTATTATTACACATATTAACAAATGTACTGATGGCAAACTAGCTATAGGTACAATTCATTAACAATTTTAGTTAAAGTGATTGCCTAAGATATAAAAGAGTTAACCAATCGATATTTAAAATAAACATTAGAATTGGAGTAACGCTAACTGAAGCACTAATGACTTATACTGTAATCGACTCGCAATAGCCAAAACAAAAATGGCACCTTACTAGGTGCCATTTTATTGAGTTTTAAGCCTAAAACGGCATTTTCATACCCGGCGGTAATTGCATACCACCGGTTAGCGCGCCCATTTTATCTTTGTTTTGTTCTTCAACGCGACGTACAGCGTCATTTACCGCTGCGGCAAGTAAATCTTCAATCATATCTTTATCATCATCCATTAAGCTTTCATCAAGCTCAACACGACGAACACTATGACTACCTGTCATAGTAACTTTGACCATACCGGCACCAGCTTCACCAACAACTTCCATTTGTGCTAATTCTTCTTGTGCTTTTGCCATTTTGGCTTGCATTTGTTGGGCTTGCTTCATCAAGTTGCCCATTCCGCCTTTCATCATTATATTCTCCAATTTTATACTGTTAACTAGTTTATTTATTAATGGGGTTACTTTACCTAAAACACAATAGTTTTTACACTAAAAGACTATGAATACACCTACTTTAGATTCACTTTAAATTATCGTGCTGAAATACTCTCTTCATCTAATGTCGCTTGAAAAGTATTTTGTAAAGCAATCACCACGCTATCTTCTTTAATTACTGTTTTAGCGTACTCTAATCGTTTATCGTTAATCTGAACTTGAATTTGATAAGGATCAGCTACCGTTTCTTCCACAACATTAAGGGTAACAGTTACTTGTCGAGCTAAAAATTCACAAATATAAGTTTGTAGCTGCTCTTGAGCAAACTCGGTATTTAAATGTCTTGTTGCCTGATCTAATTGTAAGATTAAGTTATCGTCGGTTGAGTCTTCACTGATTGTTGCGTGAATAGCTAATTGTCTAACACGCGCAGTAAGTTGCATTGAATCAATCATATGCGCCCACTTATCAACTTGATTGGCTTTAGTTACGATCGTTGGATCAATATTGTCTTGATGAAACGGTATTTCTGGCTCAGGCACTATAACTACAGGTGCATTAATTACAGGTGCATTAGGTGCCGTATGAGCATCGATTGTTGATTCAAGTGTAGCTACATTACTATTAATTTTGCTGTTTGGCTGACGCATAGTTGCGTCATTAGACTTTTTTGTCTGATTTTCCATTGCTTTCTTGCGACTGCGCAGCATATTACGCGTTGCTAAAATCGAACTTACTGGGCTATCAATACTGTCTGTTTTTACCTGCTCAGAGGAAGTTAAAGTTGAGTTATTACGCTCATAAGAGTCTTGTTTTGTATTTTCACTACTGTTATGCGTTTGAGTTTTTTGTACAGATGAAAATTGTGATCTTGCTATGTGCTCGGGCAATTCACTCCCATTATCAATAAGTGCCGCCGTTTGTTGTTCAACGCCAAACATTTGAGCAGTTAACTCACTATGATCACGAGAATCTTCAGTGCTACTTCCGGCATAGCTACTTTCTTCATAAGCATTATACGGATAGTCATTATCTGCATAATGACTATTATCTTTTATAACATCTTCATTGTTAATAACTTCAACAGTAGGTGCGTCAACAGTTCTCGATTGTTCGCGCGTCAAAGCTTCTTCCGATACTATAGCGGTGTTTTCGGTTATGTTAGCTTGCTCTACAGTATTGTCATTGTTATCATCATCTAACTTAGTTTGTAAAGGCTCTTTGCTAACCGAAGTAGTAGGGGTAGCTTTATTAAAACTAATATCAGTAAACTCTTCTTTATTTAACTTGCTATGTGTAACGTCACTTATTTTGGGTAAATGTGATTTTTGCATAGGTTTAAAGGCAAATAATCGTAATAAGGTCATATCGAATGCTGCTTGCTCATCTGATGCATAAGGCAAGTCTTTTCGACCATTTAAGGCTATTTGATAGTAAAGTTGTACATCTTCAGCCGACATAGCCTGACTAAATTTCTTTAATAAAACCAATAAGTCGTCAGGTAAATCAAAAGGCTGTTCAACAATTTGCATTAAAGCTATTTGATGAAATAACTGAATGAGTTCGGCAAATAAACGGTTATAACTTGGTGCATAGGAAGCCATTTCTTGCGATAACGACATTAAAGACTGACTATCTTGTTTTAGTAAGGCAATAACAAGCTGGTAAACCCAGTTTTGATCAATGCCGCCAAGCATTTGTTGAATATTAGCTAAACTAATATTACCTTGGCCTTGAGCAATTGCTTGATCAGTTAAACTTAATGAATCTCGCATACTGCCGCGTGCAGCTTTAGCTAATAAAGTTAAGCAGCCCTGTTCATGATTTACTTTTTCTTGCGATAATATTTCTGCCAGTTTATCTTCTATTTGCTTTACCGTTAATGCTTTTAAGTGAAACTGCAAGCAACGGGATAAAACCGTTATTGGTAGCTTTTGCGGATCGGTAGTCGCTAAAATAAACTTTACATGCTCAGGAGGCTCTTCCAGCGTTTTAAGCAGTGCGTTAAAACTATGACGCGATAACATGTGCACTTCATCGATTAGATATACTTTAAAGCGCCCTCTGCTTGGTGCATACTGAACGTTGTCAAGGATCTCACGGGTATCATCAACTTTAGTTTTAGATGCCGCATCAATTTCTAATAGGTCAACAAAGCGACCTTGATCAATATCCACACACGCAGCGCATACCCCACAAGGTTTTTCAGTAATACCTGTTTCACAGTTAAGACTTTTAGCAAAAATTCGGGCAATAGTGGTTTTACCAACACCACGAGTACCTGTAAAAAGATACGCATGATGTAAACGTTTTTGCGACAAAGCATTAACCAATACACTGACAACATGCTCTTGCCCCATCAATTGTTGAAAATTTTTAGGGCGCCACTTTCTTGCTAAAACTTGATAGCTCATAGTAAATTTCTTTTTCGATGCTTAAGTAAACTATTCACCTTGATATTGAATCAAAGAATAAGGTGTTATATTTAATGCAGTTAAACGTTTCTCGCCACCAAGATCAGGTAAGGAAATAACAAAGCCGGCATCACTAACTTCTGCCCCTAAACGTCGGATCAATTTAGTTGTCGCTTCTATCGTACCGCCGGTAGCTAATAAATCATCAATAATTAAAACTTTATCATTTTCAGTTAAAGCATCTTGATGTATTTCTAATATATCTTCCCCGTATTCAAGAGTATAAGCCTGAGAATGGGTATCTCTAGGAAGTTTTCCTGGTTTTCTAACAGGAATAAAACCAATATTAAGAGCTAAAGCTAAAGGAGCGCCAAATAAGAAACCTCGAGCTTCGGTTCCAACCACTTTAGTGAAACCTTTATCTTTATAGGCTTGAACGAGTAATTCGATGGTTAACGCGAAAGCTTGGGGGTTTTCTAAAAGACTCGTGACATCACGAAACATTATACCTTTAACAGGGTAATCAGGAATGGTGTGTATTGCATCAATTAGTTGCTGTTGTTGTATTTGATTCATGAGAGGAAAAAGAAAACTTTAATAGTTTTCTATAAAAGTGATAAATAGATGTATAAATCATAAAGCAATTGAGGTTACTTTTATAGGGGTAAAAGCCGCCTCAATAGATATTATGCATTAAGTTGTATCGATTCACACTCAAAGGCAGTTTCTGTTAGTTCAGATAACACACTAAGAAATTTTTGTTTATCAAAAGGTTTTTCAATTACTTTATCAAAAAGTGAGTATTCGGGAAGGCTTTTTAAAGACTTACTTCCTTGGGTGGTAATAAAAATAACTTTTTTATCAGCAAGATCAGGATTTTTTTTAAAATTCTTTATTAACTGAATACCATTCATTAATGGCATTAAATGGTCAATAACAAACAGTTCATGATTACCTTTTTGTGCTTTCCCTAAGCCATCTAGTCCATTATTTGCCGTTTCTACACTATGCCCTTCAGCGCAAAGCAATTCTGATAGCATGCTTTGTACTGACTTTTTATCATCTACTACTAATATATCCATATATTTTATATTACCTACTGCTAATTTTGCCGCAATTCTACCTTAATTCAGTAGCAGTATATAGGCTTAATTTGGTAAAACAGCCCACACTAATAGGAGCAATAGTTTTGGCTCGATTTGATAATAAGGTTACCTTTATGCTTTTAGCTATTTAGTTAACTTAAGTCGCTGGCGTTTAGGTTCATCTTTCTTATTTGGATTTATATAAATGCTGCTAGCATTAGGTCTTGCTCCCTCAACCCAAGGAGATGTAGGCGTTGGTTTATCTATTTTTTTCTTGGTGTATGGCTTAGTGTTGTTATTAGTTTTTGATGAACTAGAAGGTGATTTTTGCGTATTTACAGTAGGCTTTACTATTTTACTTGTTCTTTCTACATGATAAGTTTTATCAATTGCTTGTAATAAGTTACGCAACACTTGATCTTTACATTCACGATAATGTTTGTGATCAATCTTGCGAGAAAAAGCGCTAAGCTCTGCTTTACCAAGATTGAAATTAACCGTTTTTAATAATTCAATAATTTGTTCAGACTGTAAATTTAGCGCTATTTTAAGCTTAGTTAAAATAATATTATTAGATAAACGCTTTTCAGGACTTGGTTGAGGACCTGGTTTTTTACCACGTTTTTCATTAATAAATCCATTTAAAAATACGGCTAAATTGCTATCAAATAATGCAACAAAATCACTATCATCATCTTTTTTTAACCATTGGCTAATTTGCTCCCGGCTGACGTTTTCACCCGCAGATGCAAAGATAGCAACCATTTGTTTATCATTAAAATTAAAGGTATAACGCAAGCGGCGCAAAACATCATTATTATTCACAAAAATATCCAATACAAAGGTATAAGGAGCCATTATACACCTTAAGAGCATTAGCTTATAGCAATTCTGAGAAGTTTATAGTGCTGTTGTGCTCAGTAAGCATGGTTAAAAGGAACTAACATCCTTGGAGTAGTGCCACTCACTTAAGGTAGGAAATTTTTATTTCTGGCAAAATGATAGGCTAAGGTTAACTTGCCGAGGAAGTGTACGTTCTCGCCAAATAGATATAATAAGACTTTCGTTCATACTATAAAGTTTATTAACTAGCTAGATACGCCGCGCAATGTTGAAGAAGGTAAATAATTTTTTAACGTACAGCACATTCTCCCCATTTGATAACATATCGTGTTGTATATCACGTAACTCTTGCTTTATAGGATCGATAATTAATTTATTTTTGAAATCATTATTAAATATGTTTCGTCCTGAAAAAAAAGCGGACAAAAGTCCGCTGGGTGATTTCCTTTAGAAAGGTCAACTATTCACCGCATTTTTTAGACTTGCTTTTACTTTCACCGCATTTACCCTCGCCACATTTTGTGCTTGATGCAGCTTTCATTTTACCTTCGCCGCACTTACCTTCACCACATTTTGTGCTTGGTGCGGCTTTCATTTTACCTTCACCGCATTTACCTTCACCACATTTTGAATCGCTTCCTGTGGTTGAAGTCATTTTACCTTCTCCACACTTTCCCTCACCACATTTAGTGCCATCATTATCTGTTACTATTGTCGATATATGTTGAGATTCAAAAGGATTGGATTCAGCATTTACCGTAGCACTCATCAATAGGGTGAAGAAAGATACCGCCATAACGGCTGTGATTGTTGATTTTTTGATTATATTCATTATGTTATCCTTTTCTGTTATTTGTAATGGCGTTTATTTTGTTATTTATAATGTAATACCAGATTGCATAAAATTTTACTTAACCTGAGTTAGGGGTAATAAAAGTGAGTAGAACAATAATATCAATCACTTAAAATATTTACTCTACAATAGTTTAAATAATTCGTAGTACAAGGTGGGGAAGCGAAGCCAATAACGAGTCATTGAGAGCTTTCATAACGTTGTAATACGGATAATTAAGCTGTTGTAGCATTTGTCTTATCTCAAACTCAGGTTACTTACACTTGCTAGATTAAATTCGCAACCGCTTTGACTTTAATCGTTGCTGCTTCGATTATACCAATTGAAATAATAAATCAATCTACTTCAAATGGTATAACTATTAACTTAGACCTTTTATTATATAAATAAATTTCATCAACTTTATTTATATAATAAAAAAACCAGCTATTAAGCTGGTTTTTTAGGCTTTAGTTAAAAAGTTAACTAAATAGTAACATTCTTTCTTCTTGCTGTATCAACAATAAAGCGTTTCCAACCTTCCGCATATTTACGTGCTTTAGGGTCTTTAACTGCTTTTTGAATCGCAGCATAAGCTTGCTTATAATCTTCAAGATAAAAGTACGATTCTGCAATACTCATTTGAATTTGGCCTACATCAGGAGCACCAAGTTCAAGCGCTTTATTTAAAGCCGTAATAGCTTTAGTAAATTGCTCATCTTGTTTTAACAACATGCCTTGCTTACGATAAGTTGCAGGATCATTAGTCATTTTGGCTAATTCACCATAATAACCCGCTGCTTTATCGATATTTTGCGCAGAGTGCCAAGCATTAGCTAAAGATGAAATGTTTTTATCATCACGTTTAACTAAACCAGAAGCAATATACTTTTCTAACAATTTAGCAGCCATAAAAGGAGCATCAGATTGAGAGTATAAACTTGCTAAAGTAGTTATTTGACTTTCTTTATCCAAATAACCAAGCTTGTAAGCTAAATCAAGAGTTTCAGTTGCTTTATTATAGTCTTCAACCAATAAGTAGAACATTGGTAGTTGAGTCCACCACTGCTTACTTTCTGGGAAAAGCTGAATAACAGTCTCTAAAACCCCAATAGTTTCTTTATATTGCTTACGTTCATAATATGACTGTACTTTCAATATATAAGGGTTTTGATTTTGCTTATCACCAAAGGCTGCAATTGCTTTATCAGCAGGAGCAATAACTTTATCTAATTCACCAAGCGAGTAATACGCGTTAGCTATTTTGATATAAGTTTGACCATCCTCTTTACCCGAGAAATCCATCCACGCGTAATAAGTTTTTAACGCTCCTTTATAGTCTTTGGTTTGCATTTGCATATCACCCAATAACTTTAAAGACTCGCTATGATCTGATTCATTAAGAATATCAGGTTCAATTGCTTCTTTTAGGTATTTAATCGTTTTCTGATCATTATCACCTTTAGTTGCATACATTACCGCGATAAAACGAGAAACATAAGCTTTGTCATATTCTTTATCTGCATCGATATCAAGTAATACGACTAAAGCACCATCAATATCGTCCGCACTGTAAAGTTCAAAAGCTTCTTGAACTTGTTTACCTGTGCTAGGACTAGGAAGGTATGATTTTCGTTTCTCTTTCTGAGCTTGTTCGGCAGCATTTGCATAATCAGCAAAAGGCGCTTGTGCAACAAGTAACGAAGCAACAACAACAAGAGAAGTTGATAATTTTTTAAACGGTAAGTTTTTAAATACTAATTTATTAAACATAACTATTAACCTCCCATTTTGAAGTCAAGTCGAACGGTTAAGCCTGTTTGACGAAGGGCTTTACCTTCTTCAACTTTCGGTTTGTATTTCCACTTCCTAAGAGCGCGTCTTGCTTCTTTATCAAAAATACGCTTAGGCTCAGCTTCAATAACCTCTACATCTTCAACACCACCAATTTCATTGATAGAGAAAGATAATACAACATACCCCTCTCTACCATCTCGAGCAGCATCCATAGGATACTTAGGCTCAATCCGTACAATTGGTGTTGCATCACCATCTCTACCTATACCAGCTCCAGGAGCAGATAAACCAGTAGACGCACCAGCCATTTGCACACCTGGCATGTTAAAGCTTAAACCACTAGTATTATTATTGGTTTCAGGCTCTGGTGTAGACTGCTTTGGCGGCGCTTTTGGCGGCGGCGGTGGCGGCGGCGGTACACGTCGACGCTGTTCTGTTGCAGACTTAGGCGGCGTAGTATTTACTTCTACTATAATATTTTCTTGCTGCTCTTCTTTGTTTCTATCACCGCTAGAAACAAGGAAAGCCATAAAAACAAATAAGCCGAAGGTAACTACAACGCCTAGTAGTATTGATACTAAAAAGCGAACCATATATTACCCCTTCGCAGCCGCGATAGAAATTCGGTCTATACCAGCCTCTTTAATTGCATCCATTACTTTTACAACGACACCATGTTTGGCATCTTTGTCAGCTTGAATAATTACAACATCGGTAGGCTGTTCGGCAAGTAATTTTTCAATCCTTGCACCAACACGCTCAATGTCTACTCGACCTTTGTCTAACCAAATCTCACCATTATCTTTAATTGCAACAAAGATATTGGCATTTTTTTGCGTTGATTGGTTAGCCGCTTTAGGTTTATTTACTTCAATACCAGCTTCTTTTACAAATGAAGTGGTTACGATGAAGAAGATCAGCATGATAAATACGATATCAAGCATCGGTGTCATATCAATTACTGCTTCTTCGGATTCACGAATACGTTTACGTGCCATGAAAATATCTCTCTAGTGATGAGGCAAACTGTCAACCAGTTTAGCCTTTGCTAGTTTAACTTTAGCGTCTAATCTTGTGCTAAAAAACACACCTGATAATGCAGCTACCATACCCGCCATAGTCGGGATTGTTGCTTGCGATATACCAGCGGCCATTAAACGCGGATTACTAGTACCTTGTTGAGCCATAACTTCAAATACGCCTATCATACCTGTTACTGTTCCCAGTAAGCCGATAAGAGGACACATTGCCACTAATGTTCTAATGGTTATCATGCGCTTTTCAAGTAACTCGTCTGCTTCGGAGATCCAAGTCTCTCTAATTCTATGTGCATACCAAGATGTTGTATCTTGTCGTGCATCCCAACGAGAAACGATATCGTCTCTCAAAGCTGGGTACACTTTTGATAAGAACAAAAAGCGTTCTACCATTAATATCCACATTAATAAGAGTGCGAAGGCAACAACGTAAAGTACGTTACCACCTGTCGCAACAAAACCCCTGACAGATTCCCAAAGCTCTATCAGGAATAACATTATTTAGACCCCTTCTCTGCGATAGCAGCAATTAAACCAGCGCTTTGCTCATCTAATTTTTGTAATACCGACTTACTCTTACCAGCCACAATAGAGTGAACTAAGATAAGTGGTAACGCACAAATCAAACCTAAAGCAGTTGTTACAAGTGCAAGTGAGATGTTACCAGCCATGATTTTCGGGTCACCCGTACCAAACAATGTAATAGTTTGGAAAGTCATGATCATACCGATAACGGTACCTAATAGACCCATTAGAGGAGCTATAGCAGCAAACATTTTGATTAAGCCTACACCACGGTCAACTTGAGGTGTTTCACGAAGGATAGCTTCATCTAATTTCAATTCTAATGTTTCAGCATCGGCTGATTGATTATCATAGAAAACTTTAAGTAAACGACCTAGAGGGTTGTTTTCATTTGGCTTATCAAGGTTTTTCTCTTGTGCTTTAATTTTAGAGCTCATGCCACCTAAAACAATTAAACGTTCAAGAGCGATTAACAAACCAAGTACTAATAATACTGTGATTGCATAACCAACTTCTTTACCTTCATGGAAGAATTCTTCAACAGTCTTCTTGCGTGTTTCTAAAGATAAGATACCACCACGTGAAGGGTCAAGGTAAACACCAGTGTAACCACCAGTAGTTTCGAAGAAGTCACTAGCAGTTTCAGTAATGAAACCTGCAGGTTGCTTAGGTAACGGTTGAACTTGACCAACTTCATCGTTGTAAGTTAAGTAACCGTTCTCTGACACTAAGTTAAATGTACCTATACGAGTAATCGTTTCAGTAGTTTTAGTACCATCTAAGTTAGTTACGTCAACACTGAACTTTGAAACTTTACCAGATTCAGTCATTTCAGTTTGTAAAGCAAACCATAATTCTTCAAGGTCAGAAATAGCTGGGATTTCTTTTGCGTTAGCTATGCGGTTTAACGCTTCGCCACGACCTGGGAATTCAGCACTTACAATTGAGGTACTGATTTGACCAAAAGCATCAGCTGCTGCTGCACGTGAAACACCAAACATTTCACCTAAAGTACCGGTAGCATTGTCTAGTTCAAGTTCTTTTTGTGCTAATTTAATTTCATTAGCTGCGTATTCGCTAGTTAAACGATCGTTACGAGCGTTTTGGTCTGCTAATTCTTTTTTAGCTTTCGCTAATAAAGCGGCTTTATCTGCTTTAGCAGATAAAAACTCAGCTTCACGTTTTTTATCAATAGTAGCTTCTGATACACGATCTGCTTTAACTTTTTTCAATAAATCGTCTAACTGATTCGCTTGTGTTGATGCTACAAAACCAGCTGACATAGTTGCTGCTAGCAATACAAAATTAATAACTTTTTTCATTATTTTGCTCCTGCTGCAAATACTGGTAATTTAGTTAAGTTCATTGGAAGTTGTTTACGTGCCATACGAATAGCATCTGTAACAGGTTTTAGGTAATCATCACCTAATTCTTCCCATAAACGTGTTTCATTGTTCCATAACCACGAATGCTTAGCATCAAGTGATTGAGCAACAAAAGCAACACGCCCCATATGAACGAAATCAGCAGTTAATGTACGACCACCAAGATCAATTTCGCCTTGATATGCATCAAAAATAGTACCGTAACCAGCTTCTATTTCATACGCTTCAAGTACTAAACGGAATTGCTCAGATGTAGTAACATTTGAGTCATCCATTACTGCATGAAGGTTTGCAACACGCTCTAAACGTCGTTCAAGGTTCATTGGAACATCTAAGCTAATGAACTCTTCGAGTGATGCAATCATGTCGTACATAAGTGGTACAACACCTTGCTTAACTTTATCAACACCGTCGATTTGTTTTTGCAAAGATGCGATGTTTGCTACTTGATCATTCACCATGCGTTGAACATGGTCATTATAACCGCGTAAAACTTCGCCTTCATCTACAGTATTACGATATTCCGCAATAAGATCTTGCGTTTGTTCGTAAATGCTATTGACTTTAGCTTGTGACTTTGCGGCTTGCTTGAAGATTTGTGCTTCAGCATTTTGAAGGTCTGTTAATGCATCAGCAGCAGCTATATTGCTACCTACTAGCGCTAGTGCGCCAACCATCGCTGTAGCGATGAGGCTTTTCTTACTTACTTTGGACATAGTTCCCAACCATTGCTATTTTAATTTTGATAACTCGAATTACAAAAAATTTTGATAATCCGTTGCTTACCTCAAATATAAAAGTCTGTCTTTTTAATATAACTTTTTATGAATACAACCTATCAATAGTCCCAAATGACGGCTGCGCTGTCAAGGTGAGACTTAAAAAGACTGTCTTTTGTGTTTTTATCAACCTATTACTAGCGATATTTTCGCCAATTTATAATTAAAGCGAGAATAAATGTAATATATTAATATAAAATATCTTCATAATTAGCGAAATTTCTTAAGTTTTGGTTAATGTCTTAGTTAATATTTCATTAAGTAAAACCCACGACTTAAGGGACAAAAATTTTGCCTAGTGATGTTTTACTAACATCTTCGTACTAAGTCAACTTTATTTGCTCTAATTGCTAAATAAACCGACACGTTATTTTTCGATTATGCTATAAAAAAACCTACTATAAAGTAGGCTTTTTGTTTAACACAGCAGTTTATTAATTAATGTTTAAAATTAGCAGTTAAAATCTTGCCGTTGCATTTACATACAAATATTGTCCTGCTAAATCATAAGAATAATTAATGGTATTTGCATCATCATAATTTGATAAATAAGGAGGTTTAACATCAAACAAGTTACGTGCCCCTACAGATACATTATAAGTATCATTAATATAATAAGTACCTTGAATATCTGTATAAACAACAGAGTCTGCTACTGAATCTAATGTTGTTTCGTTTGCGTTAATGTCATCACCGCTAGATTGATAGCGGAAAGTCACATTAGTAGCATAACTCTCTGTGGCAAAACTAAAACCTAAATTTGTTCTCCATTTAGCAAAAACAGCTGGACTACCTTCCCACTGATCTGCTGCAACCATACCTGCTGCTTCAATAGTTTCACTACCTTCAGTAATCATATAATTATACGAGATAACATAAGTCCCATTTAATGAAGTGGTAAAACTACCGTTAGCAAAGTCGATATTATAAAGAAAGTCAAAATCAATACCTGATGTTTCAAAAGTAGATAAGTTCGCATCACTAACTAAAATACCTGAAAGCACACCAAGTACATTACGACGTGGTGATGTATGATGAGGCGGGGTATCTAATGGTCCATAATCAGTACCTTTAAACAACTCACATAACGGATTTGAAAAATCTACGCTGTTATAGCATTGACTTGCAACATTATTAACACCAGCGGTGCCGATACCCTGTTCTATTTTAATATCAAAATAATCGAATGCCATATTAAAGTTTTCTATACCAGAATAAACTAATCCAACAGTGATACTTTCTGATTCCTCAGGAGTTAGCGCGGAGTTACCACCAATAATAGCATTCGATTGAGAGTCTGAATCAAAATCGCTTGGTAGACCATCAGCGGTACAATTAGCTTTTAGTATTTCATTATCGCTTTTACCATATTCCCAACACGGGTCGGTATAAGCAATTGCCGATTGCTCCTCTGGTGCATATAGCTCAGTTACACTTGGTGCTCTTAAGCCTTCTGCGAATGTTGCTCTTGCTAATAGTCCATCAACGGGTTCCCATTCAAGACCGAACTTTGTATTTGTTGTGGTATCTTCTTGGTTACTATAATCAGATGCTCTTACTGCTGCTGTAACAGTTAGACGTTCAGCAAAAGCTAAACCAGAAAATAACGGTAATATAAACTCAGCATATATTTCATCAACGCTGTATCCGCCTTCCGTTCTTTGCCCACTTTGGCCATATACTTGGCCTAATGCTTCTGCACCATCAGGTTCGTTTAAATAATATTCAGTTCGACGTTCATAACCTGCAGCCCACAGGATAGCGCCACCTGGTAATTCAATGTCACCAAAATCCCCTGTTAAGTTGGCTAGAAATTGTGTTGTTGTACCTTTACGAACAGGTGAAAAGGTAACTGTCGCAAATGTATTCTGCTCATCCGTCATTGTATCTTTAGCAAATGGGTTCCATAAACCAGGGCACTCTTCATCAGCATCACATAACTCTGGGCTTAATAAAGTTTCCGTATTTGGGCGATTTAACTCACCTTTGTTAATACGTGCATCAATAAAGCGAGAATAATTATAAGAAATATCCCAGCCCCAATCATTGTCAAACTCGCCTTGCAAGCCTGTTACTACACGGTAATCATTGGTGTCTTGCTCAAAAGAACGCCCACCACCTTCAGTGATACGGCGGTTAACAGAAACATCAACACCGTAAATATTATCAGGGTGTGCAGCTGGAACAGGTGCACTCCAAAAAGTTGCTGCGGGAGCCATTTGTTGACTTGATTGACGATTTGAAAAACCAGCTTCGGCAAATAATGCTATTGAATTAGATACTTGATAATTAGACGCTGCATTTACAGAGAAAATTTTAACCGGTGTAACTAAGTAGCTTGTTGAGGCATAGTTATAACCATAATCTGCAGTATTATACGAAACGCCTTTGCCATCTAGCGTTACATAGCTTGAACCAACGGTAGAATCATCAGGTCGTTTATCACCTACTATTTCACCATTAATTGGTGTGCCAAGTGGTAAATTCACAAGGCCGTAAGCCGAATGACCTGACCCCCCACAATAAGTTGTTGAGCCCACGCCATCATCCCACAAAGGGCATACTGAGAAATCTCTATCCGCTTGAGTTATTGCTTCACGATCAGTGTAATCAATTGAAAACACCACATTGCCTTTAGCATTTGAAGTACCTGTTACAACAGAGAATTTCTTTATATTACCATCACCGTCTCCAGTAACATCGTACTGACCGGTAATATCTAAGCCTTCAAAATCGTTTTTAGTAATAAAGTTAATAACGCCGGCAATGGCATCCGAGCCATAAATAGTTGAAGCACCATCTCGTACTACTTCGATACGATCAATAAAACTTGTAGGAATTGAGTTTAAATCTCCGGAGTTAAAGCGACGACCATTAATAAGTACTAATGTGCGACCAGCCCCTAAGCCACGAAGCGAAACGGTTGCTAAACCAGCACTAGCATTATTAACATTAGAACCTAACTGTGCACCATTCATTGCTGGAATTTGTTTAATAAAAGTATCTAACGAAGTGGCACCTGAAGCGAGAATATCAGCTGAAGAGTAAACAGTAATAGGGCTTGCTGCTTCGAGATCTGTACGGGTAATACGCGATCCAGTTACTTGAATTTTTTCTACTTCTTCTATACCTTCATCTACTGCAAAAGATGAGGTTGAAATTACAGAGGCCGCGCTAGCGCCAAACAACATAGCGATACGGATCGCTTTAGCTACTTTACTACTGTTATACATTTATACTCCCTAGTTCACCAAAGTGATGGGTAATTGTTTGTTTTTAAGAGCCAAGATATTTTATCTGGTTAAATATATTTCCATGTTTAGTTAATTATATTTCCGTATGTTATTGAGTCATAAAGCCCTCATTATAAAGATAGTAAACGGGAAAGACACAAACCGTCAACAATCGTTATACTTACTTAAAGGCTTTTACAAATATTATCACGCTATTTAACCTGAGTTCAGGATAAGAAAATGCTACAACAACCTTAATTACCCATATTACTTCGTTATGAAGGCTCCCAAAACAAGTTATTGGCTTCACTTTTCTGCCTTGTACTACGAATAATTAAAACTATTGTAGAGATAAAACCCTAAGTAATTGATATTATTACCCTACTCACCTTCATTATCCCGAACTCAGATTATTTATTTAAGCTAATTTGGCAATTACTTACAGTATTTACCTCACTTTAATTTAAAAAACCTTAACGTTAATACTTCGAAATTAACTAGTTAATTAACTATCTCATAATATAACAGTACGAAAATTACGGAGATACTCCCCCCAGAGCATAATCAATACAACCTTAAAATACTTACAAAAGCATAACAAAATATAATTGCTCTATTTCTACAAAAATTTACTCAGACCTGAATCAGTATGGCAGTATTAATTTTGTTTACTACTGAT
Source organism: Colwellia echini (assembly GCF_002843355.2). Classification (GTDB taxonomy): domain Bacteria; phylum Pseudomonadota; class Gammaproteobacteria; order Enterobacterales; family Alteromonadaceae; genus Colwellia; species Colwellia echini. Next base: position 147,555 of record NZ_PJAI02000004.1, read on the forward strand.
ATTTCTTTACTCCTAATTACGTTATAATTATCTATCAAAATCACTAGAATTATCGCTCCTCTATGCGCAATCCTCAACATGAAGTAGCTATTGGTCGCTTATCAGCCTTGCTTGATCATATACTTGATCAAGCGAAAGAAACCGATCTGAACAATAGCAAACAAAAATCTCATCGATTGATTGAAAACAACAATCTATTTTCTGAGCACTTATTTACCACACAAAGCGATAAAATATCTCACTATGTTGAAGAAGTTAAAAATAAATTAAATGAGTTTTCTCGCTTATATAGTGTCAGTGCTGACAATATTAATAGAACTGAATTTGCTAAATCGTCCTTAGGTAAAATTGAACAACAAATATCAGGGTTAATGAATGCCATCCAAGCTAACAAACCTATGCATCAAGCTGCCCAAGTAAGTTTCGACGCAAGAAAAAAAGTCAGACAAAAGACTAATCAAGCAACACAAGTAAAACAAAATGATCAATATAACAATTTGACAAAATCAGTCTTACTATCAAGTCATCAACTTTATCAACAATTAAGCGAACATCACGAATTTGAAAGAAGATTGATGGATATGGTCGCAGAGCGTGAACAGCAACGTATGAGAACAAAACCCGGCAATAACGAACAGTTATCGCAAGAGGTGCTCGCTTTACATCAGCGTCTTGGCCGTTGCCGTAAAGCAATATCGGTTATCGAACGAAATATCGAACTTGCGGAAAAAAACAACCTAAGATGACAATTAATACCAGTACTATTTAAGTAGATAATTTATCTTGCACCTAGATAAATGGCCAAATGCAAGCCGTTTATTTTTATAACTACTTGTTATAATTATTAAATAAATAACGAGCTAGTTAGATATTTTAACCAGTATAAATGTTCATATATTAAATGGAGTTGGTACAAATCATCACCTTATATATTCGCATTTTTAACTAACTCAGGTTACTCTTGATAAGTGTACCGTGATGATAATTATTTTAACGAGGCTTTATGAAAATTTCAGATGACATTCACAACTATTATGAAAAACTAGTTATGCAGCACTTTGAGGAAGCAAAATTTGACGAGAAATATGATGCAGATTACATTGCTGACTTAGTCTGTGTCGTTTTAAATCAGTTACCTACTCGTTACATACGACACGAAGTTGATATGGCATTTTATCTCCCCCCTTCCGAGCGTTTCGATATGGAAAACAGAGTTAAAAAAGCGATAACTAAAGCGATAGAGTTTATGAATATTAATCAACTGAATAAATCATAATACTTGCTGTAAACGTAAACAAGTTAAGTATATAGCTTTAGCTTATAATTCTACTTAACCGTATTAGATGCATCTACTAACTTTCAAAAGATGCATCATCAAACAGATATTATGTTAAACAAAACACCTTATTACCACCAAGCGCTTTAGCTTTATTCAATGCTCTGTCAGCTCTTACTTGAATAGAGCGAATTTCATTATCATTTTCTAATAAAGTAGAAATGCCAATACTTAAAGTTAATGGTATTTTAGTTTTCCCTGTTGAAAATAAATGTTGCTGCACAGAGTCGCTAATATTTTGTGCCAAAGACTTTGCACTTAACATGTCATATTCAGGCAATAAAATACAAAACTCTTGCTGACTAACCTTTGCTATATCCCCTTTGTTATACAATTGTGCATTCATTAGTTTTTCTACATGTAACAGTAACGGTTCTTCGATTAACGAGCCATGCTTTTGATAAATACTACTTAGATTATCAATGTACACACAAAGCATTGATAGTTCCTGCTGATTATTTTTAGCTTCTTCTAACAACGCCTTACCAAGTATGTAATGATTTTTCGAATTCAGTACATCAGTTAAAGGGTCTTTATTAGCTAAATAATGTAACTCTCTACTTTGTTTACGTAATTGCTTTCTGTGCTTTTCCATTTGTTTAGCAAAAGCAGATAAACTTAATGAGAAAAAAATGAGGGCGATAACTACACTGACAAAGCTTAATTCACTATAAGTTTCCTCAACAAAAGCTTGAATCATACCTAAGCCAATAATTGCACTTATTGTTAAAGTATAACCGGCTAAAACACCACTTAGCATATAAGCATAAAAAATAGTTAGGAAAAACCATATAGCTCGAAATGCATCTTCGGGAACATTAATGATAGCGGCGATACAGCCAACATAACAAAGGGGTAAAAAAAGACTACAAGCAGTTACAAAACTAACCACTCTTTTTTGTAATATGATAAAGAGTATAAAGTTGGAAACAGAAAAGAAAAAATTAAAATCTCGCTGGGCCGTGCCCATATCATGCAAGCCAAAAACATTTAACAATGCAAATACCGCAGTGAGCGATCCAGCAATAGCCATGATACGTAATAATAAACTGCGCTTAAAAATAGAGTCGTTATTATCTAACATCTCCGGGGTTGCAAGCTCTAATGCTGCGTCGTCAGTTTTAGGGAAAAACATCTTGTTGGTCATATGTTCAATTTACTTCAGGTGATTTACTTTAGATATTATTTTAAATTTATTATTATTATTATTATTATTAACATTAAGCAGTATACCTTTATTATTTACTGCAGTTAAAGACTCAAGATCACATTTACAGCTAAAATAACGACAGCTCGCTATTAATTCATTACTTTTTGATAATTAGCACTTCAATTTCTATACGATCAATATGCTGTTACCCATATTATTTTCCATATATTTTCAAACAACCGTTAAGCAGTGATTGAAAAATATAATCAACTCGAATTGGTAATAGGTATCATAGACGTATGATTTTAAAATATTATATATCAGACTTTATAGGTAAGTAATTTTATAGATAAGAATGCGTTGTATAAGAGATATCACAAAAAAATTAAATGTGATCTAAACTTGCTAGACACTCAATGTAAGCTCTAGCTAAATAATATAGAAATAAGTGCTTATTGAGATACTAAAAATTGGGTGGCGACCCAACCAGCCACACCTCGGCACATGAGTCGTCTGCTGCGGTTGCTTCCTTCCGGACCTGGCCGAGTTCACAGAGTATCATTGCGAGGGGACCGAAAGGGTCACCATAGAGGCTTTAAAAAAGTACTTATATCTTTAAAGCGCGCGAATTATCGCTAATGACAACAATAGATGCAAGCACAACTTGCCAAAACACATTTACTTGTTGATTTTTTGAACTTATTAATTAAGTTTAGCCGCTACTAATTTGTTTTCGTCACGCGTTTAGCTAGTTTTTCATTAATTTCTAATAAAACTGATTTAATAATCAATAAGTTTTCTTTACCAATGCGTAGTAAAAGTTTATCGCTATCAGCTAAACTTTCTAATTGAGGGTCTTGGTATTTATACATAACGCTGCTTCGGGTTATTTTCATATCTGACTGTGGTAACTCCATATCAAGTACGCGTGTTATGGCATCTTGTAATGTATAAGTAAAGTCATCTTCATAACCTAGCTCTTTATACGCTTCATCAACTAATGGTTTAACATCCATATACATTTTTACTAATGTAGTGCTGTCAACTGAGCGTAGAAGATCGACATAAAGATCAAAGCGCTTACTTGTTTTACTATCCCATTGCCAAACGTTATTCTTACCATCTACACTGCTAGATTTTTCATCAACTGAAAAATTTTCACTGGGTTGAACAAATAAACTGTGATCGTAAGCGACTAACCCTTGAGAAAAATTATCCGTAAACACAACAAAACGACGAATAATATCTTCAGTTACAATTAATGAGAGTAACTCATTGCGCCATGTTAAGTCGGGTAGTTTAGCCTTTACCCAAAGATCACTTTCATTAATTTTGGGTAGTATTATTTCAACTTTCTCAGTGGTAACAGTCTCTGGAACAATAATATCAACCTCGTCGATTACAACGTCTGAAGGCATATCTACCGTAACATCAGGTTCATCAAGCAATATAACTGGCGCCTGAGTGACTACCTCAGCTTCATTTGTTTGCTCTTCGTTATCCATATCGCTTACTGAAAACTGCCATATGGCTACAATGACTACAAGAACAGTGACAATTAAAATAACCAGTGGCCCTGAATTTTTCTCATTTGAGCCTTGTTCTACTTCTGGTGTCGGTTTTGAGTTATCCATATATATCCGAAATAAATTATTAAATGCTTACTGTGAAATGACTATTGCAATGTATTTAAACTTGAAGTGCAACCATCAATTCGATTTTTTTACTGATAAGTTAGTTACTACTTAAAACTAGCTTATTTCGACAAAATTTAAAAGCTAATTATGCGTATTTTAATGCTTATTTATGTGTGATTATTATCCTAATTCTGCGTAGATATTTCAGTAAATTCATAATCTAACATATTAGACTTACTGTTTAGACTTGTTGAAATAAGTTTGCAGTTTTGTAGGGCGTAATAAAAAGAATTAAAGGCAATGCTTTTGACTCGCAAATATCTGATATAAATACGTTAAAATTAATAGTATGAATGACTTAACCTGATCTCGGGATAATGAAATTGTAAAGTATAACAATATCAACTATTGCTATTCACGTATCGACAATAGTTTTAGTTATTGTCCTTCAAGGCTAGAAAAGGCTGTTGTAGCACTTTGCTTATCTCGAACTCAGGTTACTTGGCTTAGTTAGCTTACTTAGGTTACTAATAATCATAGCCTTTATTGCTAAGGGCAAGTGGCACTAACTAAGCTTTGTGTTATTTATACTTAAATAACTAGAGCAATAACGATTTGTTAGTTTTTAATTGTGCTTTTACTGATGTCATATTCACGGAGCTTATTTGCTACCGCAGTATGGCTCAACCCCAATTTTTTCGCTAATTGTCTGCTGCTTGGGTAAGCGGGATAAAGTTTACGTAATATATCGGCTTCGAAGTTTTTCAGAGCAGTTTCTAATGTACCTTCAAAATCTTGCTCTAAATAACCATGCTCACGCGAATATAAAGGTAATGGTAAATGCATTATCTCAATCACATTGCCTTCAAGTAGGGAAACCGTACTTGTTATTACATTTTCTAGTTGACGAATATTTCCAGGCCACGGGTAGTGTTCAATGAAGTCTCGACATTCATCACTGATTTTAAAGTTGTTACGACCAATTTTTTGTGCTGCTTGAGCAACGAATAATTCTGTTAGTGGTAAAATATCAACTTGTCGCTCTCTAAGGGCAGGAATAGAAAGCCCAAAAACGTTCAATCGATAATAAAGGTCTTCTCTAAACTCCCCTATCGATACTAAATTTACTAAATCTTTATTGGTTGAGCTAATAATACGAACATTAACGTTCACTTCTTGCTCTGAATCTACACGTCTAAAACTACCGTATTGGATCACTCGTAACAATTTACTTTGTAACTTCGCTGACATTTCGCCAATTTCATCGAGAAAAACGGTACCACCGTCAGCTAATTCGAATATGCCGCGTTTACTCTCCGCTTGATCTTTTTCTCCCACACCAAACAATTCAGATTCAGCTACATCGTCTGGCAATGCAGCACAACTCAATGTCATAAAAGGATTATCCGAGCGCTCACTTGCAGCGTGACATGCTCTAGCAAGTAGTTCTTTGCCTGTGCCTGTTTCGCCCATAATCAAGATTGAAGCGTCAAGTGATGACATACGCTTAGCTTCACGAATAACTTTTCGCATTTCACTTGAGTCAGCTTGAATAGCTGAGAAGGGAGTAGTATTTTGTTGCTGAATTTTATGCCTTGTTCTGGTTTCATCTGATAAATCAGACAGTTTTTCAATCGTTAAAACATCATCAATCAGCTTTAACGTAGCGATTATATGATCTTCATCATGCGCTTGTTCTATGTCCTTTCCACTAATAACAGTAACAACAATTTTATCTTCTTGAATAAACTCGATGAAAGTAATGTTGATTTGCTGCCCTAAAGAGAGGCCTAGGATATTTTGTGCTACGACAATTGGCTGATGACAGGTAATTTGCAAACGCATTAAAGGGCCTTTTTTAAATAATACTAACGATTAAATTGCTGCCCAGTTAAATTAGCAAAGCGAATATTGGGTGTTAATCTATTAACTCGTTACCTTAAACGTAAACTCTAAGTAGTATAACTTTGAGTAGTATAACTTTGAGTAGTATAACTTTGAGTAGTAAAGTTTTAAGTATCGTCTTCACAAATATAAACTAATAAGCGATGACTCAACAATTGAAGAATTGTGTATCAGCAATTAAATTACTGGATTATTGTAAACTAATTATCACAATAATAAATACCCATAAGGTATTCATTACTTAGAAAATAATGCATCTGTTTTTGCTGCACAAATAAAGTCATTTTGATGTAAACCGTTAATGGTGTGCGTCCACCAGGTTACCGTTACTTTGCCCCATTCAAGTAAAATAGCGGGGTGATGCCCCTCAGTTTCAGCCATAACTGATATTTTATTGGCAAAATCCCATGCTAACTTATAATTTTTAAAAGTATATTCTCGTTCAAGAAGCATAATATTATCTCTATTATGTAACTGCCAGTTAGGTATTAATAACAGCAATTCAGTAGCCTTTTGAGCAGCAATTTTTGTTGAATTAATCGTACAGGCGACACAACTCACTTCAGTCAGTTGAGTCGAAGTAAGGTAACTTATTTCACTGATTGATGTTTTGACCATTATGCCACCCTAGTAGTTTTTCAACGTTGATTTAATTTTTTTGACTATTTATCAGAGATTTAATTTGCTGAGCTATTTTTTTACGCACCTGAGTCAATCTCGGCTTTTCTTCAAAAGGGATAGGACGACACAACTCCATAGTTTTAGCGCCCAATCTAGCGGTTAACATTCCCGCCCCTAACCCTTGAGCAAAACGAGACGATAACTTTCCTAATAATTCAGCGCCTAACATATCACTACCGTAGTCAGCAATTAATTCACTCGCGCCAGCATAGGCCATATTAACAAAGACTTGTTTTATTAGTTTTATACGACTCCAATAACCCAGTTTCAAACCATACAGTCCTGAAATTTTGTTTATCATACGTAGATTACGGGTGAGCATTATAAGCATATCTATTATAGCTATAGGACTAAGTGCAACTAATACAACGGCTTCAGTAGAGAATTTTGCCACTTCATTTAAAGCTTTCTCATCTACTTTACTCAACACAACACGTGAATATAAGTGCATTAATTCTGCTGAGTTATGCTCATTAGTTAATATGTCGTGCCAATGTTGTTTTTCGCCGCTATTATCGGCCCTTAAATCAAAAACCACATCGCAAGGTAAGCTTTCGCTGATATTATCGCAAAATGCTTTCGCGCGTTTATTAGAGGTTTCGGCTTGCTTAGCAGTAGTATTTTCCTGAGTAATTATTAACAACTCTGCCGCTTGTATTTTCATTTTTTGACGAGACTTAAACGCTTTCAATCCAACGAATTCTCGCCACAAACTATTTCCTGCAACAATAGCTAACGAGCCTAGCACAATACCGTAAAGACTTGTAATAATAGGCGAATCAACGAAGCCAACAACAAAGAATTCATAGGTTTCAATAGCAACTAAGATTAGCAGTAGCAAGGTAATTATCCGCCACAACCAAGCTTTGTTTTTTCCTTTTATTCCAGCTATATCCTGATTGAGTTGAACATCACTTCTTTCTCTTTTCTCTGCTTGATCAAAACCATTTTCATCAAAAGCGAGAGGTGAGTAGTCATCGTTATCAAAAACAACTTGTGCGGTAAACTGCTCAGAAAAACCACCTTCAGCGCTATACTCTTGAAAGTGAGTATTCGCTTTTCCGCCACTATCAACAACGACATCGTCATCGAAAAGTACTTGTTGTTGCTGAAGGTGTTGCTCGTTATTTTCTTGTTTCAATATTTTAGCATTCATAAATCATATCATTTTATCTGCGAGTAGAAATTGTAACACTTGGTCCATTCTAATATGAGGTAAACCATGGTGTTTATTAAGCCCTTGAAGTGGCAAAAACTCTATAAAATTAAAGCCGTTATTTTGCCAAAATGAATCACTTGGTAGCTGGCTTGGGACTGCTCCAGGAAAAACAGTTATTTTTCTCCCAAAAACATTTGTCGAGTTTTGCTTATCACCCTGCTCTAATTTATCAGTTTGACCATCGGCTTTGCTTACTGTTTTAGGTATATTCTGTTGATCATTTTCAGGTGAATTTTGCGTTAACCCTTGAAGAACAGGTACCTCTTTACCATTATGCTTACTTATACCTGACGTTGTCGCTTTAACCGAAGCAATAGCTAAAGTTTTTACCTCTACCGCATCGTAATTTAATTGTTGTTTATTTTGATGAATTAATTGATTTAATAAAGCTACCATAGGTGTATGTTGCTCTGGAGTTACATGATCGGCTTTACTTGCAGCAAAAAGCAATTTGTCTATTTTAGGAGAAAACAAGCGAGACAATATACCTGATTTACCATAGTTATAGCTTTCTAAAATCATCGAAATCGCTAACTCTAAATCAGAAAAACTTGCTTTACCTTGGTTTAATGGTTTCAAGCAGTCCGCCAACACTATTTGTCGGTCAAAACGTAGAAAGTGATCTCGATAAAACTTACGTACTACTTGCTCTTTGTATTCAAGGTAACGTGAACGTAACATACCGATAAAGCTATCATCAGGAGCATTTTGATAATCATTGCCATCTAAACCAGCCACCCCAGGAAAAGGAAAAAACTCTAATATAGGTGCGCCAGCTAAATCTCCAGGTAAAATAAATCGTCCAGGTTGAATAACTGATAAACCTAAGTCATGGCGAAAAGTATGTAATAAGGCGGTATATTCTTGTGCTAATTCAGCTAATAACTCTTCGCTTGCCTTTGAAAATGGGTCAATATCATTAAGTTTAGTTAAAAAATCGTGGCTTAACGATGCTCTTGGCTCACTTAACATTAACTCATGAGTTTGCTCTGACCATTCTTGGTATGTTTGCTTTAACATGGGTAAATCAAGCAACCATTCGCCAGGATAATCTGTGATATCAAGAGTTAAGGTTGTCATACTGGTTGCATATTTCAGTATCGATTTTTTCGGTTGATAGCGAATAGCTAATCGTAACTCACTAATACCGTGGGTAGGTTTAGGCCAACTAGCTGGCTCTGAAGTTAACGCCGACATTGCTGAGTCATAGTCAAAACGAGGGACATGAAAATGTTTTTGCGGAATACGTTTGGCGGCAATAAAATTCCCTTGATGAACGGGATCAAAAAAACTAAGTTGAGTGTTACTACCTTCATTAATTAATTGGTTGACTAGTGAGGTGATAAAAGCGGTTTTTCCACTGCGACTTAAACCGGTAACCGCTAAAGTAACATGTTGGTCAATAGTACGATTGAGTAACTCATTCGCTTTTTCTTTTAGTTTAGATAAACCACGTTTTTTAAGAGATTTATTTTCTGTTGTCATTACGATAGCTTACTTCTATAGGTTACGTGCAAGGTATTGGTTATATGTCTTTAGTTATATTTTAGTTCAAGGTATTTAGCTATACCTTTTACTAAATTACTGTGGGACTTAAAGTAAAATGTTCTACGTTTAATTTAGCCACACATCTCCCCTAGCTTACAACTTATTGATTTCTCTCGCGACAGTAAACTCACTTGACGTAACATATTGCTCCATTGCCTGTACTTTTACTTCCAGTGAAGCAAATTTACGGCCAATATCATACAGTGCTTGTTTAGCCGGCTCGCCCGCTTGCCAAACGCGAGCTTTAACTTTAATGGATTCATCACTTACATCATCAGTATTTTGTGCTCGTTGATCTGTTTTAGCATATTGACTAGTAGTTTGGCTATTATCTGACTGCTGATAACTTGCTACTGTTTTCTCTGGTGCTTTATCGAGAATAAACCAAGCGGCTAAGTAACCAAAAATAAGAAACGGCATACCAAATAGTACCCCTGATACTACTAAAATACGTACTAACCATGTTTCCCAGCCAAAATAATCAGCAATACCTGCACAAACGCCAGCTATTTTTCCTTGCTCAGCATTACGATAAAGCTCTCCTCTTCTGCGGTTTGTTTGCCGGCCCATTATTTACTTCTCCAGCTTGGAGTTTCTGCATCTAAAATAGCTTCAAGGGTTTTAATTCTTTGTGCCATTGAATCTGCAACTTCTGATAACTCAGATAATTGAATATACTCTTCCTGGCTTAACCCTTGGTTTACTTGCTTTTTACTACGGTAGTGCAGCACCAACCATATAGGGGCTACAACAACCAAAAATATAATAACCGGGGCAATAATTATCTCTTCCACAATATTTCTCCTTTGTTAGCGTTATATACATCATCCGTATCGAGTATGAATAGGTTAGTTATTATTTGTTCATTTTAGCTTTGAGTTGCGCTAACTCATCATCAACTTTAGCATCAGACTCAAGCCCTGCTATTTCATCTGATAATGATTTACTGCCTAAATTGCTACCTAAATCATAAGCCTCTACTTTGGCTTCTATATCATCAATTTTACGTTCGTAATGATCAAACCGACTTAAAGCGTCATTTACTCGTGTACTGTGAATATTTTCTTTAACCTTTAATCGAGTAGAGGCAGAATTTTCTCTGATAATCATCGCTTTTTGACGTGCCTTAGCATCGGTCAATTTATCTTGCAACTGAGTGATTTCGTCTTGTAATTTACTTAAGTGCTCTTCGGTAATACTTAATTCATTTAAAAGGTTTTGCGCATGTTCGTTACTTTTTTTCTTTTCCATTAAAGCTGCGCGCGCTAGATCTTCGCGATCTTTAGATAGCGCTAATTCTGCTTTTGCTTGCCATTGTTCTGCATCTTGCTCAAAGCGAGTCACCTGGCGCGATAAATCTTTTTTTTCCGCTAACGTTTTAGCCGAACTTGTCCGCACTTCAACTAAAGTATCTTCCATTTCTTGAATGATCAAGCGAACCATTTTGGCGGGATCTTCAGCCTTGTCTAATAAATTGTTAATATTAGAGTTAATTATGTCGGTGAATCTTGAGAAAATACTCATGTTAATGTCCTAAATTGTTATGCTGTAGATGTTAATTATGCTGATACTCAGCTTAAATAACTGCTACTAACGGTATATTTAATTATATTTATTCATATATTGCGCCAACTTTTAAAATTACAACAAGATATTGTTTTAAAAGATTTTATTAATTATTTAAATAATCCTTTCAACCATCCAAGTAATGAAATAAACTATTTGTTAGTGAAAAAAACCAACTTCAGAGTTTACTATGTCACGTTTTAACCAACAAGATAACCTGCTTGGTCAATCAAATAGCTTTTTAGAAGTTCTCGAGCAAATATCCCAAGTTGCAACATTAAGTAAACCTGTCCTCATCATTGGTGAGCGCGGTACCGGTAAAGAGTTAGTAGCTGCTCGCCTGCACTATTTATCTAAGCGTTGGCAACAAAACTATGTAAAGTTAAATTGTGCCGCATTAAATGAAAACCTACTTGAAACAGAATTATTCGGTTATGACAGCGGTGCTTTTACAGGCGCAAGTAAACGTCATGAAGGTCGCTTTGAACGTGCAGATAAAGGTACGCTTTTTTTAGATGAAATAGCTAATACTTCAGGCTTAATTCAAGAGAAATTACTCCGTGTTGTTGAATACGGAGAGTTTGAACGTGTTGGCGGCTCAAAAACAATACAAACTGATGTACGTTTAGTTGCGGCAACAAATGAAGACTTACCTTCATTGGCTGCTAATGGATTATTTAGAGCCGATTTATTAGATCGCTTAGCATTTGATGTAATAACTCTCCCCCCACTTAGAGAACGTTTAGATGATATTTTAATCCTCGCTGAACATTTTGCTATTAACATGGCACGCGAATTAGAGTTTGAATTATTTAGTGGCTTCACCGAAAAAGCTAAACGTAGTTTATTGGAATACCATTGGCCAGGAAATATTCGCGAATTAAAAAATGTAGTTGAACGCAGCGTATATCGATGTAACAACCCACATTTACCTGTGCATGAGTTGATTATTGACCCTTTTGAGTCTCCATTTCGACCTAAGCAAACGGTTAAAACTAATAACACACTAGCAGTTAATAAGGATATTATTCACCAGGTTGCTAGCCCTACAGAGCTAGTTAATAAATCTACACCAACAGCAAAAACTGTAGAAGAAGATTTATTACCGATTAATTCCAAGGTAATTAGCCTGAAATTTCCGCAGTCATTAAAATCATTATCACAAGATTACGAGATTGAATTAATCCAATCAGCGCTATCTCATTGTCAATTTAATCAAAAGAAGACTGCAGAAGCGCTCGAATTAACTTATCATCAACTAAGAGGCTACTTAAAAAAATACAACTTGCTTGATGGCAGTAATAACGATGAACATTAATTATTTTCCTACTCTCACTCTAGTTGCTTTTATTTCCCTTTTAACGGGTTGTAATGAAGGTGATAAGTTAACGTTAAATGAGCGTAGTATTATCTATTGCTCGGAAGGGCCACCAGAAACGTTTAACCCTCAACTGAGTATTTCAGGTACAACTACTGACGCCACTTCTAAACAACTTTATAACAGCCTTATTGTTTATAAAGGAAAGAACAATACTTTAGCACCTTCGCTAGCAAAGTCGTGGCATGTAACTGGTGATGGTAAAAAAATAACTTTTTATCTTCGCCAAGATGTTAGTTTTCATCAAACAAGCTATTTCACCCCAAGCAGATTATTTAATGCTGATGATGTTTTATTTAGCTTCAATCGTATTTTGGATAAGCAACACAGTTTTCATTACGTTTCTGGCGGGCAATACCCTTTCTTTGAGAGTATTAAATTTGACGATCTAGTTGAAAGGGTCGAAAAAATAAATGACTTTACGGTACGCTTTATTTTAAAACAAAGTGACAGCTCTTTTCTGGCTAATTTAGCCACCGATTATGCAATTATTTTATCCGAAGAATACGGCAGTAAACTTGCTGCTAATTATAGCAATCATGATTTGGATATATTACCGATTGGTACAGGTCCTTTTAAACTTAAAGATTACCGAGTTGGTTCATTTATTCGTTTTTATCGTCATGATGATTACTGGCAAGAAAAAGCAAAGATAGAACAACTCGTTTATGATATTTCCCCAAGTAAAACAAGCCGTCTAACAAAATTTTTAGCTAAAGAGTGTGATGTGAGCAGCTACCCTATTGCCCACAAAAAAATAACTGACAGAAAAGATTTAACACTAGAATCAATTACCTCTCTAAATGTTGGCTACTTTGGCTTTAATACCAAAAGAAAACCGTTTGATAATAAACTTGTTCGCCAAGCTGTGAGTTTAGCTATTAATAAACAAGCATTGATTGAAACAGTGTACCGAGATCAAGCAGAACGTGCTAAGTCGATACTTCCTGAAAACTCTTGGGCTTATGATAGTAGTATTGCTGAAATAGCTTATGATCCTGAACGCGCTAAAGAGTTATTAACTGTTGCTGGTTATCCTCAAGGTTTTACTATGGATTTATGGGCAATGCCACTGCAAAGAGCATACAACCCTAATGCAGTTACTATGGCTAAACTTATTCAGACAGACTTAAAGAAAATTGGCGTAAAAGTAAATATAATTAGTTATGAGTGGACCGCATTTTTACGTCGCTTATCACAAGGCGAGCATCAAAGCTTTTTATTAGGATGGACAGCCGACAACCCTGATCCCGATAACTTTTTTACACCTATGCTCAGCTGCTCTGCTACTGATAAAGGTAGTAACCATACTTTTTGGTGTAATGAAGAATATGATCAACTCCTAAAACAAGCTTTAAAAACAAACAACATAAGCGAAAGAAAAAATTATTATTCAAAAGCCATGGCGATCATTAATGAGCAAATTCCGTTACTGCCAATAGCTCACTCAAAACGTTTTCAAGCACGAGATATACATGTTGAAGGTGAAATACTTGAGTATTTTGGTGGTATTAATTTTTCTCAAGTATCAAAAAAACCAGCAAAAAGTATTATTAATCAAGTAATACCCCAAAAAATTGAGGCGTTATTACCGCAAGATTATACTGATGATGAAATTATTACTGAAAAGGTAAAAAATTAACATGCTGACCTTTACCTTACGTCGCCTAAGTTTATTCATATTTACGATGTTTGCTTTAACACTACTATCGTTTAGTTTAAGCTTTTTATTTCCTGGTGATACCGTAATCAATCACTCTGGGCAAATTAATGCAAGCGCAACAGAATTAGCTGAATTAAATAAATCTTATCGAATGGATCAGAATATTGTCATTCAATATGGTGCTTACTTAACACACATTTTAAACGGTGACTTTGGTTTATCAGCCGTTAACCAATCCTCTATTAGTAATGATATTCTAAAATTACTGCCAGCAACGATAGAATTAAGTTTAGTCGCTTTACTCATTGCTATGCTTGTTGGCATTCCGTTAGGCTTTATCGCCGCTATTTACCATAATAAAGTGCCTGATAGTGCAATTTTATCACTCGCAATGCTCGGATATTCTATTCCTGTTTTTTGGCTTGGCCTATTGGCTATTCTCTTTTTTTCCATTGGTTTAGGTTGGCTGCCGTCTTCGGGTCAAATCAGCTTATTATTTGAAATTGACTTTGTCACAGGTATCCAGTTTATTGATATTTTACTCAGTGACAGTCCTTATAAATGGCAAGCATTTAGAGATGCAAGTGCTCATATTATATTACCTGCCTGTGTGATTGCTGTAGCTCCGGCTACTATTTTTATTCGTTTATCACGAGCATCGATGATTGACGTGTTAGCCTCAAGTTATATTCGTGCTGCTCGAGCAAAGGGTTTAAATTTTAGACAAATAATTTTTCGCCATGCAATACGTAATGCCTTAATTCAAATAATACGTCATGTAGGCTTGCAGTTTGCTAACTTAGTGACCATTGCTATGGTGACCGAAGTTATTTTTAGTTGGCCTGGTATAGGTCGTTGGTTAATAGAAAGCATTTATCAGCGAGACTACTCCGCTATTCAAAGTGGTTTGCTGGTACTTTCATGCTTTATCTTTATGATACATATTTTAATTGATTTTATTTATGCTGGACTTAATCCGTTAGCGCGAGGAAATAAATATGGCTCGTGAAAAAGTATATCTTGAAGAGGTTTTTCCCTCTCCCTTCATGCAGTTGTGGGGGATATTTCGTAAAACTCCAGTTGCCATGGTTGGTTTTTGCTGTTTTATTTTTTTAGTTGTATTAGCTATATTCGCTCCCATTATTGCTCCTTATAATCCAATAGACGGTAATTTGGACATGATATTGGTGCCGCCGGCTTGGCATGAAGACGGTAATGTTAGTTATTTATTAGGCACTGATGATCTTGGCCGAGATATGTTATCTCGCTTGATGTACGGTACCTCACTCACCTTTGGCTTAAGTTTTATTGTGGTGGTTTTTTCGTTAGTTATTGGTGTCGTTATTGGCTCAATATCGGCGTTAACAACTGGCTTTAAATCAAGCTTTTTAAACCACTGTCTTGATGTGGTGTTATCCATTCCGTCATTACTATTGGCCATTATTATAGTCGCAATTTTAGGACCAGGAATTAGTAATACAGTTTGGGCGGTTGCTATTGTATTTATACCTCAATTTATTCATATAACTCGCTATGCGGTAAAAGAAGAGTTTAGAAAAGATTACGTACTTGCCTCTCGATTAGATGGCGCAAATAACTTTCGTATATTGTATTACTCTGTATTCCCTAATATTGTTGAGCGTTTGATGAGTCAAGCAACACTGGCTCAATCTGCCGCCATATTAGACATAGCAACCTTGGGTTTTTTAGGACTTGGCGCACAAATTCCCTTACCTGAATGGGGTTCTATTTTAGCCAATGGTCTTGAGCGTTTTTATATTGCCCCTTGGACCGTTTACCTGCCAGGTTTAGCAATATTGTTTGCGGTAGTTGCCACTAACTTAGTAGGTGAAGGTATACGTCATGCGCTTAAACTGCGTAAGGATAATTAAGTATGATTTCAATTTTCATCATTAAACTTGCAGCAATTATCTCAGGTTCAACAGTGAGTGGTAATGGTCCATATAATTGCTTAACTATTGTTATTTCTCATAAAAAAGTTTGTAAGTAATCGCCATGAATTTACTCGATATAAGAAATTTATCTATTGAACTTGATACCCCGTCAGGCCGTGTTCTCGCGGTAGACAGAATAAGTTTGTCGATTAAAGAAGGTGAAGTACGGGGTTTAGTAGGAGAATCAGGCTCAGGCAAGTCACTGTTAGCTCAAGCAATAATGGGCGTGCTGCAACCTAAATGGCATGTTCATGCTGATAGATTTCACTGGCGCGGTATCGATTTACTACGCTTGAGCATTGCAGAGCGAAAAGCATTACTTTGTCGTGATATTGCGATGATATTTCAAGAGCCTATGAGTTGTTTAGACCCAACCACTTTAGTGGGCGAGCAATTAAGTGAAGCAATTGATAAAACTCAGTTAACAGGTCATTTTTGGCAGCGTAAAAAGCAACGTAAAGAAGCGGTAATAAAATTACTCCACAAAGTAGGTATTCAAAAGCATAGCCAGTGTATGAAAAGTTACCCTCATCAATTAACCGAAGCGCTGTGCCAACGGGTAATGATCGCTATCGCCCTTGCTGGGAGGCCAATATTGTTAATTGCCGATGAGCCAACGGCTGCTATGGAAAGTACCAACCAAGCTCAAATTTTTAGACTACTTGCCAATTTAAATCAGTTTAAAAACATGTCGATATTATTAATTAGTCATGATTTAGAGAATCTGACCCAGTGGACCCATAATATTACGGTAATGTATAGCGGGCAATTTGTAGAGGCTGGCAGTACCGATCAAATATTTGATCAACCAATGCACCCTTATACACAAGCCTTAGTAGGAAGTAGTACCAAAGCAAATTTACAAGTGCCTACTAAGTCACGCTTGATGACATTGCCTGGCAGTATTCCTATCTTACAACATTTACCTATTGGTTGTAGGTTAGGACCACGGTGTCCGCGAGCACAAAAAACCTGTGTAGAAGTGCCTATGGTGAGTAATTTTCACGGCCATAAAGTCAGTTGTCATTTTCCTTTGATTAAAGAACCAAAGAAAAAAACATCAGTGAAGTACAAAATTGGTAATGGAGCGAGTTAAGATGACTGTTTTATTAGATGTTAGCGATATATCCAAGTCGTTCAAACTCAAAGGTTACTGGTATCATAAACGCACTTTTGATGCTTTATTACCCATATCCTTTAGCTTAGAATCTAAAAAAACGTTAGCTATTGTTGGTGAGGCGGGTTCAGGTAAATCGACTCTAGCTAAAATATTAGTTGGTGCTGAAATCCCCAGTACAGGGGTTATATCTTTAAATGGTCAACCTTTAGAGAATCAACGTTTTAAGCAAAGATGCCAGCAAATTAGAATGATCTTTCAAGATTCAGGAACAACCTTAAACCCGAGTTTGACCATTCAAGAGTTACTTGATGAGCCATTAACACTCAATACAGATTTAGACGAAAAACAGCGTTATCAACTAATCAGAACAACATTACATAAAGTTGGCCTGCTTGGCGATCATATGAACTTTTACCCTCATATGTTCTCAGGAGGCCAGAAACAACGTATATCTCTAGCCCGAGCAATAATATTACAACCGCAAGTTATCATCTTAGATGAAGCTTTAGCAGCGTTAGATCCATCATTACGTTCGCAAATGATAAACTTGCTTCTCGACCTACAACAACAAATGGGCTTGGCTTACATTTTAATTTCACACAATTTAGGTATTGTTCGGCATTTTAGTGATGACGTAATGGTGCTATCTCAAGGCGCGGTAGTCGAGTCGGGGAGAACGATAGACGTGATGCGTAAACCACAACACAAAGTCACTCAAAAGTTAATGATGAGTCAAAACTTTCAGCTAAGACCTGCGAAAAGATAACCCCATACGCTTATCCTACTGTTGTACACGTCAATCATTTCAGGACCAGATATTTTAATTATAAAAAAAGCCAATAGTAAATAAATACTTATTGGCTTTTTATGCATATTCTACGATAGCTTTAACTACTATCGCTTATATTTTACTTTACTGCTAACTAATAGCAGATAACTTATACCGGCTAAAGAAAACCTGCTAAAGAAGTAATACCAGCTATAGTAATAGCACTTATCGTTTAATAAGCAGATACTGGCTCAGCGATTGCTTTGCGAGTAATTTTAGCATCAACGATTAATGAGTTAACAAAACTTTCATAAGCCGATTGAGCTAATTGAGACGTTTGTTGCTGTGCTAAATTAGGCGCTGCTGCCCCTTCGCTTACACCAACGCCTGTCACTTCAATCAAGGCAAGATCACCATTACTCAATGCAACAGTTGAAGCGGAAATAACGCCATCAACTGGATGAGGTAACACAAAAGCCGCACGACTAATACTTTGGTCGAGTGCAGGGCTATAACGCGCCACGTTCTCTTCAATCACAAAAGTAGCATTAAGCTCAGCTAATTGATCTGCAATCTCTGCGCCCGCTTTAAATTCAACTAATAATAAATCAACCGTTTGTTGAGCTAATTCAGTAGCTTTTTGTTCAACTAAGATTTCTTTAATTTGTGGTTCAACTTCTGACAACGGCTTAACATTCGCAGCTTGAAACTTATTAAGACGAAGTACAATGACTAAATCATCGCTTATTTCAATAAGATCAGAGTTCATATTTTCTTGTAAAACCAAATCAGAAAAAGCAGCTTCTATCACGTTATCTTGATCAAAAGGCGCATCATTGCCACCACGTAATATCCAAGGAGAGGTTTGTATAGCAACATTAACTTCTGCTGCAGCATCTTCTAGGCTATCAGGAAATTCAAAGCTCAAACGAGCCATTTCTTGTTGTAAAGCAAAAAATTTGTTCTGCGCTTCATCATGACTTAGCTTGATACGTAACTCATCTTCTACTTCAGCTAATGATTTAACTACATTTTCTTTATAATCCGTAAGCATTAATACGTGATAACCAAAACTGGTTTCAACTAAACCACTAGTATCACCAACATTAACTAAAGCTAATGCGGCATCATCAAAACTTTCTTCCATGATGCCTGGCTCTAACCACTCTAAATCACCGCCATTTTCAGCACTGAAAGTATCGCTTGATAGCTCTTTAGCTAAGGTAGCAAAGTCTTCACCTTGCTCAAGACGAGTTAATACGTCTTGTGCTTGCGCTTTAGCAGACTCAGCATCATCTTCATTAAATTCAATAAGAATATGAGAGATACGACGTTGCTCTGGTTCAGTAAAGCTAACTAAATTTTCTTGATAATATTGTGCAATTTCTGCATCGCTAATAACGATGTCTTTGGCAATATCGGCAACATTTAAGCTAATAAAATCTACTTTAACTTGTTCTTTGTTTTCAAAGCGTGATTGGTTAGCTAAGTAATAATTATTAACTTCATCATCTGTTAACTCAATACCTGCTTTAAATTGTTCAGCAGCTATCGTTGCATATCGAATATCACGTGTTTGATTTTGTAAAGCTAACTGTAATTTTTCTTGGTAAGGTAAGTTAAACTCACTTGATAACAACGCTTGACTTAACTGACGACGTGTCATTTCTACACGAATGTAATCACGAAAATCAGACGATTGGAAAAAACCTGATTGATTTATGATAGCTAAGTAACGATCATTATCAAAAACACCATTAACTTGAAATTCAGGCATTTCACGAATTGTTTCTTTTAAACGATTATCTGAAACGATAATGGCTAGGTCTTTACTATTTTGATCAATCAACTTCTCATTAATCAAGTTATCTAATACACCTTGGCGAAAGTTTGCCATATAATTAGCATCGTTTGATAAGGTATCAAACATTTCACCAAACTGTTGTGACATACGATTACGTTGTGACTGAAAAGCGGTATCAAAAGCCTGCTGACTAATTTCTTCACCGTTAACAACAGCAACTGAAGTATCAACTGAATTACTATAACTTCCTACACCAGCTACAGCAAAAGTAAGGATAATCAAACCAAGAATAATTTTGGCGGTCAACCCTTGAGATTTTTCACGAATTTCTTCTAACATTTCTTTCTCTTTTTTTTATACCTAACATTCTAGGTTTAAGTATCTTAAATTAACGTTGCTCGCGATTTTAGCAGATGATAAGCCTTGCTTGAAGCACAACATGAGCAAAATACAATATATTTACCATACTGTTCAGGAATCTAATCGCTGTCTTTGAAACAAATGATTCAGGGAACGGATATAGAGGCTATAAAGTAAAAAACCACCTAAAAGGTGGTTTTTTTAATACGCGGTATAACTTAATCGAAATTGATTATTAGTTACATGCGTCTTTTAATGCTTTACCCGCTTTGAACGATGGGATTTTAGCAGCAGCAATTTGAATAGTTGCACCCGTTTGTGGGTTACGACCAGTTCGTGCAGCACGGTCACGTACTGAGAAAGTACCAAAACCAACAAGAGCTACTTGCTCGCCATCTTTTAATTCATCAGTTACTGCGCCAATAAATGAATCTAACGCACGACCCGCAGCAGCTTTTGAAATGTCTGCACCAGCAGCAATTTTCTCTATTAGTTGAGATTTATTCACAGTGTATACCCCTTAAATTGTTTTTTATCCAGCGCCATCCTTTTTATTGATGCAATTAAATGTATTTGTATATTTAATTGCTTGAGGCGTTGAGTTTAGAAAATATCTTATGCTTTCTAGAACCTATATTCTATCTATATACATAGTGAGTAAGGGGTCTAGCGATATAAGCGTAGTTAACTTACCATAGTTTCAGCGTTTGAAAAGCGATAATTTCATTTTTTTGCAAATTTTTTAGTTTTTTTGGCCTTTTTTACTATAAAGAGACAAAAAAGGCCAAGGATTGAGCAACTTACTTCTCAATTTTCCATTCTTCTACCGGATGCTCTAGCGCGAGGTCTAGCACTTCTTCTATCCATTTCACTGGATGAATAGATAATTCAGCTTTAACATTTTCAGGTATGTCCTGTAAATCACGTTCATTTTCATGTGGAATAATCACTGTTTTTATACCGCCGCGATGAGCTGCTAGTAATTTTTCCTTTAATCCACCAATAGCAAGTACTTCACCACGCAAGGTGATTTCACCTGTCATTGCAACATCAGCTTTTACCGGATTACCCGTTAAACTTGAAACCAGCGCAGTACACATACCAATACCCGCACTAGGACCATCTTTTGGTGTTGCCCCTTCAGGCACATGCACATGAATATCTCTTTTCTCGTAAAAGTCATCGTTAATACGCAGCTTCTCAGTTCGACTACGCACTACTGTCATAGCCGCTTGAATTGACTCTTTCATTACATCACCAAGTGAGCCAGTGTAAGTTAACTTACCTTTACCTGGCACAGAAGCCGTTTCAATCGTCAGTAACTCACCGCCCACTTGGGTCCAAGCTAAACCTGTCACTAAACCGACACGGTTTTCATCATCTGCTTTACCATAATCGAAACGTTGCACACCTAAAAATTCATTTAGGTTGGCTTGATTAATGGTGACTTTTTTGATGTTTTTATCAAGTAAAATAGACTTAACAGCTTTACGACATAACTTTGATATTTCACGCTCTAAGCCACGCACACCTGCTTCACGTGTGTAATAACGAATAATGCCTACAATAGCACTGTCATCAATTTCAATTTCTTTGGCTTTTAAACCATTACGCTCTATTTGCTTATCAAGTAAATGGCTCTTAGCAATATTAAGTTTTTCATCTTCGGTATAGCCAGACAAACGAATAACTTCCATACGGTCTAATAATGGGCCTGGAATATCCATACTGTTTGAAGTTGCAACAAACATAACATCAGACAAGTCGTAATCTACTTCAAGATAATGATCGTTAAAGCTAGTATTTTGTTCAGGGTCAAGTACTTCCAATAATGCAGAAGCTGGATCACCACGCATGTCAGACGCCATTTTGTCTATTTCATCTAATAAAAATAGTGGATTTTTAACACCAACCTTTGATATTTTTTGAATTAATTTGCCTGGTAATGAACCAATATAAGTACGTCGATGACCACGAATTTCAGCTTCATCTCGCACACCGCCTAAAGCCATACGAACATATTTTCGACCAGTAGATTTAGCGATTGATTGACCTAATGAGGTTTTACCGACACCAGGAGGCCCTACTAAACATAAAATAGGTCCTTTTAATTGACTGACACGTTGTTGCACGGCCAAGTACTCTAAAATACGTTCTTTAACTTTGTCTAAACCGTAGTGATCTTTATCAAGCACTTCTTGCGCTAAGGCTAAATTGCGCTTCAATTTACTACGTTTTTTCCAAGGCACATTAATCATGCACTCAATATAACTGCGAACTACTGTTGCTTCCGCCGACATCGGTGACATCATTTTAAGTTTTTGAAACTCAGCTAAGGTTTTATCCTTAGCTTCAGCAGGCATTTGCGCATCTTCAATACGCTTAGCCATTAGCTCAAGTTCATCTGGGGTTTCTTCACCTTCGTTAAGCTCTTTTTGAATGGCTTTCATTTGCTCATTCAAATAATAATCACGTTGGCTTTTTTCCATTTGCTTTTTGACACGAGTACGAATTTTCTTTTCAACTTGTAGTAAGTCTATTTCGCCTTCCATTAATGCCATTAAATGCTCTAAACGAACATTCACATCAATAATTTCTAATACCTTTTGCTTATCAGCCAATTTTAATGGCATGTGTGCTGCCATAGTGTCAGCTAATTGTTCAGCGTCATCAATACCGGATACCGAAGTAAGCACTTCCGGTGGTATTTTCTTGTTAAGCTTTACATAACCTTCAAATTGAGAAATAGCTGAACGTATTAATACTTCAATATCATCGGTTAATACTGAGCTTGGCGTTACATATTCAATTTCAGCGCTAAAGTATTCTTCTGTCTCAACGAATTTATTAATTACCGCACGTTGCGAGCCTTCAACAAGTACCTTTACCGTACCGTCTGGTAACTTTAACATTTGTAGTATTGTCGCTACGGTACCTGTTGTATATACATCATCGGCTTTTGGGTCATCAACTGCTGCATCTTTTTGGGCAACGAGGAATACCTGTTTATCTTGCTCCATAGCTAAGTCTAAACATCGTATAGACTTTTCACGCCCAACGAAAAGTGGAATAACCATTTGAGGATAAACAACAACATCTCTTAAGGCTAAAACGGGGATCTCAACGACACCTGATAATTCTTTACTCATTGGCTACTCTTTTTGGAAATGGTTAAATTATTATAAAAATAATGCTATAGGATATATATGGGGCTATCCAGTTAACTTTCAACAAGATATAAAAATAATTTTATAGATTACTGAAAGTTTTAGATCAAAAAAGCCTCAACCAATAAATAACTATAACGTAAATTATTACGTTTAGAGTTATTTATTAAATTGAGGCTAATTAACGTAATACTAAAATATTACTTAAAAAGACAAGTTACTTAGCAGCTTTTTCTTTTTGATTTTGATTCTGTTTACTATCGTAAATAATAATCGGTTTACTTTCACCTTTAATAGTATTTTCATCAACAACAATCTTGCTAACGTCTTCCATCGAAGGTAGTTCGTACATGGTATCAAGTAAAACAGCTTCCACGATTGAACGTAAACCACGAGCACCAGTTTTTCGGTCCATGGCTTTACGGGCAATAGCATGCAGCGCATCTTCTCTAAACTCTAACTCAACTTTTTCCATATCAAATAATGCAGTGAACTGTTTAGTTAATGCATTTTTTGGTTCTTGTAAAATTTGAATCAGTGCGTCTTCATCTAACTCACGTAGAGTAGCTAATACAGGTAACCGCCCAATAAACTCAGGAATTAAACCGTATTTAACTAAATCTTGCGGTTCTACTTCAGCCAAGCTATCTGTTAATGATTTCTCTTGATCTTTACCACGAACTTCTGCGCCAAAGCCAATACCAGTGCCTTTTTGATTACGTTGCTCAACAACTTTATCTAACCCAGCAAAAGCACCACCACAAATAAACAATATTTTAGAAGTATCTACTTGTAAAAATTCTTGTTGCGGATGCTTACGACCACCTTGCGGAGGAACCGAAGCAACAGTACCTTCAATAAGCTTTAATAATGCTTGCTGAACACCTTCACCTGATACATCACGAGTAATAGATGGGTTATCTGACTTACGTGAAATTTTATCAATTTCATCAATGTAAACAATACCGCGTTGTGCTTTTTCTACATCGTAATCACATTTTTGTAATAACTTCTGAATGATGTTTTCAACATCTTCACCAACATAACCTGCTTCAGTTAATGTGGTTGCATCGGCCATTGTAAAAGGTACATCTAACAAGCGTGCTAAGGTTTGAGCTAAGAGTGTTTTACCACTACCTGTTGGCCCAATAAGTAAAATATTACTTTTACCTAATTCAACACCGTTATGAGTGTCGCCATTTCTTAAGCGCTTATAATGATTATAAACAGCAACTGCTAATACTTTTTTCGCATGGTCTTGACCAATAACGTATTCGTCTAAGCTTTCACGTATTTCAATTGGAGAAGGCAGTGCTTCTTTACTTTCTTTTGGCGAAATTTCAGATATTTCTTCGCGAATAATGTCGTTACATAGTTCAACACATTCATCACAAACAAATACTGAAGGGCCAGCAATTAATTTACGTACTTCATGTTGGCTTTTGCCACAAAATGAGCAGTATAGTAACTTGCCATTATCGCTACCACTTTTAATATCGGTCATGCCCTACCTCTAAACGTTTAATCCAAATAAATCCATTTATTATTCAATCTATACAATTAAGTATACACCGAAATCCTATTTATCGTTACGTTGTTCTAATATGGAGTCAACTAAACCATATTCAACAGCTGCCTCTGCACTTAAAAAGTTATCTCGGTCTGTATCATGAGAAACTTTTTCTAAAGTTTGGCCAGTATGATCAGCCATTAACTTATTAAGTTTACCTTTTATATATAATATTTCTTTGGCATGAATTTCAAAGTCAGACGCTTGACCTTGGAAACCACCTAAAGGTTGATGGATCATTACACGCGCATTTGGTAAACAATAACGTTTGCCCTTTTCGCCGCCTGACAATAAAAAGGCGCCCATGCTCGCTGCTTGTCCAATACAAACCGTACTAATATTTGGTTTGATAAATTTCATTGTATCATAAATAGCCATACCCGCAGTTACCGAGCCACCTGGTGAATTTATGTAAAGAAAAATATCTTTATCTGGGCTTTCTGATTCTAAGAACAATAATTGTGCAATGATCAGGTTAGCCATATGGTCTTCAACTTGACCACAAAGGAAGATTACACGCTCTTTTAAAAGTCTTGAGTATATATCATATGAACGCTCGCCTTTAGGCGTTTGCTCAACAACCATAGGTACTAAAGCGCTTTCAATACCTGTTGTATTGCTTTGTGATGAAACTTGAGATGTTCTTTGTGATGTAATTTGAGAATTAAACAAGAGTATTCCTTCCCTTTGTAAATAAAAATGGCTTGTATGTTGCCATACAAGCCATTGAATTTAAGCGATTGCTAAGTCTATTGTCAATGCAAACCTACGATAAACTTACGTTTTGCTTAATATTATTTGGCTTCTGGGTTCATTATTTCTGAGAAGCTAGCTTTTTTATCTTTTACTTTCGCTTTTTCAACAAGTAAATCAATCGCCTGCTCTTCTAAAGCAACGTTTTGCATTTGCTGCATTAATTCTTGGTTATTAGCGTAGTATTCAATAACTTCTTTAGGATCTTCATAAGCAGAAGCAGCAGAAGCAATTAATTCATCAACTTTAGCATCATCTACTTTAAGTTCATTAATTTTAATCACTTCACCTAAAAGTAAACCGATTTTAACACGACGTTCTGCTTGTTCAGTGAACATTTCAGCAGGAAGCTCTGGCAAGTTCTTAGGATCCATTTGACCTTGGAAACGTTGCATTGCTTGTTGACGTAAAACATTTACTTCTTGAGCAACTAATGCTGATGGTAAATCAACTTCATTAGCGGCAAGTAAACCATCAATCACTTGAGTTTTAACTTTAGCTTTAACAGCTTGTGTTAATTCACGTGCCATGTTTTTACTTACTTCAGTACGTAAAGCTTCAACGCCACCTTCTTCGATACCGAAAAGTTTAGCAAAGTCTTCATTAATTTCAGGTAAAACAGGACCTTCATTTTTATGAAGAACGATATCAAATTCAGCTTCTTTACCTTTAAGGTTTTCAGCATGGTAATCTTCAGGGAAGGTTACTTTGATTGTTTGTTCTTCACCGGCTTTCATGCCTGTAACTTCTTTTTCAAAACCAGGGATCATACGACCTGCGCCTAGTTCTAATTCAAAGCCTTCAGCCTTGCCACCTTCAAATTCTTCACCATCAACACGACCAACAAAATCAAGAGTTAGCTTATCGCCTTTCTTAGATTTACGCTTATTTTCTTTCCATGTTTGGTGTTGTTTTTGTAGAGTAACAAACATTTCATCTAGATCAGCATCAGTTACTTCTACTTTTGGGCGTTCAATAGCAATTTTATCTAAATCTTTTAA
The DNA here is from genome assembly GCF_002843355.2 of Colwellia echini. Classification (GTDB taxonomy): domain Bacteria; phylum Pseudomonadota; class Gammaproteobacteria; order Enterobacterales; family Alteromonadaceae; genus Colwellia; species Colwellia echini. The sequence continues at coordinate 174,137 of NZ_PJAI02000004.1, forward strand.
TTCAACTACAGGGTAAATTTCAAAAGTTGCTTCAAACTCTAATGGTTTACCATTTTCATTGCTTTTAGCTACAAATGAAGGACGGCCCGCTGGGTTGATTTTCTCTGCAACGATTGCTTCAACAAAGTTACGTTGCATAATTTCGCCTGCAACTTCTTGACGAACTGATTTACCGAAGCGTTTTTGAATTTCTGCCGGTGGTACTTTACCTGGACGGAAACCATTAATACGCTGTGTTTTACTAATTTGACGAAGACGGTTCTTAACTTCTACATCTACTTTTTCGGCTGGAACAGAAATAGTCAGGCGACGTTCCAAACCTTGTGTAGTCTCAACTGAAACTTGCATTTAAATACCTCAAAAATTAGCGTATTACGCTTTTTACGCATCAATTTATTATCAATAATTTTGATAAAACTTACCAAATTAAAGATAAAAAGATGCCCTATTACAAAAATATGACGACGAATTATAGCGAGCACAAAAAAAAGTTGCAAGGTGTAAGTTTTGACCACCTGCCAAATTTGTCAAACATTAGAGTTACTATTTAAGGGGTAAAGTTTTTTTTTCAAGTCTAAATTAAGATTATTATTGTTTTATAATCGATATCCCTAAAATACAACTTAGAAAATTAACTTAGATAATTGATGTGACTGGTATTGATGTGACTGTTATTAAAAGGCCAAAGAACATAAAGAATATTTTACAGGATGAAAATATGCAGCTATTTAATAATTAAATTAATAAGCGTTTAATTGTAATTTTATATTGATTTATATATGAGGTGTAAACAGTATAGTTTAGAACTTAGATGAAATGGAATTTTTATAAGAAGAAAGTGGTCGGTGATGCAAGATTCGAACTTGCGACCCCTTGGACCCAAACCAAGTGCGCTACCAAGCTGCGCTAATCACCGACATGTTTAACTTTTTTGAACTACTACTTCAGGAAGAAGTAAAAGATGGGGTGGCTAAAGGGACTTGAACCCTCGACAACCGGAATCACAATCCGGGGCTCTACCAACTGAGCTATAGCCACCATAACCTTTTACTACCATACATGGCTGTATGGCACGCCCTGCAGGATTCGAACCTGCGACCCACGCCTTAGAAGGGCGTTGCTCTATCCAGCTGAGCTAAGGGCGCACATTTCCTACAAAGCAGGCCACTTACTTTTAAAATATAAAAGAAAAGTGGTCGGTGATGCAAGATTCGAACTTGCGACCCCTTGGACCCAAACCAAGTGCGCTACCAAGCTGCGCTAATCACCGATTTATGCTGTTGTCACAAACAATAAATTGTCTCGTTTCAACGGGTGCGGATATTACCGATTTGCTTACCTGTCGTCAAACCTTTTTTATAAATAAATGCTTGTTCGCTTACTTTTAAAGCAAGCCGATGAAATATTCTTCGTCGCCATCATTATTTGCCTGCTTTTTTAACTTTTCTCTTAGAGTTAAAATGTACCTCTATATAAGTGTTAACTTAAAAATGGTTAAGCATTTAATCATTAGTAAAAGTAAACCTACAACATGATTCTACTTTATGGCAAAATAGCCGCGTTTTATTATTACTTACATCACCACTTACATCCAAGGTCTACATCATCGTTATGACAGCATCATTGATTGATGGCAAAGAAATTGCCAAACAACTTAGAGATTCAGTTAAAGAAAAGGTAAGTCAACGCCTTGCCAATGGTAAAAGAATACCTGGTTTAGCTGTTGTTTTAGTGGGTTCAGATCCTGCTTCACAAGTTTATGTGGGGAGTAAGCGTAAAGCCTGCGAAGAAGTAGGATTTATTTCTCGCTCATACGACTTAGCAAAAACAACTACTGAAGGTGAGCTATTAGCTTTAATCACTGAGTTAAATAACGATAATGAAATTGATGGTATATTAGTGCAACTGCCTTTACCCGCAGGCTTAAATGCTAATTTAATACTTGAACATATCAACCCTTTAAAAGATGTTGATGGTTTTCACCCTTTTAATATTGGCAAGTTAGCGTTAAGACAACCGGGTTTGCGACCATGTACACCAAAAGGCATTATGACCTTAATTCAGTCAACAGGTGTAGATCCTAAAGGGTTAGACGCACTAGTTATTGGCGCATCAAATATAGTTGGTCGCCCAATGTCACTCGAATTATTACTCGCTGGCTGTACCGTTACAACAACGCACCGATTTACTAAAGACCTTGAAAGTAAAGTAAAAGGTGCTGATCTTATTGTTGTTGCTGTTGGTAAGCCTGGATTTATTCCTGGTGATTGGATTAAACAAGGTGCAATTGTTATCGATGTTGGTATAAACCGTTTAGATTCTGGTAAATTAGTTGGCGATGTTGACTTTGACATAGCGAAGGATAGAGCTGCTTATATTACACCAGTTCCCGGTGGCGTTGGCCCGATGACAGTCGCTTGTTTAATTGAAAACACCTTACAAGCGTGTGAAGCAACAGATATTTAATTAATTTTTATTCATAGCAAGCGCTATTTGCGGTGAATAATGAAATAAAAAGGGCGAACACTGTAATGAGTGTTCGCCTTTTTTTCTTTAACTCAGCGTAGTTTTTGTTTAACTTCGTTAAGTAAAACTCAGTTAAACAAGCGCTTAGCTTTTTATTAATTAAGCTTTACGCCACGTAGTTTTACCAGCGCTATCTTCTAATACTATATTCATTGCATTAAGCTTGTCACGGGCATCATCTGCCATCGCCCAGTCTTTATCTATACGTGCTTGATTACGCTGTACAATTAGCGCTTCAATTACTGCTACTTCATCGTTATTATTATCACCCTGTAAAAAAGCAGCCGGGTCAAGTTGTAATAGACCGATAATTTCACCTAAAGCAACAAGGGTTGAAGCTAACTCACTTGCTAACTCATCGTTATTAGCGGCTTTAGCTACGTTTAACTCTTTAGATATTTCAAAAAATACAGCTAATGCTTGAGGTGTATTAAAATCATCATCCATTGCTTGGCAAAATTGTTTTACAAAGCTTGAGTTTTTATCTAATACAAAGTCTTTTTGAATATTCACATCGCGTAACGACGTATAAATACGCTCAACTGACGCTCTCGCCTGCGTTAAGTTATCAGTAGAATAATTTAACTGACTACGATAATGCCCTGTTGTTAAAAAGAAACGAACGGTTTCAGCATCGTATTGTGCTAACACATCACGAATAGTAAAAAAGTTACCCAATGATTTAGACATTTTTTCTTGGTCAACTTGTACCATACCGGTATGCATCCAGTAATTCACATACGGCGTATCAAGGGCACAACAACTTTGCGCAATTTCATTTTCATGATGAGGGAAAGTTAAATCTGAGCCACCACCGTGAATGTCAAAATGATGTCCTAATTCTTTAGCGTTCATTGCTGAACATTCAATATGCCAACCGGGGCGACCTTCTCCCCAAGGAGATGACCAGCTTGGCTCGCCCGGTTTAGCTGATTTCCATAATACGAAATCAAGTGGGTTGTTTTTGCTTTCATCAACTTCAACACGCGAGCCAGATTGCAGTTGCTCAAGGTTTTGTCCACTTAATTTACCGTAGTCAGCAAAACTAGATACGTTAAATAATACATCCCCCAGCCCTGATTCTGCATTTTCGCCGGCAACATAAGCATGTTCTTTAGCAATTAGCGCTTCAATCATGGTGATTATTTCATCCATGTGTGTTGTTACTCGCGGCTCTAAATCAGGTCTTGCCATATTTAATGAATCAAAATCTTGATGCATTGCAGCAATAGTGCGTTCAGTTAATGATTCTGTTGTTTCACCATTTTCATTAGCACGGTTAATAATTTTATCTTCTACGTCGGTAATATTACGTACGTAGTTGACTTCAAAACCCGAAAATCGCAAATATTTAGCAATGTTATCAAAACTAATATAAGTGCGGCCGTGGCCTATATGGCATAAATCATAAACAGTACAACCACAAACGTATAAGCCTACTTTACCGGGGTGAATTGGCGTAAAGGTTTCTTTTTGACGACTTAGCGTGTTGTAAATTTGCAACATGGTATTTTATGATTCCTAATGAATAGTTTATGACAACAAATAAGCGCTAGATTGTACATCAACTCATCTAAAGGATCATCAATACTAATGCACTTAATGGCAAGTTAGCGTACAATTATCGGCAATTAATTTATACCCCTTAGATTAAAGTTAATTCAAACCTTAACTAACAACTTATATTAGAGAATATTAGAGAATATTATGATTATATTTAAAACTAACCTTGGCGACATTAAAATAGCATTAGACTTTGATAACGCACCAGTAACAGCTGCTAACTTTAAGCAATATGTTGAAGAAGGTCACTACAACGGCACTATTTTTCATCGTGTAATTAAAGGTTTTATGGCACAAGGTGGTGGCTTTGCTTCAGGTTTAGACGAAAAAGAAACTCGTGCTAGCATTAAAAACGAAGCAAATAATGGTTTAAGCAACAAGCGTGGTACGTTAGCAATGGCGAGAACGCAAGAACCACATTCAGCATCAGCGCAATTCTTTATTAACTTAGCAGATAACACTTTCTTAGATTTCAGCGCCGAAAATGTACAAGGCTGGGGTTATTGTGTATTTGGTGAAGTTGTTGAAGGTATGGAAGTTGTTGATAAAATGACCTTAGTTGAAACAGGTAACTTACATGGCCACGGTGATGTTCCTAAAGATGAAATCATCATTGAATCAGCTATTGTAGAATAAGTACTCTTGACTGCCATGAATGAGCAAAATAAATCAGCTTTAATCTATTTTATAGCTGATTTACATCTAAGCGAAAGTAGAGCTGATATAACCAACTGTTTTATTACGTTTCTAGAAACCGAAGCGATTAAAGCGGGTAAGCTTTATATATTAGGTGACTTATTTGAATATTGGATTGGTGATGACGACAAAAGTCCGTATCTAAAAGTTATTGCTAATGCGCTAATGGCTGTGCGTAAGTCGGGTACCGATATTTATTACATTCATGGCAACAGAGACTTTTTATTAGGGAAACGGTATGCCAAGCAAGCAGGCATGACCCTTTTACCTGAAATAGTGCCTATCGACCTATTCGGTCAAAAAGCAATAATTATGCACGGCGATACTCTATGTACCCGTGATGTTGATTATCAAGTATTTCGTAAAAAATCACGAACCTGGTGGTGGCAAACCATGATTAAAAGCTTGCCTTTATTTGTTAGACAAAAAATTGCTGAAGACTACCGTAAAAAGAGTGCTGCGGCTACCGCAATGAAGTCACAAGATATTATGGATGTTACCGAAACCGAAGTGGTTAAATGCTTAGAGCAATATCAAAGCCAGTTATTAATTCATGGTCACACCCACAGACCGGCTGTACATGACTTAATAGCGAATAATGCGCCAGCACAGCGCATTGTATTGGGAGACTGGTACGAGCAAGGGGCTTGGCTGAAAGTCACCCCTAATTCAATTGAGTTATTAAACCGACCTTTAGTTTAACAATATCTAAAACTAGAATACTGCTGTTAAAGCTTGCTTGTGTTAATTTAATTATCTTCAAGCAGGTAAACCAGAATGAAATTTAAAATCTTCATCTGGGCTTGATATTAATCCCGCTTCGAGCTCACCAAAAAAAGTAATTCTATCTGAGATATCAACACCAGAAATTTCCTCAGCTAGGGTTAAATAATCTTGATAATGGCGGGCTTCACTGCGCAATAACGATAAATAGAACTTACCTATTTTATGGTCTAAGTGCGGCGCTATTTTAGCAAAGCGTTCACAAGATCGTGCTTCTATATAAGCACCAACAATTAACTTATCAATAAGCGCTTCAGGTTCATAAGTGCGTACGCCTTTAAGCATACCTTTAGCATAACGTGCCGCAGGAATTGGATCATAAGGGATATTGTTTTCTTCAATAATTTCTAACACTTGATAAAAATGATGTAACTCTTCGCGAATCAACAACACCATTTTATCAACCATATCTTGCCCATACGGACAATCTTCACGTGCAGTTATTGATTTAGATAGTACGTTTTTACCTTTAAGTGTTTCAGTATTACCAAGTCGCTTATAGGCAAACTGCTCATAAGGTGTCATCAGTTCAGTTAACTGTGCAACCCCTTCAGGAGTTAACGCATAACGTTTAAGTAAGAACAAAGCACTTTGCGCAGCTTTTAATTCACAAATTAAATGATCACGAAGCAATATAGGTAAGTTTTCTGATTTTTTTGCTTCATCAACCCAAAGATCAGGTGTAGGATATTTTAAAAAGGCGTTAATAGGTGCTAATAGTTTTTCATACATTCGGAGTAAACTTCTCTTTTAAATTATTTAACGCCTAATGACTACTCACTGCGTTAAAGATCTATGCGAATTTTAACATGAAAATTTATTAGCGTGTTTTAATTATTAATAAATACCTTCAATATACAATTAAGTAAAAAATCAGGAGCTAGATAATGTTTAAACATACGTTTATAAAATCGATATTGTTAATTACTAGTGGTTACTTCGCCTTTGTTGCACCTTTTTGTTTGGCTGTAACTCAAACATCTAACCCTACGTCAGTTGATGTAATTCCAAAATCCCAAGGCAAAATACTAGTTGAGCAATACTGTACGACTTGCCATTCAATGAAATTAATAACGAACAGTTCAGGCTATGATGTTGATGGCTGGCAAGCTTTAACAAAAACCATGATTGATTTATCTGATCATGTCGAGATAGCACAGCCTATATTTAATTACCTTGCTCAAACCTATGCTCCTAACTCACGCCGTAGTCCAACATTTATTCCTGGCGATACAACAATATCTTTTACCGAGTGGCAAACACCAACACTTGGACAGCGCTCTCGCGATCCTATCGAAGCAGCTGATGGTACTTTTTGGTGGGCTGGACAACGAGCAAACCTTATTGGGCAAATAAATCCAACATCAGGCGATATGAAAGAATATTTATTGCCGGCCAATGCTATGCCTCATACCGTAACAACCGATAGTGTAGGTAATATTTGGTATACAGGTAATAAAAATGGCACTGTTGGTAAGTTAGATATAAAAACTAAAAAGATTACCGAATATAAAATGCCCGATAAAAATGCCAAAGACCCGCATAGTGCTATTTTCGATGATAAAGGAATACTCTGGTTTACGCTGCAACACAGCAATATGATTGGGCGATTAAATCCGATCACAGAAGAAATAAAATTAGTGACGATGAATTCACCCAACTCTAAACCTTATGGCATTAAAATAGATAAGAATGGCACTCCTTGGGTTGCTTGTAATGGGAGTAACTGCCTAGTAAAAGTTGACCCAACAACAATGGAATTAACTGAAATTAAACTCCCTAATGAAGCAACTAGGGTTCGTCGCCTTGATATTGCTGATAACGGTATGATTTGGTACGTTAACTCTTCACAAGGTCGATTAGGAAGGTATAACCCTAAAGATGGAGAAATTAAAGAATGGGCCTCGCCTAGCGGCAATGCTTCACACCCGTATGCAATTGCAGTTATAGACAATATTGTTTGGTATAACGAATCGGGTATGAGACCCGATACTTTAGTCAGATTTGACCCTACAACAGAAAAATTTCAAAGTTGGGCTATTCCATCTGGCAATGTTTATGCTGGTATTATTCGACACATGCGCCCTACTCGCGATGGTAATTTATTAATTCATCAAAGTAGTACTAATAAAATAATTAAAGTAAACATTGAAAAATAGCCGGTCAGTTCTAGTTAACCTGAAATCGAGATAATTAATTTGGGATAAGGAAATAACCCTTATCTCATCACAGTGCCTCGAATTGATATCGCTCAAGCACTCTGAAACCTGCATCTTGAATGGTAACGGGTATATTTTATAAAGTATTAGCTAGCTTTACTTCATAAACTTGTTTTTTATTGAGATACTAATATCACTTAGTTTTAATATAGATACTTAAAAATTATGAGTTCCATAATAAAGACAAAGCTTAACAATAAAAATGCCGCACAAAAGTTAGTTAATAAACACGATAAGTTAACACATAGTGAAAATATGAAAGTAGTTTCTCATGTACAAAGAGATAATGATGAATGGATCATCAACACACTTATGCTTGAAAACATAGACGTACCTTTTAAATACAAGCGTAAAAAACTTTATCAAAGCTTACAAGGTCAGCGCGTTAATCTTACTTACTATCCAGACATTGAAACTGTCGCAGGGTTTGAAATTGAAGTAATGTCGGTAGTACGCATTAAGGTTAGTTAGTTTTGCTTATACCCGTTCCAAATAGCCGCTATTATTAAAGATGCAAATTCTCTTATGACCGAAAGATATTAAAAAACGTTTATATAGAGCGTTATTGTTTATTATTCAATCAAAACTTGACTGTTTCCCTTATATCTCTCATAACTAAGGGTGTAATAATAATAGTATTAATAGTGTAAACATTTATTTTATGAGCCTTGTTCAGTTTAAGCTGAAAAGACATAAAAATAGGCTGTATATTTACAATAGAAAGTACTTTTCGAACATTAAGCGCAAGAGGATTGATTATGATACTTAACCATATATGGGGATTGTACGCTCACCCTAAAGAAGAGTGGCACGTTATTGAAAAGCGTCACGAGAGTTTGAGTTATAGCTTGATACATATTTTAACGATAGCGTTAATTCCTTCCATCTGCTCTTTTTATGCTGCGGCATATATAGGCTGGACTATTGGAGTTGGAGATCCGATTAAAATCAGTGTTGCCAGTGCACAATTGATGGCAATCAGTATGTATTTCGCTCTAATTTTTGGCGTTTTTGCATTAGCGGTATTAATACAATGGATGGCTAAAACTTTTGATTCAAAGCCTGATTTTGTCCAAGCTCTCGAACTCGCCTCTTATACGGCAACACCACTACTTATGGTAGGTATCACCACTTTATTCCCAGTATTATGGTTTGTTGCTTTAGCCGGCATGGCTGCAGTAGCTTATTCAATTTATCTACTCTATTCTGGAGTACCTATAATGATGAATATTCCTGAGGAAAAGGGTTTTATTTATTCTAGCTCAGTTGTGACCTGTGGTTTAGTTTTACTGGTTACACTCATGGCAGGAACTGCAATCATGTGGACTATGGGCTTTGGCCCTGAATTTGTATCCTAGCGAACCAACTGATTTATTATCATATTGAATAATCCCAATGGGATTAATTAATATAATAGAAAAGGCCTTGTTTCTTCACAGAAACAAGGCCTTTTTATGTATACCGCATATCGCTAATTTATCACGAACAAGTTAGATAATATTTACTCTGCACCTTCATTATGCATATCTAAAATCGAATCAGCATTTTTATCAGACTCTTCTTTCGTAGTATTATTACGTAATGCGTCCAATCTTTCTAAATACTCTTGGTTGATATCGTTGGTAACATAGTTACCATCAAATACAGAAGTATCAAACGTTTTAATTTCAGGGTTACCTGCACTCACTGCTGTAATTAAGTCATCAATTGATTGGAAGATTAACTTATCTGCACCAATTAGCTCACAAATATCATCTAATTCACGGCCATGGGCAATTAACTCATTTGCACTTGGCATGTCAATACCGTAAACGTTAGGGAATCTAACTTCTGGTGCTGCTGAAGCAAAGTAAACTTTCTTTGCACCTGAAGCACGCGCCATATCAATAATTTGAGATGATGTAGTCCCACGAACAATAGAATCATCAACAAGTAAAACATTCTTGTCTTTAAATTCAGCCGTTATAGCATTGAGTTTTTGGCGAACTGATTTTTTACGCTCTTCCTGACCTGGCATAATAAACGTTCGGCCAATATAACGATTTTTAACAAAGCCTTGACGGTATGGAATATCAAGATGATGTGCTATTTGTAAAGCTATATCACAAGAAGTTTCAGGGATAGGAATAACCACGTCAATCTCAAGATCTTGCCATTCATCCGCAATTTTTTGGCCTAGTTTAGTCCCCATTTCTACACGAGAAGCATAAACAGACATTTTATCAATAGTTGAATCTGGACGAGCAAAATAAACAAACTCAAAAATACATGGGTTATAAACAGGATTTTCAGCACATTGCAGGCTGTGTATTTGGCCATCTTCAGTAAAGTATATCGCTTCACCTGGCGCTACATCACGTACAAATTCGAACGCACATGCATCTAATGCAACCGATTCAGAGGCAACCATATACTCAACACCTTTTTTAGTTTCTCTTTTACCAAAAACTAATGGACGAATACCGTTAGGATCACGAAATGCGATCATACCGTGACCTACAATAAGCGCTACGGTGGCATAAGCACCACGAACACGTTTATGCATATTAGCGACGGCAGTAAAAATATCATCAGGAGTAAGAGAAATGTTTTCTCTTTGCTGTAATTCGTGCGCTAGGATGTTAAGTAACACTTCAGAGTCTGATGTGGTATTAACATGACGACGAGCTTCATTAAATAACCATGTTCTTAACTCGTCAGCGTTAGTTAAATTACCATTATGCGCTAATGAAATACCAAAAGGAGAGTTAGCATAAAATGGTTGTGCTTCTGATGAACTAGAAGTACCTGCTGTTGGGTAACGAATATGGCCAATACCAATATTACCTTGTAAGCGAAGCATATGACGGGTATGAAAAACATCTTTCACTAAACCATTAGCTTTTCTTAGTCTAAAGGTATTATTGTGAATAGTTACAATACCTGCTGCGTCCTGACCTCGATGCTGAAGTACTGTTAAGCCATCATATATATACTGACTAACTGGGGATTTACCGACTATACCAACAATGCCACACATGAAACTCTCTCCACAAAAGAAATATTTACAACACTTATCAAAGCTAACTTTGCTTTGGATGAATGAACTCATCAAATAAATATTGAATTATACGATATTGAAATAATATCTTATAAATAATCGTATACGGAACGACTCCGCAATTACTTAACTGATGTTAATTAACGCAGATACTGCGCTAAAACAGCTAAGATAAATAAAAATAAATTTAACGCTCGGGTTAATGTTTTTTAAATTCAACTAAAACTAACTCACATAACTCGATGAGCCTTTAATATATTCAAAAAACCATTCTACAATTAAGGTAAATTCAGGAATAAGTTGTGAGCTTTTCCACCATGGCGTATTTTCTACACCAGTAAAAGCATCAACAAAAAATATTAAAGCACTAACAATAAGCACGCCACGAAGCGCACCAAAAACGATACCTAACACGCGGTCTGTGCCAGAAAGACCTGTTTTACTAACTAATTGACCGATGAGGTAATTGATTAAGGCGCCGATCACTAGTGTTGATATGAAAAGTATGGCAACTGCAGCGGCATTGCGTAAGAATTGATCGGAAATATTTGTTAATAAATTCGCAAGATTACCATAAAAGGTACTAGCAACAAAAAATGCACCAATCCATATAACTAAAGATACCGCTTCTTTTGCAAAGCCACGTATCAAGCTAACTAAGGTTGAAATGCCTATAATGGCCAAAATGACGTAATCTATCCAAACCATACGGGGTTCTCGTTGAATTTATTTTCTCAAAATCAGAGGCGCGCATTCTATCAGAATTAGCAAAATAATGCCTAGTTTTTTATGAAAGCCAATTACTGATTTACTTCAAAAGTGGCGACCTTGCCTTGGATACCAGTAAGTTTTTTTAATGCAGGAATTTTCTTTTCCATCGCAGACTTTATTAACTCAGGCCCTATAATAACTTTTGTTAAAGTGCCTTGCTTGGTTTTAATTGGTTTAGTAAAAACGACATAGCCTTGTGCTTTTAACTTTTTCAGTAACTGCTCTACATTGTCTTTATTTTTGAAACTGCCTAAGTGGATAACCCAAGCTTCAGACGCTACCGCTTTCTCTGGTAACGTTTTCGTTTGTTGATTACTAGTTATCGCGGCTACTGGAGGATCTATTCTCGCAGGAGTAACAACTGTTTTCACATCATTTTTTTCTACAACATCGACAGTGACCTCTGTATCCATATAGGTATCATCAATAGCGGGTTCATCGGTTATTTCGGGCATTTCTTCTCGTACTAAGCGCTCTTCTGGGAAAGGTTTGTTGGTTAATTTACCAGAGAAAGCTTCGGCATGAGGAATGGCTTCAAAATCGGCTTTGTTTGATTTTTTTTCGCCGTCGAGTAGATCAGGCAAAAAGATTATGACGACGGCTGCGACAATAATGGTCCCGACAAGCCTATTTTGAAACGGTGTAGACAAGAAACTCTCCTAAATAATACGTTTTCTTTAACTAATTAACCTAACTGTTTAACTTATCCAATTAACTTATCTAATTAACTTAGCCAATCGATTTAACCAATTAACAAGTTCTAACGGTTCAATAAGTAGGTTATAAAGTGATGGTGTTAAACAGTTATGAGTTGCGATCTTATTTTAGCGACAGTAAAAAATGAGCCAAAAACAAGAATCAAGTCATTTTTTGACGCTTGCTGATTCACTATTTTAAAGGCCTCTTCTATATTGTCAAAGCAATTCACCTTATCACTAAAGGAGGTTAAATAGCCCTCCATCGCTTGACTGGTTGCAGCCCTTGGTACATTGAGTGCACCTGTGTACCAGACATCAACAGAATCTTTAAGTGAGTGTAAACTTGAACTAATATCTTTATCAGCCAACATAGAAACTACCCCATAAATAATTTGATAGTTTTTCTGCTTTTTTATTTGCTTAAGGTAACTCGCAAGATAACGAGCTGCTTGCGGGTTATGGCCAACATCAAGAATAACATCGCTTTGCCCTTTTTGTTTTATTAGCTCAGTACGACCTATCACTTTCGTCGCTGAAATAACCTCATTAACAAACATAGTGGTTAATTTAACATTAAGCTTCTCTAATACCATAAGCGCTGTGGCAACATTATCACGCGGAATATAAGTTGCCTTTAATTCGGGTAAGTTGGTTTGTTCTGCATGCCAGCCCCAAGAGTCATCAATATCAGTAATTCTAAAATCTTGTTCGCGGACAAATAAGTTCTCACCATGAGTTGCTTGTAAACTTTTTGCATGGGCTAATACTGATTTAGGTGTGTCCGTATCACCAATGACAATATCTCGCCCTTGGCGCATGATACCTGCTTTTTCAAAACCGATTGTTTCTCTGTCATTACCAAGAAAACTTTGATGGTCTAAATCAATAGTAGTGATAACAGCGATATCGGCGTCAATGATATTGGTCGCATCTAAACGCCCACCAAGCCCCACCTCAAGAATGATAAAGTCAGGCTTAATATCCATTAAAACGAGTAACGCCGCTAAGGTAGTATATTCATAATAACTTAATGATATATCACCACGGGCAAGTTCAATTTTGTTAAACGCTTTAATTAACGGTTGATCTTCAACATCAGATTTATTAATCCGTAAACGTTCATTAAAGTGATTAATATGCGGTGAAGAATAAACGGCGACTTTAGGAGGCTGATTTTCAGTAGATTGAGTTTGGCAATTTTCAACGTGAAATTGTAGTTGCTTACTAAGCAACGCATTTTCAATAAATGCACAGGTAGTCCCTTTGCCATTAGTACCTGCAACTGTAATGACCTTAGCAAAACTTAGATCAATCTCTAAACGGGTCGCAACTTTGCCAATACGTGTTAAACCTAGGTCTATTTCGCTACTGTGTAAGTTTTCTAAATAATAAAGCCACTGATCGAGACGAGTAAAATCTTGATAGTGGCTTGAATTTGATTTGGACATTTATGCTATCAACAAGTGATTAGTTTAAAATAGACAATAATGGCTATTACTTCAGATAAGCAACTAAGCCTATGAAACAACGCTAGGCTGTCCCATAAACTTACCTAACATACGTGCTAGCGTAATGCGCATTTCACGGCGATCAACAATCATATCGATAGCGCCTTTTTCTAATAAGAACTCACTACGTTGGAAACCTTCAGGTAGTTTTTCACGCACTGTTTGCTCTATAACACGAGGGCCTGCAAAACCAATTAAGGCTTTAGGCTCAGCAACGTTAATATCACCTAGCATAGCTAAACTTGCAGATACACCACCCATAGTTGGATCAGTTAATACTGACACATAAGGTAAGCCTTTTTCACTCATTTTAGCTAAAGCAGCACTTGTTTTTGCCATTTGCATTAAAGAGAAAAGAGCTTCTTGCATACGGGCTCCACCACTAGCAGAGAAACAAATAAAAGGGATATTATGCTCTAGACAATATTCAGCACCTTTTACAAAACGAGCACCAACAACAGAAGCCATTGAACCACCTAAAAAGCCAAATTCAAAAGCAGCCACAACAACAGGCATACCATGAAGTTCACCTTTCATTACCACGAGTGCATCTTTCTCACCCGTGCTTTTTTGTGCAGCACTAAGACGGTCTTTATATCGCTTAGAGTCTTTAAACTTTAAGATATCTTGTGCTTCAAATTCTTCACCTAGTTCCAAACGGTTATTTTGGTCAAGAAAGCTATCAATGCGTTTACGTGCACTGATACGCATATGATGATCACACTTCGGACATACTGAGATTTGTCGTTCTAACTCAGCTTTATAAAGCACAGCGTTACATGAAGTACATTTACTCCATACACCCTCAGGAATATTACTTTTTTGTGTCGTTTTTGCTTTCGGGAGAATTTTTTCTATCCAGCTCATAATTTTATTTTTGCCTGTTGCAACGAAATATCTGTCGATTCATTGATGGTCTATTTATTTTGCCTTATTGAAGTAACTTGATAAGTTATTCCAATAATTTAATTCGCTCTATAATTACTCATTTATTATGATTAATTATTCATTGATTATGAATTAAGCATAAACACCATCAAACACTAGTTTAAAGTATTAATTATTCTAAACCACATATTAGACCATAGTATAACCTAATCATTATATAAAAAACTGGTCTGTTCAGTAAATAATTATTATTTATACTACTTTTACGTCTCAAACTTTTTATAAGAATAAAGGTCCTAAACGACTTTTGGGTAACTCAAATTTATCGGGGTACTCCACATCAACAAAGTATAAGCCTTCTGGTGGCGCTGTTACGCCAGCAACACAACGGTTTTTAGCCAGCAAAACTTCTTTCATCCACGCAGTTGTTTCTTGTGATTGACCTACGCGCATTAAGCTACCAACAATGTTTCTAACCATGTGGTGTAAAAAGGCGTTCGCCTTAATATCAACAACAATATAATGACCTTGTCGAGTAACTCTACAATGCTGGATTGTTCTCACCGCCGAATGTGATTGACAATGAACAGTACGAAAAGAAGTGAAATCATGCTCACCAATTAGATAATTAGCTCCCTCTTGCATCAGGTTTTCATCTAATGGGTAATGACAATGACTAATACCATGGCTCAGTATTGCTGAGCGAAGTGGATTATTGTATATAATATAACGATAATTACGAGCTGTAGCGCTAAAGCGAGCATGAAAGTCATCATCAACTTTTGTTACCCACTGCACAGCGATATCACTAGGTAAATGAGTATTAACGCCTAAAGTCCAAGCAACATTTTTACGTTTTTTTAAAGTATCAAAATGAATAACTTGATTAGTAGCATTTACGCCTGTATCAGTACGACCGGCACAAATAACTTTGATGGGTTCATTAGCAATAATAGCTAATGCTTTTTCTACTTTTTCTTGTACCGTAATAGCATTATTTTGGCGCTGCCAACCACAATAATTTTTACCGTCATACTCAATGCCTAATGCATACCGCATACAAATTCGCCCATCCCGTAATAAATAATTTTCGCGGGCATTATCCTTTATTTTATCCTGTTAGGCTATGCTTGTTATTATATAAAGCTCTCTAGAGTTAGAGAGCTCTATTATCAGGTTTATAATGTATCGAGTATTGCTTGCGCTTCTGCTTTTTGCGTCGCATCACCCTTTGCAATGACTTCTTCTAAGATTACTTGAGCATTTTCTTCGTCACCCATCTCAATATACATTTTAGCTAAATCTAACTTACTCGACATTGAGCCATTATCATCTACGTCTACACCGCTATTATTTTGTGCGTATTGACCTAACCCAACATCGATATTAGTTTTTTCATAAGGTTCTGAATTGTCACCTTCATCTAAACTATCAGAAAGTAAATCATCGACAGAAACATAATCTTCTGCGGATTCAGTTTGTTGAGGTGTTGCGTCATTATCATTGTTTAAATCAATGTCTTTACTAATGCTACTAGCAATTAAGTCGTCGCCTATATCATCACCATCTAAGTCATCACTATCAGAGTTACTTTGCCCTTTAGTCTCTGATAAAGAGCTTTCTGCAGACTCTTCTTCTATATTAGCGAGTAGTTCATCAAAATCGACATCATCCAATTCTTTAATCACTTCAAGTTCATCAATGTCTACTTCATCAGCATCTAACTCATCACTGACTTCATAGTCAGCTTCTGCAGAGTTAGGATCTTCAGCTAGTAATTCCGCTAATACATCTTCATCAGTAAAGTCAGGAATTAATTCAATGTCGTCCAATGAATCAGCTTGCTCTGACTTATCTTCGGTAATATCTTCAGTGAGTAAGTGATTTAAATCAGATTCATTAAGACCAATATCATCCGACTTATTATCTAACGGTTCAGTCACTGCAGATGCAGTTAAACTATCACCAATATCATCAACATCTTCACTTTCAACGTTTGTATCAGCAGCATCGGTATTTGTTTCATTGTCCGTAGGAAGCATGTCACTAAAATCAGCTGTAAGAAATGGCGTAACATATTCCGCCGTAAATTCTGCTATTTTAGCTTCATTTTCAGCTATTTCATTTTGTATTTTTAAGTCTTCATCGCTTAATGGATTTTCATCATCAGTTAGCTGATCATCTATAGATTTTTCATCAGTCGGCGCATCAGCATTTTTTTGCTTTGTCGATTCGACTAAATCTTCTTTATCAGCTTGATTGTTACTTAGTACTTTTTCCGCAACACTTCCGACTGCTGCTCCAGCTGTAGCCGCCAGTAGTGCATCAATATCATCAGGATCGGTTACATCAGCTTCTGGCTCAGCATCACTTGCTGAGTCACTTTTAACGGGAGCACTATTAACAGAGTCGTTATTTACAGAATCGTTATTAACAGAGTCTAGCAGTGCATCAATATCATCAGGATCGGTTACATCAGCTTCTGGCTCAGCATCACTTGCTGAGTCACTTTTAACGGGAGCACTATTAACAGAGTCGTTATTTACAGAATCGTTATTAACAGAGTCTAGCAGTGCATCAATATCATCAGGGTCGGTTACATCAGCTTCTGGCTCAGCATCACTTGCTGAATCACTTTTGACAGAAGCACTATTAACAGAATCGTTATTAACAGAGTCTAGCAGTGCATCAATATCATCAGGGTCGGTTACATCAGCTTCTGGCTCAGCATCACTTGCTGAGTCACTTTTAACGGGAGCACTATTAACAGAGTCGTTATTTACAGAATCGTTATTAACAGAGTCTAGCAGTGCATCAATATCATCAGGATCGGTTACATCAGCTTCTGGCTCAGCATCACTTGCTGAGTCACTTTTAACGGGAGCACTATTAACAGAGTCGTTATTTACAGAATCGTTATTAACAGAGTCTAGCAGTGCATCAATATCATCAGGATCGGTTACATCAGCTTCTGGCTCAGCATCACTTGCTGAGTCACTTTTAACGGGAGCACTATTAACAGAGTCGTTATTTACAGAATCGTTATTAACAGCGTCTAGCAGTGCATCAATATCATCAGGTTCGGTTACATCTGTCTCTGGTTTTGGCTCTACAGGGCTTTTAGATTCTGCTATTTCTTCTTCAATAGCATCATCTAATTCATTATCATCATCTGCAGCAAAACCATTCAATAAATCATTTAAGTCATCTTGACTTAACTCACCACCTTCAAGCTCTTCATTTTCTTCAGTTAGCGCTGAGGTTTCGATTTCATCGTCTAAACCCGATAATAATGAATTTAAATCATCTTGATCAAGTTCACCGTTTTCAAGTTCAGCATCTGTATCTTGTATATCATCATCTAAACCAGACAATAATGAATCGATGTTCTCTTCTTCTGAGTCCTCGATATCAAGTAGATCATTATCACTATCATCATCAAGTAATATGTCGTCAAGATCATCAAGCTCATCAAGGTTGTCATCATCATCTAAATGAATAACATCGTTATCGAGGGACAGTTCATCATCAATTGACAAGTCAATATCGTCATCAAGCGATAAATCAAGCTCGTTGTCTAGTTCTAACGATAGGTCAAGTTCATCATCGAGGGTTAAGTCAAGGGCTTCCTCTGTTGCAGCAGCAACCGCGGCTCCCGTCTCTGGAACTTTATCTGGTTGCTTTTTATTTTCTAACTCGCTAAAGAAGGCTTCATCAGAAGCTTGTTTTCTACGTTTGAATAAGAAAGCTAACAGCCCTAAAACCAAGATTGCAGGCAAGGTTCCCATAAGGATCATAAACCACAATTGTGAAGTAATATCTTGCTTCGATAGCTCGGCCAATTGCTTTTCTAATAATAACTCTTTTTCTCTGGCTTCTGCTTTAGCAAGTAACGCTTGTTGCAACTTGATCATATCGTCCATTTGCAACTTAATCTCTTTGCCTTTTGCTACTTCTTCTTGCATTACACCAAGCTTGTCATTAAAAGTACTAAGACGCTGACGTAAATCATCATTTTCTTTTAAAATTGTTTGCAAGCCGTCAATTGAGTCGGTTATATCATTTTGTATCGTCTCTAATCGTTGTTGCTGTTGACCATCAAACTTTTGCATCTGATCATTTATTTCAGTTTTTACACTGTCTAAATCTTCTTTTTTAACACTCGGTACAATAGGCTCAATTTCCTTAGGCTTTTTCGGCTGTGCTTTCTTCCAAGATTGACTGGCGCTTTGAAATTTTGCTTTTGCCTCATTAGCATCAATCGCCATCATGGCATTAAACGAAGGGATCTTTAAGTATTCGCTTTCTACTAAATAATTAATATTGTTATCAACAAAACCTTGCGGGTTTTCTATGTATAACGCATGCATGACTTGATAAATACTTAAACGAGCGTCAGGACGCACTCGAGTAGCAATATTCCATAAAGTGTCTGTAGATTGGATTGGACCATAGCGCTCATAGGGGAAAACATCACTACTTTTAGGACCTAACATACGAATGCCGCGTTCTTCTTCGGCATTTAGATGAAAATGGGCGGTAAGTATGCTGATAAAAATCGCCTGCCATAGGCACAGACGTAATAATTTTTGCATTGGGATGTCCTAATTTAAGTATCTAATTTAACTGAGTAATTTAAGTATTTTATTTAATTAACTAATGTAACTATCGGCCTAACAAATACCACTTAGTGCCAAAAAAACATCATATTACTTCATTGTTTGGAGATAAAGCTTACCTAAAAGATAAAATGCAATGTTTATTCCAAAAAAGCATTAACTAACAAGATAATAGCAAAATAACTCGATAAGTCTCGTTTTTTTAGTACTTCATTGAATGTTTACGCGGTTAGTGAAATAGCTTGAGCACGCGAATTAATATTAATCCCAACCCGATTAAAAATATGATCATTTATCCGGGTTAAAATAGAACACCTAATTAATGGAATTGGAATAACGTATTTATCCCTTCTAAATAACGGCTCCACTACCTTCCGTTGTATTAGCCTCTTGAGATATAGATCAAGTAAAAAAAAACTCGCCGTTATCTGGCTTATTATAGATAACGGCGAGTTTGCGATATTTCTTAATTATTTTTAAATTAAATAATTAACTTAACCAATTAAGCTGATCAATTAGCTTAAGTAGTCTTTAATTAGTAATTCTGCAATTTGAATACTATTTGTTGCCGCACCTTTACGAATGTTGTCGGCAACAATCCATAAATTAATGCCATTTGGATGACTAATATCTTCACGAACACGGCCCACGAAAGTCTCATCTTTACCACTTGCTTCACCAATTTGCGTTGGGAAGTCAGCATCATTGTCACATAACACAACACCCGGTGCATTTCTTAATAAGTCTTTAACTTCTTCAACCGAAATATGGCTACGTGTTTCAATGTGTAATGCTTCAGCATGACCAAAGAAAACCGGTACGCGAACAGCTGTAGGGTTAACTAATACGTTATTATCACCAAAAATTTTCTTAGTTTCCCAAACCATTTTCATTTCTTCTTTGGTGTAACCATTTTCAAGGAAAACATCAATTTGAGGAATCACGTTGAAAGCGATTTGACGTGAGAAGTTTTGAGACTCTACAGGCTTACCTTGTAGTAAATCAGCGGTTTGTTTTGCTAATTCATCCATTGACTCTTTACCGCCACCAGAAACAGATTGGTATGTACATACGTTAATACGGTCAATACCTACAGCATCTTGAATTGGTTTTAGCGCTACTAACATTTGTATTGTAGAACAGTTAGGATTAGCAATGATATTACGGTTTCTGTATTCAGCTAATGCACCTGGGTTTACTTCAGGTACGATTAATGGAATGTCATCTTCGTAACGAAATTCTGAGGTGTTATCAATAACGATACAACCCGCTTCACCAGCAATAGGGGCAAATTTAGCTGAAATTGAACCACCTGCTGAGAAGAAACCAATTTGAGCTTGGCTAAAATCGAATTCATCAGCATTAAGTACTTCGATACTTTCGCCTTTAAACTCAATAATTTCGCCAGCCGAACGAGCACTTGCTAAAGGGTAAAGTTTGTTAATTGGAAAATCTCTTTCTTCTAAGATTTCCATGATTGTTTTGCCAACTAATCCAGTTGCGCCAAGTATACATACGTCAAATTTCTGTGCCATGATCCTCTCTCTTCTAGTTGGATTTTTTACTAAAACCTAAGCGATGTGGCACATCACTGAAGGCATTGGGTAACAAAGTGACTTCAACAGCTGAGAATTCCCGACGAATCGGATAATTCTTGCGTAAGCTGTCAAAGCCTTGAATAAATAATTGTTGACGAAATATTGCATCGTCTCTACGTACATCGTAAACCATTTTAACTAACTGGTTTAGTAGTATTTGGTTGAATTCAGCATTAATTTCTACCATTGGAATACTAGCCGAAGGTAAAAAATTAGTAAGCTGATATACAGGCTCAACCGCTAATTGTTGACATAATGCCTGATAGAGCATTTCACTGCCACGTGCTTTTCCTTCTAAGCTATAACCAGCAATGTGTGCTGTAGCGATTTCGGTAAAAGGAATTAACGCTGCCAGTACATCTGGCTCACCTTGCCAAACATCAAGTACCACTTTAAGACCATGACCTGATTCTTTTAACGCTAATAATGCATGGTTGTCGATAACATCACCACGACAAGCGCTGATCAAAATTTGATCGTCACGCAATAAAGCCAGGTTTTTAGCATTAATAAGTTGATAAGTGGGGTGCTGCCCTCCTTCAACTTTTGGTACATGTAAAGAGATAACATTGCAAGCTAACACTTCAGTTAATGAAGAATACGTTCGCTCATCAGTAGTGTTACCTTCAGCTTGCTTTTGCTCAAGTATCGGATCGCATATTTTATAATTAATGCTTAGCGCCTGCAGCTTTTCACTTAAGCGAGTACCTGTGTTTCCGCCCCCAACAATACCAACAGTTAAGTCAGCAAGATTAATTAAATAGCGTTCAGCTAGAACAACTAAAGCACTTAATACATATTCAGCGACGGATATAGCATTACAACCTGGCGCTGAGTGAAAAGTAACATTACGACGTTCAAGATACTCCAGATCAATGTGATCTGTGCCTATTGTAGCGCTACCCACAAATGAAAGTTTAGTATTGAGATGAAGTAACTCTTCATTAACTTGCGTAATTGAACGCACTAAAAGCACATCCGCATCAGCAACTTGTTCTGCGGTTAAGGTACGACCAGAAAAAGCAATTAACTCACCTTTCTCGCCAGCATCACTATGTAGCAGGCAGAGCTCTGTAAAAAACTCTTTGGCAAATGGCATGTTCTCATCAAAATATATTTTCATTAAGGTAATCTTATTAACTGATTTATTAACTGACTTATTAACTAATTAAGAGCTTCTTTTAAGTCTGAATATATTAAAGCGCGTAATTATACCTTGTTTATTAAGCATAACGCTAGTTTTAGACAAATGCTGAGTATATTTAGACAATAAAAAAGCCACATTAAACTAATGCTAATGTGGCTTTTGACTTAATGCTTTTAATATGGAATTTATCTATAAGTTATAGATAAGTTAACATTTTAAAATTAAGTCTTATTTATATTTTTTCATAACTAATGTGGCATTTGTACCACCAAAACCAAAGCTATTAGACATAACTAAATTAAGCTCTACATCACGTTTTTCAGTAACGATATCTAAACCTTTAGCTTGTTCATCTAAGTTGTCAATATTAATAGAAGGTGCAACAAAGTTGTTTTCCATCATTAAAATTGAGTAAATAGCTTCGTGAACACCTGCAGCACCAAGTGCGTGACCTGTCATAGCTTTAGTCGCACTAATTGCTGGTGAGTCTTCACCAAATAACTCTTGAATAGCGCCTAGCTCTTTAACATCACCAACTGGTGTAGAAGTACCGTGAGTATTTAAATAATCAAGTTTACCTTCAACACCTTGCATAGCTTGTTGCATACAACGAACGGCGCCTTCACCACTTGGAGCAACCATGTCGTAACCATCAGACGTTGCGCCGTAACCAACAAGTTCAGCATAAATATGTGCACCACGAGCAAGTGCATGCTCTAATTCTTCAACAACAACCATACCGCCGCCACCAGAAATTACAAAGCCATCGCGATCAGCATCATAAGTACGAGAAGCTAATTCTGGAGTATCATTACGACCTGCAGATAATGCGCCCATGCCATCAAACATCATAGCAAGTGACCAATGTAACTCTTCACCACCACCAGCAAAAACAATATCTTGTTTGCCTAATTGAATAAGCTCCATAGCATTACCAATACAATGAGCACTTGTAGCACACGCTGAGCTGATTGAATAATTAACACCTTTAATTTTAAACGGTGTTGCTAAACAAGCTGATACAGTACTACCCATAGTTTTAGGTACAGCGTAAGGGCCTACGCGACGAATACCACGTTCACGGAGTGTATCGGTAGAAGCAACGATATTTTCTGATGATGCACCACCAGAACCAGCAACAATACCAGTACGAACATTCGATATTTGATCTTCGGTTAATTTAGCATCTTTAATTGCCTGATCCATTGCGATATAAGCATAACCTGCTGCATCACCCATAAAACGGATAGCTTTACGGTCAATAAAGTCTTTAGTATCAATATCAGGTTTACCCCAAACTTGGCTACGTAGACCATACTCTTCGAAACTTGCAGAATGAGAAATACCTGATTTCCCCGTTTTTAAAGAAGTTAATACTTCATCAGCATTGTTACCAATACTTGAGACAATACCTAAGCCTGTTATTACGACACGTTTCATTTAACTAACCATCTATAATTATAAAATTTTGCGCTATTATACCAGTAAAAATACAGGTAGTAGCCATTAAACTGGTATTACTTGTTGTTTAGCTATATTTTACTTATGTTGATTTAAAACACATTTGAAAACATAGACATCATTTACAAAAAAACCAGCGTACAGTTGTACACTATATTATGATATCCATTGCAAGATATCTATGACATTTTCATTAATCTCTTGATATTTTATGTTCAAAGTCACTATTTCACGTAAAATAAGCAAACTACATTCGCAGAAATCGATCACAACACTGTAATTCTACTTAAAGACATTTTAATGACAAAACAAAATAAAGCAGATAACAGCACTCAATCATTTATCAATACCGTAACAGAATCTAATGCAACAATCGATAAAGGCTATTATTTACGTCCTCAAATTAAAATACCTGACCATGTAACTATTATTGGTGGCGGTATTGCTTCAGCTTGTGCGGCCTATGCTTTAACCAAACAAGGGGTAAACATTACTTTATATTGTAAAGATAACGAAGTTGCCCAAGGCGGCTCAAGTAATGCCATTGCAGCTTTATTTCCATTATTGCATCAACAAAAAGATGAAATAAGCGATTTTTATCAGCAAGCTTTTTGGCGCGCTAAAGCATTATACAATGAAATTGAAGAGCAAGGTTATTCATTCCCGCACCAATGGTGTGGCTTATTAGAAGTCTCTTATAAAGAGTCATTAATAAAAAGACAAATCGCTTTTGAAAAACTTAAAGCATGGCCAGATGCCCTAATTCAAAGCATAAATGCTGATCAAGCCAGTGTCTTTGCTAATATAAATTTACCTTATGGCGGGCTGTTTATGCCCAATGCTGGTTGGGTATCTCCGCAAGATTTAGTTAAGCAACTGTTTAATGCCGCATCAGCGACAAAACGCTTAACCATTATCACCAATACTCACATTAGTAAAATACGCCAAGTAAAAAATACGACGATAACTAGCAATGAATTATCACCAATCTCGTGGTGTTTATCGACTAATCAAGGTGAGTTAAATGCCAACGTATTAGTGATTTGTGCGGGAGCTGATGCCATTGAAATTGAACAGTTAAAAGCATTACCGCTAACTGCAACTCGTGGCCAAGTTACCAGTATGAAAAGTACCAATTCTATCAGTAAATTATCAACTGTAATTTGCCATAAAGGCTATTTAACTCCTGAGAATAACGGTATACATTGTGTCGGCGCGACTTTTCAAAAGAATGATACTAACTTAACAACCAATAGCAAAGATGACCAATACAATTTAACCACACTAGCGAAATGTTTACCTGAATTATCTGCTGATATTAACTGGCAAGAACAAGACATAGTTACGAGTAAAGCAAGGCTACGTGGTATGTCACAAGATCACTTACCCTTAGTGGGAGCTGTACCTAATATTAACGAACATATTAAAACTTACCCTCATTTAGCTAAAGATAAAAATTGGAAATACAGCGAAGCTGCACCATGTGTTGAGAATCTTTATGTGTTATTGGGGTTAGGCGCTAGAGGTTTATGTTCAGCGCCTTTAGCGGCCGACATTCTAACCGCAGATTTGTGTAACTTACCTTATCCGGTGGACCACAAAATGTTGTTTAACTTAAGTCCTAATCGATTTATCGTTCGAGATATTATCAAACGAAAAATTAATGTTTAGCCTTATATCAGTTAGCTATTTTAGTTTGAACTAATAACCAAAAATTTGTCACTATCGCGTAATCTTGGGGAGTTAATTCACTCTTTGACTGGCTGATTTTCGCCGTAATGCTTTCAACTAACTTAGCTGTTAACGCTTGATTTTCATCGCCAAAGTCGGTTGCTACTAACGAGCTAAGTCCTCGTAGATATCCGCCGGCGAATAAAGTATCACTATCGGCATCTTGTTCAAATAAATCATCTAAATAATGGTATAAATCTGCTGCAGTTTTAAGTTGAGCTGTTTGCTCGTTTGCATTAGCTTCAATTGCCGAGTTGTTGAAATCAGTTGACATAAAAATCACTTTTAAAAGGTCGTATACTAAATTACTTAATAGTATTGAATATGGATGAATGCTTTGCGTTATTTTACTGTGGACTAGCAAGCGGGTAAAGTACCTGATCTTTATATCCGGTTGTTATTGTCATAAAACCAGACAGTTGTTGATCAAGTTCGCTATCACCTGTGTCACTTATTAAAGGTTTATTCTGCAAAGCCATTAATTTAGCTTTAGTAGCAATAATAATAATGTTATCACGATTACCGGGTTGGGCTAAAATAGCACGGATAATACGCGGACTTAATTGTTGATTTCCGCGGCCAAATACATGCCCTTGCCCGCCAATTAAAGTAATGATCAGTTTATTACTTCCTTGATATTCAGATATTGCTGTATATAACTCATTTTCTGTCATATCACTGGCAACTAATGATAATTCACGTACTAAATCAACGCCTAAAAGGGTGTTATCTAACGCCATCTCTTCCATTAAAAAAGCGGTAGTTGAGCCTGAGCCGATAATAAACTGGGTATTTTCTTCATCGTTCATCGTTTCAATAACATTGGCGGCGATATCTTGTAATACCAGTTCATCACTTTCTTTACCGCCAGACTTAACCGCTTGAACATAACGAAGTTCGCTGGGTATTTGCATTTCACTATAACGTTTTGCTTTAACAATGCCTTGGCGAAATAATTGCTCATCAATATCCATTACATCACCAGATGTTAATGTAACTAGCTCTTTGTTAATCATCAATTCAATAATACGCCCAGCGGCTTTCGGTGTAATAGCATAAACCCCAGAATGAATTTTACACCCCGCAGGTATACCTAAAACAGGCACTTGTTGATGGTTATCATCAATAGCTACTACCGAGGCAATGTCGCGCGCCGTGCCATCACCACCAGCAAATAGAATAATATCTACATGCTCTGCTAATAAAGCGCTAGCGGCTAATTTGCTATCGCTATTTTCTGTCACTGTATTTGCTGATTGATAAAGCACTTCCACGGTAAAGCCCAAGGCATTAGCGCACTGCTCCCCCATTAAATCATTAGCCGTATAAATAACAATCTTATCTTTATAAGGCAGCAACACGTCAAGAGCCTGGGCTGCGCGTGCATTCGCTTGTGGTTTTGCGCCAAGGCTGAGCGCGTGCTGCGCCATACCGTCACTACCTTTAAGGGCTACACTGCCACCTAGTCCTGCAATAGGGTTGATGATAAAGCCTAATTTAAATTGTTGCACAATGCTCCCGTTACCCTATTTCTATATTACTAATGTCTTGCTCATTTGTACCTTCATCATTAAGCGGAAATTGCGCAGCGGTTAAAGGTAAACTAGTTTGATAAAACAGAGCTAACGTCTCAATAAACTGTTGAGCACGTGCAGGAAAACCTTGTTCAATAAAGGTTAAAACTTGTTGATGGACTTTAACTTTAAAGTTTTGACTGTCACCAGTATCACCATTGAGATTATCAGCAGAAGTGTTGAATTTTTTTTGTGCTGCTGCGTTGAAAGCCCACTCAATAGCTTGTGGAATAATTTCAACTTGCTCAAATTCTTTTTGTTGTTGTGCATCTCGTCCATCAGGAGTATACCAATAACCAAAGTCTTCTAGTAAACGTCTTTTTTCACCTGCATGACACCAATGTGATATTTCATGCAACGCACTTTCAAAGTAACCATGGGCAAAAATAATTTGATGATAAGAGCAGTTTTCATTTGCTGGTAAATACAAGGGCTCATCACCGCCTCTAATCAACCGAGTGTTATATTGCGCAAAAAACGTGTTGTCGAATAATGAAATGAGATCTGAATATTGGTATGGCATTTGTAAAATAAGGCAGTTATACCAGTTCCATTAATTAGGTGGCCTAGTTTGCACGTAGGAAAAATGGCGATTGTTACATCGCCACTTTAAAAATGTAAAAACCTCTAATTCTTAAATTAAGGTAATACGTTTAAACATCATCTTCGATATTATGCTTACCTTTAGTGCGCTCAATACTGTCAAGCTTATGATGAATAGCTGACTTAATCATTATATAAGCACTGATCGGCGCGGTGAGTAATAAAAATATTGAGATCAATATTTCTTTCACGCTGAGACTGTTTTCACTTGTACTAACAAATATCATAGCAGCAATTAATAACGATGCCATGCCTAATGTCGTTGCTTTCGTTGGTCCATGTAGGCGCATAAAAAAATCAGGCATTTTTACTAAACCGATTGAGCCAACCAGTACAAAAACACCACCAATTAATAATAATATTGAAATTATCCATTCCGTCATTACGTTACTACCCTATTCAATTATATCGCCACGGAGCAAGTATTTACATATTGCTACCGTACTTACAAAACCAAGCATAGCGATGAGCAGTGCTGCTTCAAAATACAGGTCTGTTCCCATGTTCATCCCGTACAGGATAATTAAGGCGATACTATTAATATACATTGTATCAAGGGCAAGTATTCTGTCTGGTACTGAAGGGCCTACCATTAAGCGCCAAATATTTAATAATAATGACAACCCAATCATCGCAAAAACAATGAGAATAACAGTATCTAACATTGAAATATCTCCTTAAGCGGTGCTTCATATCGTTGTTTAATACTATCAATTAACGCTTGTTCATCAGTAAGGTTTAACACGTGAATCAATAAATAACGTTGCTCAGGCTCTTGTCCTAAAACTAAACTTTCTTGCCAAGGATAAACTTCAGCACTAACTGTGCCAGGGGTTAATGACACAGTACTAGCTAGGAGTGTAATTGGCGTAGTATGAGTTAAGTCTAAAGGGACTTTAACAAAACCAGGATTTAGCTTTTTAGTTGGCCCTAAAATTAAAATCGCCACCTGAAAGTTTGCGGTAATGATGTCATATAAAACAAGGAACAAATGGCGTATAGCCAAGCCTTTTTTTATAACGCGTGGTTGCTTAACTCTAAAAGGGTTAGTAACCCAAGGGATAACCACCGCAACAATGACAGCCAAAACAAGCTGACCATTTGAGATACTGTTATTAAGAATTAACCAAGCAAAAAACAACGATATACTTAATAACGGAGCAGGTAGCCATTTAAACCGAGTGTCTAAGCGCATTACTTACCTCCTAAAAGAATAAGATCAATATTATTATTAAAGTCGTGTAACTGACTTGCTGCACCAATGGCGTATTCACTTAATGGGCCTGCAAACAAACTCATTAATGGCGCGCCAGCAACTAGAATGATGACTGCCACGATCTGCACTGGTTGTACACGGTCTTTGATGCTACTTTCTGTCGCCATATTTGCTGGCGGTTTATTTTTACTACCATTAGTTTGATGATGCCAAAACACTGTGCTGCCAGCTTTAGCTACCGCAAACAATACTGCTAAACTTGCAACCAGATAAAGAGCCCAAAACACCATACTGTATTCAGTATTTAATGTTGCTTGTAGTAACCAAACTTTACCGATAAAACCAGATAATGGCGGCATACCGATTACGGCGATAGCGGCAATTAAAAAGCAAACTCCGAGTAATGCAGGTTGGGCTACAGGCGTACCAGCGGTAATGCGATCAGCTACTTTACCACGTTGACGACCAATTAAATCGGCAAGTAAAAACAGGGCTGCAGTAACTAACGTAGAGTGTACTAAGTAATAAATAGCGGCAGAGCTTGCTTCAACAGTTTGTATCGTAACTAACGCAACTAATGTTCCAACAGAAATAATAACTAAATTAGCAATTAATTTTCTTAAATCTTGACTAGCTAAAACACCAACAGTGCCCATTGCAATGGTTGCTAGTGCAAGCCACCACAACCAATTTTGTGCCATATGCGCTAATTCACCCGCCTCATCACCAAAAATCAAAGTATAAACGCGCATGATTGAATACACGCCAACTTTAGTCATGATAGCAAACAACGCGGCGACCATAGGCACGGCAGCGGCGTACGTATTAGGCAACCATAAATGCAATGGTAACAAAGCCGCTTTTAACGCAAAAACAACTAATAATAACAAGCCACCTATTTTTGCAAGGTAAACATCATCACCTTGCAATAACGATATTTTTTGTGCCATATCGGCCATATTCAGTGTTCCTAATACCCCGTATAAAACACCTAGAGCAATCAGGAAAACCGCTGAACCTACCAAGTTCATAATCACATATTGCAGCGCTGCACGGGTAGTTTTCTTATCGCCGCCATGCATTAATAAAGCATACGAAGCAATAAGTAACACTTCAAAAAATACAAATAAATTAAAAGCATCACCCGTTAAAAAGGCACCATTAACACCAAGTACTAAAAAGTGCACTAAGGGATGAAAATAACTCCCTTGCTCATCATCGCCTGCGCAAGAGTATAGAATACAAACCATGCCTAATAATGAGGATAAACACACTAACAAGGTAGAAAGCGGATCAGCAACCAATACAATGCCAAATGGCGCACTCCAGTCGCCAATGGCATACACTAGGCTGCCATCTATCTGTACCTTTAATAATAAAGCGACTGAAATTAAAAAGGTTAATAAACTAAAAGTTACCGAAGCGAACCGTCTTATGCTGACACTTTTGCCACATGGCGGCATTAACAATATCACTCCCGCCAACATAGGTAATAAAATAGGTAAAGAGCTTAAATGCTGGATCATACTTTTCTCTTATTATTAATCTCTGGAACATGGCCATTAACATGGTCATTTCCTAAATCTGCTCGTGCTCTTATTGAAAGAATAACCACAAAAGCTGTCATTGCAAAACCAATAACAATAGCCGTTAATACAAAAGCTTGCGGAAGTGGATCGGCATACTCACTACTTTGCCCTAAAACAACGGCACTATTTAAACTCAGTCTTCCGGAAGAAAAGAGAAATAAATTAACCGCATAAGAAAGCATGGTTAAACCTAAAACCACAGGAAATGTTCTAGAGCGTAATATTAAAAATACGCCACAAGATACAAGTAACCCAACACTGGCTGCGTAAAGTAATTCCATTAAATATTTACCTCTTCTTTAGACGCATCAGCCGTTAACTCACCCAGACTTGCTAAAATCATTAACGTTGCACCTACCACTGTAATATAAACACCTAAATCAAAAATTAACGCACTGGCGAGTTCAATTTCACCAATAAATGGAATATCAAAATAATCGAACCAGGTTGTCATAAATGGCTTGTCAAAGAACCAACTACCAACACCTGTAAATAAAGCGATGGCGATACCTGAAGCAATAATTTTACGATAGTTAATCGTTAAGCGTTCAGTAATCCAATTTGATCCATGGGCAATATATTGCAAAATAAAGGCAATAGCTGTGATCAGCCCAGCAATAAAACCACCGCCAGGAAGGTTATGACCGCGTAAGAAAATATAAAACGACACTAATAGCGCTAATGGCAATAACCATTGTGAAATACTAGCTAATAAAGACGGATAACGGTCTTTTGCCCACGGTCGCCCTTCACTATCACTACCTGGCATAAATAATGGCAAGTTAATTAATAATTTAGCAATACCCAAGGCGGCAATACCTAAAACACAAATTTCACCTAAGGTATCAAAACCACGAAAATCAACCAAAATAACGTTCACTACGTTAGTACCACCACCACCAGTTTTAGCATTATCGATAAAAAAGTCAGAAATAGACTCAAACGGACGTGTTATTAATGCATAACAAATACTACCAACCACAATACCTAACGCTGAAGATATTCCTAAATCACGCAAAATACGCATAGAACTTGACTCCCTTGGGGAGCGTTGTGGTAAGAAAAACAGCGCTAACATAAGTAAAATAATAGTAACCACTTCAACGGTTAGTTGCGTCAAAGCTAAATCAGGTGCTGAGAATCGAGTGAAAACAATCGACACCATTAAACCTACAACTGAAATCATGATTAACGACACCATGCGTGTGCGATACCAAATTACAGTACTTAATGCACCAATCATCAGTAAGGCTGCGCCTATAGCATTATGAATATCTATTGGCGTACGATCTGTAGCGCCAGCTAATTGATTCATTTCAAATAATGGCCAACCTGCTGCAAGTAAAACAACTAAAAGCATTAGCATTAAATAACGTTGTAACGAGCCATTTTCTATCGCACCAATCTTGGCTTGACTCCACTTTATTAAGGAATAAATAGTATTATCAAAAGTCTTTTTAGCGTTTACCGTAGGCAGTGAAGCTTGAAATAAGAATAAATAACGACGTTGAGTATAGATAAAGATACCACCAGTTACCGCAAAGGCACTCATTAACAATGGCAGATTAAAACCATGCCATAAGGCAACTTCAAACTCTGGCGCATAACCACCGAGTACAGAAAATGATGCCGCTACTAAAATATCATCAACAACAAAGCTTGGAAAAATACCAACAATTAAACAAAGTGCTACCAATATTTCAATTGGAACACGCATATAACGCGGTGGTTCATGGGGTTGCTTTGGTAAATCGACAGGATCACCATTAAAGAATACATCATGAATAAATCTCGCTGAATAAGCGACTGAAAAAGCGCCCGCGACTGTGGCAAGTACAGGAATAACCCAAGATAAAGAGCCCAATAATTGTTGATGTAGGGTTTCAGCAAAAAACATTTCTTTCGACAAGAAGCCATTTAATAGTGGAACACCGGCCATCGATGCAGCAGCAACCATAGCTAGCGTTGCGGTATATGGCATAAACTTCCACATACCATTAATTTTCCGCATATCACGGGTGCCAGTTTCATGGTCAATAATGCCGGTAGCCATAAATAACGAGGCTTTAAAGGTGGCATGGTTAATAATATGAAAAATAGCAGCAACGGTAGCAAGTTCAGTATTTAAACCGAATAATAAGGTAATTAAACCTAAATGACTGATAGTCGAATAAGCGAGTAAACCTTTTAAATCATGTTTAAATAATGCTATATAAGCACCGAATAATAAGGTAGCAAGACCGGTAATACTGACAATAAAGAACCAAAGATCGGTGCCGGCTAACACGGGATAAAAACGTGCTAGCAAGAAAATACCTGCTTTAACCATAGTTGCCGAGTGTAAGTACGCACTTACCGGCGTTGGGGCGGCCATGGCGTGAGGCAGCCAAAAATGAAATGGAAACTGTGCAGATTTAGTAAAGGCACCAAGCAGAATTAAAATAAGGGTTACTTCATACCATTGACTAGCTTGCACTATTTCTTTACTGGCTAAAATAATATCTAAATTATAACTACCAACAATATTACCTAATAACAATAAGCCAGCAAGTAATGCTAAGCCACCACCACCTGTGATAGTTAGCGCCATTATGGCACCTTTACGTGCTTCAGACTTATACCACCAGTAGCTTATTAGTAAGAACGAACTAATACTAGTAAGCTCCCAAAAAAACCAGAGCTGAATGATGTTATTAGACATAACAATGCCGAGCATCGCCGTCATAAATAACATTAAATAGGAGTAAAGTTTTGGCATTGAATCTTTATCGCTTAAATAATAACGCGCATAAAATATAACTAAAATGCCAATAGCTAAAATCATAAAGACAAAGAGAAGCGCTAAGCCATCTAAACGAAAAGCGATATTGATACCTAACTCAGGAAGCCAAGAAAATGTTTCACGTATTTCTTCGCCAGCAAATACAGCAGGGGCTAAATTAATGCTCATACCTAAGGCGATTATTGGCATTAACAACGACAACATAGTCGATTGATTACGTGTTAATTTACCCGTCATTGAGGAAATAATACTGCCAAGTAAGGATAACAGGGGTATCCAAAGCAAAGTCATAGAGTAAACCTTTTTTATAGCGTCGTTTTAGTACGACCGTAAATCAAATTTTGTTTGATGATTCATGTATTTAATACAGCATTATACACACAAACCGAGCATGATTTTACTGTATTATTAGTTCATATGTCTATAATTTGTGATGATACTTCATATAGTGTAAATCAATATAGATGCAGTTAAACACCTAAACAAATTAGATTATAGTGAATGTTATATTAAAAGTTAAAGTCGCATGTCCCTAGTACTAGTTTTATCTCTTAAATACAGTGTATTATTCAGATTAATTAGAGCCGCAAAATATAAGTGTAGTTAATGAAAAAACTCGACAGTATTGATGTACAAATATTAACCTTGTTATACAACAACGCCGACATTACCAATAAAGAACTTGCTGCCCAAATAGGAATCGCTCCTTCAACGTGTTTAGAACGCGTAAAACGTTTAAAAGTAAGTGGCGTGATTAAAGGGGCTTATATTGACGTTAATTTAAAGAATATTGGCGGTAATATACAAGCAATAGCAGCTATTCGCTTACAACCTTATTCAGAAGAAATTGTGAATCAATTTCGCGATGATATGTTGCAATACCCCGAGATTCTTAATTTATATCACATGGGTGGAAGCTACGATTATTATATTCATATGTCGGTTAAAGACAGCGAACACTTACGCCAGTTTGTGTTCAAAAAGATAACTTCGCGCGATGAAGTAACTACCGTTGAAACGTCATTGGTATTTGAACATAGTCGCAGTGGCATTTTACCTAACTTTGACAAATAGCTAAGTAAGAACAAATAACTAACCTGATAAATTACACATAAAAAATCCCGCGTCATGTCACCATAACGCGGGATTTTTAGTTTTAACAACCTAGCCTAAATATTAGCTTTTAAGGTCATCAAAAAACTTTTTAACACCGTCAAAGAAACCAGTCTCTTTAGGGCTATGTTTTTTACTGCTTCCTGCCATTTTTTCTTCTAGTTGACGTAGTAAGTCAGCTTGATCACCAGATAAATTCACAGGTGTTTCAATCACTACTTTACACATTAAATCGCCAGTTGTTGCGCTACGCACAGACTTAACACCTTTACCACGTAAACGGAACATTTTGCCTGTTTGTGTTTCTTTAGGTACTTTAAGCTTAACTTTACCGCCAAGCGTTGGTACTTCAATTTCACCACCAAGGGCAGCAGTTACAAAGCTAATTGGCACTTCACAATATAAATGGTTTTCATCACGTACAAAGATGCTGTGATCACGTACATTTACTTGTACATATAAATCACCTGCTGGTGCACCATGCTCGCCGGCTTCACCTTCACCAGATAAACGAATTCTGTCACCAGTATCAACGCCCGCTGGAATTTTAACTGATAAAGTTTTAGTTTTCTCAACGCGGCCTTGACCACGACACGAGGTACATTTATCTGCAATAACTTTACCTGCGCCATTACACGTAGGACAAGTTTGTTGTACCGCGAATAAACCTTGGCGCATTTGAACTTGGCCATGACCATGACAAGTGCTACAGGTTTTAGCCGAAGTACCTGGTTTAGCACCAGAGCCATCACAAGGCTCACACGCCACATAAGTTGGTACTTTAATTTCTAAGCTTTTACCTTTAACAGCATCTTCAAGTGATAGCTCAACATTGTAGCGTAAGTCTGAACCACGTTGTTGACGTTGACGACCACGACCACCGCCGCCACCGAAGATATCACCGAAGATATCACCGAAGTCTTGACCGAAGCCACCGCCGCCGCCAAAACCACCGCCACCACCACCGTGACCGCCTTGCTCAAAAGCAGCATGTCCATATTGGTCGTAAGCAGCACGTTTTTGATCGTCTTTTAAAACTTCATACGCTTCTTGAAGCTCTTTAAAAGTTTCTTCTTTAGCTTTATCACCCGCCGTGCGATCTGGATGATATTTCATTGCTAATTTTTTATAAGCTTTTTTAATTTCTTTCTCATCAGCATTTTTTGAAACACCAAGAGATTCGTAATAATCACGTTTTGACATAAATTTGTTTCTTTACTTCTGGTTGATTGAGACTAATTGTTTTGATTTTTGGTTGCACGCTTTTTATCGTACATTTATTAAACGTAGAGCAAGGTAAAAACCAAGAGAATTAGCACCAAATAAAATATAAGTTACTAATGTTTCACATAGAAAAAGCGCCGTAACCGACGCTTAATATTTCTATACAAGTACAGATGACATAGCTGAACTATTTTATCCGCTAAGATTAAGTTTCAAGAAGAAGGCACGAAGCGTATTACTATACGTGAGTACCTTCGTCGAAGAAATTAACCGTTCTAACGACAGCTAAGCGAATAAAAAACTATTATTTGTCGTCTTTAACTTCTTCAAACTCTGCATCTACTACATCGTCAGCAGGTGCTTCTTGCTGTGCTTCACCTTCTGGCGCGCTTTGAGCTTGTTGCTTAGCTTGAGCAATTTCCATTAATTTAGCAGATGCTTCAATTAATGCTTGTTGCTTAGCATCGATAGCTTCTTTGTCGTCGCCTTTAATTGCCACTTCAAGTTCAGTAATCGCCGCTTCAATTTTCTCTTTGTCTTCAGCTGGTAAGTCTTCGCCAGCTTCTTCAACTTGCTTGCGAGTAGCGTGAACCATGCCATCAGCTTGGTTACGAGCAGTTACTAATTCTTCAAATTTAATATCCGCGTCAGCGTTAGCTTCAGCATCACGTACCATTTGATCTACTTCTTCATCAGATAAACCTGAAGACGCTTTAATCGTAATTTTTTGCTCTTTACCTGTATTCTTATCTTTCGCTGTAACATGTAAAATACCATCAGCATCAATATCGAAAGTTACTTCGATTTGTGGTGTACCACGTGGAGCTGGATCAATACCTTCAAGGTTAAATTGACCAAGTGATTTGTTAGCAGAAGCTTGCTTACGCTCACCTTGTACAACATGTACTGTAACTGCAGCTTGGTTATCATCAGCTGTAGAGAAGGTTTGTGATTGTTTAGTTGGGATAGTGGTGTTTTTGTCGATAACTTTCGTCATCACGCCGCCCATTGTTTCGATACCTAATGATAACGGTGTAACGTCTAATAATAAAACGTCTGTTACGTCACCAGAAAGAACACCCGCTTGAATCGCTGCACCAGAAGCTACTGCTTCATCAGGGTTAACGTCTTTACGTGGCTCTTTACCGAAAAATTCAGTTACTGCTTTTTGCACCATAGGCATACGTGTTTGACCACCAACTAAGATAACATCGTTGATGTCACTAATTGATAAGTCAGCATCTGCTAATGCTTGCTTAAGAGGAACTAAAGTTGCTTGAACCATATCTTCAACAAGTGATTCTAATTTTGCACGAGAAACTTTAATGTTCATATGCTTAGGACCAGACGCATCAGCAGTAATGTAAGGTAAGTTTACATCTGTTGATTGTGCAGAAGAAAGTTCACATTTTGCTTTTTCAGCGCCTTCTTTAAGACGTTGCATAGCTAGTGGATCTTTAGTTAAGTCCATACCTGAATCTTTTTTGAATTCAGCTACTAGGTAGTTGATTAAACGGTTATCAAAATCTTCACCACCTAAGTGAGTGTCACCGTTAGTCGCAAGTACTTCAAAAGTATGCTCGCCATCAACTTCGTCAATTTCAATAATTGAAATATCGAATGTACCACCACCTAAATCGTATACCGCAACAACTTTATCGCCTTCTTGCTTGTCCATACCGTAAGCAAGAGCAGCAGCAGTTGGTTCGTTGATAATACGTTTAACATCAAGACCTGCAATACGACCAGCATCTTTAGTTGCTTGACGTTGTGAATCGTTAAAGTAAGCAGGAACAGTAATTACAGCTTCAGTTACTTCTTCACCTAAATAGTCTTCAGCTGTTTTTTTCATTTTCTTAAGAACTTCAGCAGAAACCTGTGGTGGAGCAACATTTTTATCACGTGCTGTAACCCAAGCATCACCGTTATCAGCTTTAACAATACCAAAAGGCATAATGTCAAGATCACGTTGAACTTCTTTATCATCAAAACGACGACCAATTAAACGTTTAATTGCGAACAATGTGTTTTTAGGGTTTGTTACTGATTGACGCTTAGCTGGTTGACCAACTAATGTTTCACCGTCTTCTGTATAAGCAATGATTGAAGGTGTTGTACGATCGCCTTCAGCATTTTCAATTACACGTGCTTTACCGCCATCTAAAACAGCAACACATGAGTTAGTTGTACCTAAATCTATACCAATGATTCTACCCATTTTGGGAGCTCCTATTCAGTAATCTCTACCCACAAAAGGTAGAGTAAAATTAATTAAATTGTTTGTTGAATATTAAGTGGGGTCTGCAATTTGCTTTTCAACTATTCATAAGAAAAAAATCAAAAATAAATGAAATTTTTATTCACAATTTCATTTCGGCAATAAAAAACCAGACAATGGTCTGGCTTGATAATATTGTTCCACTTAACGTAAACTAAAGTTTTGCTTATTAAACTTAAGCAATACTCTAAATTATTAAGCGGTTTCGTCTACACTTGGTGCGGCTTTAGATACCATCACCATAGCAGGGCGAATTAAACGGCCATTAAGCTCGTAACCCTTTTGCATAACAGCAATAACAGTATTAGGTGCAACACCTGCTACTTCTTGCATAGACATAGCTTGATGTAACTCTGGGTTAAATGGTTGATCTTGAGGATCAACAGCAGTTACACCAAATTTTTCTAACGAAGTAATTAAACCTTGCAGGGTTAATTCAACACCTTCAATAATTGCTTTGTTATTTTCATCATCTTTATCAATGTTTTGTAAGCCACGCTCTAGGTTATCTACCGTAGTAAGCATTTCTGCAGCAAACTTCTCTAAGGCAAATTTACGTGCTTTTTCTACATCTAAAGCTGCACGACGGCGAATATTGTCAACTTCAGCTTTTGCACGAGTAACTGAATCTTTTTGATCCGCTACTGTAGATTGAGCTGCAGCAACGGCTAACTCAAGTTCATTAATGCGTTCTTGCTCTGCACTAATCACTTCATGAGCGTGTTCATGTTGCTCTTCAACTTGCTCTTCGGCTTCTTGAACTATTTGATCGGCTAATTGCTCAGCAGTTAAATCTTGTTCGGTTACTTCTTGCTCGTTATTTTTTGACTCAGTTGTCATGGAATTTCCTTAATTTTTTAACTAATGCGGATATTATGGGGCTTGTGATTTAGTATTCAAGCTTGAATTAAGACATTTTATAAAAAAGTGAACTTTACAACCGTTTAAAATACAGCGAAACTGCCCTATCCCTTGTAATAAAAAAATAGCAACATGGCTCAACTCTATAAAACCATTGGCCTTATAGGCAAACCAGATCATGATGGCGCAACAGCCACCATTGAAACCTTGCATGAATACTTAATTGCAAATAAATATTGCGTTATTGTAGAACATGCGGTTGCGCAATCTTTAAATATTAATAACTTGGAGACTGGCAACTTAACCGATATTGGTAAACAAGCCGATCTTGCTATTGTAGTAGGCGGTGACGGTTATATGCTTGGCGCAGCTAGAGTTCTTGCTTGCTATGATATTGGGGTTATTGGCGTAAATCGCGGTAACTTAGGCTTTTTAACCGATCTTTCACCGTTAGATATTATTCCACCACTCGCACAAATACTAGCCGGTGAATCACGCTCCGAACAACGCTTTATTATTGAGGCTGAAGTATATCGTCACGGTAAGCTTAAAAGTAGTAACAGTGCTGTAAATGAAGCCGTACTTCATGCGGGTAAAGTTGCCAGCATGATTGAATTTGAAGTATATATTGATGGCAGTTTTATGTTTAGCCAACGTTCAGACGGTCTAATTGTATCAACACCTACTGGCTCAACCGCTTATTCTATGTCAGCGGGGGGGCCAATATTAACTCCTAATTTAAATGCTTTATCACTCGTTCCTATGTTTCCACACACTTTAACGAGCCGGCCAATAGTGGTAGACGGTAATAGTGAAATTAAGTTAGTACTCGCCAACGACAATCATGAAAGTCTGCAAGTAAGCTGTGATGGCCATGTTATTTTAGCCGTGATGCCAGGTGATGAAGTGATCATTAAAAAAAGTGATGCTCGCATTTGTTTAATTCATCCGCTTGATCATAATTACTTTACAGTACTACGAAATAAATTAAGTTGGGGTAATAGACTTTATTAACATCTCAATACTGAGCTAAACCGAGCTAAGACCGAAATATAGATCACACTGAAATAGAGCTCACATAACTTAAATGGAATTTGTACAGAGACCATACATAATTTTTTTAAAAATCACCAAAATAAAATAAATTAAAATAACTATATAAATTAATTGATTAGCTAAATAGCTAAGTATCTCAATTAAAAAACATTACAAAAATCGCACAAATTATAATAAATAAGCTTGAATAAAAACCAGTTACTGTATAAATTAACAGTAACTGGTTTTTTACCCATGCCTAAGGCTAATTTATGCTATTGCAACTTAACATTCAAAACTTTGCTATTGTCCGCTCACTCGATATAGATTGGCACTCTGGCATGACCACTATTACCGGTGAAACTGGCGCAGGAAAATCAATTGCTATTGATGCGCTAGGCTTATGTTTAGGTGATAGAGCAACCACAAACGTTGTTAGACCAAACTGCAAAAAAGCAGATTTAGCGGCAACCTTTGAAATTAAAAAAAACAAATTAGCCATTGCTTGGTTAAAGCAACATGAGCTCATCTCTGAGCACGACGGTGAATGTATATTACGTCGAGTTATTTCTGCCGAAGGGCGTTCAAAATCATATATCAATGGTAGCCAAGTACCGTTAATTCAATTAAAAGAAATTGGCCAATTATTAATTAATATTCACGGCCAACATGATCACCAGCTTATTGTTAAGGCTAGCCACCAATGTCGATTACTCGATAGTTACGCTAATCACCCTACGCTATTAAATGACGTAAAACATTACGCCCTACAATGGAGTAAACTCAATAAAGAATTAGCATTATTACAACAAAGCAAACAACAACGCGAAGCTGAGCAGCAACTTATTCAATACCAAGTAAATGAACTTGATGAGTTTGCTTTACAACACGGCGAGTTTGCCACTTTAGAAGCAGACTATAAACGTCACAGCAACGCACAAGACTTACTTGACTCAACCTTAAGTTCATTACAAACCCTGTCAGAAAATGAAAACTTTAATATTTTAGATGCTCTGCGAGAATGCAGTGAAAATGTGCATTCTATTGCCCGTATTGATCCGCAACTTGCCAATGTTGCCAGTATATTATCAGAGGCATTAATTCAATTAGATGAAGCCAGTAGTGACTTAAGCCATTATTACCAACAATTAGAGTTAGACCCTCAAAGCTATGCACTTATTGAAGATCGCTACTCTACCGCTTTACAGCTCGCTAAAAAACATCAACTATCACCAGAAGAGTTGGTAAATTTTCATGGTGAACTAAAACAACAATTGGACTCAATGTCTAATGACGAATCACGTATTAACACTATTATAGAAGCACTAGAAACTACTAAACAACATTATCACGACAGTGCAAACATCTTATCAATCTCAAGACAAAAATCAGCACAACGCTTAAGTAAACTGATTAGTAAAAGCATGCAAGAGCTTAATATGCCGCATGGTAAATTTCATATCGCTACCGAGCAACCTAAAGCTAAAAACATCGAACAAGGAAGTATTCAAGCTGATTTTAAAGACAGTATTAATAGTAATGGTACAGACCAAATTAATTTCCAAGTGAGTATTAACCCAGGGCAAGCACTCGAAGCAATGCACAAAGTAGCCTCAGGTGGTGAATTATCTAGAATCAGTTTAGCTATGCAGGTAATTTTGGCTGATAAAGTTATTACACCAACGCTTATTTTTGATGAAGTTGATGTCGGCATAAGTGGGCCAACAGCAGCAATGGTTGGTAAAAAACTGCAACAGTTAGCTAAAAACACCCAAGTAATTTGTGTAACTCACCTACCACAAGTAGCCTGTAAAGGGCATCAGCAGTTATTTGTGAGTAAACATATTGATGGTGGTTTAACAGAAACAACCGTAACTGAACTAAGTGAATCGAATAGGGTCAAAGAAATTGCGCGTTTGTTAGCTGGAGATAAAATATCTCAGCATAGTTTAGCTAACGCACAAGAGCTATTAGCAAGTTAACCACATCATAAAGTCGTCTAACTCTTCGCTACATAAGTAGTAAATAAGCAGAATATGACTCGTAATTGACCATGCTAGAAACACTTTACTTCCGTTTAAGTTTAAATTTGAGTAATATTCAAGTTAAGTGACTGCATGGTTTTTTATCTTTAATTGGTTAAAATAGCTTTGATTCAGTGCTTTGCTTGGGTATCATCCATGCTCACACTTTTAGTCTGTTTGTTTTACTACTTAAAGGTAAGTAAGTTTTATGTATTTTCGTGTTGCCATTATCATTACAGCCATGGTTTTATCCTCTTGTTCTAGTTGGGTTTACCGTTACGATATCCCACAAGGAAATTACCTTGATAAAAAGGGAATTGACCAACTACAAGTAGGTATGAACAAAGAGCAAGTTAAATTTATTTTAGGTAGTCCTGTTGTTGTCGATTCCTTTAATGACGATACATGGAGTTATGTTTATAAATTAATATCAGGCCGAGATAAAGAGTTTGATATAGACAAGCGCTTAATTCTAAAATTCACTAATGACAAGTTAGTTTCAGCTACGGGTGATTACCCATTGTCTGATAAATTTAATATTCCATTCAATGCTTCAGTTCCCCTTGAAGTAACGCTAGAAAATGCTAATGTTGATGTTAATATTTCAGAAAGTGATGCTGGTGTAACTGAAACTACAGAAGTAACCGAAACCGAAACAGAGGTAGACACCTCAACGGATTCTGATGATACGGATAATTAATATTACTAAAGTTAATTATCATTGATTCATAAACAAAAAAACGGCAATTAAGCCGTTTTTTGTTTGGATTATTGTCTAGACCTAGCACCTAGTACCTAGCACCTAGTACCTAGTACCTAGTACCTAGTACCTAGTACCTAGTACCTAGAAATTATAACTATTTATTAGAATCGACACGTAAAGGATTAACTCTACCACCCGTTGTTTTGTCTGCACGCCCTTCTAACTTAGCTTTTTCAGCGCGACGTTTTCTAACATCTTTTGGATCAGCAATTAATGGTCTATAAATCTCAATTCTGTCTAAATCATCAACACTGTCAGTTAATTTTACCGTTCTATTCCAAATCCCAACTTTATTTTCGTTTAAGTTTATTTCTGGGAATAATTTAATAATACCGGAGTCAATTATTGCTTGTTCAACCGTTGTACCTGAGACAACAGAAAGCGTTAAAATTTTTTGTTTTTGTGGAATGCCATAAACAATTTCTATCGTGATTTTGCTATTTGTCTCAGCTACATCAATAGTTTTAATACTATCGTTACTTTCAGCATTATCAATGCCGTCAATACGCGTTTTATCTGAAGTCATCATTATAAGTTAGCTCCGTAAATTTCTTTTGCTCTTTGAGTGAATACTTTCACCAAACTGTTACTAAAATGACCAAAAACCTTACCAAAAGCCAAAGAAACTAACTTACTAGAAAACTCGTACTCAAGCTCTAAGCTCACTTTACAAGCATCGTCAGACAAAGGCGTAAGTAACCAATAACCTTCAAGTGTTTTAAAAGGACCATCAACTAGCGACAAATGTATTTTCTCATTAGATATTAATGTATTTTTCGTCGTAAACCACTTACTTAAGCCACCTTTAGAAACCAACAAAGCAGCGGTAACTGACTCATCATCAGAACTAATAACCTTACTATCGTTACAGTCTGGAAGAAATTTTGGGTACGAGGGAATATCATTAATTAATTGGTACATTTGATCAACGCTGTGCATTACTAACGCACTACGACTTATGGTTGGCATTTTTACTCCGTATGTCACCCAAGTGAATGGGCGACATAATAACAAAAACCTTACTAAAAGCGCATTATTCTGCAATATTTTATCTTAAAAAAGAGTTTATTCTTTCGATCAAGGATGTAATGAGCCGTTATTATCAGTATAATCATTGCGTTTGCCGCTATTTGTGGCAAAGAAATGGAAGGTAAAAATGGCTAAGAAAAAATCAAAAGATAAATCTAATAGTAGTACGATCGCTTTGAATAAAAAAGCGAGGCATAACTACACCTTAACAGATAAATTCGAAGGTGGTATGAGCCTACAAGGCTGGGAAATTAAAAGCATTCGAAGTGGTAAAGTAAACATTTCTGATTGCTACGTACACATAAAAGACCGCGAAGCTTATTTATTAGGCTCTGAAATAATGCCGCTAAATGCTGCGTCAAGTCACGTTGTATGTGAACCTAACCGCGATAGAAAATTACTACTTAACCGTAGAGAACTCGACAAAATAACTGCTTCTGTTGAGCGTGACGGCTATTCATTGATTGCAACCGCGATGTATTGGCGTAAAAACTGGGTAAAACTAGAGTTTTACTTAGGTAAAGGTAAAAAAGATCATGATAAACGTTCTGATATTAAAGACAGAGAATGGGCTGTTGATAAAGGACGCTTAATGAAGAATAAAAATTTAGACCGTTAATATTAACTTAATAGTTTATTGATTAAAAATTACCACGTTGTCTATTCCAGATAAGCGTTGTATAATGTGAGACATAGACATTTCGAGTCTATTAGTAAAAAGAAAATGTAAACCGTAAAAAAGTAATAGAAAACTTTGGGGCGGATCTAGGATTCGACAAGATTCATGAAACCCAAGGTGCATGTCCAGGGGCGGTTGGCCTGGTAAAAAGCCGCAAAACTATAATTGCAAACGACGAAACGTTCGCACTAGCCGCTTAGGCTAGCCATCACCTCAAAAATTGTCCTGTTGTTTAGAGGATTGATGGTCACCCCAAATAGGATAGCGAGGGAAGCACGCTTGAGGCCGAACCGCGAAACAGTATCAAGCTCACCATGACGAAGCCTGTCGCTTGGCGTCCAATTGGTTAAATAAATAAGCGACTAAACATGTAGTACCGAGGATGTAGGCTTTTTGGACGGGGGTTCGATTCCCCCCCGCTCCACCAATTTTAAAGATTAAGACGCGTCCTAGCGTCTTTTTTTATGCCTAAAATTCAGTAAACAGTACGTTTTAGGCGTATTTAGTGGTTATTAACGATTTTTAATAATTAATGACAACCAATAATTTTAGGGGTACTGTTAGGGGGTTCAAGATTAACTCATAAAAGTGAACCCCCTAAAATGGCTAAAATAACAAAACCTTTAACAAATACCGAAGTAAAACAGGCTAAAGCCAAAGACAAGCCTTATAAGCTATTTGATGGCGCTGGCTTAGTGTTAAAGGTAAGAGTAAACGGCTCAAAATCGTGGTTGTTTATGTATA
Source organism: Colwellia echini (assembly GCF_002843355.2). Taxonomy (GTDB): domain Bacteria; phylum Pseudomonadota; class Gammaproteobacteria; order Enterobacterales; family Alteromonadaceae; genus Colwellia; species Colwellia echini. The sequence goes on from NZ_PJAI02000004.1 coordinate 218,899, forward strand.
AAAAGCCGTTCGTTACAAAACGCGCTGAATTAGTTTTTGGCATGTACCCGAGTATTAGCCTAGCTGAAGCAAGGGAATTAAGAACAAAAGCAAACGAGTTATTATCTAAAGACATTGACCCAAAAGAACACAAAGATGAATTTAACCGCCAACAGCAAGAAACGCTAAGTAATACTTTTGAACAAGTAGCCGCTAATTGGTTTCAGGTTAAAAAAACAGAAATTAGTGCTGATTATGCCAAAGACCTATGGCGATCATTAGAATTACATATATTCCCTGCGCTTGGTAAACACCCTATTAGTAAAATAACCGCCCCCCTAACAATTGATGTTATCAAGCCTATAGCGGCAAAAGGTAGCCTTGAAACTGTTAAACGACTTACTCAGCGTTTAAATGAAATTATGAACTATGCGGTTAATACGGGGCTTATTCATGCTAGCCCATTAACAGGTATAAAAGCGGCATTTAAAAAACCTGAAAAAAATCACATGCCTACCCTTACCCCTGATCAATTACCTGAATTAATGAAAACTATTAGTTACGCCAGCATAAAAATTGTTACTCGCTGTTTAATTGAATGGCAACTTCATACTATGGTTAGACCAAGTGAAGCGGCTGGCGCTAAATGGTCAGAGATAGATTTAGACAATAACCAATGGCTTATTCCTGCTGAGCGCATGAAGAAGAAACGTGATCATACTGTACCGCTAACCAAGCAAACAATTGAGATATTAGAACGGCTACAACCTATCAGTGGTCACAGAGAATATTTATTCCCTGCCGATAGAGATCCAAAACGACACGCTAATGAATCAACCGCAAACGCAGCATTAAAACGCATGGGCTATCATAAAAAACTTGTTGCTCATGGTATGCGAGCTTTAGCCAGTACCACCTTAAACGAACAAGGTTTTGATGGTGATGTTATCGAGGCGGCATTAGCACATATTGATCAAAACGAAGTAAGGCGAGCTTATAACCGTGCTGAATATTTAGAACGTAGAAGAAAGTTAATGTACTGGTGGTCTGAGCATATTGAGCAAGCTCAAACAGGAAAGTTAAATAAATATAACAAAGGCTTAAAAATCATAGGGTAGACAAATAGGTCTGATTTACACAAGGGTATATAATGGGAATTGACTATAAAAAATACGAATCCTACAAAAAATACATTGAGGACAGTGAAGCCTACGAGGTTAAAAAAATAATTGAATGGTGTAAAAAAAACAAGTACCACGAAGATGAAGGGGTGCGGTTTTCAGCCAACGCCCTTATTAAATACTTAACTAAAGCCGAACTTCCTTATAGTAATTTAAGAGCTAAAAATAAACGAGGGCAATTTAAAAAGGTTACTGAATTAGATTTATTTATTTGGGCTTACGCGAGGATTCATGGAGTTTCAAAAGCAAGTAGAGAGTTTCAAAAAAATTATCATAAAATAGATGAAACGAGAAATTCAATATTTACAAATAAAACAATCAGAGATCGTATTCATAAGTTAGCAGCTGACAATTCTATTGATTATAAAACTATGATGGAGTCAAACAGCTTCCCACATGCTGATTTAAAAAATGAAAGTCTCGTATACAGGCCTCGTGGTTTACTTTTACTTGCGCTAACTGCTTACAATGATTATTTATATAAAACTACAGGCTATTTAAGACCTAAAGAACAAAGAGAAAAGGCTAAACGAGACGAAAAAAGCAATAGATTAGCTCAAGAAAGACAAATTGAAGCAATTAAATCAGGCGTTGAACCTAAAAAACCTTATTCAACTAGTGAGTTTTTTAAGCAAAAACTCGACTGGATAAAAAAAGCTAAAAAATTTGATAAAGAGGGGAAGTAAAAATTTTTAATTCCCCAATTTTCACTATGTAATTTGTGTGAATAATAGGTAGTCAGTTAACCAAAGAGGAACTGACATGACTATTAACAAACATTATCAATTAATCCGCAGACCTGAAGCATTAGCTTTAACAGCTAGATCAAAATCCGCATTACAGCTCGATGAAAAAGCGGGTCTGTTTTGCCCCCCTATAAATATCGGTGATCGTGCCGTTGCTTACATCAAGCATGAAGTAGAAGCTATTATTCAAGCACGCATTGAAGAACAACCTCCTGAGCAAATAAAACTGCTCGTTTCTGAGCTAATTAAACAACGCAAAGCGGCATAGGGGTCAATTATGGATAACTTAATATTTACCGCTCCTGATGGCGCATTACCAGAAATAAATAGCCCTGCTTATGAATTACTATCAACGCTAAATGATGGTAAAAAACACCCTAGGGATCATTTGTGTAATGAATTAGGAGGTGGTTTTCGTGCTTATCTACAACAGCTAACAGGTGAGTACTATCAACACTGGCTTATTCATACTGAGCAAAGTGAATATAACGGTAAAAAACAATCTTTCTATTGGTTAGATGAAAGACACTTTTCTTGCGATTGGGAGCAGGATAAAGACGCTCGCACCATTGCCCGAAAGCAATATAAAGACCGTTCATATTATGGTACTAAAAACGCTGTAAAACGTCTTGAGCAAGCGAGGCAAGAAAAAGCCGAAGCTGATAAAGAATATGAACAGCGTATAGAAAGTAAAAAGCCCACAGAGGATTAACAAAGTAGGCTTTCGTTTAAACAGGCTAGTGGAAGAAGTTTTGCGGCTAAACCACTAGCCAATAACTAGAGTATAACTAAGATAGCAGCTTTTAAAAAGTTAGCAGTTACATACCTGTTAACTACTATCCGATATGTATTGATTATTAATGACCCTTATTTATAGGTTTATTACCCTAGAAATTTTATTTTAATATCGATAAGCGTCATATGATACAGGCTTGTTGCTCCTTAGCGTAAATTTAAGTTTACAGGTAATTAATAATATCCTTTAGCGTTATCTTAGTTATTAAAAGTATCTAATGGCATATATAACCAAAGACAAAGCAATAACGGTAAATGGTAAAACTTGGTGGGTAAACTCACGAGGAAGTGGGTTAATTACGCATTCGATTAAAGCGATGATTAGCCAAGTCGATGCCATGCTAAGCCATCATAGTAAAATCCATGTTATCCGTTTTGACTTAAGAGTTTATGAATACACTGAAAATAACGGCATTATAACGGCCTTTAATCGTAGATTACACAAATGGCTTAAGCGTAAATACGATTTAAAGCGTGTCGGTTTTATATGGTGTAGAGAGTTAGAAACATCAAAACAACAACATTATCATTATGCCTTAATAATTGATGGTCATAAGGTAAGAACCCCTCATGAAATAACAACCAAAGTAAAAGAGATATGGCGGCAATTAGACGGCTCTGAATACTTCCCTAAGAACTGCTATTACAATCTAAAGCGCGGTGACTACGAGTCAATACAGCCCGCTATTTGGCGAATATCCTACTTAGCCAAAGCTAGAGGGAAAGGTTACAAGCCAGATCAAACTAAAAACTATGGCACTAGTCGCATAAAGGTAAATGACAGGCAATAAAAAAGCACCAATCAATGGTGCTTTATTTGATACTCATTACTTGAATGTATGAGTATAAAACAGACTAAATTACTGTTTTTTGAATCTACGTGATGCTAAACCCATAATAACTAATGCGAAGATAACAAGGGTTGATGGCTCTGGTACATTGGTCGCGTTTGTTACAACAGGACCACTGATATTTATACTATAGCTACCAGCATGAGAATGAGTATTCGACATATTAATTGTTTCGCTAACCGAATGACAACAAGCATCAGCACTAATTACGTAATCACCAGAGGTAAGAAAAATAGAAATAAAAGAGTTAACGCCTGCGCCTCCATCATCATCATTAGCTAAAAGATCTGCTACATCTAATGTGCCATCATCTTCAAATAACCATAAATAAGTATCAATGTTGCTACTAGTCATATTGAAATCAATCACCGCATCACTTGTTACAGAAATGTAATGATGGTTAGTAGTACCAGATAATAAATCATCATTTATTATCAACCCAGCATTAGCAAAACCACTAACAATTAAAACTAAACCAGTAACAGCAGCTTTCAACATTTTTATATTCATTATTATTTCCTTGGTAATACATTTCTGATAGTAGAAAGGCATATTTTATAATTACGAAGATTAAGCAGTAAGCATACCAACAATAACAAAGGCTTTTATTTCAATACCATAGAAAGAATGATGATATTTTATATTATGAGCGTGTAAAAGAACTCGACATTAGATAGCTAATGATTCCTTATCGTAAATGGTCGTTGATATAATTATTGTAAAGACCACGCAAGGTTAAATATTATCTACTACACTTAGAATTCACTCAGCAAGGAACGCTAACAATGCCAAATAATAAACCGCCTGATATACTCAAAAAAACTTGGTTAGATATTTACTACAGCCAACAAAAGCCAGAAAACAACCAAGCACAGTGCGTTGTTGAATCTAGAGTACTTGCCAACTTTCAATCAGTTTATGAAGCAGAAATGTACCTGTATCAAGAAGAACAGAAAGTGGTTCATTAACCTACGTTAACGCCTGTTTTTCGTATTGGTAAATGGTAAAATATAAGCCCGCATAAATTACAATGGTTCATCTATGGCGCAAAAATCAAAATACATGAGCGGTGACATTAGGCATTTAATCAATAAAGCCGTTCAAAATGAACTAGCCAACCTACCTACAACTCTATCCGAAATAAAAGACCCTGTTCAAAGGTTAAACTTCTTAACTAAGTTAATGCCTTTTGTTTGTGCGCCTATTAAACAAGTTGGCGTTATGACAGCACGTAGAGAAACTGGCGAAGATGATATATTTTCTATTTAGTTTTTCGGAGTAATAAGCAATGCTTAAAGGTAATCATTACGGGAGAAAACAAAGGAGATCTTACACAAGCGATTATCCCCGTATAAATGCCAAAGTGTTTAAATCATTGCTAACCGACCCATTAGGTAGCTATTCAATCAATTCTGAATATTTAAGTGATAATCATAGAGAATTAATATTAAAAGAAAATACAAATGGTGTTCGCTATGTAACATTCACCATAAACGATAAGCCCCATACAATAGCCCTAAAACTAGATAAACGTAGCGCAAGCAATAAACTATATATCACTTGCCCTTACTGCCAAAAACAATGCCAGCACCTTTACGCGATTAAATACGCCTATGCTTGTAGGCAATGTATAGGTTTACATTACGTATGCCAAAGCGAAAGACCTAATGAAAGGTTAATGAGACGTATTAGAAAGCTTAGAAAAGAATTATGGGGTTATGATTGGCCTGAAGTAAACAACATGTTTAAACACGTTATTTATTGGCCTAAACCTAAATGGATGCGCTGGAAAACTTTTGAACAAAAACGCGCTAAGATAATTGAGTTGGAAGAACAATATTGGCCTATGGCTGTTACTCGCATGGAAACAATTTTTGGTGAGCAACTTCTTAGTGATTATAAATAATTAAAGACTTTTCTCAGGTCACTAGCCGTTAGAAAAATATTCAAGTTTTCATTCAATAAATAGGGTGACAAGAAAACTTAAGGGGTTTGGTAGGGGGTTCAGTAAAAAACCAAAACAACATTACCCTTTAATTACAAAACATTAAACACCCAATTCAGATGACCCCCGCCCAAATAAAGACCTTTTTAGTCTATTCGTTATACCTAGTAACTTTTAGATTTGGCCATAAACAGATTTTGCTTATGACATAAAAAACCGCTTAATTGCGGTTTTTTTATAGTTAAAATTTAGATCTACCATCTAGTGTTATTTGTTCAAGTAAGCCGCCATAAATGCGCTATGGCAACTTAACCACTCTATCTTACTAGGCATAACTTGATATAAGCTTAAGTTTATAAAGAAAATCTATTCTTTTACAATATCAACTGGCGGCATGATGTAGCCCTGATAACCATCAGCTCTGAGTGGTTTAATCGTTTGTAAGTGTTTTTCATCTTCAATACCGGTAATAATCACTTGAATACTTAAGCCTTTAGCAATGTTGACTAGTGCCTGACAAAGCTCGAAGTTTTGTAAATTTTCTTTATCTGTTTCGCTATCGTAACAAGAAAGAGACATGTCTAATTTAATGTAATCTGGTTTTAATTCTTGCAGGTAAGTTAACGATCCCATTTGTCTGCCGCAATTATCCACACCAAATTTTGCTCCAGCTGTTTCAATAATGTCACGAAGCTGTATAGCCGAAGCCAAGTTTTGCGTGATAGCGGTTTCTGATGTTTCGAAGTGAATTTTTTCAGGATGCGTCACTTTGTCTAAGTAGCTGCTCAACCATATATGAAAATCTGCGTTCATGATGCATTTACGAGATAAATTGACCGCTATAGGGGTGTTATTTATAGAAAGTAAATTATCTGTAATGATTGCATCTAAGATGCATCTGTCTAGTTTAGAGCCCAGTGATAATTGCTCTATGTAAGGCATAAACTGCCCTGCTGGCATTATTTTACCGTCTACTTCTAAACTACAGTAAATTTCACGGTGGATTACTTTGTTGTCATTACACTGTTGAATTGGCTGCCATTTAAAAAGAAAATCACTATGTTCAATTGCTTTTACTAACTGAGTACGCCAAGTTTCTCTGCTAAAGGCTTTTTCTGTTTCAAGATAAAACCAGTGGTTAGTTTTTTGTTCATTTAGTGCTTTTTGTAAGGCGCTGTCTGCTTGCGATAATAATTCTTCACGGCTTATATTTTCACTACGTTGCGCCACACCTATAGCAAAGTGTTTATTCGGCTCAAAACCTGCGTTAATTATTTCTTCATTTATGAGTCGAATTAACGATTGTAAATAATGACTTATTTGCTCTTTTTCTGCGTTTCGGATCATGAAAGCGAATTCAGTATTAGAAATTCGAGCAACTAAGGTTTCATCCGATTGAGGTAATTTAGTTGATAACTTTATCGCAAAGGCTTTAATGGTTTTATCACGCATTTGATAACCATACTTACTGTGTATTTCATCTAGCCAACTCATATCTGCTAATAAAAGTGCGCCGAAATCTGGCTCACTTAACCAACTGTTAAGCTGCCCAGTAAGATATAAACGATTAGGAAGTTGAGATACTTGATCGCACAACGTATGTTTTTTCAAGTTATCTACTTCATCATCTAGTGCATTAAATACATGTTTCAACTGACCTGACATTGAATTTATTGCCACTACAACTTCTTTCAGCTCGGTTGTTGATGGCATTGGCATTTTAGAATGAAATTTTCGCTGAGAAATATCACGTGCATGCTTTGCAACTTCGTCTAATGGTTTTAAGATTATTTTTAAACGAAAACGTAATGCCATAACAGATAAAAGGAAAAGTGCAGACAATACCATTAAGGTGTCATTCATGATCCGCCATAATTCGCGATAACCGATTGCGGGGTTAGCTTCAACTTTTAAAGTAGCAAGTTGTAGCCAACCAGAGGTAATAGTAACTTCTTTACTTTGGGTATCAAACAGCGCTAAATTACTAAACCAACTAGGTACGCTTTCAATAGCTATATCGTTTTCCCAAACTTCTTGTTGTTGATTAGCTAGCCAAGTTAATTGTACCTTTTTATAAAAACCACCTTCAAAGATAACATTCACTAAAGTATTAGCGGCCACTTCATCACCTATTTCTAAATGCGGTTTAAGCCCTAAGCTAAGTGAAGTTACTGTGTTATTTAAGTCAGATTCCATCTGTTCAACCATGAAGGCTTTAGTTTCAGTAAACTGAAAATAGACCAAACTCGACATAATTAATAAAAACATTGTAAATAACAGTGAGTTTATTTGATTAAAAAGCGTCATTATTTTACTCCATTCTCAATTTCGGTTGTTTCATATTTAATATACCCATGCGCTGATTTAAATCAGTCCATTGCTTTAAGCGTTTCGATTTACCGGCGAGAACACCTTGGTTTTTCTTTTTGTTAAGCCAAAGTTGTTTACCATTAAAACTATATACCGGAATAAGGTCTTTACGTTCGGTTGCAGGCTTAATAGTACCATTGATATTATCAAGGATAACGGGCACCGAACTTGGTGTGGGATAGTAAGCAACAACCATGTGATATTGATTTAAAGTCACGGCTTTTACCATGCTAATGCGCATTTTTTCATCGGGAATACCAAGCTCTAATAAGGTAAAATATTTAGCAATAGCAAAGTCTTCACAATCACCTGCATTAACACCTATAAATTCAAGTGGGGTCGCCCAGTAATTACTAACGCCCCAAAGTGTTATATCACTTGTAAAATATAGTTGATTAAAAAAGTTATTTACCTTTTCTAACTTATTTTCTTCCTCAAGTTGGTGAGACTCTTCAATTAAATTAAACCAAGCCTTACCTCTTTTTCCTGCGCGCTCTCCGTAATTATTGATAAGTGCATTAATGATTTGTACTTCGTCTAAACTGCTATTTTTTTTTGCATATAAAGTGATATTCACCACAATTAACAAGCTACTAATAATTAGTATTTTAAACATTTTAAAAACACGCTTATTATGCACTTACCTATTACTCAGCTTCTTTATCAACGCTATAGATGGTCCATTTCATATCAATTAAACTTTTATCACTGCTAATTTCTGCAACGATACGTCTATTTTTTTGATGGCTAACGTTATCATTGCCGTTTGCTAGTAATTTACTTTCACCATAGCCAACAGCAGTGATGCGATCAGCTGAAATTTTATACTTGTTTATCAATATATTTTGAATTGCTAATGCTCTATTTTCAGATAGTTTTAAATTGTGCGCGGCAGAGCCCCTAACACTGGTATGCCCTTCAATTATAACTGTCACTTCAGGATATTCGTCCATGAATATTGCTAGGCTTTCAATTTCAGCATTATATATATCTTTTACTTGGTAAGAGTTGATATCAAAATTAACATCTAACCTATGACGTATTGTATAAACTGTTTGCGAGCCACAACCTTTGTTGTCTACTTTTGCGCCCACATTACTATCTGGGCATTCGTCTCTAGCGAGAATGATGCCATCACCTTCGCTATCCGACAGATCATATTTTTGTACCGTAGGCTCTGGTGTCATCTCAACTATTTGTGTTGAACACGCCGAGATAAATAGCACCCATATAAGTATTATAAACTTCACTTTTCGTCCTCTTCGTAATCATTTTCACCTAACCAGCTATTTGGTCGTGTTACCCGTAAAGCTTCAACTAACATCCCCATTGAATGTAGAATTCTGTATTGTGCAGAAATTTCAGAAAACTCAGCTTCTAAGAAGTCACGACGTGCTTGATACAATTCATTTTCGGTATCAAGTAGATCGAGTAGACTACGTCGTCCTACTTTAAATTGCTCTTTGTAGTCTGACTGGGTGTTTTTCGAGGAAACAACATGCAGTTTTATATATTTCTTTTGTAGATTTAATTGCTCAAAAGCATTCCACGATAAAATAAAACCTTCTGTTACTTGACGATGAATATTACTATTTAGCTCTTTGGCTTCATTTATTTTATACGCGGTTTCTTTTGCGTAAGCATCATGTCGACCACCAGAGAATATATTGTAAGAAACTCGCAACATGGCGGCCACTTCATTATTTTCGCCACCCACATCACCAAAACTTGTAATACCATCTTCACCGTCTAAATTGTCGTTGTAGTTTGCGGTTATTTCAAAAGATACCTTAGGGTAATAATTTGATTTTGCTGCTTTATATTGTGCTTTAGCGGCTTTAATATCGCTCACCGCAGATTTTATAACAGGATGATTTTTTAACGTAACCTGTAAGCCTTCGGCTTCTGTTTGGGGCAATAAATCAGCATCAGGAATAGGAATAACTAAATTATTTGGCCTTTGTTCAATTACACGATAGAAGATTACTTCACGGTCTAAATAGTTATTTTTAGAAGCAATTAAGTTGGAATGAGCTTTAGCTAAACGACCATCAATTTGAGAAAGATCTGCCGAGCTACTAAAGCCAGATTCAGTACGTTGTTTTATCTGATCATAAATTTCTTGATGAGATTTTAAATTGCGCTCTGCCAAGCCCACTAATTGCTTAGCTTTAATAACATCAATATAAACTTTACTTACTTCTAAAGCTAAGTCTTCAGCAATACCATTTAAACGCCATTGTTCTGCTCTAGCTGTTGAACTAGTACGATCAACCTCACTTTGGGTATGAAAACCGCTAAAGAGTTCTTGGTTAACAATGAGGCCAAGTTCACGTCGAGGTAACTCAGTTGTATCTTCGCCGTTGTCGGTTATTTGTCTACGAGTACCTGGGCTGTCGGTATATTCATAACCAAAAGCGGCGGTAGCATCAACAGTAGGTAAATAGCCAGCTTTGGCTTGATCTATTTGTTTTTCACTCACTTTAAAGCGAGTATAAGCGGCTCTTAATTCAGGGTGCGTGTCAAAGGTAAAAGCAACCGCTTGTTCAAGCGATTGTGCATTTACGGTGGTTTGAAAAAGCATAGTACAGGATAAAAGTGTCATTGCTTTTATATTCACTTGCTTAAAGCATTCTTTTTTCATATTAATCCATATTTATAATAAGCTTCACAGGTTGTTATAGGCATTGGTATTAGCGCGCCTATGACCCTCTATCAATTTCTTTAACACGAACATGAGGTTTTCTATGTACTAATGATTACATGTTATTGTTAATATTCTCTGAGTGCTCGCTCCTTGGCTCGCATGATCGGATTCAAAATATATTCTAATACCGTTCTTTTGCTGATCATGACATCAACACTCGTCATCATTCCTGGAATTATTGGCATTGCCGTATTATCTCGGCTTTTCATACTCGACTCTGTTGTTCTAACTCTGATGATATAAAAGCTATTACCTTCTTCATCTTGTGTAGTATCTGCACTAATATGCTCAACCACACCTTCTAAACCACCATAACGAGTAAAGTCATAAGCCGTAACTTTTACCATGGCTTTTAAACCTACAGAGATAAAAGCGATATCTTTAGGGATAATTTTTGCTTCAACTAATAACTTATCTTCTGATGGTACAATTTCAAGTAACACTTCACCTGGCCTAATAACACCACCTAAGGTTGTGATATGTAATGTTTTTACGGTACCAACAACGGGTGATATTATTAATGCTTTACTGACTTTATCTTGAGCACCAACTTGTGCTTCATTTAAACGCGAAAGCTTAGACTGTAACTCATTTAACAGCGCACGCGCATCTGAACGGTATTTGAAAACGGCTTCACGACGTTTTAAAATGGCTTCATCAAGCGCCGATTTAACTTTGGGCTTTAATAGTACTAAAGTGCTCAATTCACCTTCTAAGTCATTCACTACACGTTTTAGTTTTAATAACTCAACCTCAGGCACTATTTTTTTCTTCGCTAAAGGAATAGTTAATTCAAGTTCACTATTTGCTAATGCTAAACTGCCCCTAAGAGTAGAGATTTTAGACGTTAGTTCTTTAACTTCTTGTTCGCGTTGTTTTATTTGTTGCCCTTGAATAGCGACTTGATTTTCAATGTTATTTAAACGAGTATTGTATTCATCTTGATTACGAATAACGAGCTCTGGTGAACTTTGGATTAAGTCTTCTGGAAATTGTAATTGTGTTTTTTCTATTTTTACTTGCAACTGCCAATCATCAACATCTGCTACTAATACGTTACTTAACTCGGCACGTAACCTAATAATATTTGCTCGTAGTGCATCTACTTCTTGGGTTTGTTGCGCCATATCAGAGCGAAAACGAGTATCATCTATTCTCGCTATAATTTGACCTTTGGTAACTTGCATACCTTCTTTGACAAATAGCTCTTGTAATATACCACCATCAAGGCTTTGAATTATTTGTACTTGGGTTGAAGGAATTATTTTCCCTTCGCCACGAGTTACACGATCAAGTTCGGCAAAATAAGACCAGATAAGGAAACAAATAAACAGTGCTGCTAATGACCAAATAGTTAAACGATGAACCGTAGGGATTTCCGTTAAAATGGCACCGTAAACGTCATCTGCCATTTCTAAATCTTCTTTATTTATCTTCATCTTTGAGTCCTTTCTTTGGCAGCATTAAGTTTGCCACTTTTTAATTGCTCTAAGATAACTGACTTCTCTCCGTCGGCGACTAAATGGCCATTGTCCATAACAATAATACGATCAACTAACTGTAATAGATGCATTTTATGAGTAATGAGTAATAACGTACGATTTTTAGCCGTTTCTTTCATCGATTTAATAAATAATTTTTCTGCGCGAGCATCTAAACTTGCAGTTGGTTCATCAAGTAATAACATTTGCGGATCGTTTAAAATAGCTCGCGCTAAAGCGACTGCTTGGCGTTGACCACGAGATAATGATAATCCACCTTCGCCTACTTGTAATTCTAAACCTTGGGATTCCATGTCGGTAAATAAATTAACACCTGACAGCTGTACAGCACGCATTAATTGATATTCAGTAACTTGTTTAGTACCAAACAAAATATTGTCTTTAATTGAACCGTGAAAAAGTACAATGTCTTGGGGTAAGTAACCGATATTTCTGCGTAAATCACTCGGATGAATTTGTCCTTGATGCATGCCATCATACCTTATGCTGCCTTGTTTAGGTTTGAATAACCCTAATACCAGTTTAGCTAAAGTAGTTTTTCCTGAGCCGTTACGTCCAATTATGGCTATTTTTTCTCCTGGGATCACTTTCATTGATAACGGATAAATAGCCTGCTTTTCAATGTCGGGGTAATTAAAGTTAACATGTTCTAAAACGATGTTTCCTTCAAGTTTAGTTCGAGTAGCAAGGTGACCTTTATCTTCAAACTCACTTTCTTGGTTCATAACGCCGTCAAGTTGTCTTAATGAACTTACCGTTTGGTTGTATCGTGTCATTAATGCAGCTATTTTTGCCATTGGTCCTACGGCTCTGCTGGATAGCATTACCGCAGCAATTATTCCGCCCATTGAAATAACACCATCAGAAACACGGTAAACGCCTAAAACAATAACCGCAACGACAACCATCTGAACTATAAAACTAGAGAAATTAGCAACGGAGTTAGTAATAACTTTGGTTTTCAGTTGCCAATTAGAGGTATGTCCAAGCATTTGTTGCCAGGCATTTTGTACAATACCTTCAGCGCCACTGGCTTTAATTGACTCTAATGACGATAGACTTTCAACTAGGTGACCATGGCGTAAACCTGAAAACTTATTACTTTCTTCAATGGCATGGCGTAATTTTGCCTGAACTAAAAAGGCATAACCTAATATTAATACCGTGGCGATCACTGAGAATACAGCTAAGTCACCAGCGACAATATAAATAATAAATACAAATAGTATTGAAAAAGGTAGATCGACTAATGCTGTGATTGTTGCCGATGATAAAAAATCACGCACACTTTCAAATTCACCTATTTGTTTAGCCATGCCACCAACACTAGGTGCTTTTTTTTCTAATGAAATACCAACTACTTTTGCATACAGTTTTGATGACGTTTGAATATCTATTTTTTTGCCTGCGACATCAATCAAATATCCTCTTAATTGTTTGAGTATAAAATCAAACCCGTAAGCAATACTTGCGCCTACAGCGAGCACCCATAAACTTTCAAAAGCTAAGTTAGGGACTATTTTGTCATAAATATTCATCACCAATAATGGTGAAACCAAGGCGAAAATATTAACTAAGATTGAAGCAATAATTACATCACGATAAATTGGCGCAGATTCCCGAATAGTATCCCATAACCAATGCTCTTTTTTGTCAGCTATATGCACGTCAAAATCACGATCTGCATGGTACTTTTGTTTGATTAAAAACAAATAGCCTACATAAACAGATTCGAGATCTTCAATGGTTAGTTGTTCTTCACCGCCTGTTTCTGGCAATGAAATAATCGCGATATTGGCTTTGAAGTCTAACGACTGCAATATACAAGCTTTTTGGTCTTTAAGCATTAATATGCAAGGAAGCAACATTTGAGGAATGTTATCAAGACTCTTACGACTTAATTTAGCACTTAACCCTGCACGCATAGCAGCTTGTGGCAGTAACTCAGGAGTTAGTACGCTACTAGTTAATGGCAAACCGGCAGCTAATGCTTCAGCAGAGCATGGGTTACCGAAGTTTTCACTTAATAATACTAAGCAATCTAAAAGTGGATCTTCACTAATACGTTGTGAGCTATTTATTGTCCATTGAGGTTTTGCTGATGTCATTTAAATACAGAAATCCATGAAATTATTATCTAAGTATAGAACTTATAAAGAGTTATATGACTTTAATTTAAAAATATTATGTAAATATATTAATTTAATCGTCAACCATAAGTCGATGTGTACCTTCGTGATACTCTTTCACCACATACTTAGTTGAAGTTACATTACATGCAACTTCAACTAATACATTTTTAGTGTTATTCATCAGGAATAGGTTCTATAACCACTTTATCAACAACACTACTATCACCGATAAATAATGCTCCTTTATGATCTCCTGTTAACATATCGTTGATTATAGTGACATCATCACTACCCAAATCAATATTATCTAATACAATTGTTTGTGTTATTTCATTATCACCATCAGCATGCACAGTAATAGTTGTATCCACACCATCACTATCAAAGTCTAAAAACTCATTTAGATTATCGCCTTCACTTAGATGTAACAGATCACTAATATCAATAATATCTTCGTCTAAATCAAAGCCATTGATATGGTCAGTACCTGTGTCACTGTCAGACCAAATGAAAGTATCAATACCTTCACCAGAAATAAGTTCAGAGTTATAGCTTACTGATAAATCAGAAGTGCTATTTAATGTTGCCTGTAGATTAGTAATGTCGATGTATTCATCACTTGCAGACATGTAACCATCAAAATCAATATTAACTTTTCCATTTTCATCTAATACAACTTCATAGCTATAAGATTTATGCCACGAGTTACTTTGATCCGCGTCAGCACTATCACCTTCATTACCAACTAGGCTTGAATCATATGTTATTGACTCAACGATATCGTCATTACCATCGTTACTGATGGTAATATTCAAGTAGTCTTGAGGACTACCATTATCATTTAAGTCCCAACTGCCATGAGCTGTTGTGTCGAAAGTTAAAATGATTGTTTTACCAGCGTTATCTTCACCAAAATCATATTCTTTAGTTAAGTCGATACCATCATCTGCAGTACCTAAACTGTATTCATTTTCCTCTAAATCGGTACCGCGCTTAAAGGTTAGTTTATCTTCGAGTTGTCTGATATCACCATTAACTGATACCGATACCGTTGCTGAGTCACTTGTAATACCGTCTGTTGCCGTATAACTAAAGCTAACATCTTGATTTATACCACTGGTTGTAGGAGTAAATTTAATCTGCGTATCATTGATAATTTCAACAGTACCTAATGAAATTCCATTATCATCTACAGGCTCTTCCACACTTTCAATACTCAACTTATCAGTATTTGGATCATTTTCTAATACATCAAGAATAAAACTAGTTGGTACTAATGTAGCAGTTATATCTGTTATATTAATAGCTTCATTATCAGCTGTAGTTTCAGCGGTAAAGGTTACATTGGCCTCACCATTACTGTCTAATACCACCTCATAAATGATAGTTCCACCACTAGGCACATCGGTATCATCACTGTTATCGTATGTATAATATTGATTATTTCCTTCACTGCCGCTAATAGAAAAGAAGTCTTTATTGTCGCCTGAATCCCAACCACCTATTACTTCAGTAGTTAAAGTTACCTGAATAGTTTGACCTGCATAAGCCTCACCGAAACTGTAAGTTTTAGTAACTGATTCATCCTTTGTACCTTTAGCAAGTTCAGTAATATCAGTATCAGGGATGGTAGTTGAAGCTGCAAAACTGTAACTATCATCAAGTGTGTCTATGCCAGGCGTAAATTCAACGGTAACCGTGGCAACATCGGTATTTACACCATCAGAAATAGTATAATCAAATGTTACAAATCCAACAAAACCTTCAGCTGGTGTTAATGTAACAATGCCATCAACTAACGAAACACTTGCACCGTTACTAGCATTACCAACATCAACTACGGTTAACGTATCCTCTTCTGCATCGGTGTCATTAGATAGCAGAACATCTGAATCCACAATGAAATTGTTATCTTCAGGGGCTGTATATCCATAATTACTTAATAGAGGAAAGTTTTCACCATTCAGTAAAGAATAAGTAACCACGCCAAAAGGAGTTTCATCAACAGGGTTACTCAATTCAACTTGGAATACAGCTCTTCCACCTTGGTCCCAATAAATGATCTCAATGTCATGTAGGCTGCTACCATCAGGATTATTGGTAATAGTAAATAATTCATGAGTCGTGGCCGTTGGTGATTGGATCTTATCAACAACAGCAACCTCTTCTCCGTCAATTAATATTACATAACCGTCATCCGCCAGTATTTGAAAGTTGTAGACGCCTTCTGATAAATCTATGAGCCCTTTAAAATGTAAAATAGCATCACTACTGTTATCAGGGTCTGTAGATAATGTTTGTGCATCTTCTCCTAAGAATGTTTGTAAATTCATTCCCCTACCTAAATCACCATTTATTTCACCGTAATTTAACTCTGTCGCAATAAAGTTAGCATCAGGATTGTTATTTTCCATATAATTACGAATAGTAGATAGATTATCTAAGTTTTCACCTTCAACAGCTTCATGATATGAGTAATACGAAGCATAAAACCCTCCTGAAACTAAAGAGCTTCCATTATCATTAACAGCTACAGGATCACCATCTGTACCATTAATAGAGATAGTGACCGTTTGAGTGGTAACACCATCCGCGTTGGTCACCATAAATGTTTCTGTTAAGGTGTCACCATCATTCAATGCTTGAATATCACCTTGACTATTATCAGCACTGTAGGTCCAGCTACCATCTGCTGTAATAACTAAGCTACCATACGTACCATTTAAGTTTTCTGCGATAAACTTATCTTCACCTGCATCGCCATAATCAGCAATAAGTTTTCCATTGGTAGTTAAGATAGCTGTGTCATCTTCTTTAACGCTACCCGTCACATCACCTGAAATGGTTGGCACATCGTCCGTACCATGAATAGTTATAATCACCGTTTCACTAGTCACGCCATCGGCGTTAAATACCGTAAAGCTATCGGTCAACGTTTGATTTTGAGTTAAACCCTGAATAACATCTTTGCCGTTATCCGCAATGTACTCCCAGCCACCATTAGCGCTCACCGCTAACTGGCCGTATGTACCCGATAAGCTAGCCTCTTGGAAGTTGTTTTCACCTGCATCACCGCCACTAGCATTAAGATCGCCACTGGTGCTTAATAAGAATGACTCATCTTCTGTCACACTACCAGTGAAATCACCTGAAATGGTTGGCACATCGTCCGTACCGTTAATGGTGATGGTTTGTGTCTCAGTGGTGCCATCGTCACTGGTGAAAGTGATGGTATCAACTAAGGTTTGGCCTGCCGGTAGTGCTTGCACTGCAGCATTGCTGTCATCTAAGCTGTATTCCCATACACCCGTGCCATCAACCACAACCGTGCCGTAGCTCGCAGTACTGCTCACTAAAGTCCCTTCACCGGTATCAATATCACTAACAGACACGGTGCCTATTGCGGTGTTGTTGCTCGCATCATCTTCAGTCACGCTTGTGTCACTTGCAGTAACTGTGATATCCGCCGCATCATTGCTACCCGTGATGGTGATGGTTTGTGTCTCAGTGGTGCCATCATCACTAGTAAAGGTGATCGTATCTGTTAAGGTTTCACCGTCTGGTAACGCTTGTACCGCAGCATTGCTGTCATCTAAGCTGTATTCCCATACACCTGTGCCATCAACCACAACCGTGCCGTAGCTCGCAGTGCTGCTCAATAACGTACCTTCGCCGGTATCTACGTCAAATACTGAAATAGTACCTGTCGCTGTGTTATTGCTCGCATCATCTTCAGTCACGCTTGTGTCTGTTGCAGTAACTGTGATATCCGCCGCATCATTGCTACCCGTGATGGTGATGGTTTG
>NZ_PJAI02000040.1 GCF_002843355.2 Colwellia echini
AAGTTGCCCACTGCAACAGCAATGCATGAGAAAACCGCCAATAAAAACAGGACGGCAAGTTCAGTTTAAACAATGTGGCTCGGGTAAAAGGCTAAGCTACATTGACAAAATGAAAGTCAAAATAGATAGCCCAATAGGACGACGACAATACAGTAAGCGATTAGGTGCTATCGAGCCTGTATTTGGCAATATTACTGTCAATAAAGGCATGAATAAATTGACCTTACGCGGTCAAGAAAAAGTAAACACCCAATGGCAACTGTATTGCCTTGTTCATAATATTGAAAAGTTAAGAAACAACCTGCATTAAGGGTTAAAAGCCCAACTACACATCATATAAACCGCTATTACACTGAATTATTAAGCACCAATTAGCTATTTCAATGAATTAACGATGTAAAAAATTAAATCGCCAAAAACGTAAACGTTTTTGATTGTTAAAAGAAAATAATCCAGTTAGAGTATTTTTATTAATAAATAACATAAAAATGAGTTATTCTACAAGCTCGTTAGGTATTTATGAAGCATAACTTGAACCGTAGTGATTGGCTCGGGATCTTAATTGGTATTATCGCTGGTGTTGTCCAAACCCTTGTACTAGCGAATAAAGAGGTTGGATTTCCAATGCCTCCATCATTATTGCCTATTGCTTTATTTGGCTTAGGAGGACCGCCAGTCCTTGCTGTAGTTAATAAGCTTTTTAAAACAGCTAAATCAACCACCCAATTACCTATGAGTAAAAATGTGAATTTAATCTTTATGGTTATTGCTATGGGGTTAAGTACGGGGTTTGTTGGGCTTGTTTATCACTTTGCTATTGGTTTACCAGCAAACTCTTTAATGCCTATCGTTTTTTTGGGAACGTCAGGTTTCGGGTTTATTTTAGCCCACCTCATATACCCAGATTTGGCAAATAGGCAAACTAATACCTAACAAGAAAATTAAGCGGGACTGCAAACAGTTGGCTCGGTTTCGCTTCGCTACACATTATAGCCAACTAGTTATCAGCCCCTTATTTGGGCGTTATATCCTCAAAGGTAATCTTTATGCTTGGTAATCCGCCACGACCACCGAATGAAAAAGTAATATGGCGCTATTTGAGCTTAGATAAATATTTAGACTTATTATTAACGAAAACTATAAAATTTACGCAAGTAGAGATTGCCGCTGATCAGCTAGAAATATCATTAATGCTTAAGCGTTTAGAACAGAATGGTAGTTTAGATGGTAAAGGAAATATTCTAGAAAGTGCATCTTACTTTATAAATATACTTAGAAAATCATACTACATTAGCTGTTGGACAGGTAAAGAACATGAATGTAGGTCTTTGTGGTTCTCATATCTTGGAGAATCAAGGCTTGGTGTAGTAATAAAATCAACCGTCGGTCAGGTTAAAGAGCATATTGTTTGGGGAGACTATGGATTTGATTATAACGAAGTTATTTACCGTGATACTTTTGACGACACCGAAGAACTTCAAAGTCATATAAAATTATTAAATTCAAAAGCATTGGCTTATTCTTCTGAATCTGAGGTACGTTTTTCTGTGAACGAATCTTTGATGTATTTACCAGAAGGCGAACTCTCAGCGACTAATCCTCCTGTTAAAATCGACCCCAATTCGTTACCAAAAATTATTAGTTTCAATTCAAATTTACAATCGATGATAAATGAAGTCTGGATTTCACCTTATTGTCAAGAATGGCAACTTGAAATGCTAAAAAATTTAACAGCTAATCTTGCACCATATTTAGTGGATAAAATGAAAAGCTCCGACTTAAATGAACGGATATAACAAGTTGCTTAAACGGAAAAATAACAGTTGGCCATCGCTTCGCGATTATAGCCAACCATTATTTTCCGCTTAGCAAGGCGTTAGGTATGAGAATTAGCTATGCCGATATCATATAGGTGGGAAAGATCATGTGGGAGGTGGAATCAGTCTTCTGCTAATCCATTTAGAACAATTTCATTTGATGAAGTCGAAGAGTTAAATGAAATTTTCGCAGAGCTACTTGAACGTAATAATAAAAATAAAATCAGTTCAAACCGTAACAAACTTCAGAAAGAGACTATTGAAAAGTGGTCTAATTCTAAAAAAATAAAAATCAAATATTATTGGGGCTGTGTTGGGAAATCATACACAGCCCATAGGGTTAAATGTCTTACTGTTGCTAAAGACAAGGAGCTTTATATTCTACGTGCAGCTGTATTATGTGGCTCAGATGTTGCCTCTGATATCGATGAGGATTGGCATATGATCATGAAAAGAGGAATATATTTAGTTCATGATAGTAAGTTAAATACACTTAATAAGTGTAAAAGGTGTGCTCATACCTAACAAGAAATTAAACAAGGACAAAAAACAGTTGGCTTTTTGTTCACTACGTTCACCTATTTTAGCCAACTATTTTTTGCCTGTTAATTAGGCGTTATGTTGCCTTAGGGGTTTGGTGAATTTTAATATGAGTGATCTTTGGAACCAACGCAGTGTTGGACTTAAATTTTGGGGATTTGACTCAGACCCCTATGAATTAGCTAATCAATTTAGAGTTATGAGCGAAGCTAATGCTATTGGTGAGCCTCACGGTTTAAAAAATAAGTTCAAAGAGAATCAAGTTTACTTAGCTAAGCAGCTTTCAAAAGATGAATTTTGGGGCGATGCATTATTAGAACTAATTAAAGATTTAGGCGGTATTAAAAATATCCTATCTACAATAGGTTCAATTCAACCTAAAAATTATTTTATCGTTATAAATATTCCAGTATCGGATAATTTTAATGGCTCTGGTAACGATATCTCAAAACAATGTGTTAAAGTTTTGGCAAAATTAAATTGTGATATTTCGTTTAATTACATATAAAAGCAACATAACAAGCCACTTAAGCGGGACTAAAAACAGTTGGCTACTTTCGCTCCGCTCGGTATTATAGCCAACAATTTTTAGCCCCTTAGTGGGGCGTTAGGTGTATTGGGTTATTTGCGTAAGATATATTTTTTGATTCACGTTTTGCGTATCAATCACGTATCCTAAAACGTAATTCAGTTTTGTATTTATCGCACGTATATTATTGTTTCGCGGTGTTACATAAAATCGAGCAAAGCAGTTTGTTTAACTTTTTGGTGCGTTAATTTCTCAGTTTTTACTGCGAAATTTCGTGCAAGACTTTGCCAATTACTTTATTGTGGTTTGGTAAGTTTAGGTGGCATAAACTCTAATCAGTTCAAACACCTAACAAGGCATTAAAGCAGGACAAAAAACAGTTTGCTGTTTCGTGCCTCAACATTTTAGCAAACAATTTTTTGCCTCTTAATGCGGCGTTAGCTGCCTTAATGGCAATGGAGCACTATGTATATCCCGAGTAATATTAAAGTAGATGATATATCTATAGCCCATAACTTTATTAGTGAGTTCGGGTTTGGGGTTATTGTTACTAGTTCGCTCACAGGAACACATATCCCATTCGTATTACGTAATGATGAAGGTGAAAAAGGTGTTCTTTATAGCCATTGTGCTAGAGCCAATAAACATTGGAAAGAACTTGATGGGAGTGATGTCTTAATAATATTTATGGGGCCACATAGCTATATATCACCCAGTTGGTACGCCCAATCACCCGGAGTACCTACATGGAATTACTCTGCGGTGCATGTATATGGAAAGGTTTCTCTTTTAAATGACACTCAAACTCTGGAGGCTGTTGAAGAGGTTGTTAATAAATACGAGCCGGATTTACTGGTAAAAAGAGACATAATAACTGATGAATTTAGAGATAAACTATTATCTGGTATTGTTGGATTTAAAATAGAAATATCAGATATTGAATGCAAATTAAAACTTGGGCAGCAAAGAAAACCTGAGGACCAATCAGGAGTTTATAATGCACTTTTAAACTCCTCAGACTTAGATGCGCAAAGCTTAGCTCAACATATGAAAAAACTGTCTGTCGGTACGGGCAGCTAACAAGTCAATTCAGCAGGACAAAAAACAGTTGGTTTTGCTCCTGCGTCGCTAATTTTAACCAACTGATTTTAGCCTCTGATTGAGGCGTTAGGTTTTCAAGATGGAATTGGAGCAAATCAACGATTATCTTTCCAAACTCAAAGGTCCTGCTGATGTAGAAAATATATCAGTAGAGAAATCCGATGTTACGGGGTCATTGTTAATTAAATTTAATGGTGATATTGGAACCAAAGATGATGGTGAAATAGAACTAGAGTTTTATGGCGTTGATTCAATGTGTCTTTCATTTCGCCTATTAGCTCCTGTAAAATTGGAACAATCGAATGAACTCGCGGCAAGTGTATTAGATTCTAATTACCTTGAAAACGAGCTTAATTTCTATCAACTTACTGATGATGTAGGTGCTAAATGGTGGATTTACGCTGAAGGTTTTAAGGCAAGGTTATTACCTGTCTATTACGGGTAAAGAAAACCTAACAAGGCGCTAAAGAACGGACAAAAAACAGTTGGCTTTTGCTCGTTCCTCGCTAATTTTAGCCAACAATTTTTTGCCGCTTAGCGTGGCGTTAGTTGCCGCAACTTGTTCGAGTAAATTTAGTTTAATCGTGCGGTATTTCACATCAAAGGATTGGTGTTTGTTTCCTTCCTTTCTTGTGTCTACTTTCAATTTACTCGTTGGCTTTAGTGTTTTTGTTTACACAGTTTTCGCCTAACTTTTGTTGGTAAATATAATCAGTAGTTTTGTAAACGGCTCAAAGTTCGCATTCAGTGGCTAAGTTGCGGTGGTGTTTTTAAATACTCACTTCCATTAATTAATTTTTAGTGTTGTTGGTGAGTTAAATGTGTTTAGCTATCAACAACTAACAAGGCATTAAAGAAGGACAAAAAACAGTTGGCTGTTTTCGTTCCTCAACATTTTAGCCAACAATTTTTTGCCTCTTAATGGGGCGTTAGGCATTCAAGGAGATCGCATTGAGTTTTGATACACTTTCTTTTGACGAGTTAGATGAGCATGCAATGGAAAGGCTTATCTTTGATGAAGAAGAAATATCTCCTATCCTTAAAGGTCACATTTTCATTGAGAAAATTCTTGAGACGTTAATTTCAAGTAATTTACAAACCCCACAAGCATTATTTAAACGTACACGTTCGTTTGAGTTAAAAGTAGATTTAGCGTTAGCGATGGGTTTAATTGATCAAAAATATTTTTCAGCTTTCAAAGCAATTAATAACATTAGAAATAATTACGCACATAAACACGATTATAAAGTAACAATAAAAGAGCTTAGTGGTTTTAAGTTTGATTGGGAGCCAGTTCAAAATAAAGCTTTTGATGTTGCATGCTCTAAAGGCGCAGGTGAAGCTGTTAGGTTAGCTACGATATTTCTGACCTGGAAAGCTATTCATCTAATCAAGCAACCAAATGCCTAACAAGAAATTAAACAAGGACAAAAAACAGTTGGTTTTTGCTCCTGCGTCGCTTATTTTAACCAACTATTTTTTGCCTGTTAATTAGGCGTTATGTTTATTTCAGGCTAATCTTTTGGGGAAATCCTATGAGGTATATTTATATCGTGTTTTTAACTTTTTTTTCTAATTGTCTATGTGCGGAATCAATTTGTGAACAGTTATCTTCAAAATCAGAGGCAAGTGATGGATATAAAGTTATAGATATTCCGAGTAACTTTAAAACTTTCTATTATAAAGATAATCCTCAAAATCACTACAAGGTAGCGTTCCACGATCTTGACAATGACGGAAGTAATGAGCTAGTTGGGCAGTTTGTCGCCGGCAGTTCATATCAGAATTTTCTTGTTGTGAAGAAAGATGGTGAGGTTCATAAAGTTGGCTCTGCTATGTGTATGGCAGGTGATGCCAAACTTTACAGTATATTGAGTTCTAATGGGAAAAACTACCTTTACGTACAGATGAAATCAAAAGAGGGTTGTATTCATTCTGTTGGTGGTATGAAAACGATTGCGTCAATATCAGAATATGAATTCGGTGTTGATAGTAAGCCTCTGTGCTACGTTAAAATAAAGTGAGGTACATAAACATAACAAGTTGCTTCAACGGACACGTACAGTTTGCTAGCGCTTCGCGCATTATAGCAAATTGTACTTAGCCGCTGAGCAAAGCGTTAGGTGTATTGGGTTATTTGCGTAAGGTTTATTTTTTGATTCACGTTTAGTGCATCAATTACGTATTCTAAAACGTAATTCAGTTTTGTGTTTATCGCACGTATATTATTGTTTCGCGGTGTTACATAAAATTGAGCAAAGCAGTTTATTTAACTTTTTGGTGCGCTAATTTCTCAGTTTTTACTGCAAAATTTCGTGCAAGACTTTGCCAATTACTTTATTGTGGTTTGGTAAGTTTAGGTGGCATAAACTCTAATCAGTTCAAACACCTAACAAGGCATTAAAGCAGGACAAAAAACAGTTTGCTGTTTCGTGCCTCAACATTTTAGCAAACAATTTTTTGCCTCTTAATGAGGCGTTATGTGTTTCGGAAGTATTGTGCATAAATTAGATTCCGCGAGAAATAAAACTGATTCAATTGTAAATAGTTTTGATGTTTCATTAATGTCTAATGCTAAGTGGGTTAAATTATTAAACTTACTATCAAATTTGAATTTGGATGGTGCAAATGCAACCGTTAAATTAGTTTGGGATATCGATATTAGATCATTCCGACTCGATAAGGATTTAGAATTCAATTTTGATTATTACGCCAGTTCAATGGAGTCAATGATTAGCGGTTATCCTAAAGGCTTTTATGATTACAAAGAAATTGAATGGTTAAATATATTGGCTCCAAGTGAAACAATTGGGCTAATCAATAAGAGTTTAGATAAAGTTGGTAAGTTTTGTGTCAAGCAAACAACTGATAGCATTCAGATACTTGCGTACAAAAACACATAACAAGTCATTAAAGCAGGACAAAAAACAGTTTGCTTTTGCTCCTTCGTCGCTTATTTTAGCAAACTATTTTTTGCCTCTTAATGAGGCGTTAGGTGTATTGGGTTATTTGCGTAAGGTATATTTTTTGATTCACGTTTTG
>NZ_PJAI02000041.1 GCF_002843355.2 Colwellia echini
CAGCGAGAATTAAAAGGTTTAAAAGCAAGGCATTGATTGAAGAGAATGGTTATTCCCTTGTCAAAATCAATAACGCAGCTTGTAAACCTTTTAAAATCGCCCTCTGGGAGCTATCTCGATACCCACTAACATCGTTAAATTTATTTGATTTAGAATGACTAAACCGAAACAAATTTGCCTTGTTAATGAGTATCGAATATAGCTCTGAGTTGAGAAGAAACTTAATCAAATTGGTATAAACTAAAAAGAGCTTAATCAGATTGGTATGGCACATAAAAAAAGGCCTAACCTTTGGTTTAAGCCTGATAATTGAAGGTAGAAACTTAAGCTAGACATTTATACTAGAAGATTAAATTAGTAATCTCCCTACTTAATCAAGAATTTCGATGGTGGATTCTGTATCAAATATTGTTAAAATAATTACTCTTTTTCCTTCTTCTCCCGATAAAACGGATACCTTTTTTTCATATTAATCAATAACTCTCTGCCAAACTTCATACTCTAAGCGTTTGTCATTTTCCCATCTAGAACTGATCCAGATTTCAGCTTCCATTTTATATTTGAATACGTATTTTTTGCCCTCTGGGGAGTTAAAGGATGTATATAAAGGTGATTCAATATACTCACTATTTGTATATTCGAAAGTTCCGGATCCAGAGCTCCAAAACTTATCTCCAGACATAGTAACAAAGCTAAAGTGAGTATTGGTTATTACTTTTAATGAGTGTAAATTAAGCTCTTCGTAGCTTACTAAACGCCCTTTATGATTAATATACTCACCTGAAATGAGCTTCCATGTTCCAGAAAATATATTATCCTTCGCAATCACCGACAGAGGTAAAAAAAGCAATAAAATGCTCAATGCAAATACTCTCATACGACGATTCCTTTATGTGATCTTCCAAAATAAAACAGAGCCAACATCCTTATTACTGATGTTGGCTCTGTCGCTATAGCTCTATTTTTCTATTCTATTAATGACCAAGCACTTGTCCACGCACTACCTGTTCCTGGCGCGTAATGATAAGCAGACGCTGATGAACACCATCCGGCTATATCACATTGGTACATATTTCCAACGTTACTAACAACTTCACCTGCAACATAAGTTGTACCCGCAACATATGCGCTTTCACTAGGAGTTGGTGTTGGCGTCGGAGTTGGCGTCGGCGTCGGAGTTGGTGTTGGCGTCGGAGTTGGTGTTGGCGTCGGAGTTGGTGTTGGCGTCGGAGTTGGTGTTGGCGTCGGAGTTGGTGTTGGCGTCGGAGTTGGTGTTGGCGTCGGAGTTGGTGTTGGTGTTGGCGTTACACCAGAACACGAAACCTCAGTCCAGAACCAAGTTGAAGCGGATGTAGGTGCTTCCCAAACACCTGGGTTATTTTGCGCAACAAAACACGAACCGTTATAAGAAACCACATCACCATTACTTACTGTTGTTTGACCACCAACCCACGGCGTTTCTGTTGGTGTTGGCGTCGGTGTTGGCGTCGGAGTTGGTGTCGGCGTCGGCGTTGGCGTTGGTGTAGGAGTCGGCGTCGGAGTTGGTGTTGGCGTCGGAGTTGGTGTTGGCGTCGGAGTTGGTGTTGGCGTCGGAGTTGGTGTTGGCGTCGGAGTTGGTGTTGGCGTCGGAGTTGGTGTTGGCGTCGGAGTTGGTGTTGGTGTTGGCGTCGGCGTTGGTGTTGGTGTTGGTGTTGGCGTCGGAGTCGGAGTTGGTGTTGGCGTTACTCCCCAATCCGTAATTCCTTCAACATTACCTACTGCTTTATTCATCGCATTGAGGGTACGCTCTGCTGTAGTACCACCATCACCATCAATTTCCCAAGAGAATATTCCACCTAAACCTTGCTCTTGTATGTATACACCTTTTGCTTCAATTGAACGTGGCGTATCTAAGGTTATTAATGTATTACTTACTTCATCCCAAATAAATGATGCCTCAGCTTGGCTATCCCAAACATACTTAGCATTGGTATTTGCTGCTAAGAATTTAAGTGCACCACGGTAATCCATGATACCAGCTTCCCATGCCCATGCTTCTTCATCAACCGAAGTTCCTTCTCCACCTTCAGCAACTAATGGGTTGTTCTCCGAACTGTCTACATGGTTACCTACAGCGCCAATTGGGCTACCATTTACCATTTGAACATCAGTCCAACCACGCCCATACATTGCTGCACCAACAACCAATTTATGCGCCGGTACACCCTGTTCTAATAATAAACGTGTGCCATTAGATACTGTATACTCTGGCATACCTGCAGGAGCATAAGAGTCACGTCCTAAGTTCCCTGCTTTGGTTTTATCGGTAACTGTTGTTGGACCAAATTCACCTGTACCCGCACATTTATCAGCTGATATATGAGCACCACAATAAAGACCAGTTTGATGTCCTGTTTCACTGCCCCACGCACCGTAGAAGTCGTATGACATCATAAAGATGTTATCCATGTACTCTGCCGCTGCGGCATAATCAAC
Source organism: Colwellia echini (assembly GCF_002843355.2). Classification (GTDB taxonomy): domain Bacteria; phylum Pseudomonadota; class Gammaproteobacteria; order Enterobacterales; family Alteromonadaceae; genus Colwellia; species Colwellia echini. The sequence continues at coordinate 2,476 of NZ_PJAI02000041.1, forward strand.
ATCTTGAATTTTATCCCAACCTACACCAATTGCAGACGTTAGTTCGTATTCACGACCAGTTTCCGCAGAAAGTTCATCTAGCATTGCACGAAGTTCTTGCATTAAAGCAACATAAGCTGGACCGTCATTTATTGGGTCACCTAATGACGCTTGTGCGCCACCACCACCAGGGAATTCCCAGTCGATATCAATACCGTCAAAGAATTTCCATGTTTTCAAAAATTCTTTAGAGGAAGCAACAAATGTGTCACGGTTTGCTTTATCTGTAAAACCGAAGAATGGGTCAGAAAGTGTCCAACCACCAATTGAAGGAAGTATTTTAAGATGTGGGTTACCTTGCTTAAGCGCCATTAAATGACCAAAGTTACCCATACCAACTTCGCCATAACCTACAGCAGTTCCATCAATTTTCATGGCTTTAACAGCGCCATTTTGACGCCAAAAAGCCGCGCCCATATCATGAATCACTAATTCATAATCTTCACTTTGTGCACAATCAGCTTGAAGAACGCTCCAGCCAGATGCATTGCCATCTTTAAGTGATTTGTTTTCACCACACATTGGGATAAAGCCGTATATGATATGTGTTAAGTTATTAGCAGGTACATTTTCAACAAAGTATTGACGGCCATAAATACCCCATTCAACAAAATATGTACCAACAATTTGATCTTTAGATTGTGCGTAGTTTGTATTTGCAGGGTCAACTTGCTCGCCAAGTGGCATTAAATGTGAGCCATCAGTATCCGAAATAACGGCCTGATCAGCAGCACTATCAACACAACCATCATCATTACATAAACGTACAATGATCTCTTTTAGACCACCACTTGTAATTGGAACTATTGCGCTACCACCTGCACCAGTGCCCGAAACGGCAACTTCTCCATTAACAAGTACTTGCCATGATGTTGCTGCATCACCAGTCCAAGCTGGAGTCCAGGTCACAGGTAAGTTAACAATATCAACACGTGTAACGAGTGAGTTATAAGCTCCTGCTTCGCCAGAAACTGTAACAAAGCCTTTGCCATTGTAATTTGCATATTGTTCTGTAAGAGTTGGCTGACCTGGTGCTGAAGCCAATGCTTGTGGTGAAGCTAAAGCGGCCGTTACTGCGCATGCTGTTAATAATCTTTTCATATTTACCTCAGTTTGGTGGCCAGTAAACTGGCTTTTATTAGGTTATTTTTTTTAGGATTTTTAAATTTTTGCCAACATGTCAGCCTACCTAGCAAAGCTTTTTAACTATGCTAGTTTCCAAAATCCATTTTTTATAAACTCTATAAATCATTGGCGCAAACTGTTACAACCTTTAAGACAGCGCTGTCATTTTAACTGACAGCGCTGTCAAAATAGCTGTTCAAAAACAATACACACAAAGTTACGGATTTGCTACATTTTTTAACAAAAAACATACAAATAACGCCATAAAAACACCAAGCCATTGATATTTATATTAAATTATATTTTATTAATTAACGTATTTACGCGTTAAAATGCTTTTTACTCATTCTAATAATTAATCGGTCTATTAAAATCGCAAATATATGGTCAAATATTAGGCGATTATCTTTAATACGTCTTGTTCTAATTATATTATTAGCCATGACAAAAAAGCGATGTTACCGCACTCATACTAAGTGCAATAACATCGCTTTTTTATCTTCTAAAGTACTATATGTCTTATTGTGTAAAGTTATAAAGCCTTAACCAACATAGTAGTACCCGAAACAGCAACAATCACACACTGACTTTTGTCACTAATTACATCACTATTTAGATCATTGCCAACGATACCAGCAGCATCCTCTGCTAAACGTGCTTGCCAATCGATACCTGAATAACGAATAGTCCCTCCTGTTGTAGTAATTTCACTACTTGCGGGAACTTTCAAGCCAATCATATCGCTAGACTCATCGGTTTGACTGCGTAACTGCTGCATGTTTTTTAAGGGTTTCCACAGTATTAAGGTGATAACTGCAGATAAAATACCAACAATTAAAATTTCACTTTGCCAGCCGTCAATCAAGCCAATATTTACTAATATTCCCGTAACAGCACTTGCTATAGCAAAGAAGAGTAATGGTCCACTTAAGCCCATTATGCCTAATTCAATAATCAAGCTTAAACCAGCAATGGCGTACCAAATAAATTGATGATTTTCCAAAAAATTCTGCATATTGATCTCTTAATAATTAAACCTTCAAGCTACTTGAAACCGCGATGGCCTGCGCTACTGTATTGGCAATATTGTCACCTGTTTTACCGTCGGTCAGGACAACAGTACTTTCTTTGGCAATGGCTTGATGAGCAATAATGGCATTTTGTGCCAAAGTTAACGTTACCGCTGCTTGACCTTGCTCAGTATTAGCTGCTTTACCAACAACTTCTAATGCATCCGCATCAGCAATAGCCACTAAACGAATTGCTTCAGCTTTACCCGCTGCAGTTAAAATTTGCGATTCTTTAGACGCTTCAGCTGCAAGAACTTGTTCAGCTTTTGCCGCTTCAGCATCAAGAACACGTGCTTGCTTATGGCCTTCCGCTTGTGTGATTGCGGCGGTTTTAACCCCTTGTGCAGTTAAAATAACAGAGCGTTTTTCACGTTCCGCCGTCATTTGTTTTTCCATGTCTTCACGGATACTTTGCGGCGGCGTAATGTCTTTAATTTCGTAACGAGTCACCATAACACCCCAAGGTGCTGTGGCTTCGGTCATAGAGCCTAAAATTTGGGCGTTAATTAAGTCACGATTTTGGAAACATTCATCAAGCTCCATAGAACCAATAGCATTACGCATAGTTGTCATAGCTAATTGAGTAACTGACATTTTATAATCAGTAATGTTGTTAGTTGCAGCTGCAGCATCAGTGACTTTCATAAATAAAATACCGTCAATATCTAAGGTAATATTATCCTTAGTAATAGCCGATTGAGACATAATTTCTAATGACTGCTCTTTTAAATTACGATCAGCAGCAACTGACTGTACAAAAGGTACTATAAAGTTTAAACCTGCTGATAATGTTTTACTGTATTTACCTAAGGTATAAATGACATAACCACGGTTTTGTGGGACAAAGTGAATACCTTTTTTGAGGGTATACAAAATGACGATAGTTATCCAAAGCGCAGGGCTTGAGATGAGGTTTTCAAATAAATACATAGAGATATGTTCCTTGATGTTATTAGATATAACTGTTTCCAATCAAGATCCGAGTTTCAGAGTGCATCTTGAATGATAACGGGTATGGTTCCTTAAGGTAAATTAAGGTAATGGAGTGCAAGGCGCAAAGCAAGTTATTTCACCTATACATGAAGTTGGCTTATTTATTATTTCAATTTGTATTAGATTTCTATCGGTATTGCGTAAGCTATAAATCAATCACAAACTTTTCCCACATTAAGACTGAGAATGCCTATACTTAACCTGAATTCGGAATAAGCAAAATGCTACAGTAGCGTTAGAGTAACCTTGAATCGCCATTGATGCAGAGATAACAATGACAAAAATTACTATTTTAGGTCGTATCTTTATGGTTTTTATCTTAATTCGTCAGAAGGAGTTGGTTTAAACCCCCGTCTTTAGACGGGATAGCTTTC
>NZ_PJAI02000042.1 GCF_002843355.2 Colwellia echini
TGCTCCTTCGTCGCTTATTTTAGCCAACAATTTTTTGCCTCTTAGCAAGGCGTTATATGTCAGTTCAAATTCTTAAAATTATTCGTTGTTAAAACGTAGTTAAGAATTTAAAGTAGGGCGTAATTAAACGGTATTAAACTTTCAGGTTCAGGGAATGAATTCACATTAAGTATTCTTTTCTTGGTTAATTCTTCAGGTTTAATTCTAAATTTTAACAAATGTGTTACTTATCTGTTTTTGGTTATTAGCGTAACCGCGTAAGTTAGGTAACATATAACAAGTCGCTCAAGCCGACAAAAAACAGTTTGCTGGCTGCGCCATTTTAGCAAACCGTTTTTGCAGCTTAGCAAGGCGTTATGTTGTTCGTGATGATTTGAGTTTTGGTTGCAGCATTAAAAAAGCTAACAATAAGAATGTGGTGCGGGTTCGAGGATTTGAACCTCCGGTACTATTGGTAAGCAACCGTTCATTTTCCAGTGACAATATTTGAGACTTTAGCAATAACCCGCAGGACCGTACCGCACCAATCAAACATTGTAGATATATCCATAACCTTTACTCCTAAGAATGTGCAAACCAGTGGAAAGACAGACGCAAGATACACAGCTAAAGACAAAATACCGCCACTTAGATCACTAATAAGTGCCATTTTACCCAATTTGGAACGCTCGAAAAATCAAACGTTATAAAATAGATATTTAATGGTACACTAAAAAATAAGCTAAGCAACTGAAAAACAACATAACAAGTTGCTTAAACGGACAAAAAACAGTTGGCTTTTGCTCGTTCCTCGCTATTTTAGCCAACAATTTTTTGCGCGCTTAGCAAGGCGTTAGGTACTTTTATAGCATGGATGATAAATTTAGCCTTAAGCAAATGAAAAGTATTTCGTTTGAAGAATTACAAAAGCTTCTTAAAGAGTTGAAATCAGAATTAGAGGCAAAAATTTCGCTAGCTATAGCAGAAGTTACAAACCCAAAATTTGTTAAAAATACTGGAGCGATTAATTCAGTTTACCTTAATGACAAATTGCGGAGAGATAAATACTTTGAACAATGTGAAAGTATTATTTCAGAGCTAAATAACTTAGGACATAATCTTTCGCCTTTAGATTTAGACTCCGATATAAACTTTGAAAACACCAGTGTTTCTTGGGCAATGTTAAATAAACAAGGTGAGGTTTGTGGTTTAGAACTAGAGTTTTTCCCCAAGGAAACTAAAGTTCTCTGGGTAGTGTCACCAAGTACCTAACAAGCTGTTCAAGCGGGACAAATAACAGTTGGCTGTTTCGCTCCGCTCACATTATAGCCAACTACAATTTGCCCCTTAACAGGGCGTTATATGCTTTCCAAGAAAGTATTCTTTAAGTTTTATAGTTTGGTGCGTGATTATGTTTTTGCGCGTCAAACTCAATATGTTTGAAAGTGTAGTGTGTGATTTTAATTTTAGCGCACACAAGCAGGTTGTGTTTTACGCTAAATTTGGTTTGGTGTTTGCACTAATCAGCATTGCCTTTTATACCTTTTTCAAAGGTGGCAACGCTATTAATTTAGTTCAACCTTTCGCGTGTAGCGTAAAAGTTCACGGCTAGGTTTTTATATTACGGCAACTGCCAGTTTATGTAGTGTTTGGATTAATCATCGCTGCATATAACAAGTTGCTCAAGCGGGACAAATAACAGTTGGCCGCGCTCGTGCCTCGCACAGTATAGCCAACCATTATTTGCCCCTTAGCAAAGCGTTAGCAGTACGGACAATATCGTGGTGATTTCTATGAATAGAGCTATAAACAAATTAGGTTGGTGTATCGGAGGGGCATTTACTCTCATTGGCTTTTCCGATTTCGGAGCGAGACCATTATTAAGCCTATTTTTATATATTGCATTCATATCAATTCTTACAACTTCTTTTTATATCTTTAGTAAGCCGATTCGTATCGAAGTTAATAACGATCCTAAAAAAGTAGATGAAGCTAAGCTCCTTCTAGGTAAACATCCTGGGGTTTTACTAGGTGGAATTTTGTTTTTAGCACTCACATTATTCTTTTAGTGGCCACTGCACTGCTAACAAGGCACTCAAAAGGACAAAAAACAGTTGGTTGTTTTTCGTTCCTCAAACATTATAACCAACTATTTTTTGCCTCTTAGTGAGGCGTTATATGCTTTCCAAGAAAGTATTCTTTAAGTTTTATAGTTTGGTGCGTGTGTCGGTTTTTGCGCGTCAAACTCAACGTGTTTTAACGTGTGGTGTTTGATTTTCATTTTAGCGCACACAAGCAGTTTGTGTTTTTCGCTAAATTCGGTTTGGCGCAATCCACTAATAAGCGTTGCCTTTATTACCTTTTTCAAAGGTGGCAACACTATTAATTAGTTCAGCCTTTCGCGTGTAGCGTAAAAGTTCACGGATAGGTTTTTATATTACGGCAACTGCCAGTTTATGTAGTGTTTGGTATTACTACCGCTGCATATAACAAGTTGCTTAACAGGACAAATTACAGTTGGATGCGGCTCGTACCTCGCGCATTTTAGCCAACTATAATTTGCCCATTAGCAAAGCGTTATGCTTATCAAAGGAGTTGGTGATGGTTTCAGGTTATAAAGCTAGTTCAGATATAAAAGATATGGATATAACGGTCATACATGACTTTATATCTACTTCTTATTGGGCTAAAGGTATTCCATTAAACACAATGGAAAAAGCGATAAATAATTCTTTATGTTTTGGTGTTTTTACAGACTCCGGTAGTCAAGTTGCTTTTGCTCGTATGGTTACAGATTCTGCAACATTTGCATACCTTTCCGATGTTTTTGTGTCAAAAGATCATCGAGGTAAAGGTTTAAGTAAGTGGCTCATGAAAATAATTATTGAACACCCTAATTTGCAAGGTATTCGACGCATGGCACTTGCTACAAGGGATGCACATAGCCTTTACGAGCAGTTTGGTTTTAAATCTTTAAGCTCACCTGAATCATTTATGGAATTACATCAACCAGATGTATACAAATAAGCATAACAAGCTGTTAAACAAGGACAAAAAACAGTTGGCTTTTGTTCCTTCGTCACTATTTTAGCCAACTATTTTTTGCCTGTTAACAGGGCGTTATATGCTTTCCAAGAAAGTATTCTTTAAGTTTTATAGTTTGGTACATATGTCGGTTTTTGCGCGTCAAACTCAACGTGTTTTAACGTGTGGTGTTTGATTTTAATTTTAGCGCACACAAGCAGTTTGTGTTTTCCGCTAAATTCGGTTTGGCGCAATTCACTAATAAGCGTTGCCTTTATTACCTTTTTCAAAGGTGGCAACACTATTAATTAGTTCAGCCTTTCGCGTGTAGCGTAAAAGTTCACGGATAGGTTTTTATATTACGGCAACTGCCAGTTTATGTAGTGTTTGGTATTACTACCGCTGCATATAACAAGTTGCTTAACAGGACAAATTACAGTTGGATGCGGCTCGTACCTCGCGCATTTTAGCCAACTATAATTTGCCCATTAGCAAAGCGTTAGGTGTATTGGGTTATTTGCGTAAAGTTTATTATTTGATTCACGTTTAGTGCATCAATTACGTATTCTAAAACGTCATTAAGTTTTGTGATTATCGCACGTATATTATTGTTTCGCGGTGTTACATAAAATTGAGCGAAGCAGTTTATTTAACTTTTTGGTGCGCTAATTTCTCAGTTTTTACTGCAAAATTTCGTGCAAGACTTTGCCAATTACTTTATTGTGGTTTGGTAAGTTTAGGTGGCATAAACTCTAATCAGTTCAAACACCTAACAAGGCATTAAAGCAGGACAAAAAACAGTTTGCTGTTTCGTGCCTCAACATTTTAGCAAACAATTTTTTGCCTCTTAATGAGGCGTTATGTGCCGCCTGTTTTCTCCATGTAAAATTATTAAACGCGTTGTATTCACCTGTTATATTTTTACTTTGCTGCTCTGTGTTTTCGCCAATTACACCTTCTTAAATTCAAGCGGTTTTATATGTTGGCTCAAATCAAAGTTGGTGCGTTAATTCGGCGGTAAATGGTTGTTAAACGCGTATCGGTTTGTTAACCTTTGGCGTAAGTTAAGTGTTTAATCGGTCAATAAAATCAAGCACATAACAAGAACTTCAAACGGAAAAAATACAGTTGGCTGTTTTCACTCCGTTCAACATTTTAGCCAACTGTTTTTTTCCGCTTAAGTAGGCGTTATACGAATCTCGATTATGGATGATGAAATCAAGTTAATAGTTTCAAATGAAGCTAATGTATCTCTCGATAAGGTATCAGAAAACTCCACACTATTAGGTGATTTAAAAATCGATGGAGATGACGCTTGGGAGATATTTGAGCAATGCCACAATAAATATAATCTTGATTTAACGGACTTTGATTTCAATAAATACTTTAGGTGTGAACCTTGCCTAAAGGGTTTTATCTACCTTTATCGGAAAATCAAATATCGTGACGAACATATAGCTGCCAACAAAGATCCTATTACCGTAAGGCAGTTAATCAGTGCATGTAAAACAGGTAAGTGGTAAATTCGTATAACAAGCTGTTAAATAAGGACAAAATACAGTTGGCTGTTTTCGTTCCTCAACATTTTAGCCAACTATATTTTGCCCATTAACAGGGCGTTAGGCAACTAAGGATAGTCATGGCGGAAACTAGAGAGCGTTATAACCCTAACGAAGTACAAGAACTAGATGAAGTTATCCGAAGTTCGTATAATGATTTTGTCCGTCAAGAGCGAAGAAACCTTCTGTTATCTTCGTCAATTACAATTATTGCCGCCTTTTCTGGTTTAAATCCAAGCAAAGGAGCAATATTGGGATTTACCTTTGATAACCTTACGTCATCCGCTTTTTTCTTAATTCTGTTGGTTTTAACTGCATATTTTCTGGTTGCATTCTTAATTTATTCCGTACCAAATTATCGTGATGCAAAAGAAGCTCGCAAGGCTATAGTCGCAGGTTCACATACCCTAGAGTACAGTAGACCTTGGTATTCAATTGTTCCTCCAAATATTGGTACGGACTCAAGGTATTATAGCTGGGTATTTATTCATTTTATTTTACCTATATTTGCAGGTATCGTTTCTTGCATTGTTGGGGTGTTAAAAGTTGCCTAACAAGCTGTTAAACAAGGACAAAAAACAGTTGGCTTTTGCTCCTTCGTCGCTAATTTTAGCCAACAATTTTTTGCATGTTAACAGGGCGTTAAGTGTTCATCTTAGATCGAGTTTATTTTATACGTTGAGATGATTAATTCAGAATGAAAGGCGGCACTTAATGTCGTTTGGAGATTTATTATGAATGAGGAATGCCCTAAATGTGGAGCTGAATTTTCAGTTACTGTCATCGGTGGAGGTGGAATTTGTGGAGCTTGCCGAGAGCCAATTGACTGCCCCTATTGTCATGAAACCGTTAGAGAAGAGCGTACTACAGGAACTTTTACTGAAACACTTATAAAAGCTCCTGATAGCCTTCTTTCTCGTCATCTTGGAATTTCTGATGATGATTGGGAAGAGATGGGAGCTGAGCTTAACGCAAACACTGGCAATAGTGGCGAAATGACTTACTGCTATTGGTTCATGATACCAGAAGGTACATCAGAGGAAATCCTGCATAAGACTGGTTGGAAAACTGGGCAAATGATAGATCAAATTCCAGTAGAACTTGTAGATAGTGATGGCAGTTATTAAAGAATTTATTCTGGTGCTAGAACACTTAACAAGGCAATTAAACGGAAAATTTACAGTTGGCTTTTTCCGCTTCGCTTCAAATTTTAGCCAACAATAAATTTCCGCTTATTGCGGCGTTAGGTGTATTGGGTTATTTGCGTAAAGTTTATTTTTTGATTCACGTTTAGTGCATCAATTACGTATTCTAAAACGTAATTAAGTTTTGTAATTATCGCACGTATATTATTGTTTCGCGGTGT
>NZ_PJAI02000043.1 GCF_002843355.2 Colwellia echini
ATACAATTATTATAACTACCCGTAGCACTGAATATGCATATAACTACAGTGTTGACTGGGGTGACGGTAGTGAGATTGAAGAAAACCTTACCGCCGATGCATCGCACACCTATGACGAGCCGGGTACATACAAAGTAACCATTAGCGGTACGTTCCCGCAAACCTACTTTGAATATAATAACTCTGATAACACCAAGTTAGTTGAGATTGTGAAATGGGGCGATATTGCCTGGCGCTCTATGTATTATGCCTTTTATCAAGCGGAAAATATGGTGAGTACTGCCAGCGACCGCCCTGATATTCGTTTGGTGACTGATATGGAAAGGGCTTTTGGTCTAGCCACGCTATTTAATGGTGATATCCGCGATTGGGATGTATCTAATGTGACCACCTTAAAATCTACCTTTGAAGAAACTGAACAGTTTAATCAAGATATCAGTGATTGGGATGTGAGTAAGGTTACCTCAATGATTGGCACTTTCTCCGGTGCTAAAGCGTTTAATCAGCCCGTCGGTAAGTGGAACATGAGTAATGTAACCAATACCCGTTATATGTTTCAAGGTACAGATACTTTTAATCAGCCGCTGAATGACTGGGATATGAGTAAGGTTGAAAATATGGAATATATGTTTGCCCGCACAAAAGCCTTTAATCAACCACTTGACCAATGGGATGTTAGCTCGGTGACAATAATGAATGTTCTATTTTTTCAAAGTGTATTTAATCAACCGATAGGTAGTTGGGATATCAGTGGCGTCGAAAGTTTATATGCTCTCTTTCGAGATTCGCCTTTTGACCAAGATATTAGTGCTTGGCAAGTAAGCCAAGTCACAGGCTTTCATGAACTGTTTCGTGATTCTGCTCTGTCAACAACTCATTACGACGCCGTGTTAAATGCGTGGAGCCAACAAAACGTGGTTGATGGTGTTAAATTTGGCGCTGACAACGTGCAATATTCATCTGCGGCGAAAGCGGCGCATAAAAAATTATTTGACGACCACGCTTGGATAATAACCGATGGTGGTTGCACCGACTGCACACCTTAAATATTGCCAAGCATTAATTAATTCAAATAGTTAAGTTAAGTCGGTTAAGAAAAGCCAATTAAATTGCGCCAGTTAAGTCAAGCCAGTTAAAGCAAGTCGTTAGCAATTATTATCAATTAATAGGTTAACGACTTTTTTGTTGTAAGGATGTAGGTATGAAAGTGAAGTCAAATAAGCCAAGTAAGTTAAGTCGAGCCAATAAACGTACTGCAGTTAATAAGCCAAACAAGGTTATTGCTGCTGCAAGGGCGACGAAACCTTTAGTGCTCTCTAGTACGGCGTTGTCTGTGTGCATGGCTTTTTCTACTTACACCTTACCTACTTTATTGCAAACCGCTGTTGCTGGGCCCGAAGGTGGCGCTGTGGTAGGCGGTAGTGGTGATATAACCAAGCTAACCAATAGTACTATTATTAACCAAACCTCACAACAGATGGCAATAAATTGGGACAGTTACAACGTTAACAAAAACGAACGTGTGCAGTACATTCAACCCAATAGCCAATCAATATCGTTAAACCGTATTTTAAGTTCTGACGGTTCAACTATTGCCGGTAATATTAACGCCAACGGGCAAGTATTTTTAGTCAACCCCAACGGTATAGTGTTTACTCAAAGCTCAATCATTAATGTGGGCGGCTTAGTTGCCTCTAGCCTAGATATTAATCCACAAGCATTTTTAAATGGCGATTATGTTTTTGACGCACTAGAAAATATTAATGGTAATAATAAAGGCGCGGTGATTAACCAAGGTCTTATTAATGCCTCTATTGGTGGTAATGTTGCGCTTATAGGAAGTCAGGTTGAAAACCAAGGGTTTATTCAAGCAACTCTTGGTACCGTTAATTTAGCCGCAGGCAAGCAAGCAGTATTAACCTTTGATGCTGGCGGTTTATTAGGCGTAAGCGTTAGTAAAGAAGTACTACAAAGCGAGTTAGGCGTAGACGCTGCAGTCATTAACAGCGGCGAAATTAACGCCCAAGGCGGACGAGTATTATTAAGCGCCAGTACCAGTCAAGACGTATTCTCACAAGCAGTAAATGCCGGCATGGAACACGCTACTAGCGTTGTGGTACATAGTGACGGTAGTTTTACCTTAGGTGGCGGCGCGGATGTTATTAACAGCGGTAGCATTGATGTATCTACTACGCAAACTACGCTAAATATTGCCGAAGAATTTAATTTATCAACCAATACCACCACCTCAAACATTGTAGTGCTAGGTGATAACGTAACTAACAGCGGTCAGTTACTCGCTAATACAAGTTATAGCAATGGCTCTAATGACAGTTCCAATGCAAGCCAAAACCAAGTTCGTGGTGAAATTGAACTGCACGCACAAAATACTACCTTACTTACCGAAACTAGTATTACTTCGGCAACAGGCGGTGAGCAAAATAGTGGCGGCGTAGTTAAAGTTCTTGGTGACAAGGTCGGTTTACTCGATAGCGCCTCTGTTGATGTCAGTGGTCATCAAGGTGGGGGTGAAGTATACCTAGGCGGTGATTACCGCGGTGAAAATAGCGCCATTAGAAATGCCAGTGCCAGTTATTTAGGTCGCGACACCCAAGTTAGTGCCAATGGCTTAACCAATGGCGATGGCGGTAAAGTTATATTGTGGGGTAATGATTTAGCCAAAGCCTATGGCAGTATTTCAGCTACCGGCGGCAGTGAAAATGGCAATGGTGGCTTTGTTGAAACCTCAGCAAAAGTGGTTGACCTTGATTTATCGGTGAATGTTGGCGCAATAAGTGGTGATAGCGGCACCTGGTTGATTGACCCCTATAACATTACCATCTCTGGTGGGGCTACGATTGATGACGATAATATATCAATAGCTAGCCCGTTCACGAATTCAGCTGGTAGAGATTCAAACCTGAGTATTTTCACATTAGAGGGCAGCCTAACCGATGGCGCCAATATCATTATTGAAACCGGAGTTGGTGGTAATGCTGAAGAAGATGTAGTGTTTAATGCCTCGGGCACCGCTATTACCGATGGTGGCGCCGGTAATATTACCTTATTAGGCGCGTTAAATTTTAGTGATGGCGGTACTAGCCAAGCCACGCTAACCCTTAATGCCCATAACGACATCAATATTCAAGCAGACATAACGACTGGTGACAGCGATCGCTTGAACCTTAATTTAAATGCTGATCATGGCAATGATGGCTCTGGCACGTATGTAACTAACGGAACCGGTGATGTAAATATAAAAACGGGTGTTAGCATTGAAACCAATGGGGGGAGCTTTGAGGCAAAAGGCGCTAGTTTTACCAGTGAATTAGCTAGTATTATAACGACTGGCTATCAAGGGCAAAACGCCGGAATTATTAGTATTACCGCAAATACAGGATCAATTACTACCGGTGTGCTAACAGCTAATGGTGGTGCTGCTAACAGTAACAGTGGTGGAAAAAACGCTGGTACTATTACGTTACTTGCAGAAACAGATATAACGATAGCAGGTGCTGTGTCAGCTATAGGTAGTGATGGCGATTATACCAATGGTGGTTCTGAATTTGGCGGTAATGGTTCCTTAATTAGTTTAACGTCTACTACTAGTGATATTCATATTAATGCGAGTATGAATAGCTCCGGTGGTGATGCCGACCTTGGAAATAGTAATGAAAATGGTGGTGTAGGAGGTGGTATAACGATTAGTGCTGCTAATGAAGTTAATATTACCGAACAGCTAGTTAGTTATGGTGGTATCGGCGTTATAAATGGTAACGGTGGTAGTGGAGGAGAAGTAAGTATTTCTGGTTTTGATATTAGCTTAGGTCAAGATATTAATACCTCTGGCGGCGCAGGTAATGACACCTTTGCTAATGATGGCACAGTAGAAGTGAATCTATTAGGTGAAAATGCCAAAGCTACTATAAGTCATACAAGTGCTTTTACCACCCTTGTAACCATTGATGGCACAGCAGCCACAACGTCGGTTGGAGGTGAAATATCTCTTACTGGCCCTGATGTAGCAATCAATTGGAATATTACCGATGAAAAGGAAGGTAATTTAGTACTTGAAGCAGGCGATAGCGATACCAACCTTAACCTTGAATTTTCAGGAATTACGAGTTTAGTTGGAGGCACTTCTGCAGATAACTTTATATTTGACACCAGCGGCGTTATAAATGTGGATGGTGGCGGCGGCCTCGGCACCAATACTCTTACCGGAAGAGTTGCAGAGAATGACTGGAATGTAACAAGCAATAATAGTGGGATTTTGTCTGTTAAGGATGATGTTTTTGGTGACGGTGATGTGTACTCTACTTTTAGTAATATTCAGAACCTAAAGGCAGATGACACTAAGTTCATAGATATATTTAAAATCGCCGGAGATCTTTATTCCCTTGAAGCTGGGGGGGGGGAGGATAATATAACCGTAACCGCAGGTGTTATTGATTCAATTGATTCAGGTGCATGGGCAGATACAATAACTATTTCTGGCGGGAGTGTGGGTACTCTAAAAACTCAAACCGGTTCTGATAATATCATGCTCGCATCTTTAGATCTGGTGGGCGACATTGATGGTGGTTATAAATTTGGTCAAACCAATACGTTAACCATAACAGGCACTAATCAAACAGTTGATTTATCAAAAATATCTAATATTGATAAAATTTATGGTGAAAGCACTGATGCAGGTGATGGTAATACACTAAAAGAAAGTGGTGCAGTAACACATGCGTGGAATATAAACGGCACTAATGAAGGTGGTGTTGACGGAATTGAATTTTATTATTTTGGTAATTTAGAAGGGGGGGAGGAGACTGACAACTTCACGGTAAATGCGGGGGCTTCTATTGGCAATATCAGTGGTGGCAATGGCGTAAACACGTACGCGATTAATGGCACTGCGGGTGCTATCAC